>CAMJHF010000004.1 GCA_946405435.1 uncultured Bacteroidales bacterium
GGCTTCGGCCGCTTTTTTTATTGTTCGTTGCCGAACTACGATCCCCCTGCACCCCCAGGGGACTGAGGGGCGATCCCCTCAGACACCCCCATGAAAGACAGCGGCTTCGGCCGCTTTTTTTATTGTTCGTTGCCGAACTACGATCCCCCTGCACCCCAAAGGGCTGAGGGGCGATCCAAAAGAATTGTGGTAAATACCAACAAATTGGTATTTGAAGCTTCTTTTTTTAGACGTAACTTTGGGACCAATTTAGTGTAATTCAATTATTATTGGTTTATGAAAACGATTAAATTTGTTGTTGCGCTTGCCTTAACGGCAGCCGTCTTCGCTTCTTGCGAGAAAGAACCCCAGGATGTGCAAATAGTTGGTGATATCACTCTTACGGGTGAGTACACAACTTACTTACATGGTGGTAACGGCTGGCTGGAAAACGATGTGGTGGGAGTTTTTGTAACCTCCGACGGCTTCCCTCAGAAGAATCTTGAATACAAACCTTCCGAGGTATTGAAGATGGTTGAATCTCCTTATGTGCCCGGCTATTTTCTTCCTGGTGACCCCGTAGGCAACGTAACGCTTACTCCGGCCGGCACCGCCGCAGGCTTCAAGGCAGGAGAGCATAACATCTATGCCTATGTGCCTTACGCAGCCGGAAATGAAGATCTTAACGCTATCCCTCTGCCCGACCTTACGGTTCAGAATCCTGTCCCCGATCAGTATTCTCCCGACGCAAAGTATAATTTTGCATATGCTTCAATTGCTCCTTTCAGCGAGTACAGCGCAGCGGCCAAGGACTTTGGTAATTTCAAATCAGCCTTTGTCCAGATGACCGTTCCTTCTCCCGATTTCCCTGCGGATGTGGAAGGTAAGAAACTTACCAAGGTCGTTGTGTCGGCAGACACCAACATCGCCACCAAGAAGGCCACGATCGATCTTACCAACGGTCAGATCGCCGGAGATTCCGCCAAAACTATAGAATATGTCTTCGCCGGAGAGGGTGAGGTCCTTGCAAAGGGATTCTTCGGAGTCAGCGCCCCTACTCTTTATCTTGTCCTGAGCATTGACGAAGAAGCCGCTCTCGCGACTACCTTCACGTTCAAATATGTAGTTGACGGAAAGGAATATACCTGCAGCGGCCGTCCTGTCGGCAAAGACAGCCCCATGTACATGGCCGGCAACTTGAATATGTATGGAAACCTTGCTTTCTAATTTGCAGTAGAAACGGTAGTCCTTAATTATCAATATTATAAATAAATAGCGACGGCCCATATAGGGCTGCCGCCTTTCGATGGAAATGGCAATAGTCACAGTTGAACACCTTTCACACAGATATGCCCTGCAATGGGCGGTGCGTGATGTATCATTCAGCATAGAAGAGTGCGGAGTTACAGGCCTCCTGGGTTCTAACGGTGCCGGTAAATCCACAATAATGAACGTAATCTGCGGGTCCCTTTCGCCGACGGCAGGCAAGGTTACAATAGGCGGGCACGACATCGCCGCTGATCCGGTGGCGGCCAAGGCCTGCATAGGATTCCTGCCGCAGCGCCCTCCGCTTTACGGCGATCTTACGGTGAGTGAATATCTGGTGTTCGCCGCAAGGCTGCGCGACATGAAGGAAAAGGACATCCCCGAAGCGGTGGAGTCCGTGCTCCGTCGCTGCGGCCTTACAGACTATTCGAAGCGCCTTATACGCAACCTTTCCGGAGGGTATCAGCAGCGTGTGGGAATTGCCCAGGCTATAATACACAATCCAGCCCTGGTGGTGATGGATGAGCCAACCAACGGCCTGGACCCCAATCAGATAATGGAGGTCCGCAAACTCATTACGGACATTTCCAAGGACCGTGCGGTGCTTATTTCAACCCACATCCTTTCGGAAGTGCAGGCGTTGTGCAGCCGCATTATGATGATCGAGCACGGTGCGCTGGTGTTCAACGGAACCATGGACGAGTTTGACTCTTCTGTACGTCCCGACAGTTTTGTGATATCGCTCGAAAGGGCTCCGCTGGAAGAGGAAATGATGAAAGTCCCCGGCGTGCTCAGGGTCGAGCCGCTTTCCGAATACGGAGACCGCTTCCGGATAATCTATGACGGAGACCGTGAAACTTTGAGCAGGATGGCGGCAGCCGCTGTCAACGGCGGTTGGGGGCTATACGGCATAGAGGTCGAAAAATCTTCAATGAACGATATTTTCGCACACCTTGCAGCAATAGGGAAGAGATAATGAAGAAGATTTTGTCAATAGCGAGGACTGAGATACGCATCCTGTTTACCACGCCGGTAGCCTGGATAATGCTCATTTTCTTTGCCGTTTATTGCGCCGTGGTGTTCACGGATACGCTCGGCGCTTTTGCGGCAGCGCAGGAGAATGCGGCTGGGGCAGGCCACCTCAGCTTTGTGACGGAAGGGCTTTTTTCTTCCACAAGTACGGGCCTTCTCAATAAGGTAAAATCATATCTTTTCTTCTTCATCCCGCTCGTGAGCATGGGGATGTTCCCTAAAGACACCTCCGGCGGTGCGGCGGCCCTGCTCGGATCTTCGCCGGTGAAGCCGGTGGAAATCGTGCTCGGCAAGTATTCCGCCCTGGTGGTTTACTGCCTTTCGCTGATGGCAGTGCTTGGCGTTTTTGTGCTGACAGGATGCCTTCTTATAGACAATCCTGGTGTGCCGCTCGTGCTGGGAGGCATGCTGGGACTCTTCCTTTTGTGCTGCACCTATGCGGCCGTGGGCCTGTTCATGTCGTCCCTTACATCCTATCAGGTAGTCTCCGCCCTTAGTACATTCGCCGCTCTCTCGGCCCTCAATTACATAGGTTCCGTAGGACAGGATATCGTATGGGTGCGCAGGGTGACCTGGCAGTTGTGCATGAGCGGACGCGTGAATGAATTTGTGTCCGGCTTGATATGCAGCGAGGATGTGATTTACTTTCTGGCAGTCACGGCTTTCTTCCTGTATATAACCGTCCTGCGCGCAGGGCGCATGACCACCCGCGGAAAATTCTGGAAGACTTGCGCGGCAGCTGCCGTCCTGGTGGCTGTGGTGACGCTTTCTTCGGTGCCCAAGCTGATGTTCTTTAAAGACACCACGGCCACAGGCAAGCGCTCCATCACTGTTCCCAGCCAGGAAATCATGCGCAGGGTAGAAGGCCCCGTGGTCATGACTTCTTATGTGAACCTGCTGGACGATGCCAACCTTTATCTCGGCCTCCCGGGACGCTTCAACGACGACAGGGCTTATCTGAAGAATTACCTGCGCTTCAAACCGGATATCAAGTTGAAGTATGTGTACTACCGCGCCGATGCCGGAAGTCCTTCGCTCGAAAGGCGTTTCCCCGGCAAGTCGCTGGAAGAGAAAGCGGTGCTGCTTGCGGACGCCTATGACGTGGACGTGAGTAAGTTCCCTCCGGTAGAGACACTTCCTGAGGCTGCCGATCTTGAGGGTGAAGGCTATCGTCTTGTGCGCAAGATAACCCTTGCCGACGGCTCATCGACATGGCTGAGAATGTATGAAGACATGCAGAAGCTGCCCGAAGAGAAAGAAATATCGGCGGCTTTCAAGCGTCTTGTAGATTCCGCGGTGCGGGTTGGGTTCAGCACCAGCCACGGAGAGCGGAGCATTGCATCCATGTCCGACAACTCCTATGGCATATTCGCCACCTGGCCATGGTTCCGCCATTCTTTGGTCAACAATGGCTTCGATCCGGTGAGCGTGAGCCTGTCCTCCGATATCCCTGAGGATGTGTCCGTGCTTGTCATCGCCGATCCCTCGGAGCCTTTCGGCGCCGGGGAGTTGCAGCGCCTTCGCTCGTTCCTTGACCGTGGCGGAAATATGCTGCTGTGCGCTGATGCGGCCCACCGGGGCGTGGCTGATCCTGTGGCCGGGCTTGTGGGAGCGAAACTTGGCGGAGAAGTGCTTGCTTGTGCCGGCACCGACGGCTCTTCGCAGGATATCATTCATTCGTCTTTCTCTAAGGAGTCGCTCGCACTTGTGCCCTCGCTCGATGAGTATGCAAGGGAAGGCTTTACCGTGGCCATGCCAGGCTGCGTGGAAGTGAGCGCAGAGGCTTCTGATTATATTTCTATCCCGCTCCTGTTCAGCGGAGAGGATGTCTTTCCGGTTGCCGGCAATCCTGATTTCGAGGCCGGGGCACTGGCTCCTGCCGCCGGTGTGCAGGCGGGAACGAGATGCACGGGCTTATGCCTCAGGCGTCAGGCAAACGGCCGCACGCAGACCAATATAGTGCTCGGCGATTCCGATTTGTTCTCGAATAAAGAACTGCAGACCGAGCATTACGGCAGGCAGGCCGCCAACTTCGGCTTCCTGTACGAGGCCTTCAGGCTCCTGAGCGGCGGGGAATATCCGGTCGAGACGCCAAGGCCGGAATCCACCGACAACTACCTATCCATATCCACCCATGGGGTGCTTGTGCTCAAGTGGCTGCTGATCGGTCTTTTACCTCTGCTTATGCTGCTCGCTATGTCCGCTATAACCTTCATCAGAAAAACCAGGTAGCTATGAAGAAGATTTGGATTATAATGAAAAATGAGCTGAAGCTTCTTTTCTGCTCTCCGATTGCCTGGCTGCTGCTGGTTATTCTCTTCGTGCAGACCGGAATCTCGTATTCCGGTGCGCTGCTTGCCATAATACGCAGCAAGATACTCGCATATGGCATGGAAAACATGTCGGGCGTGCTGTTCAGCAATGAATGGACCGGCGTTTTGGTGTCGCTGCAGTCATACCTCTATCTTTATGTGCCGCTGCTGACCATGGGGCTTATAAGCCGGGACCGTCAGAGTGGAACTTCGCGGCTGCTCGAGTCTTCGCCCGTAACTCCTGCCCACATCGTATTCGGAAAGTTCTGCGCCATGGCCGTCTTCGGTCTCGCATTCCTGTCGGAAGCCTTTATCTTTGCGGCTATATCCTGGCCGCTCGTGGAGAATTTTGACATTCTGGCGGTGTGTGCAGGCATTCTCGGCATATATCTGCTCTATCTGGCATATTCGGCCATAGGTCTGTTCATGTCGTCCCTGACGTCGTATCCGATAGTTGCTGCAGTAGGCACTCTTGCGGCTCTGTTTGCCATGAACCTGATTCCGCGTTTCGGGCAGGACATTCCGATAATGCGCGACATTGCGTACTGGATCGGCATCTCCGGAAGGGCAGACAGCTTCATCGCAGGAATGATATGCAGCGAGGATGTGATATACTATGTGGGGATAACCTTGTTCTTCCTGGTGCTTTGCATCTTCAGGCTGGATTCATTCCGCACCCGTCCGGGTCTGGGGAAGTCCCTTCTTCGTTATGGCAGTGCGGTTTTAGTGCTTTTCGCCGTTGCATTTGTGAGTTCCCGTCCGGCCCTGAAGGTTTATGCAGATGCCACGCAGGTTAAGTCCAACACTCTTACCGTTCAGAGCCAGGAGGTGGTTTCCCGGCTGGACGGCCCGCTGGAAATCACAACCTATGTGAATTTACTGGGGAACGATGCTTACTATGGCTATCCTCGCAACTATCTGAGCGACGTGTCGCGATTCAGCCGCTACAGCAGGTTCAAGCCCGACATCAGCTTCAAATATGTTTACTATTACCATGATTCTCCCGACGGCAGGATAGCCTCGCGTCCGAAGTATCGTGGCATGACTACGGAAGAAATAGCCCGTTCTGTGATGAAGACAGAGCGCCTGCGGGAGAAGATATTCATAGACAGCACAGCCCTGAACGTTATGGATTCCGAATTGAACCTCGCTTCTGAAGGCTATAATTTCTTCAGGGTCCTGAGATATAACGGAAAGGAAGCGCGCCTGAGGATGTATGACGACATGGACAAACATCCGGCGGAGACCGAAATCACCGCGGCAATGAAGACGCTCCTCGACGGTGCCGAGAAGGTGGGAATACTTTCCGGTCACGGCGAGAGGACGATAGACGCCACCGGCGAGAAGGGCCTGTACACCATGGCCGCCGAGAAGACTTTCCGCTATTCCCTTATCAATCAGGGATTCGAGGTGACTCCCGCAAGCTGCGATAATCTGGATGCTTTCGACATAATAGTGATAGCCGATCCGAGAGAAGACTTCGATGAGGCTGAAATCGGCGCCCTGCGCGCTTACGTTCAAGGCGGCGGAAGTTTGCTTGTGGCGGCCAAGAAATACAGCCGCGAGGTGCTTGCTCCGCTATCTTCCATGCTGGGCGTGAGTTTTTCGGCCGAGCCGCTCGCGGGAAGCTATCCCGAGCTGGATCCGGATCTTTGCGTTGCGGAGTTTACCCATGACGCATGCTCGTTGACTCCCATGATACATGGTTATAAGCATGAAGGTTATGTGGTGTGCGGCAACGGCACCCTTTCCCTTGACTGCGGCGAGGCTCCTTCGAAAGGTTTTACTGTGACGGAACTTCTCCGCGCCCCGGAAGGCTGCGTGGCATGCGCCCTCAGTAGGAACGTAGGGTCCTCGGAACAACGGATAATCGTCCTCGGAAATGCCGACTTCATCACGAACGGTGAGATGAGGACGACCCATACCGGCGTGAATTCAGCCAATTATGGCCTGGTGATGGAATCCATGCGCTATCTCTCTGGCGGTGAATTCCCTGTGTACATGTACAGGCAGCCCCCGATAGATAACCACATGAGGCTCCTCGACAGGGCATGGAAGAAGCCGGTGAAGTATATTTTCAGATTGATACTGCCGCTCCTGCTCTTGCTTGCCGGAGCAATATTCTTGATAAGGAGGAGAAGCAGATGAGTGAGCATAGATTCATAAGCGATTCCCAGACGATCGAAGACCTGGCTCTTGTGAAGCGCTTCCGCAAAGACGGAGTGCTGCCGATTTTCGACCGTACCGTCACCCGCAAGGCCTCGGCCAGGCTCGAAGAGATGTTCCGCACGCCGCTTGCCGATGCCGCAGAAATCAACCGTCGCAGGGCGGCTTTCGACTATTTCCGCAAGGCGGGGACGTCCTTCCCGTTCAATGCCGGCCAGATTGAAGACGCTTCCGGCTTCATAGGCCCTTCCGCTATAGGATTCTTGCCGGCAGTGCTTGAAAACATCGGCCTGAAAATCAAGGGTATAATATACGGCGGAGACATTCAGGACAGCCTCAGGCGGGCGCGTCTCGCAGTTTATTCGCTGGCCGCGAAGATGCTTGAATTCCTTAAAGGGCTGCCGCCGGAGGACTGTCCTTTCGCGGAGCTTCGCAGTCGTCTGCTGAAGGAACTTCCCGAGATGGCGACGCCGCGCAAGAGCAGTCTGGGGGACGATATCCTCCTGCGCCATGATAAAGGGGACGTACTTGCCGAGATGCTTTCGCTGATATACGACATAGACCTCTATACGGCCGTGGCTGCAGTGGCGGAAGAACGCGGCTTCTGCAGCGCCGAAGCCGTGGACGGCGTCGATGTCCTTGATATACAAGGGGTCTATCATCCGGCACTTGAGCATCCTGTGGGAAATGACCTGCATATGGATGCTTCTTCCAACATGCTTTTCCTTACCGGTGTGAACATGGCCGGCAAGTCTACTTTCATGAAGTCGGTGTCGATCGCCGTTTACCTTGCACATGCAGGATTCCCGGTGCCCGCGAAATCCATGCGCTTCAAGCCCATGGACGGATTATTCACGTCCATCAATGTGTCGGACAGCATCGCGCTGTCGCTCAGCCATTTTTATGCGGAGGTGCAGCGCGTCAAGGCCGTCGCCCAGAAGGTGGCTTCCGGCGGGCGGTATTTCGTGGCTTTTGACGAACTCTTCAAAGGAACCAACGTCAAGGATGCATACGATGCTACGCTCGAAGTGACTGCCGCTTTCGCCGGCTTCAAGTCCTGCCGCTACATTATCTCTACTCACATTACCGAGGTGGGAGAGGCGTTGCAGGAGCAGTGCCCCGGGGTGCTTTTCCGCCGCTTGTGTTCTTCTTCATCAGGTCCTGGCGCCGTTCCGGTTTACACCTACCGTCTGGAAGACGGAATCTCCACAGAACGTCACGGCATGGACATCATCCGCGCCGAACATATTCTTGAAATCTTGGGAGGGGATATTGACAGATGAGTTTTATAATTGACAGACAGACCTTAACAGATCTCGGGATAATGTCCGTGGCCCACGGAAAGGCCGTGGTGTCGCTATTCGGCCCGGCACGTACAGCGGCGGGCGACGCCAAGCTGCGCGAGATGATTTCTACTCCGCTCGACAACCATGCCAGGATATCTTCGCGTGCATCGCTGATAGAATACTTCGCCGGCAACAACACGGAATTTCCTTTCGAGGGCGAATGGTTCGACACGGCACATGCGTATCTGGCCGAAGAAGATTCGAGGCAGCGCAGCTCGCTTACCGGCGGAGCAGGATTCCGCGCCTGGCTGGCAAGGCTCATGAAGGCCGACACAGGGTATGTCGCCGTACTTGCGGGAGCGAGGTCGGTGGCGCGCATCGCCCGTGCGTCCCTGGGCTTCTTGAGGAGCCTGTCTTCCGACAGCAGGCTTACAGGGCTATGGCCGGCCCTTCCCGATATGCTGAAAATATCCGAGAAACTTTGTGCCGTGTTTCCGGAAGGGGAGAGGTGGAGTTTCTCCAAGCTTGTGTCAACCGACGCGGCCCTTCACGGTGCGCTGGCGGACAGAGCCCTCAAACTTATGGATTTCCTGAGTTCGACAGACGCATACATAAGTGTAGCCGAGGCCTCGCAAAAGCTTGGCTTCCATCGCGCCGAAGTGGTTGATGACGGGCTTGACACGCTTGAAATCAAAGCTTTGCGTCATCCTCTCCTGAAGGCCGGAGTGCCCAATGACATTCATCTCGGCGCCGAAAAGGGGAACGTGCTTTTCCTTACAGGGGCCAACATGGCAGGAAAATCCACTCTCATGAAAGCCCTCGGCATTGCGGTTTACCTTGCTCATGTGGGCTTCCCGGTGCCAGCCGAGTCTATGAAACTGTCCATGAGGGACGGGATATGCACGGCCATCAACCTGCCGGACGACATCAGCCGCGGTTACAGCCACTTCTATTCGGAAGTGAGGCGCCTGAAAAGGGTGGCCATGCTGGCGGGCGCAGGGCGCAGGATGCTGATTATATTCGATGAACTGTTCAGGGGAACCAATGTCAAGGACGCCTATGACGGTACGCTCGAAGTGGTGAAGCGCTTTGCCCGCATACCTTCTTCCATCTTCTTGGTTTCCACGCACATAGTGGAGGTCGCCGACGCCCTGAAGAAGGATTCGGGGAACATATCCTACTGTTATCTTCCCACAGTGATGAACGGCAACAAGCCGGAATATACATACAAACTGGCGGAAGGTGTGTCATCGGACAGGCACGGGCGTCTTATCATACGCAACGAGGGCCTTTTAGATATTCTGAAATCAAAATGAAGAGAATCTTTTATATAATATTGCCCCTGCTGTTCTTCCTTTCGGCGCTTCCGCTGGCAGCGCAAAATAAGGGAGGAATGGTGTCGGGTACGGTTACTGACAAGCTGCTCGGAGACCCTTTGCCGGGCGTGCTCATCGTATTCGAATCCCATAGCTGGGGAGTTATGACTGATTCTGAGGGTCATTACAGCATACGCCGTCCGGAAGGTGGCGGGGAATTGATATTCTCCTTGATGGGCTTTGAGACCAAGAAGGTCAAGATAACCAACCAGTCCTCGCTCAATGTGGCACTTGTCGAGGCCCAGGAGACACTGGACGAGGTTGTCGTGACCGGATATTCCCCGATTAGGAAGGAAGGCTTTTCGGGTAACGCCACAAGGGTTACCAAGGACGAGCTGGCGGCGGTGAATCCTAACAACCTGGTCTCCGCACTGCAGTCTTTCGATCCGTCGTTCCGTTTGGCGGAAAACCTCGTCAACGGATCCAACCCCAATACTCTTCCGGAGTTTTCCCTCAGGGGACAGACGAGTGCTGTCCTGGATGTCACGGACGTGTCGCGCCAGTCCCTCGTGGGTACTTCCAACATGCCTATTTTCATACTTGACGGCTTCGAAGTAGATATAGAGAAGATATACGACCTCGACCCTTCGCGCATTCACAGCGTGAGCATATTGAAAGATGCGGCGGCCACGGCATTCTATGGCTCCCGCGCTGCAAACGGCGTGATAGTCATAGAACTGCGCGCACCGGAGGCGGGACGCCTGAGGGTGACCTACAACGGAACGGTGCAGTTCGAGGTCCCGGATCTTTCGTCGTACAACCTCATGAACGCCAGGGAGAAACTTGAGGCGGAGAGCCTGTCGGGACTCTATGATTATCCGAATCCGTCAATATCCCCTTATTCGAACGGCTATTATGCCCGTATGAACAATATAATCAGGGGGATAGATACCTACTGGCTTTCCATGGGCCTGCGTGCCGGCGTGAAGCAAAGGCACTCAGTCTATCTGGATGGCGGCGAGCAGGATGTGCGCTGGGGCGTGTCCCTGGACGGAAACCTGCACGACGGGGTCATGCAATTGTCTTCCCGTACAGTAATGGGCGCTGGTTTCTATATAGACTACCGCGTCGGTAAGTTCCAGATAAAGAACAAGGCCAATTTTACCTACAGGAAGTCCAGCGACGTTCCCTTCAACAACTTCGGAGATTACTCCCACCTTCAGCCTTATCTTTCGCCTTATAATGCGGATGGCAGTTATGCCCGTTCGCTTGAGGCCTTGCCGGGCTATGCCTGGTCTCTGGTGAATCCGCTTTACGAGCTTCATAACTACAAGAGTTTCGACTCTTCCTATTACCAGGAAATAGTTGACAACCTGCTGGTTAACTGGAATATAGCAAGGGGTCTGAAGCTTCGTCTGCAAAGCTCTGCGACCATTACGGAGAACGGCTCGGACACATTCAAGGATCCGGGTTCGGCTTCATTCGGCAATTCCTCCCTGTCGCTTTCCGGAACCAAAAACACCGGATACGGGCGGGGCTATCTTATCGACGGCACGCTGCAGCTAATGTACAACCAGACGATAGACAAGCACAATATCAACGCCAACCTTTCAGCTAATCTCCGTTCGTCGGACAGCAGCAACGAAACAGCTTCCTACAGGGGCTTCCCGGGAGGAGACCTCACCGGAGTGAATCATGCTTCCGAAATAATCGGCAAACCTGTGCGTACAGATGACAAGAGCCGTCTGCTCGGCTTCCTTCTGACCGGCAACTACACCTGGGGAGACATCTATTTCGGAGACCTTACCGGCAGGGTTGACGGCGCATCGGCTTTCGGCAGCAAGAACCGCTGGTCGCTTTTCTGGTCCGTCGGCGCCGGCATCAACTTCCACAACTACTCTTTCCTCAAAGACAGCAAGGTGCTGTCCACCCTCAAGCTGCGTGGATCGTACGGGCTCACCGGCAAGACCAACATCTCCCAATACTCAGCTCTGAACCTGTATGATCTGCAGCCTCAGTGGTTCCCCACGGGATACGGCGTTTTCTTGTCGCAGATGGGCAATCCTGACCTCAGGTGGGAACGTACTTACCAGCTGGACTTTGGCGCCGAGATAGGACTCTGGAGAGATAGGGTGTATCTGAAGGCGTCACGCTACCATGAGCGCACAGTGGACCTTATTACGGACTTCGCCCTGCCGTCATCCACCGGATTTACTTCCCGCAAGCAGAACATGGGTGTGGTGCAGAACGTGGGCACGGAACTCGACCTGCGCGTGCGGGCATATCAGGACAAGGATTTCCTCGTAACTGTTTTCGGCAGTTTTGCCCGGAACAAGAATACGGTTGTGGAGATTTCCGAGGCGATGGAGGCATATAACAAAAAGGTCGAAGAGCTCTTCAAGGACTTCAACCCTTACTCCTCCAGTTCTGCGGAATACTCCCGCCCTTATCTTAAATACTATGAAGGAGCCTCCATGACCGCGATTGCCGGCATGCGCTCGCTGGGCATCAGTCCTTCCAACGGTAAGGAAATATTCTTGCGGCCCAATGGCGAGCCTACCGACAGATGGTCAGCCAGCGACTGGGTAGTCATCGGCGACACGGCCCCGAAGGGCCAGGGCTCTTTCGGAGCCAGTTTCAGCTGGAAGAAGCTTACTTTGTATTCTTCATTCCTCTACCATTTCGGTGGCGATGCCTACAACTCGACCCTGGTGAACTATGTCGAGAACGTGAACATGGCGAGGGACAATGTCGATCGCCGCGTGTTGCTGGACAGGTGGCAGAAACCGGGCGACGTGACAACCCTGAAGGATATCCGTGACAGGAATGTGACCACCGGATCCACCTCCCGCTTTATCCAGAAAGACAATACCTTGCAGATGAGTTCCCTCACGCTGTCCTACGATATGGACCCGCAGGTTCTCAAGAAGATACATATCTCCATGTGTCGTCTTTCCCTAACTGCGAATGATGTGTTCTACGTTTCCACAATACGCAGGGAGCGCGGCCTTTCCTATCCGTTCGCACGTTCTTTCAGTTTTTCACTTAATATGTCGTTCTGATATGAAAAAGATATTGAATGTTTTCGCGCTTTCCCTGTTGCTTACCGTTACAGGAGCTTGCGGGTGGCTGGATGTCACTCCGGAGAACGTCATAGCGCAGGACGACCTGTTCTCTACCGGATACGGCTTCCGGAATGCCCTGAACGGCGTTTACCTCAAGATAGGGGAGAATGCACTCTACGGCAGGAACCTCTCCTGGGGCTTCCTGAGCGCCGCCGCGCAGGAATATGTTACAGATGCTTCGGTACAGGGCGTGAACACCCTGCAGGAGTTCAAGGATGCCGCAGCGTTCGAGTACAATTCATCCACGACCGAGAGCGTGGTGCAGGAGATATGGGATTCTCAGTATTCAGCTATAGCCAACCTTAACAATCTCCTGTCGTCTCTGGAAGACTGTCCGGCTTCTGAATTCGCCTATGGCGAGGATGAGAAAAACCTTATCCGCGGCGAGGCTCTTGCGCTCCGTGCCTTTCTGCACTTCGACTTGTTGAGGCTCTTCGCCCCTGCGCCTGCCACGTCCCCGACCGGCGTGTGGATTCCCTACAGGACCGAATTCGAAGCGTCGGCCGGAACACCCCTCGGCGTCACACCCTTCCTGGAGAAGGTGATTGCAGATATATCCGTGGCCATGCCGCTGCTGAAGAATTTCGACACGCAGCTGCATCCCGAAGCCATGTACTCGTCCATGATGAGTTCGGCCACTCCGCATTGGTGCGCCCGCTACCGCTTCGAGAGCCGTTCCTACATCGACAATATGGGGCAGTTCTTCTGGTACCGTGGCTGGAGGATGAACTATATGGCGTCGCTTGCCCTCATGGCCAGAGTGTGCCTCTATGCCGGAAAACCCTATTATCCCAACGCCAAGGCTGCGGCAAGGGAGTTATATAACGATTTTGCTTCCACCCGCAACTGGCTGGGCTTCACGCCGTCGGAGAACCTCACGGCTCAAAGCGACAACCGTTTTGCGAAAATGAGCGACGATGTGATCCTGGCGGCCTACCATAAAGACCTCGCGGCCGAGTACGAAGGCGTGCTGTGGAGTTCCAGCAACATTATACGCATGCCTTTGAACGGTATCTCCGAGCTCTATGCCAGCGACAACACCGGCATTTATACGGATTACAGGCTGACCTATACGATCTCGCAAAGCAATGCTTCCAACCGCACCTACTATTCGAGGAAATACCTCGTGTCTTCAGACCAGGTGGTGGAAAGAATAGAGAATCCTATGATACCGCTGATACGTTTCAGCGAGGTATGCCATATTCTTGCGGAACTCGCTGCGTCGGAAAACGATATCAATGCGGGGATCTCTTATCTTGAGACCGTAAGGCGGGCCCGTGGGGCGGAAAGGTCGCTGTCGCTTTCCGTAACCGATGCCGCCGCCCTCATGGACGAGATCACCCTGGATGCACGCAAAGAGTACATCTGCGAGGGCGAAATGTTCTACTATTACAAGCGGAGAGTTCTTACGGACATGCTGCCGCTTTCCGCCGCCGTATTGCCAATACCCAAAAGCGAGAACCCGTTATGAAAAAGTATATCTGTTTAATACTCTCGGCCATGGCTTTCCTGGCCGTTTCCTGCGAAGAAAGCAAGTTGGAAACCTGGCACGGGAACAATTACCTGCATTTCATTCCGGGACCGGACGGAAGCGTGAAGGCAAAGTATAATTTTGCCACGGAGGGCACTACGGCCCAGACTTCGGATTCCGTGCCCCTGCCCATCGAGATATGGGGATTCATGGAGGAGAAAGATTTCAGCCTGTCGGTGACAATCGACGGCGAACCGGTCACCGCTACTTTCCGCGCAGGCCTTCCCGTAGATACCCTCTGGGTACCGGTCAACCGCGATGCCGGGCTTCTGTCCACATCTTATACGGTCAAGGTGGAAATCACCGGGGCTGGTTCCGATTATGAGATATCTCCTGCATCTTACTGCAAGGCAGAAGTACAGGTCGAGGACAGCCTGGAAGGTCTGCAGCCTGCGTGGTGGGCTACAACTCAGGCGCTTGGGCAGTATTCTCCGCTTAAATTCAGGCTTTTCAATATTTATTCAAAGGGATTCGTAAAGAGCATCGACAACTATACCGCCATAGCATTCAAGGACTTCGCCCTTGAGTTCCGCGAGTGGCTGCGTGTTATGTGGGAATCCGGCCGGAAGTATTATGATACCGACGGCACTACGCCCCTTTATGAAAGCATACCGCTATGATTTTCAAGAAGTTCACATGTCTGCTGCCGGTCTTGCTGGCCATTTGTTCCTGTTATAAGACTTCGGAAATTGTGGCCCCTGACCCCTCTCCCGTCAGTTTCCTGTCTATGCTCGAGGGCTACACGGTGCTGTCCGGAGAGACGGCCAAACTTACCGCCCCTGTCAAGTTCCCCGAGGGATACACGGACAAGGAGGCGATAGATAAAAACTTCGATGTGCAGTGGTATATCGACGGAGTCCAGGTCGCTTCCGGTTATGAAGCGTCCATTACCATCGATAAAATAGGCGGTTGTGCCGTGGTGTTCAAGGTCATACGCCGCGCTACCGGTGAGACGTGGCTCAGCGACGCTTATCCTCTGAATTCCAAAAGCTCCGTCGGCTGGGGATGGATGGTGCTGTCCGACCACGGCGACGGCCGGACCTCCCTGGGCTTCGTGAACCCCAGGACCATGCATGTGCATCATAATCTCGAGCGCCAGATTGATGGTGGCATAGGCACGGGCCCCAAGTCCATGTATTATTACTATGTGCTCGGTGCCATTCCAAATTCATACATCTCCGGACTTCCCAAGATTCTCATCAACCAGTCAAGCGGCAGCGTTACCCTGGACGGCTCAACATTGCAGAAAGATATGTGGCTGAAAGATGAGTTCGAAGGAGGCAGGGAACCTGAACAGGATTTAACGATAAACGGATTTGCCTGGAAAAGCAGTTATTACCTCATTGCGAGTTCGACGGGCAATATCTACATGCGTTGCATGAACACTTCGTTCTCATCTATCCCGTATTACGGCAGTTACTCATCCATGCCGATGCTCTTCGACGGCGGCTGCCGTGCCGACTATTTCCAGGGATTCCAGAATGTAAGTTACTGGTGCGCCGACGAAGACCTTGTGCTTGTGTACGACGGTGCATCTTCCCGGTTCCTTATCATCACCAAAGGGGGATACGGCCAGAATTATGATTCCTACCGGCCCAAGGTGGTTTACCTTTCCTATTACGATTCCGACGGCAGTTTCGATCCGGCCATGCGCCGTGTCGATAAACTGGGCGCCGGCACCCGCTGCCTTGCGGCCGGCGCCTATGAGAAGGTGGGGACGGACGAGAGCGGGCTGGGCCTGAATTTCTATCCTTCCTATGTCGCGCTCATGGACTTTGACGGAGCCGGTGACTATCAGCTGCTTCGTTTTACCGTAGATCCTGTAAACCCGGATGCCCATACCATTACCGAAGCTTCACAGACGGCTTTCTCCGGAGCCTCCCTGCTTACGGATTCCAGCATTGTGCGGATGTCGACCAATTTTGAGGTCAATCCTTTCTTTTATTTTACAGACGGGGGCAAGAACCTTTATGTGTACAGCATGGATGCCGGAACGCACAGATTGCTCTACAGCGCCGAGGCTGATATTGTTTCGCTTTGCTCCAGTCCTGTGAACAGTTCTTTCGCTGCCTATGGCGGCAACCCCACAGATGTGAACTGGAGGCTTGCCGTTGCCCTTTCGGACGGCAGCATCGACTTCCTGGATGTCTCCACAACCACTATGGTGCGGGTGTTCGAAGGGCTCTCGACTGTAAGTCCGATGGTTTCGGTTCCCGGCTTCGGCATCATCAAATCCATAGTCTGGGCTACCAATTACGAGTCGGAGTATTGAGTCTTTTTGCTATATTAGCGCAATGAAACCAATGATTGCTGTGTTGCTGGGAAGTTCTCTATTGTTTTCTTGCGCGGGATCAGGCGATGAGCTCCGTTCCAAGATCGATTCTCTGGACTGGGGGCCGGACACCTGCCTTGTGTACGGCCATAAGGCCCCGGACGTGGATGCCGTGGCCAGTTCCGTTGCGCTGGCTCACCTGATGTGCGGGCTGGGGCATGACTGCGAAGCCAGACTCGCGGGGCCTCCCAACCGCGAGACCAAGTATGTCAGCGCCCGCCTCGGTTTTGACATACCACCGGTGCAGGAAAGCGTAGCTTCGGGAACCAGGCTCATACTGACGGACCACTCCGAATATGCACAGAGTGTCGCAGGGGCCAGGGAAGCTGAGATCCTGCAGATTGTCGATCACCATCAGGCCGGAGACATCGACGGCGTGCCCTTCGTTGTCCGGGAAAAGATAGGGGCGGCATCGACCCTGGTGTGGGAGCTCTTCGGCAAGGCCGGCGTAGATGTGGATGACAAGACGGCCGCGGTGCTTCTTGCCGGCATCATGTCTGATACTCACTTTCTTACGAAGAATGCCACCCAGCGTGACACCACGGCTCTCTTCTCTCTTGCCGGGCAACTGAAGATGGATGCCGGGCAGCTCTCTGATTTAAGCAAGGGCATGATGGAGGCGGACAACGATTACTCCGGAATGACAGGGACGGAAATGTATCTCGACGATGTGCGCGACTACGTTCTCGGAGGATACCCTGTCAGGATAGGGAGCCTGGACTGGACAGGGCATGAACCCCTCGACGCTTTTCTGGACCGTGTACTCGAGGCGATGCGCTCTCTTGACGACGGCAGCACGCTTTATTTCGCCAAAGTCGATGTCCGCGCCCAGGACGGGGCCGCAGAAAGCTATGTCCTGTACAGCGGCGATAAGGCGGGGGAGGCTGCAATCAGAGCCTTCGGAGCTCCCGAACGGGAGGGCGTATGCCGCCCGCACCGCAAAATCAACCGCAAGCACGACCTTGTGCCCATGCTGACCAAAGCCCTTGAGTAAAATGCGTTTGCGCAGGCTTGCAATTATATTCTGCATGGCCGTTGCCTTGCATGGCTGTTCCGGCAGTCCGGTCAGCGACCTTCGGCCAAAGGAACAAGACACTGAAGAGCAGCCCCGGCCAGGGGACCGCGACCCCGAACCCGGCGATGTGCTGTGGGAAGAAAATTTTGACCTGTTCACTGCTGACGGCGGGCCCGACATTCAGTCGGATGACTTCAAGAACGACGTGCAGAATCCGCTGAGCCATGTTGAGTTCAAGTCCACTGAGTGGAAGACGGTTGCGACATCGCATGTCTGCTCCAACGACTACGTGAAGCAAAAGAATATAGGCGGCTGGGTGTACCTTTTCCGCTGCCGCGAGTACGACGGATGCCTGGGCTGCGGCATCAACGACCGCGGAAAGAGGGGGATTGCCCAAAGTCCTATGCTCTCCGCGATTAAGGAGGTATCCGACATCAGGGTTAGTTTCAGGGTAAAGACCGTGGATGGCTTCAGCGACAAACTCGGCTTCCGGGTAATGCTCAGCGGCGTGATAAGGGCCGTAACCCTTGATGGCAATCCGTTGGAAGTCACTACAGTACATGACGGACTTGAGCATGCAGTCCTTTTCTCTGAGGGCCAGTTGAAGGGTGGCTGGCATACTATAACAGCCGACATCGAGAAGGCCACCGACGGCACTATGCTGCAGTGGTACGGCAATTCTACTTCTACCTCTCTGGTGCATGGATTCTGGCTCGACGACATCAGGGTGACGCTTCTGCGCAATATGGAACGTGCTCCGCGGAATCTCAGGGTGCTTTTCTGGAATATCCAGAACGGCATGTGGAGCGACCAGCCCTTCGGGTTCGATAACTTCTTGAAGTTCATAAAGAAGTACGATCCGGACGTGTGCGTGTGGTGCGAGGCCCAGAGTATCTACAAGGACCACTCGACCGAAAAGAAATCACCTGCCGACTGGTATTTCCCCTCGCATTGGCAGGGCTTTGCCAAAGCGTATGGGCATCAGTATGCCGCAATCGGCGGCTACCGCCTGTATGCAGAAGACTACTATCCTCAGGTCATAACATCGAAGTACCCCATAAAGACGCTTCTCAAGATAACGGAGACCGAGCCTGGTGTGGATACCCTGAACTTCACTCACAACGGCAAATCCGAGGACTACAAGCCTGTATCTCACGGCGCCGGAGTGTTTCAGGTGGATGCAGACGGCACAAAGGTCAATTTCGTGACACTTCACCTTTGGCCACATGCTTATAGCTACTACGCCAAGTTTGTCATCAAGAAAACCAATTATGATTCCGCCCAGAGCCGGGGAGGCAACGCCCAGCGGGAGGCCGAAATAAAGTACATCTGTTCGCAGAGCATCTTCAATCCCGCCTTTGCCGGCGAGGACAACTGGCTCATGATGGGAGATTTCAACACCCGTTCGCGCATCGACAACTGGCATTACGGACTGCCGGAGGACAGTCCTTTCCTAAGTTCGCACGACTACATCGCGCAGCAGACTCCATACAAGGATATTATCGGCCTCACGTACCCGGGACACTTCTTTGCAACGCGCACATGGGCTGACGACGCCGCAGGCAACACTCCGCCGCGCTACGACTTCATGTATGCCTCGCCCTCCATGTTTGGCCGAGTGAAGAACGCCATGATACTCAACGAGCGGTGGACCAACATGGTCTGGGAGCGCAGCAACTACTACAATTCCTCCGACCACAGGCCAATATTGGTGGATTTTGAGCTATAGTCTACATCATCCACTCCGACATGTCTTCGCCGGCGGCGAGCCCCTCGCGTATGCGGGTAGATGAAATGTCTACGACGGGGGCGTCAATGATGTCTATCTTGTAGAGGCGTTCCGATTCTTCGAGGCCTACGGTGCCGGGAGTGTCGTGCAGCGACGAATAATCCAGGGTGTAGGGGGAGGGGAGAATCAGCATCTTGTCGTACAGGAACTTGCGTATGGCCTCTACGTCGAATCCTTTGCGTGGATAGACAGCCACTCCATACTCGGTCAGTATGCGCGGAGCATCGCGCCAGCCGAGCATGTTCTCCAGGTTGTCGGCGCCGACCACGAGGGTGAATTCGTTGTCGGGCTCGCGGCGCCTGAGTGCATCCAGAGTGCGGATCGTGTAGTGGGGCGGATCCATCGACAGCTCGATGTTGTCCACCCACACGTGGAGCTCGGGATGGCGGCGTACGGCCGCGATGGCGGCGCGGTAGCGCTGCTCGGCATTAAGAGCCTTTGTCGGATCCTTGAACGGATTCTGCGGGGAAATGACCAGATACACCCAGTCGAACGCCCGTTCCTTCGTCAGGTATTCCATGATGGCCTGATGTCCTATGTGGAGCGGGTCGAAAGAACCAGAATATACAGCTATCCTCATACCAGGGCAAGTTAATGGTATTTTCCCATTTCTCCAAATCTTTGTGTATCTTTGTAATTGTATGGATATAGCCGTTTTGGGCGCAGGAAACAGAGCCCGCAAATACCTGAGCTGCCTTCCGGATGGCGTGAAGGTGGGTTGCCTGGTGGAACCTGAGGAGATACGCCTGGGGCAGGCGGCTGCGCGCTTCGGCGTGCCATCTTCCGGATGCTACCGCAGTGCGGATGCTTTCTTTGCTGCCCCCCATCCGGGAATCGAAGCTGCAATCGTGGCAGCCCCGGACAGGCTGCACGTACCTTTGGCGCTTCAGTGCGTACGGAGGGGCTGGCATGTGCTCCTTGAAAAGCCCGCCGCTGTGAGCGAGGAGGAGTACAGGCAGTTGCAGACTGCCGCCGAAAGGGCGGGAGTACAAGTGGGAGTATGCCTCGAGATGCGCTTTCATCCTTATTTCAGGCGCATACGCGAGCTGGCGGCATCGATAGGGGAAATATCCCGGATAGACCATGTAGAGCACATTGGCCCCGACCGCATGGCGCATACCTTCGTACGCGGACTATGGTCCAAGGCAGGGGAGTCCGGTCCCATTTTCCTTTCCAAATGCTGCCACGATGCCGATTTCCTGCTTTGGCTTGCCGGCGCCCAAACTGTCGGGGAAGTGCGGAGCAGCGGCTCGCTAAGCCTTTTCCGCAGCAGTTCCGCCCCAGAGGGCGCCGCTTTGCGCTGCATCGGCTGCCCGATTGAAAGGACGTGCCGGTATTCTGCAGTTGACCTCTATCAGAGGCGCGTGGAGTGGGTGAGCGGCTTTGACGTTCCCGAAGGGCTTTCGCTTTCGGACGTAATCAATAAGGAGCTGCGCGAGGGACGCTACGGCCGCTGCGTGTATCACTGCGGCAATGATGTCTATGATACCCAGACAGTTACTGCTGTGCTTGATGGAAAAGTACGCCTGACCATGAAACTGGAAGGCACGAGCCTGGAGGAGGGCCGATGCATACGCATAACCGGCAGCGGCGGCGTACTGGAGGCCCAAGGCGGCAAGATTGTGCTGCGGTCGGAAGGCAACGCAGCCGTGGCGGAGGATTTCTCGGACATAATAAAAGCTCCGCTTCATGCCGGAGCAGATGCAGAGCTTGTTCGTGATTTCTTTGAGAGTATAGCAGATGGAAAAGAGCCATTGACATCCCTTCCTTCAGTTTCCTCCGGCCATCTGTTATGCTATAAAGCTATACGAGATTAGAAATGCTACTCAAATGTGGCTGGAAAACACTGTTTCATAGAATAAAAACTTATTCTGCGAAGGCGTAGCTGAAGCCCTGGATGCGGTTCCAGGCGCCGCGGGTGAAGTCGGGGACTTCCACGGGGACGCATCCGTTCTGCAGGGAGATGCGGCTCAGTTCCGTCACGCAGCACCATTCGGCCAGGTCATAAACGTCCATGTCCAGGGGCAGGCCGTGGTTGAGGCAGTAGATGAGCCGGTAGTCCATAATGAAGTCCATGCCGCCGTGGCCGCCAACTTCCTTGGCCATTTCTTCAAGCTCGGGAGTCAGAACCGGATTGCGGTACTTCTCCATGAGAGCTTCGAGCTCTTCGCCTTCATATACCTTTTCGAAGTCGAGATACTGATAGTTAACTTCTCCGTTGGTCTCTGCCCGCAGGCAGACCTGCTCGGTAGGATACTTGCCGGCATAGCCGTCTGTGCCTACCAGCTGGTACATGCGGTCGTAGGGTCTGGGAGTCATGACGTCGTGCTCAATGAGGATCGTCTTGCCTTTTTCCGTGCGCAGCATGGTCATGGTCACGTCGCCATTCTGGAAGTCGGTGCAGGGCTTGCCGGTGCGCTGTTCCACGAGCTTGGGGCCGTTGAAAGGCTTGGTGTCCATGGATACGAGGGTAGTGAGGCGGTCGCCACGATGGATGTTAAGGGCCTGGCACACAGGACCGAAGCCATGGGTAGGGTAGAGGTCGCCGCGGTGCTTCTGGTTGAAGTCCAGGCGCCAGTTGTGCCAGTAGTTGTTCCAGAAGGGGTCGAGGTTGTGGTTGTAAGCGCCCTCGGCGTGAACGATCTCGCCGAACAGCCCGGACTGCGCCATGGTGAGTGCGGTGAGTTCGAAGAAGTCGTAGCAGCAGTTCTCCAGAATCATGCAGTGGCGGCGTGTGCGCTCGGAAGTGTTCACAAGGTCCCAGCATGCCTGAAGACTCTCGGCCGAGGGAACCTCGATGGCTACGTGCTTCCCATGCTCCATGGCGTACAGTGCGATGGGCACGTGGTGCAACCAGTCCGTGCAGATGTAGACAAGGTCTACCGAAGGGTCTTCGCAAAGCTGCTTGTAGGCGTCTTCCGAGCCGGAGAAGGCCTTGGCCTGCTGGCCGCGGGAAGCCAGGACCTCGAGATTCTTCTGCACGCGGTCAGGCTCGACATCGCACACGGCGGCCACATGGCATCCCGGCACATAGGTCAGGCGTTCGACTGCTCCGCTGCCCCTGTCGCCAACGCCCACTATGCCTATGCCCACGTCGGCTATGGGGTCGGCACGGAACTGAAGCATGTCCTGCTGGCCGGCAGGGCGGGGCGGCACGGGGGTTGAGATTACGGCTTGTTTCTGTGCGCAGGAAGTCAGCAGAAGGGCTGCTGCAGCGCAAACTGCAAAAATGCGGGAGATTTTCATATTGTGCGTTTTCTAAGATTCTAAAGCGTATCGAGTATGGCCTTCATCTGAGGGACCTTGGACAGAGCGGACTTGAAGAGGGCAACCTGGTTGCGGGTGCGGACCAGATTGTGCTCGGGGTATTTGATCTTGTAGTAAGTGTCTCCGTTTATGTAATCGGCAAAGAAGCGTACGGCCTGCATGTAAGGGAAGAGGCAAGCGGCATAAGGGAGATTCTCCCTCTCGACAGGGGTGAGGAAGACGCCTGCCGATTTGATGTACCCTTGGGCGAAAGCTTCGAAGATATCCATCTTGAAGTCAACCTTGTCTGCTGCCGGGTCGTCCTCCGCCACGGTATTGGCCGCAGTTCGCAGAAAGTCGCCGAAGTCGGAGAATACGAAGCTGGGCATTACGGTGTCCAGGTCTATGACGCAGAGGACCTGTCCGGAGGCGTCGAAGAGCATGTTGTTGACCTTGGTGTCGCAGTGGCAGATGCGCTTGGGCAACTTGCCCTCGCGGTGAAGGCGCTCGGCCTTGCACATCTCTTCTTCGTAGGGGAGAAGCTCGTCAAGGATTGCGCGCACTTCAGGCTCGGCCATGCGGCCGGCCGCATCGGCTGCAACGGCCTCCCGCAGCTGGCGGGCGCGGAGCTCCATGTTGTGGAAGTCGGGAATGGTCTCGCCCAGGGGCTCCTGCAGGTCTGCCAACATGGCCTCGAAACGGCCGAATGCCTCGCCTGCGAAGCGGGAGTACTTGGGATCTACGGTCTCGTAGGTGTAGGCGTCGGGAATGAATACACTGATTCTCCAGTATTTGCCATCCTCGCAGAGCCATGTGCGCTCCGAGTCCTTTACCGGCACGAAATACAGCACTTTGCGGTCGATGTCGGACTCGCCGGCAGCCTCCAGCTTGCGGCGGATGTGGCCGGTCACCGCGACAATGTTGCGCTGCAGAAGGTCCACGTCCTGGAAGATGGCATTGTTGACTCTCTGGAGCACGTATGCTTTGGGACCGTCGGTGGTAATTTTGTAGGTGTCATTGATGAGGCCGTTGCCCAGCGGCTTGATTTCCTTTACTTCGCCCTCGATGGCGAAGCGCTTTGCAATACTTTCGAGGTTCATGTTGGTTATATGGTTAACAAAGCAAATATAACAAATCTTATTGTATTCTCTCGCGGAAAAACTTCATCCACTTGTTCTGCCAGTCACCTGGAATCTCGTGCTGGAGCTTGGGGTAGTAGTAATACTGCTTATCGGTGCTCCGGAGATTGTTGAACGGGGCGACGTTGGTGTGGGGCGGGCAGGTGCCGTCCTGCAGGCCGCTGCAGGCCATGACGGCACAAGAGATTCGCGTTGCGAGATTCTTGGTGTCGAAGTACGACAGGAAGGCGTACATCTGCTCATCTGTCATCGTGCCCTTGTTCTTTTTGGCGGTATCTCCGGGCCAGGTCACGATATTGAAATAGTCGGGAAAATCGCCCAGGAAGGCAACGCAAGGGGCGATAGCCCGGAGAGGATAGTCGCTCAGCGCCGCGCAGGCATAACTGAAAGCGCCTCCCTGACTCGATCCTTCGGCGAAAATGTTGTTCATGTCGCAGGCCGGCCGGGTGGCAAGGAACCGTACCGCCTGTACGCAGTCCATGAAGGCGCCGCGGTAATAGTACGCATCCTTGTTGCCGAAGCTGTATGCGAACCAGTCTCCGTAGATGTTGGTAAAGTCGCCCTTGCCGTCCTCGACACGCAGCGAAGCCGGACGGTTGTTGATTATCTGTCCGCGCGTGGAGAAATAAAGCTCGGCGAATTCCTGCGAGGAGCCACCCGAGGGGCAGGAAAGCTTGATTTTGGGCTTCTGGTCGTCGTAGCCGAAGAAGTGGACTATCACCGGATGTTTGGCGCCGTCCTGAGGCTCGAGGTAGTAGCCGCGTACTGTTACGGGCTCCCCGTCGGGGCCGTCGGGAACGGATTGCATTTCAAGCAGGAACACTTTGCGGGAGCTTGTGCTGTGAGTAGTGATCTCGGTTAGTTCCGGCTTCATGTCTATGGTGGCGAGTTGAGTCTTTGCGGCTGCCCAGAAGTCGTCGTAGTCGGCTTGTTTGTCAGGTTCCGAGACAATCTTGTCCGGCGAAATGCCGAAGACGAAGGAGCTTGCCTTGCCGTTCTTCATCTGGAGCAAGGCGGCTTTGCCGTTGATGCTGCAGGTTGCCCTGTAGAAGCCGGGCGCGAGGTCCTCGCCGGTGGTCAGGACTATGTCCGTGCCTGTGTTCCCGGGCACCTCGACGCTGCTCGTGACGGTCGTAACGGCCTCCTTCTTGTCGGTGGTGATTACGGCCTTGGCCTCGGCTGTCATGGTCTGGCCGTTGGGGTTCTCCACATGTACGGTCAACAGGGGGCGTTTTTCCCACACCCAGTCGTCGTTTATAGTAAGCGAGAGCTCAAGGGGGGCAGGTTCCTCCGGTTCTTCGATCTGTCCGGCGCCGTTGCTGCAGCCGGACAAGATTGCAATCATTAAAGTTGCAGTATATAGCAAATAGCTTTTCTTCATGCCGTGGTTTTCAGTTCAAGCCGGTGAAGTCGATTCTGAATATGGCGCAGGTGCTGTCGTCATCCAGGCCCACCCATACGCAGGAGTTCTTGTGGTCCACGCATACGGATTCGGCATTGTGGATGTCTGGCACATTGTACGATGCGAGCAGGTGGGTGAGTTCTACGTCGAACACAAAGAGCCTGTGGGTTTCGGAGTCGCTTACCCAGAGCCAGTCGTTCACAGCGTCGTAGCACAGTCCGCCGACTTCTTTTATGCCTGTATATACTTTCCTGAGGCTTACGCAGCGGTCTCCGTCTTTGTATTCTACGATGCTGCCGTCCCTTCGGACCATGAGCTTGCCGTCTGTGGTGTACATCCAAACGTTGGCGCCTGTCTGCGTGCCCACAAAGAGTATATTGTCCTTATAGTACGATATGCCTTCCATGCCGCTGTTGCCGTAGCCCTTGGCGTCGTCAACGGTTATCACCTTCTCCCATGAATCGGGCTTCTCGTACCCAGGAGCCTTGATGCGGTAGACGCTCTGGGGTTCGTTGGCTATGTAGAGGTCGCCTGTTTCGGGGTGAATGGTTATGCCTTCCATGTCGGCCGACTTGCTCCAGAATTTGGTGACCTTGCCGTCGAAGCTTATCTGTCCCAGCCAGCCGTTGTCGCCGACCGTCCAAAGGGCGCTGCCGTCGGAAGTGAGGCACAGGCCGGAGAGTTCAGGCACTTCCTTGACGTCGATACGGGTGGTCTTGCCCATCACGGGCATCTTGGGCAGTTCCGGAGCCGGACCGTTGTAATCTTTGAGCGAGGAGCTGATGTCGCCGAGGTCCAGGATGCATCCCCTTGTGAGCCGGGGACCGGAGGTTGCCTCGTATACCTTGGGATAGCTGTCACCCTTGCGCATGTACAGCTTGAAGCCATGCTCGAGGTTCATCACGAAGGGGAAGTACAGCACGGCGCCGCCGTCGCTGAGGTCCTTGCAGAGGAAGTATCCGGAGTTGCCTCTCTTGTGGTCGAAGTCCTGAAAGCTGCTGCTGATTTCAACGCTCCATGAGTCATAGGACATCATCTGCCAGTTGCTTCCTGCCAGAACGCATCCGTCCCATCCGCCGTCGGCCTTGAAGCTCATGGCCGCGCAGACATGCTGGAATGAGAAGGTGTCGCCGGACAGCCATGCGCACATCAGCGGAGCGTCGGTGGTGTTGAAGTTGAAGCAGTCGTTAGTGAACATGTCCTCCGTATCCACGGCGCCCGCCGGCCATGCAGCGTAGAACTGGTCGGGGCCGTATCCCGAGGATGGTACCTCGGACAGGTTGACCGTGGCCGTCTTGCCGTCGGAAGAGATGTCCGAGGCCTTGAGCCTGACTGTGACGCTGCCGGGGGTATAGCCTCCGGTGACCAGGATTTCATCGCCTTCTTCCCATGCCGTCTTGCCTGCCGCAGACACGGAGGCTTTGCCGCTCAAGTCGGGAGCAATCACGAACTTGTAAATGCCGGGGCCAGGAACTTCCGTTTTGGGTTCGTCCGGTTTCTCCGGTCCGTCGGTATCCTTGTCGTCGGGTTTGTCGGGGGTGCAGCAGCAGGCTGTCGCCAACACTGCGCAGAAGATAGGGAAGAGGAAGCGGAATTTCATAATAAACTATTCGCGGCTGAGTATCAGCACGCAGCTTATCGCTGCAACGATACCTATGATTTGCGGAATTGAGGGTATGTGGGAGTAGAGTATCAGGGATATGATGCAGCTGATTACGGGGGCGCATGCATCGCCCAGCGGCGCCACTATCATGGCTTTGCCGTAGCGGTTGGCATAGACCAGGGTGAATGCGCCTATTGCATTGAGCAGCTGTATGAAGAATGTGAGGCTAGCGCCGTTGAAGCCGTGGTCGTAGGGCTGGGAGAAGTCGGTCATTCCCAGGGCGACCGGGATGAGCACGAGGCCGGAGATGGCCATGTACACGAATACGCTTTCGGCGTCGGGGGCGTAGTTGTTGGCGAGTTTCATGACCAGGGCCTGTACGCCCCAGAATACGAATACTATGGCGGCGAAGAGTATCCAGAGCCAGCTGGTAACGGTTTCGTCGTTCTTGCCGGATATGGAGAAGCAGACGAGGGCTACGAATGCCAGGGCGATTCCCACTGCACCGAACTTGCTTACGCGCTCTTTAAGGAAGATTGCGGACAGGATGACGGTGATGATGGGGGCTACGGCTATCATGGGTATTACGAGGTAGCCGGGGCCGTATTTGAGGGCTTGGAACAAAGCCAGCTGGCCGCCGGCGCCCAAGAGTCCTACTCCCATTCCGAGGAGTATGCTCTTGGGGCGGACGTCCAGTTTGAATTTGATATTCGCCAGGGCTACCAGGGCGCAAGGCACCATGCTTAGGGCCCACACCACGTAGGTGAGGGTGGCGGGGTAGTCCGGCTGGTCGGAAAAGGCTCCCCATATGCCCCAGGTGACCATCGTCACCAGGGCATACAGGAGCCAGTTGTGTTTCTTTTGGGGCATGGGTTTAAGGGAGTGAAACTACCAGGGCGTCATTCCAGCGAGCAGGGGCGAAGCCTATCTGGGTTTCTTCGCCCATCCAGGATTCTCCAACTACGTACTGCTTGTTGGCATCCATACAAAGTGTGGCGGATGTTCCGGAAAGAGCGCTGTAGGAGGAGCGTGCAATGGCAATCTCGTAGCAGATATTACCTTTATGCTCTACATTGCTCTGGCCTACGAAGCCGGAGTTCCAGTTGATATAACGAGGTGCGTTCTTGTATTTGAGCCAGCTGTTGAATGAGTGAACGTATGGCGCAGTCCAAGCCCAGTGGGCCGTGGATCCGGTGCCGTTGCCTATGTACAGGTGGGAATTGTTTGAGTAACTGTAGCTGCTGTCATCGTACATGGCGTCCTTCTTTATCTCGAAATAGACGTACAGGTTGTCGACGTCCGCCGTGGCTTTCAGACACACGATTCCGTCGTAGCCCTCTCCAGTATCGCCTGCTACGGAAGATGTAACGTTGTTCCACTCGATTCCATATGCAGAAGGGAAGCTCCAGGGAACTATTTCCGAGCCGATTACGGAAATATTAATAGGCTGAATATGTCCCTTAGATGAAATAGCTTTTGCTGTGCTTGCTGTTTTTGTGTAGATTAAATCATCATTTTCAGCATTATAGAGACTGATAACAGGCTGGAAACATGTGGCATAATACCTAACAGGGACATAAAAAACAGCATCTCCTTCACTGACATTGCTTATATATGTAAGAGTTTTGTCAACACCATCTGCCCAAGCTTGGTCAAGATAGGTTCCTCCCTCATTCCTCAATTTTACATCACCAGATAGCCTATAGGTAGTTTGATTTTCGACTACAAATCTGACCTTGGAAATTGAACTGTCTATGTCAGTGAACGTGAATTTATATGCTGCCCCAAGATGTTGGAATTCAAATATATTGCTGTCACTCCCAAGGGCATACATAGGAATGTTGGCAGAGAAGGATGATGCAGTATAGTCGGTAACAGCCGGAATGTTGAAGCTGATAGGGTATTTTGCAGCATCTGACTCTGTAAATCTGACGCTATGTGATCCGGCCGGGTATAAAGCCCATTTGTTTCCGTCGGTTCCGCCGATCTCATATCCTTCATCAATTGTGCCGCTGAAGTCGGCGGAAGCGCCGGCTCCGGAGGTGTTGGTGAGGGTGAAGAATTTGTTCTCGGTCCCATTGTGGAAGAGGACTGAAATCTGATCGTCGGCGCCCCATGAGAACTTGCCGGAGGAACTGTAGTCAGTTTTGGTATCAACGTCGGGAGCAGATGCCTTGAGGGAAAAGACATAGCTGCCGTTTTCGAGAGCGGGCTCATCAATTACGACCTTGTTGTTGCAGGCTGCCACGGCCGCTGCGGCCATGAGCAGGAAAGGAATGTAAAAACGTTTCATGGCAGTAATCGATTAAGAACCGAAGAATGAATCGAAGTCGCTTTCAGTATCCATTGTTGCATTAGCTCCTGATGCGTTACCAACGGTAGCCGACTGCATGAGGACGGAGGCTACGTTGATGGTGTAGGTCCGTAAGGTCGGGGAGGTGTAAATAACCTTTTTCATGATTGTATTATTATTTTAAACAATTACGGGAGAGGAACAACGAGAGCTTCAGCCCAGCGTGCAGGGGCGAAACCAATCTGGGTTTCTTCGCCCATCCAAGTCTCGCCGACTACATACTGCTGGTTTACTTCGAAGCAAAGAGTAGCAGAAGAACCTGCAAGGGCAGTATAGGAGGAGCGGCCGATGGCAACTTCATAGCAGTACTTACCAGTGTGCTCTACGTTGCTCTGTCCTACGAAGCCAGCATTCCAGTTGATGTATCGAGGTGCATTTTTGTACTTCAGCCAACTGTCGAAGTGATGGACATAGGGAGCAGTCCAGGCCCAATGTGTTTTGGTGCCGGAACCATCGCCGATGTACAGATGTGAATTGTTTGAGTAGCTGTAACCCGAGTCGTCGTAAAGGGCGTCTTTCTTGATTTCGAAATACACATAAAGATTGGTTGCATCTGCCTTTGCTTTCAGGCACACGATAGCATCGTATCCTGTACCGGTGTCTCCGTTAACTGCGGTGGAAACCTCGTTCCAGTCGATTCCGTACTGCGAAGGGAAACTCCAGGGCTTTGCATCGCCGGCCTTGATTTCAGGCAGTACCACCATCCTGGTGAGAAGTGGCTCATAGGTGGAAGGCAGGAAATTCTGGGCAGCTTTGCTGTAGAGCACATCCTCGGTAGCGGCATCGACGAGGGTGATGGAAGGCTTGAACCTCTTGTCCCAAGGGGCGAAAGGAATGTAGAACTCGGCATTGCCATCTACAACGTCCTCGGTTATAGCGAGTTTGCATCCACTTGATCCCAGGTCGGCCCAGGCGGGCTCCCAGTAGGAGACGTAACCGCCTTCTTTCATGGGGAGGTCGCCAGAGACTGCGTGGGTGTACTGTTCCTCAAAGAGCAGTTTGACCTTGGTAGCTTTTGAAATACCTGTAAACCTGATCTTGATGATGGCGGCTGCAGGATAGAATGTGAAGGTGGTCTCGCTTGCATCGGCGGCTATCTTGGCCGAGAGGGGAATGTTGGTGGCAACAGTGCCGGAGAGGTCGTTTTCGGCAGGCATGTTGAAGGTGATGAGCTTGGTCTCGCCAGCATTGTACTTGTGCGCGCCGGCAGGGTAGAGGGCCCATTTTGCACCGGTGTCTGAAGCACCGATTTCGTAACCGCTTTCAACCATTCCGGCGAAGGTGGCGGTAGCTCCGTCCACAGTCTTGGTGCTGAAGGTGAAGAACTTGTTGTCGGTACCTTTGTGGAAGAGTACGGAAATCTTGTCACCTTCGGTCCAGGCGAAAGTCTTGTCGCCGGCATAAGTGGTCTTGCTGCCCAGGTCAGCGCTTGCGGCGCTGATTTCATACTCGTAGAAAGAAGGCTCCTCGATGGCGCTCTTCTGTGTGCAGGAGGCAATCACTATGACTGCTGCTGCAAGAAAAAACAGTTTGCGTGTCATAGCTTAGAACATTGAATTAAAATCGCCGTCGGAGACAATTACCGGGTCTTCGAAGTTGGTACCCGTGCCGTCCACTGAAGAAGACTGTGCCAGCATGAACTGGGGAAGCATCTCCAGCTCACACGCTTGCGGGTTGATGTACTTTTTCTTCATGATATTATTGTTTTGATTACAATCCGAAGGTATATAGGAGGTTGTAGCCGGTCGAAGCATCCCAGACGCCGTCGTTGGCAAAGCGGATAGCAAATCGAGGGTCGGATGCCAAGGTGGCGTCGGCGTCCGGCAGGAAAAGGCTGAGCTTTACGGTGCCGGAGGCTCCGGAAGGGATAGGAATGTTCCTGCTGATGGTTATGAGTCCGTCTTCGGGGCCCCAGAAGCGCGGGTCGGAATCTAAGCTCCAGCGGCCCAGTACGCTGCCCGAGGCCGATGTGAGCACGAGGTAGGCGGTGCGGGGGTTCATGGGAGCGGCGCAGCCGCGGTTGCGCAGATGCAGGGTAACCTGCATGTCGCTGCCGGCGCGGGCTGCTCCGAACGAGCCGTCCTCAAGCACCAGCCTGTAACCGAGCTCACGGTCGATCCGGTCGAAGCAGCCCTCGCTCTTCCAGCGGTCCAGGACCTCCTGGCGGTAGCCGTCGTGAAGGTAGGTCCAGTGGTATTTCTTCAGCTCGGAAAGGGTGCCGGGATTGCTGCCGTAGGCCTCGCAGTGGCACTGGTCGGAAATGGCGCAGGTCTCGCCGCCCATGATGGTGTAGCGCGTGTCTGCGGCCCAGAAACTGCGCTCGGCGTCACTGTTGAATGTGCCCTGGTCGGAGCTGCTGGCTACGAAGCAGTCGTTGTGTCCGCCTATCCTTGCGTCCTTGCTGCCGTTATGGGCGGTAGCTGCTGCAAGGGGCGTGCTGCCCACTAACTTCATCTTGAACTTTGGCGTGCGGACCTGCACCTGGCGGTCGGCCGGCAGGGCGGACAGAAGGGCGTCGAGCACGCGTCCGCGGGGGGCGTAATCGGCATCGGACGAAGGGTTCATGACGAAGTTGTCGGTATAGTACCATTCGCCCCACGAGCCGATGAATCCCGCCTGCAGCACGAAAATGACATCCTTGTACTCTTGCAGCAAGGGTTTCAACTGCCCAATGTGCCCCATGACACGGGCCTCGGTGGCGTCCCAGGGATGGTCGCCGCTGCCGTGACCGTCTTTGTAGGCGAAGCGCAGGATGCATTTGACACCTCCGCCGCGCAGGGCCTTGAAATTGTTCTCGATGAGCTTGAGGTAGGCAGACGAGATGTCGGACTCCATGAAGTCCGTCAGATAATACTCCAGCAGCATGAGCGAGCGGCCGGCCGTGCGCATGGATGCCAGATAGCTGGAACTCAGGGCGCTGGCGGAAGCCTTTCGGTATTCCTGAGCCTTGTAGAAACCCCGCTCGGGATTCAGGATGATGTCGCTGCTTTCGGTATATGTTACCGTGGTGGCGCCGGAAGGGGGAAGGGACCCAAGGTCGATGGGAGGAACGACAATGACTTTGGACATCGAAGATGTGTAGCCGCTGAAGTCCCTGGATGCGGTTTTGCTGTAAAGGAGTTCACCGCTTTCCGCATCGTAGAGCGAAAGGACCGGCTTGAGCGCTGACTCCCACGCCCTGAAGGGGATGTAGAAAAACGCCTCTCCGCCGGTTACGTTCTCGATGAATGTGAGTTTGCGGTCGTCGGAGCCGGCTGCGCACCAGTTCTGATCGGTATAGATGTCGTTGTAGCTGCTCTTCTTTATGGGGAAGGTGCCGGAGAGCTGATGGGTGTTCTGGTTCTCTATGACGAACCTGACCTTGCTTGCACCCAGGCCGGTGAACGAGAACTTGTATGTGCCGCACAGACGTTTGAAGGTAAATGACTTGCCGTCCTCGCTCTGGGCGCACATGGGCACAAGGGCGTAGAAGTGGTCCGATGCGTAGTCGAAGGTGCCCGGCATGTTGAACACCGGGAATTCGCTGTCGTAGGTATGCGCGGAGGCAGGGTAGATTGCCCATGAGATGCCTGTGTCGGCGGCTCCGGGCACGAATCCGCTCTGGATGGAGCCGGAGAAAGTGGCGGTAGCGCCGCTGACAGTCTTGGTGCCTAGAGTGAAGAACTTGTTGGTGCTGCCGTTGTGGAAGAGTACCGAGATGCGGTCTCCCTGGCTCCAGGAGAAGATTCTGTCCTGCTCGTAGAAGGTGCGGGTGGCGCTTTCCTGGACGTCGGCGCTCATGGTGAACTCATACCAGCCGTCAGATGCGGGCTGTTCCATACTGCATCCGGCCATCATGAACATGAAGGCCATCAGGCTGAATATGAGGATTTTGCGTATCATTTTATGAATGCGGCAATCTTTCTGCCGAGTTCCGAGTTTTCGAGTATGCCTCCGAAGGCGCTGCTGCCTGGACCCCACGCAAAGAAGGGAACAGCAATGCCGTTGTGCGATTCGTTGCCGAATGCTACGCCCACGCGTCCCTTGCTTATGTCGCCATCCTGCAGGGTGAGGGCTCCGGTGGCGTGGTCGGCGGTTACGATGACCAGGGTATGGCCGTCTTTCTCTGCCCACTGAAGCACGTCGCCTATGGTGCGGTCGAAGTCGAGCGTCTCTTCCATGGCAAGGTCGATGCGGTTGGCGTGCAGCCAGTCGTCGATGCAGGAACCCTCTATCATGGCCACGAAACCGCGCTCCCCGCCAGCCTCCGACAGCAGTTCAAGGCAACGGGCCGTCATGTGCCGGAAAAGGTCTCCGCGCTTGGCCGCGATGGGCAGGTTGTCGTCGGACATGAGCCCGAGCACCGGCAGGCCTGCCGACATAAGCTGCTGCTCGTCAGTGGCATAGTTGTAGCCTGCGGCCTTCATCTCCGCCACTATGTCGCGGCCGTCCCCACGCTTGGGACCGAAGTAGTCGCGTCCGCCGCCGGCAATGAAATCCACTCCGCATTCTGCATAGTCGGCTATGAGGTCATCGCTGTCGTATCGGCTTGCGTTGTGACAGCAGAAGTCGCACGGAGTGGCGTCGGCAAGGTGGCAGACGGTAACGCACCCTGTCTTCTTGCCGGCCTGCTGCGCCTTGACGAAAATGGAGTACAGCGGATTTCCGTCCGGGTCGCAGCCAATGTGGTCAAAGGCGGTTTTCTGCCCTGCGGCCAGGGCCGTGCCGCCAGCTGCTGAGTCGGTAATAAGGTTGTCCGTGCAATATGTGCGCGAAAGGCCCACCACCGTGAAATTGTCTATGTTGAGCTTCCCGCGGTTGAGCACCCAGGCACAGCTTATCTGCTCCAGGCCCATGCCGTCGCCTATCATGAAGATGATGTTGCGTACTTCGGCATCGGCGGGAGGAGGAGTGACGCTGACCGTAGGATAGGGTGTAGGACAGGTGTAGTATAAAAGACCATCTTCCGCCGGCTTGTAGCTGGTGAAAATGATGCACAGGGCGGCCAGGGTAAGTATATGGGGAAACTTCATATTATTCGGGACGGGCGAAAACGGGGGAGTCGAACTCGGATGAATAGGGTATTGCTACAGTGCCGTCGGCGGCCTTGAGGAACCAGAAAGGGGCGGCTTCCAGCTCGAAGATGTTGTCCATACCTTCGGGCTTGATGTACTTCCAGCCAGTGGCTTCCGGGATGGGGTTGTAGCCGAAGCACAGCGCGATATGTTCGGCCTCAGGGTGTTCACAGGCCAGTGCGGCCAGCGACTGAAGGCATGTGCGGCAGTCCAGGTTGAGAACAAGGTACAGCACCTCTCTGTCTGCTTCAGCTCCTTCCGGGACGACGCAGGGCTCTCCGGGGCGGTTGAGCCTGTCTTTGGCAGCAAGGTCCAGCAGACGCTCCGCCTCCTCGGGGGAGAGTATGCCGTCTTCTGCAAAACGCTGTGCCGCATTCCCGAAAATGCGGGGATTGCGGCATGGTGAAAAGTAATTGTGGAAGGCAGATTCTATCCAGTTGGAGTAAACATAGTAGGTTACCTCGTCTTCCTTCATGCGGTCCAGCAAAGCTTCCAAGGCCTTGTCCGCCTCCTTTTCGGGAGCTTTGACGAGCAGCTCGGCAAAGCGTGCAAAGCGCTCCTCGCCTGCGGAGTAATTGGACTCTGTTACCTTTAAATCGACATCATCCCAATAACTGCTGATGCCGCCTCCGGCGGAGCAGCCGGCAAGCAGCACAAATGCAAGAAGGTATGGAAGCGGACGCATCATTTGATTTCGAACAGTTTGTTGTAACCTATGGAAGAATCGAACACGTCCTCGTTGGCCAGAGCTATGCTGTATTCCGGCCTGCCAGGAAGCAGCGGGTCTTCAAGTGCCAGGTATAGCGTGCCCCTGGCGGATGAAGGAGTGAAGTCCGCGCTCACCACATGCCAGCCTGGATGCCAGTTGCGGGGGTCATCGGGCAGCAGGTATTCTGTCTTTTGACCGTCGGCTGCAATCCACACGAGTGAGGCGCTGCGGGGATTCATGGGAGCGGCAAAGCCAGTGTTGTAGAATCGCAGGGTTACCTTGCACTCCTTCCCGGCGGCAAAGTCCTTGGAGTAGAAGAGGTCCCGCATTACCAGCCTGTAGCCAAGGCGGGCCACTATCTCGTTGTAGCAGTTGTTTGATTTCCAGCGGCCTATGACACCGGTGTGGTAATCCTCGTTGAGGTGTGTCCAGTGGTAATCCTTAAGGTCGGCCAGAGTGGCGGGGCACAGGCAGTAGTCGGACTCGCCGCAGGTCTCCCCGCCCATAATGGTATAGCGGGTGTCGCCTTTCCAAAAGTCCCGGTCGTTCTTCTCGTTGTCGAAGGTGCCGTAGTCGTTGGATGATGCCCCGAAGCAGTCGTTGTGGCCTGCAAGGCGGGCCAGGGCGCTGCCGTTGTGGGCTGTCGCTGCGGTGATGGTATCCTTGACGGACAGACCGAACATGCGCATCTTGAACTGGGGGGTGCGCAACTGAATCTGGCGCGAAGCGGGAAGTGCGTCAAGAAGCGCCTCCGTGAGTTGCTTGCGGGGCAGGTAGTCGGCATCGGTGCGGGGGGCGAAGCCGAAGTGGGAGGTGTAGTACCACTCGCCCCAAGAGCCCACGAAACCTGCCTGCAGCACGAATATCACATCTTCGTTCTTTCGCAGCAGAGGCTTGAGCTGCTCGACGTGACGCAAGACAACCTTGACTTCCGGATCCATGATCTCACCGTCTTTATGGTAGTCTTTGTATGCGAAACGCAGGATGCATTTTGCGCCGCCCTCACGCAGAGCGTCCATATTTGCCTGGAACAGGTCAAGGAACGCCTGGGAGATGTCGCCGTTCATGAAGTCGGTCAGGTAGAAGCCGAAGTACCACAAAGAATGGCCGCTGATTCGCTGGGCCTTGATTTCCGAGACGCTGATGGGACCTGAATTGGAATAGTAATTCCGAGAGCGGTATAGACCTCTCTCGGGGTTAGCCAGAACGTCCAGGCTCTCTGTAAAGCTCACCTTGACCCCTTCCAGGTCGGCGTGGGGCTCGTCGGGCATGGTGGGATCGGTGTCGGTGGTCTCGGGCAGGACTGTGAAAGTGACGGTTTCACTTGCCTCCGCGTAACCCTCGTCGGCCTCTTGGGAAAAGCTGATGCTGACTTCTGTCTTTTGTGCCGGAGACTTGGTGTCCACCTTGTACTGGCGCCTGCCTGAAAGGGCGACGGTGGCAACGGCCTTATTGCTGGATTTGAAGTCTATGAAGCCGTCGGATTTTGAGGATACGTTCAGAATGAAGCTGGAATAAGGCTTCACCGGGCCCGTCGGGGCCCCGCTGACCACGAATTGGGGGTCGGCAGGCGTGTTCCCGCCATCGCCGGGCTTGTCATTCTCGACCGGTTGGCAGGAGCCGAGGCACAGCAGCCCGGCAAGACAGTACAGCCAGAATCTAGTCATTATTTACTGATGTTGACTTCAAGCAGGGGAGCCTCTCCTGCGGGGTTGATTTCAGAAGCCTCGGTGTTGGGCAGGGCGCCGGTGGCGTCCCATCCGTTTACCAGGATGTCGAAGCCCATGGTGAAGGTCTTTGACAGTTTGCCTGCAGGGTAAAGCTCGCGGGTTATGCCGAATTCGAAGGCCTTCCTGTTTCCCTTACCCTCGACAAAGCCTGGAATCACCATAGAGTCGCCCCAATACTCATCGCTCCAGTCTACAAAGTTCGCAGGACCGCCCCAAATAAAGATTGAAGGGTCGTAATCGCAAACTGAACCTTCCGAGATAACGTCACCCTCGGTCATTACGTCTATGCACGGAGTTTCGCCCTGGTCGAATGCGCCTTTGTATCCACCGGTGGAGGTGTCGTTGTCGCCGTTGATGTAGAAGTGGAAGTGTGCGTCCTGGACTGTTTCGTAGCTGGCCAGGTCGAACTCGACATACAGGAAGACATAGTACTTGTCGGCATAGACTTTGGCAAGCTTGAGGTCGGTCTTGGCAGTGGATCCGGCGCATTTGAGCACGGTCACCTTGCTCGCATCCAGTGCGGCCCAGTCGTCGAAACTGCCGTCGATTACGATGGGAGCGGTATAACTGGTGTTCCCTCCGTCATCGGGGTCGTCAGTGTCATTATTCTTTTGTGTGCAGGCCGTCAGGGCCATGGCCGCAATTGCCCATATTGCAAGTAACTTTTTCATATCTAAAGAGTTATGATGTGAAGCTTGTTGTAACCTGTTTCTTCGTCCCAGATGCCGTCGTTTGCAAGGCGTATGGAGTACAGAGGGTTGTCCTGGTAATAACTGCTGGGGTCGGGCAGGTTGAGCCAGAGGGTATATGTCCCTGACAGGCCGGACGGAAGTTCGATGGACTGGTCGACCACGGTGGTGGTTCCGGCCATCCAGTAGCGGGGGTCTGACTCCAGAGGCCATGAGGCCACGTCGCGTCCGAGCTTGTCGGTAAGCACAAGTTCGGCGTCCCTCGGGTTCATGACGGATGCAAAACCCTTGTTGTCGATGTGGAGGGCGACGCGCATAGGGCTTCCGGAGGAAGGTTTTTTTGTAAAGTATGCGTTGGTCAGGGCTAAGCGGTATCCGAGGCGGGCCTTGATTTCGTCGTAGCAATCGTTTCTTGCCCAATAATTGAGGACGGAATGGTTGTAGCTCATGTTCAGGTAGGAGTAGTGCTGTGCCGCCATGACTTTGAGGGCGTTGTCGCATTCGCAGTATTTGGACATGGCGCAGGTCTCTCCGCCCATGATGGTGTAATTGGTCTCGGCGCTCCAGTACTGGCGGTCAGCGCTCCCCTGGAAGGTTCCCTGATCGTTGGCTCCGGCCAGGAAACAGTCGTTATGTCCTCCGAGGCGTGCCTTGGTGGTGGGCAGATGCGCCTCGGAGCGGTTTATGGTGTCGGCCAGTGCATAGCCGTACATTTTCATTTTGTAAGCCGGAGTGCGCAGTTCTATCTGCTTGTCTCCGGGGAGGGCGTCCAGAAGGGCGTCCACGACATGTTTGCGGGCCTGCATATCGGTCCCGTTGAAATTGGTGGTATAATACCATTCGCCCCAGCAGCCTATGAATCCGGCCTGCATGACGTAGATGACGTCGGAGTACTCTTGAAGTATAGGCTTAAGCTGGGCTATATGACGGAGCATCTGCTCCTCGGATGCGTCGAAAGGCGCGTCGTTTTCGGGGTGGGAAAGGTCCTTTATATTGTCGGAGTATCCGAAGCGGAGTATGCATTTGACTCCGGTACCCCTGTATGCCTCGAGACTTTGCCGGATAAGGTTGAGGTATCCCTCGGAAATGTCGGACTCAAAGAAAGGCTTTAGCCAGAATTCGAGCATGTAAAGGGTTCTGCCTGCGGTTCTTGCCGATTTGAGAACGCCCTGAGATAAAGCTCTGCCGGCTTCGGAATCGTAACTGCCGCCGGAGTAAAGTCCCCTTTCGGGATTGGCAAAAATCTCGTCGGTGGGGGTGTAGGTCACCTTTTCCAGGCCGCGGTAGGCCGCTTCCTTCTGGTTGCAGGCGCTTGCAAGCAGGGCAAGTGCGATTCCGGCAATGATGCTGTAGCGTTTCATTTGAATTGAATAAATAAGGAGTCAGGCCGGAAGGCCGGGCCTGACTCCTTGAGAAAAAGAAAACTATTTGTTGTACTTGACAGTAAGCAGATCGGCCTCGCCGGCAGGGTTGGTCTCGGTTGCATCCGCGTTGGGGAGGGCACCGGTGGCATCCCAGCCGTTGACTGTGCAGAGTGCGCCAAGGCCAAACTCTTTTGCAAGTTTGCCGGCAGGATAGAGCTCGCGGGTAATCTGGAACTCCCATGCTTTCTTGCTGCCTTTGCCGATAATGAAATTGTTGTTTTCAACCTCAGTCCAACTAGGACTGGGCCAATCTGGACTGTTTGCTGCCATGGTATCAGGCCACAAGCCGACATAGGGGTCAAATTCGCAATCGACGCCGTCAGCTATGACAGCACCCTGGATAAGCAGGTCCACGCAAGGGGTCTCGCCCTGATCGAAGGGACCCTTGTAACCGCCGGTGGCCTTATCGTTGTCGCCGTTGATGATGAAGTTGAGGTAGTTGGAGGTGACGGCTTCATAAGCCGAGTAGTCAAACTCCAGATACACGAACACATAATACTTGTCGCCATAGACCTTCATGAGTTTGAGGTCTAAGTTGGAGGAAGCCGGAGCGCACTTTACGACCTGAACCTTGTCGCCAAGAGCTGCCCAGTCGGCGAAGTCACCATCAATCTTGATAGGAGCAGCATACTCCTTGTTTTCTCCCTCACCGGAGGGATCATCGCCATTGTCGGGCTTGTTGCAGGCGACCAGTGCCATGGCTGCGACAGCCATCATTAAAAATACTTTTTTCATTTTTTTGTGGTTTTAAAGTGAATAAATAGAGTTAAATAGTATTATCGTTTGTTCTGTTCGATATGGCTGGAGTTGATTTCGTCCACCGGGATGAGCAGGGCAATCCTGGGATCGTCATGCTTGATGATGCCGTATTCGTGGAAGCCCACATAGCGGCGGTCCATGTCTTTGCCGTTGCGGAAAACGTCAAAGAAACGGTGACCTTCGAAGCAGAGTTCCATACGACGCTCGTCCAGAACAACTTCAACAGCATCTTTATAACCTCTTTCCTGATAGTTGGCCTCTGTAAAATCGGCGTCGCCGGTAAGGCCTGCGCGGTGACGGATGATGTTAACATCATCCAGGGCACCCTTGGTGTCTCCAAGCTTGGCCTTTGCCTCGGCGCGGTTGAGTACCACCTCGCCCCAGCGCAGGATGACGGGAGATGTGAGCATTGACTGTCCGTCCTGGCCGACGAACTTGGTGTTGTAGTAAATTACGTAGTCACCTCCGTTGTGGCGTACTCCGTCGCCTGCTTCGCCTGTCATGGGGCCTCCAAGGACGTCGGGGCGCACATACACGCGGCTCTTCTGCGATGCGCCGGTCTTTCCGCTCACGAAATCGATTCCGTTGACATAGTACCTGGTGTAGCCGCCCTCCGTCACAGGCTCCGCCTTGTAGCTCTTGCCGGAATACTTGAAGTCGATGGATCCGTCTTCGTTGGGCGTGAGTTTGTGGACGATGCCGTCACCGGTAGTGGTGTTGGAACTGCTGAGCTTGATGGGGAAGGTGATCATCTTGGTGCCGTCGTTCCTGAGGTCTTTCATCCGGAAATAAGCTGCAAAACGCTTGTCCTCGGGATAACGCTGGAACAGGTCGATGAGTTCCTCGCTCCAGTAGTGCTCGCCCCATCCCTGGTTGCCGTCGTTGAAATACATCGAACCGATGGAAGAAGTGGGGTGGTTCTGGAAGAACTTGTCGGCGGTGCTGGTCCGCACGCACCAGATGGTCTCGTCGGAGGCGTAAGTCTGGGTGGGATATACGGCATAGTCGTATCCTGAAGTTACGGCGGAGGGAGCGTGAGCCATAAGGTCGTTGCAGACGTCAAGGCATTTCTGGTTCTCTTCCATGTACAGGTAAACACGGGCCAGGAGGGCCTTGGCGGCATCCATTGACGCATAGCCCCTGTCGGCGCGGACGTCGTCGCTGCCCAGGTATTTCTGGGCTTCGATAAGGTCTTCTACGATGCCTTCATATACCTTGCCCACGGTTACGCGGGTAACGTTTCCGCTGTAGGAATCCATGCCTCTGTGGACTATGATTCCGGGTGCGTCCTGATGCTCTTTCCAGTACTTGTAAGGCATGGCGAAAAGCGTGACCAGATGGAAGTGGCCGACGGCGCGCAGGAAGTAGTTCTCGCCCAGCAGGTGGTCGCTTTCGGCGGATGCTCCGGGCTGGATGGCGTCTATGTTGGAGTTGGCTCCATAGATAATCTTGTACGCAAGCCACCAGGTATAGTAGATGTTCTCCTCGGTGGGGACGTCCTGATAGTCGTAAGGATGAACGAACGGGTCGGAAGTGGTTCCGGACACGGTTACGTTGTCGCTGCGGAGCTCTGTAAGCTGGAAGTAGTGACGCAGGTACTGGTTGCGGCCGTTGGGATAATCCGGGCTTTCTCCTTTGTAAGCCAGATAGTCCTTGAACAGGGAGTAGATACCGTCGGTAGTATAGACTGCCGATGCGGGATTGTCTGCAAGCTGGGAGGAAGTCATAGCATCCGAGGAATAGAAATCCATGTTGCAGGATGCCAGCATAAGGGCTGCAAAGCCTATTGCAAATATCTTCTTCATAATAACTTACTCATTTAGAATTTGACGTCGATTCCCAGGACTACGGACATAGGTACGGGATAGTTGCTCGAATACAGTCCGGCGTGGTGGTAGGTGTCGGCATCCATTCCCACCTCGGGATCCATTCCTGAGAAGCGGGAAAGCGTAAGGAGGTTGTCTGCGGACACATACACGCGGGCGCCGCTCATCTTGATCTTCTGGATCAGGGTGAGAGGCAGGTCGTATGAGAGCGTTACATTGCGAAGGCGCAGGAAACTGCCGTCCTCAAGGTAGCGGGAAGAAGCCTTGTTGGTACCGTCGCTGCGTCCGGCCACCGGCTGTGGATGGGTTGCGATTTCCCAGGTGCTCTTCTTGTTCTTGTTCCAGCGTACCCAGCCGAGGCCGTTGTCGTGCGACATCTGGTTGAGGTTGGTGTAGGCACCGTCTCCGTCCATGGTCTCACGTGTCTTGTTGTAAATCTTGTTGCCCACCATGTAGCTTCCGTTCATGGTCAGGGTGAAGTTCTTCCAGCGCAGGCCGGTGTTGATACCGCCGCTGAACAGAGGGGAAGCGCTGCCTACGATCTGGAAGGTGGCCTGGTTGTACTTGTTGACATATTCAACCGTGCCGTCCTCGTTGACCTTCTCCCAGCGGGGGAGTCCGTAGTACTCTTCCTCGTCCTCGTCGTAGTAGGTTTCCACCCCGGCCCACTTGGGCATGTACCAGGAGTAGACATCTTCTTTTTCGCGGAGGATCTGGGATACCTCGCTCTTGCTCAGGACCATGTCTTCGTGGTTGGGAAGCTCCAGCACGCGGTTCTTGTTCAGGCCGATGTTCAGGCCTACGGTCCAGCCGAAGTCCTTGGTGTTGAAGATGGCTCCGTCAACTGCAAGCTCCACGCCCATGTTGCGCACCTTGCCCACGTTGTCGAATTTGGCGAAGAAGCCGGACGAAGGGGCCTGGGGTGCCTCCAGCAGGATGCGTGAGTTGATGGTGTGGTAGAGGTCCAGGGAGATGTTCCAGTTGTTGGCGATGGTGGCGTCGAGTCCGAGGCTGGCCATGTATGCTTCTTCCCAGCCAAGGTAGAAATTGGCCTGGCGCTGGAGCACCGCGGCGCTCTGGCCGTTATACTGTGCGCTCAGTGAGAATGTGTCCTGATACTGGAATGCGGGAATGTTGTCGTTGCCGGTCTTTCCGTATCCGCCGCGCAGTTTCAGGAATGTGATGGCGGGAAGCCTCTGCATGAACTTTTCCTTGGAGATGATCCATGCTGCGGATACTCCGGGGAACCAGCCGCCGCGGTTGTAGGGGCCGAATTTGTAGCTCTCGTCGTAGCGGATGGACGCGGTGGCAATGTACTTGCCAAGGTAGGAATACTGAGCCTGGCCAAGCACCGCCCAGCTGCGGGAATGATAGTCGGAGCCGGAAATCTGGCTCATGATGGTGTTGGACAGGGCTCTCTGGCCTGCAGGGAAGTTGACGCCTGAAGCGCCGAGTCCGCGCGAATAGCCCTCGCCGTATTCCCAGCCGATGATGGCGTTCACATCATGGTCGCCGAAGGTCTTGTAGAACTTGGCAAGGTCGGTGGTGCCCCAGCCGTTCCATTCGCCGTCGCTGTTGGCCAGCTCTCCGTTCTTGCCGGCACCGTCGTAGGTGCGGGGGTCGGTGTAGGATTCCCAGTATGAGTAGGAAGTGTCGTAGCGGTTGATGGAAGTGAGAGTGAGCCAGTCGGTTACGTTCCATACGAGCTGCAGGTCTCCGGTGAGGCTTTCGCCGTGGCCCTTGGAGTAGTTGTACTGCTCGCTGTGGAGGATGTTGGAGGGGTTCTGGGTGTACCACTTGCCGCCCGTATCGGAACGGGGAGTCTTGTCGTCGGTGATGTAGATAAGCTCGTCCGTTATTTTGCCGTCCTTGATTACGTAGGGGATGTCCCAGGGCATTGCATAGTATGCATACTCAAGCAGACGCCATGAAGAAGTTCCCTGGTCGTAGGTCTTGGAGTAGTTGAGGCGCGTGCTCAAGGTCAGGCGGTCGGTGATGGGGACCGACAGGTTGAGGCGTGCGGCGTTCTTGCGGAAGTTGGTATTGATGAGGGTACCTTTCTCGTTGTAGTGGTCCAGACTGACATAGTAGTTGACTTTGCCGGCCTTGCCGGTCACCGAAGCGTAGTAGTCCTGAACGTTGCCGAGCTTGAAGGCGCTGTTTACCCAGTCGAAGTTGTAGTTGAGCAGTTCCTCGGGATAGTTGTTGCTGAAAACGACGGGGGAGAACATAGTCTTTTCGAAGTTGTACATCTCCTGGGTGGTCATGGCGTGGAAGCGCCCGGTAAGGGCTTTCTTGATACCGCCGCTCACCTTGAAGTTGACCTCGGTCTTGTCCTGCGAGCCGCTCTTGGTGGTTACCACGATAACGCCGCCCGAGGCTGCCGCACCGTAGAGGGCGGTAGCGGAAGCGTCCTTGAGGACGGTGAGGGTCTCGATGTCGTTGGGATTGAAACTGCCGCCGGCGACGCCGTCAACCACGAACAGGGGACCCGCGCCTGCGGTGATGGAACCTGTTCCGCGGATGCGGATGTCGGCAGCCGAACCGGGCTGGCCGGTGGAGTTCATTACCACGACGCCGGCCACCTTGCCCTGGAGCATGTTGCCCACGTCGGGAGTGGTTACGTCATGCAACTTCTCGCCGCTCATGGAAACCACGGCGCTGGAGAGCTCGGCGCGCTTCTGGGTCGTGTATCCCAGTACGACCACCTCGTCCAGCAACTGGGTGTCGGGCTGCAGGGTTACGTTGATTACGGTACGGCCGTCAACAGTCTCCCTGTGCTCGTTGTATCCAAGGCTTGAGAAAACAATCTCCGAGCCCTTGGGGGCGGAAATGACGTACTTGCCGTCGTAATCCGTCACGGTGCCGCCGCCGCTGGAAACCAGGACGCCGGCTCCGATAATGGGCTCGCCGTTGGAGGCGTCCAGCACCTGTCCCGAAATGGACACGTTCTGTGCGGCCATCGTAATAGACAGTGCAAGCGAGGCAAGCACGGTCAGAATGCGAGTTGATGAAATTGCCATAAGGTTATTAAAAATGGTTAAATGTACAGTGTTACGCCCTCGACTACGCGGGAGATGTTGCCGTCGGCGGAAGGGGAGTCGGGGCTGAGGCCTATCGATATGGACTTGTAGTATCCGAGCAGCTGGGCTACGAATAGGTAGGAAGCGCATCCGTAGATCATGGGGAAGCCCTTGGGCAGCATGGTCTTGACGGAAAGCTCGGTGTAGGGACATTCGGCAACGGGCTGCTGGCACACTGTGATGGTGGCTATGAACCTGCCCTGCTTGCGTATCGTGCGGATGAGGTCCATTTCGTAACGTCTCACGTCCGGATCGGGGGAAACCAGGTACACGATGAGCGTCTCTTTGTTTATGACGGCCTTGGGGCCGTGGCGGAAGCCAAGGAACGAGTCGAAGGCGCACATTATGTTGCCGTCGGAGAGCTCCTGGAGCTTGAGCCTAGACTCTTCGGCAATTCCCTTGAGGGCACCGGAGCCGAGGAATACCGCGCGTTTGAAATCCTTTTCCGCCATGGCCTTGAGATCCTCTTCGTAGAGGGCGATGGCTTTTGCGATGCTGTCGGACAGGATGTCGATGTATTCTTTCTGGGCCTCGATTTCCCATATCCTGGAAATCAGCGAGCAGGCAAGCAGCATGGACGTGCAGCTGCTGGTCATGGCAAGCGACAGGTCGTTGGTCTCCGGAGGAAGGAGGACGCAGAGGATGTTGTCCCGCTTGGTCCTGGCAAGCTCGCCGTCGGCGTTGCAGGTGATGAATATGTGGGCTACGCTGCCGGCGGTCTGCTCTACGGCTTTGACGGCTCCAATGCTTTCGGGGCTGTCGCCTGAACGAGCAAAAGAAATCAGGAGGACTTTACTTGAGGCATCGAAATAAATGCCGGGGCAGGAGAGTATATCCGTGGTAGGTATGGAACGGGCGCCGCGGAAACGGGTTTCCGACAGCGCGCATTCAAGGGCGTTGCCGATGTATGCGGAAGAACCGGCTCCGGTGAGCACTATCTGGTAGCCTTGACCGAGATACTTTTCGGTGAAAGCTTTTATCTCATCCTTGCGTGAAAGAATGATGTCGTAGGTTTCGCGCCATACTTGCGGCTGCTGGAGAATCTCCTTGTGTGTGTTGAATGCCATATTATTAAAATGATAGATAAGATTTATTATTGCGTCTATACATCGACAATTTCTACAGCTATGTTCATATCCGTCAGCTGCTTATGGACAGACGCGGGCAGCTTGCTGTCGATGATTACCGTATTCAGTTTGTCGGGCATGGCTATGAAGGCCAGGGCCCTCTTGTTGATCTTGGATGAGTCGAATACCGCTATTACTTCGCGTGCGCGGGAGATCATGACCTGGTTGGTGCTGGCTTCTTCGACGCTGGGCGTGGAAAGCCCCTCGGACAGGCTGAAACTGTCCACCCCGAGGAAAAGCTTGTCGCAGTAGAAGAGTTTAAGGTTGGATTCCGCCAGGGCGCCTACGGTCGAGAAACTCGAGCTGCGGACGATTCCGCCCAGAAGTATGACTTTGAACCTGTCATACTTCAGGGCCTCCATCATTGCATTGATGGAATTGGTGATTATTGTGAGGTTGTGGAAAGGATGGAGGTTGCGGGCCACTTCGAGTGCGGTGGTGCCTGAATCTATCATGATGGTGTCGCCGTCCTTGATGTGGGCTGCCGCAGCACGGCCTATGGCCTCCTTTTCCTTTGTGTGGATGAGTTTCTTCTCATGGAAACCGCCGAACTCCGGGTCTTCCTGGGACATTGCCGTTTCCAGTATCGCTCCACCGTGAACGCGGATAAGGAGTTTGCGCTCTTTGAGTATGGAAAGGTCCTTGCGGATTGTGACCTCGGAAACTCCGAACAGACGGCTAAGCTGGGCGACCGTAACGGTAGAATCCTCGCGCAATTTCATCAGAATTGCCGAGCGACGTCCTTGTGCTGAGTCGTAAATAGTCATAATTTGTGGTTTTGTTTTGCAAAAATAATAAAAAAAACAAAAACGAAAGCAAACGAAATCTTTTTTATTTCGAAAACGAAACATTTTTAGGCGAAACGAAATATTTTTATCACATTTGTAAGGCAATAAAACTGATTCCAATGAAACAATACGACATTGCCGCCATAGGCGAGCTCAACGTTGACATAATCCTTAACGGCATCGAGTCCGAGCCGGAGATAGGCAAAGAGAAGTTTGCCCGGGAGATGACAGTTACCCTGGGCAGTTCCACGGCTATCTTTGCGGCTAATGCGGCTGCCCTTGGCAGCAAGGTTTGCTTCGTGGGCATGGTGGGCCGGGATTCCTTCGGCTCCCTGGTCCGCAGTTCACTCGAGGCCAAAGGCGTGGACACGCGCTACCTGGTCGAGGGAGACACCCCCACCGGCGCCACTATATGCATGAGCTACGGCGAGGACCGGGCCAATCTTACCTATCAGGGCGCCATGGACGTCATGACTTTCGACGACATCCCCGAGGAGGTCTTCCGGCAGGCCCGGCACATCCATCTCAGTTCGCTGTTCATGCAGTCCGGGCTGCTGCGCGACGTGCACCGCATCCTGGATGCCGCAGCGGCCAACGGAGTTACGGTATCGCTCGATACCCAGTGGGATCCAGTGGAGGCATGGGCGCTGGATTACAAGTCGGTGCTCCCCAAAGTTACCGTCTTCATGCCCAACGAGAAGGAACTGCAGTGCCTCACGGGCGCCGCAGACCTTGAATCTGCAATAGCCGCGGTGTTGCCTTATCTTGGCGGCTGCATGATGCTCAAGTGCGGCTCGGAAGGATCGGTACTGGTAGGCAAGGACGGCAGCCGTACTGTGCTTCCCGCCTTCCTAAATACCGACGTGGTGGATGCCATCGGGGCGGGGGACAGCTGCAATGCCGGCTTCGTAACCGCTTTCGTCCAAGGCTTGCCGCTCGAGGAGTGCCAGCGGACGGGCAATCTCACCGGAGCCGTAAACACTACCGCTGCCGGAGGAACCGGAGCGTTCAGCTCGCTTCAGGCCGTCCGTGATATCTGTGAATCCCGTTTCGGTCAGACTCTTAAGATATAATTGTGTATGAAACGCTTGGCTCTTGTCTCTCTGGTCCTGCTTGCCGCCGCCTGCTCGCAGCCTTCGGACAGGCTGCTGTCGCCGCGCGGCTCCGCCATTGACGGCGTACAGGTGCTGGTGAGCACGGAAACACCATCCGGTTTTCCCGGCATGGTGCTGCGGAACGTGGCATTTGTCAACGTGTCCGGCAAAGCGCTGGAGGTCGCTGCTATGGAAACCTCCCGCACCGAGGTCGAAGGTTCGGAGATATGGAGCCTTCAGCCCAGTTCCACCGGGGACAGGCTTGACTGGCTGCTCCCCGTCGGTCCCGGCTTCTGTCAGCGCAACTATCTGGGTATGAACGGGGACGACTATGGCGGCGGCATCCCTATGGTGTGCCTCTGGACGCCCTCGGCCAACCTTAGCGTTGGCCTTGCCGAGCCCGTGCTCCGCCTTGTGTCGATGCCCGTCGAGCGGCGCGGGAACAAGGCGTCCGTATGTATCCGCCGCGATTTTGACGAACCTCTTACGCTCCAGCCTGGTGATACGCTGCGCGCCTACGGCCAGTTCGTACTGGAGAGCAGCGGCGACTTCTTCAATCCCCTCAGGGAATTTGCGCGCTACATGCACGAGACTTACGGCTACGAAGCCCCCGTCTCGCCGGCCGATGCATACGAAGCTGTATGGTGCGCATGGGGATACGAACGCAACTTTACCGCAGATGAGATTATCGGTACCCTTCCAAAAGTTGCTGAACTCGGCTTCAAATGGGTGGATGTTGACGACGGCTACCAGATTTGCGAAGGGGACTGGGACGCAAACGACCGCATAACCGACGAGGGCATGAAGCGCATTACCTCCGCCATCCACGAGCAAGGTCTCAAGGCCAAGATATGGTGGGCCCCCATGGCGGCCGATCCGGGCAGCCGTCTCGCCGCCGAGCATCCCGAGATGCTGCTTGTCAAGAAAGACGGCAGCCACGAGGACATAAGCTGGTGGGACAGCTGGTACTTGTCGCCGGTCAATCCTCTTACTCAGGCATATACCTTGAATCTCGTAGACCGTTTCATGCTCGACTGGGGCTTTGACGGCTTCAAACTGGACGGACAGCACCTCAATCTGTCCGAGCCGGATTACAACCCGGCGAGCGGCCTTGAGTATCCCGAGCAGGCCTGCGAGCGGCTGCCGGAGTTCTTCAAGGCCATAAACGAAAGGGCGCAGGCCGACAAGCCCGGCTCCGTGGTGCAGATATGTCCATGCGGCTGCGCCGTTAATTTCTTCTATACTCCTTACATGAACCAGGCTGTGGCCTCCGACCCTACTTCCAGCGCCCAGATACGCATGAAACGCAAGGTCTACGCCGCCATGTGCCCCGACCTGGCCTACTACGCCGACCATGTGGAACTCAGCGACGGAGGACTCGATTTCCCTACGCAGATAGGAGTAGGCGGCGTAATCGGTTCCAAATTCACCTGGCCCGCCCCCAATCCTTCGGTGGAGGGGGACGGCTACCTGCTCACGCCCGAAAAAGAGGCCGCCCTGCGCAAGTGGGTGGGCATCTACAACGACAAGAATCTTTCCATGGGGCAGTACCTGAACCTTTACGATTACGGCTTCGACAAGCCCGAGGCGCATGTGATTTCAAAGGATGGAGCCATGTACTATGCTTTCTACGCCCCGGAGTGGGATGGCAGCCCCATCGAACTCCGCGGCCTGGAAGACCGGAGCTATACCGTCACTGAATATGCTGCCGACGAGGTCCGCAGCTACGGGCTGGACGGCCGCAACCCATACATAACTCCCACATTCAAGGGCGCATACCTTATAGAAGTCAAATAATAACCAGATAATCGCATTATGAATAAAAGACTTTTGGCCTTTTTCTGCATCATTCCTTTGCTGGCATGCTGCCAGCCAAAACCCGCACCCATCGATGACAATACCAAAGCCGAAGTTGCCATCAACGGCGACAAGGAGTTCCATGTTGGCTGCGAACAAGGCAGTTTTTCCATTTCGTTTACATCCAATAAAGACTGGACGGTGACCTCCGACGACGATTGGGTGCAGTTCGACCCCGCGAGCGGCAAAGCCTCCGGGAGCCCGGTTACGGTAACCGTATCGTACACCCGGAACCCCTATGTCGGGGAAAGGGATACTTACGTTGTCGTTTCCGGAGGGGACGCAAAAGGACTCGTGCAAGTGTTCCAGGACGGCGACCCCTATGCCGGTGCTGCGCCTGAACTCAAAAGCGGCGATGTGTTGCAGGCAAACAGCCCCCTGGTGGAGAAGTTCCTTACCGAGGTGGATTACCCGGACAAGACCTGCAAGGAGTACACCAAGGTGTTTGATTATTACGGAGGATTCGACGGCAAGAACCTCACCTGGGCCAACTGGGAAACCGACTGGCCCGACGGAGACAAGCCCCAGTCCTACAGTATCCGCTGGAAGCCGGAGGACATGGAGAGCGGCAAGATGATGCTCCATCTCGAGGATGAACTCGCCTGGAGCGGAGACATGGAGATCAAGGCCGGTGCGCGATATGTCAACATTACCAATCTGGTGCCCAACGACAAATATACGTACAGAGTTACTACTGCCGGCGGGAAAGTCCTGGCCCAGGGCAGTTTCACCACTAAAGGCTGCCTCCACCAGGTATTCTTCCACGGAAAAGTCCAGAAGAGGGGCGGCGTCGAGCTCAAGGGAAGCGGCGCCCGCAACGCCCGCGACCTTGGCGGCTGGACAACCCTCGACGGCAAGAAGATCAAGTACCGCAAGGTGTACAGGGGCGGACGTCTCAACGAAAAGTGGTCGCCGTATCCGTTGGATGAGCAGGGCCAGAAAGAGGTTCTGTTCGAGGGCATCGGTGCCCAGCTCGACCTGCGCGGCAACTCCGACGTGATGTTCGAGCCGGCGGTCGAGGGCCTCGATCACTGTGCTCCCGTAATCGAGCAGGGCGGAAAGACCATGCTAGTAAACGATGCCGCCAAGACCAAGGAATGCTTCGAATTCGTGGTGAACAGCGTCCGCAAGGGCAAACCCGTGTACTTCCACTGCTCTCTCGGCCGCGACCGTACCGGCACCCTTGATATCCTGCTTCTGGGCCTTCTGGGAGTGCGCGAAGGCGTGATTGCCAAGGAGTACGAGGTGACGTATTTCGCTCCCGTGGGCTATAGCGTCTCAATCTCCGACCAGAAGTCCAATCCTACGCCCGTTTTCAAGAATACCAGGATGGCATGGGTGTACAGCGACGTGGTGCCTTATTTCTGGGAGCTGGCAGGCGACGGAACTTTTGCCCAGGGAGTTGAGAAGTACCTCCTTACCGTAGCCAAAGTCTCCCAGAAGGATATCGACGACTTCCGTTCCCTTATGCTTGAATAAAAAGAAGATGTCATGAAAATACGCTCATTGTTTCTGTCTCTGCTGGTTCCGTTCATGGTCATGTGCGGACAGCCCGAAGGTCCTGAGAATCCCGAAGGCCCCGATACTCCTTCAGTGGTGCCCGAAGAACCCGATCCTGACTCCGAGGTGGCTCCGGAAGTGAAGAACGGAGACAGGATACTGGTGACCGATCCGGTCATCGAGAAGTTCATTACTACTGTCAAATATACAGAGAGGGATTACACCACTTCCGCCATGGCGAGGGGGCAGGAGCTTGATTTCCTCAAGCAGGACACCGTGGATGAAAACGGAAATCCTGTGACCAGGCTGCTTATTTCTCCAGGAAACGCCGACATTTCTCCCACCTTCTCGGTGAGATGGCCCAAGGATACCAAGAGTTCGGAATATACCGCCACGTTGTCCGAGGGGAGCTGGAGCGCGGATTATACCCTGAATCCCGATCCCAACTCGGATACGTCGTTCGGCTATTGGCTTCTCAACAATCTGCGCCCCAATGCAAAGTATCATTTCGAGGTCAAGAACGGCGGCACGGTGGTTACAAGCGGCTCTTTCGAGACTTATGGCTCATTGCACCAGCTGACGTTCAAACCCGGCAACAGCTCCGGTGTACGGAATGTCCGTGATCTTGGCGGCTGGAAGACCAAAGACGGGAGCAAGACCGTGAAGTACCGCATGATCTACAGGGGAGGCAGGCCCGAAAAAATAAGCGCCAGCGGCAAGCTTGATGCCAAGAGGGAAGGTATCAGGGCCGAACTGGACCTGCGCGGCAATAGCGACCATCTTTCCGCAACACCGTTCCTGGATGCCGACTTCCTTTCTCCCGTTATCGAGGAGGGCTATACGCAGATGCTTCGCGACGACAAGGAGAAAACCCGCCAGTGCATGCAGTTCATCATGGACAAGGTTGCCGAGGGCAAGCCGGTCTACTTCCATTGCTCGCTCGGGCGCGACCGCACCGGCACTATATCCATGCTCACTCTGGGCGTACTGGGAGTCGACGAGGGCGAAATCTCCAAGGAGTACGAACTGACCCAGTTCGCTCCTTACGGATACAGCGTATCTTCCGGCGAGAAGACACGTATGACTCGCATGGTGGATTATAAAGGCGCTGCCAATTTCATCTGGAGCAACTACGCCAAGGAAGGCTCCTTTGCCGACGGCGTTCAGGCATACCTGCTGGAAATCGGCATAGCCCAGAAGGACATTGACGACTTCCGCAAGAATATGCTGGAGTAGAATAAGACTTATTTATTCAGCAGAAATGCGTCCACTATGTCTCCGGCAAGGGCGAAGGTGTTGTCCAGCCTGTCGTTGACAAGTTCGCGGTCGAATTTGCCGCTGGCGAAGTCCAGCTCCCACTGGGCCTTGGCCAGGCGTTCGGCGATGGCTTCCTCGGTATCGGTGCCGCGGCCGCGAAGGCGCTGCTCGAGCACTTCCATGGAAGGGGGGACGATGAGTACGGAACGGGCGGCGTCGCCAAAGTACTTCTTGAGGCTCACCCCGCCCTTGACGTCCACGTCGAATACGATGACATGGCCCGCATTCCAGATGCGCTCGACCTCGCTCTTGAGGGTGCCGTAGAAGCGGTCTTCGTACACTTCTTCATATTCTACGAATGCATCCTGCGCGATGAGCTCGCGGAAGCGGTCCGCACTTATGAAATAGTATTCCACCCCGTCTTGTTCAGAGCCGCGGGGGGGACGCGACGTGGCGCTTACCGAAAAATCGAACTGCCCGGGATATTTGCCCAGGAGGTGATTGACCACCGTGCTTTTGCCTGCACCCGAAGGCGCTGAAAAAATAAAAACCTTTCCATTCATATTCATGCTACTAAGATAGCTATTTTTTTCGTAAAAGTCGAAAAGAATTACTACCTTTGCATGATTTGACAGAACGTTATTTTATAGTATCATACAAATCATGAAAGTTTCTTTTAAAGATCTTGGTCTTGTAAACACCCGCGAGATGTTTGCAAAGGCCGTCAAAGGCGGCTACGCCATCCCTGCATTCAACTTCAACAACATGGAGCAGCTCCAGGCCATCATCCAGGCCGCGGCAGAAACCAAGTCCCCGGTTATCCTCCAGGTGAGCAAGGGTGCCCGTAACTACGCCAACCAGACCCTCCTCCGCTACATGGCACAGGGCGCAGTGGAGTATGCCAAGGAACTTGGCTGGAAGAAGCCCCAGATCGTTCTCCATCTCGACCACGGCGACAGCTACGAGCTCTGCAAGAGCTGCGTCGACTTTGGCTTCTCTTCCGTCATGATCGACGGTTCCGCCCTCCCTTACGACGAGAATGTGGCCCTGTCCCGCAAGGTTGTCAACTACGCCCACAAGTATGACGTCACCGTCGAGGCTGAACTCGGAGTGCTCGCAGGCGTCGAGGACGAAGTCTCCAGCGAGGCTTCCCATTACACCAAGCCCGAGGACGTAATCGATTTCGTCAAGAAGACCAAGTGCGACTCCCTGGCAATATCCATCGGCACCAGCCACGGTGCTTACAAGTTCAAGCCCGAGCAGTGCACCCGCGACCCCAAGACCGGCAAGCTCGTTCCGCCGCCCCTTGCATTCGACGTGCTCAAGGCCATCGAGAAGAAGCTCCCCGGATTCCCCATCGTGCTTCACGGCTCTTCTTCCGTACCTCAGGAATATGTTGACATCATCAACGCCCACGGCGGCAAACTGCCCGATGCCATCGGCATCCCCGAGGAGCAGCTCCGCAAAGCAGCCAAGAGCGCTGTGTGCAAGATCAACATCGACTCCGACAGCCGTCTGGCCATGACCGCCGCAATCCGTCAGCACTTCGACGAGTTCCCCGGCCACTTCGACCCCAGGCAGTATCTCAAGCCCGCACGCGAGGAGATGAAGAAGATGTACATACACAAGATCATCAACGTGCTCGGTTCCAACGGCAAGGCCCGCTAGAACTGACTGTTCTTCCAATAAAAAGTTCGGCACTGTCCGGTGCCGAACTTTTTTTATTGATTTTTTTTTATCTTTGCACGCTGACACGAATGTTTAACCCCTTCCGACAAGTGTGCCGGGAACAAATCAGGAAGGCAAGATGATCAGGATTTTCTATCGGAGCGGCTCCGAGCTGCTGCTCGCCCAGTCGGAAAAGAAATTTGCTGCCATCGGCAAGGAAGACGTGCTTTGGATCGACCTCATCTCCCCGAGCGGTGAGGAAAAACGCGCCACGGAGAGTTTCCTGGGAGTGGAGATACAGAGCAGGGCGCAAGCCGAAGAGATTGAAAGTTCCTCACGTTTCTCCGAGGACGACCGGGCTATCTACGCCAATACCAACTTCCTTTCCCCTGCGGATGACGAGATGCTCATGGATCCCGTCTCATTCATCCTGGCCGACAAGGTTCTGGCTACGCTTCGTGAAATCCCACTTCGTTCCTTTGATACCCTCCAACGCAAGATCCTGGCCCTGCCGGACCAGTTCCCGGATGGCTTTACCGTGTTCGTGGAGATAATGGACAAGCGTGTGGACCTGGACGCCGATATCGTGGAGCTTATCTCCAAAGACGTCTCCCAGTTCAGCAAGCGCATCAATCAGCAGGAAGATATCAACGAGGAGTTCCTTCTGGATATCAATCAGTTGCAGGAGAATGCAATGTTTGTGCGCGAGAACGTCGTGGACAAGCAGCGCCTGATTTCAAACATTGTCAAGAGCAAGCGCTGCCCCAAGGACCCGGAACTCCGGTCCGACCTGGCGGTCATACTTCAGGACATCGCGTCCTTGATTAACCATACCAACTTCGCCTTCGAGAGGCTCGAGTACCTGCAGGATACTGTCGTGGGTCTTATCAATCTGGAGCAGAACCGGATAATGAAGATTTTCACGCTTATATCCCTGCTTCTGATGCCTGCCACGCTCGTGGCCAGTTTCTACGGCATGAACGTCACCCTGCCATTTGCCGACAAGTGGTGGGCCTGGCCTGCCATTGCACTTCTGATGGTATTCCTGGTGGTTGGTATATGGCTGATTTTCAAGCATAAAAAAATGTTATGAGACGTTTCGCCTTTGTTCTTGCACTCGCGGCCCTGGCCGCCTGTGCACCCAAGTCTGTGCAACTTATTCCGGCAACCGCTTTTGAAACCCAGATTGACGGCAAGCCCGTTTCTCTTTATACCATCCAGGGCGGCGGGCTGACTGCCCAGATTACCAATTACGGGGCCCGCGTGGTGAGCCTGTGGGCTCCCGACAGGGAAGGACGTCTTGCCGATGTGGTTATAGGACGGGGGACCATCGACGCTTATGTCAATGGCGAGGGCGAGCGCTTCCTGGGTGCTTGCGTGGGACCTGTCGCCAACCGTATAGGCGGGGCCTCCTTCACTTTGGACGGCGTTGAATACCAGCTCGATAAGAATGACGGAGAGAACACTCTTCACGGAGGATTCATCGGGATAGACCGGCTTGTATGGGACGTCGTGGAACAGACTCCCAAGAGCATCAAGCTGCAGGTGGTGCATCCCGACGGCCTGGGCGGTTTTCCCGGCAACAAGACCATCAGCGTACGCTATACCCTGACCGACCTGCATGACCTGAAAGTCGAGTTCGAAGCCACTACCGATGCTCCCACCCCCATAAATCTGGCGCATCATCCCTTCTTCAACCTGAAGGGGAGCGGGGAGGGCGATATCCTGGACCATATCATGCAAATCCCTTCCGGCTGCGTGTCGGCCGTGGATGACCAGCTGATACCTCTTGGACATACGGTGATCATAGACGGCGGTCCTTTGGATTTCCGCAAGCCCAGGCCCATAGGCCAGTTCGTCGATGCCGACGATGAGCAGATCCGCCACGGCCACGGCTACGACCACAACTGGATCATAGACTATAAACCCGGCCCCGGCGGCCTCAGCCTGGACGCCAGGGTTGTATGCCCCGCGTCAGGAAGGGTTCTGGAAGTTTATTCCGACCAGCCCGGCCTCCAGTTCTACAGCGGCAACTTCTTCGGAGACGGCAAGACCATAGATATAAGCGGCAAGGCCGTCGCCTTCCGCGGCGCATTCGCGCTCGAAACCCAGAAATTCCCCGACGCCGTGCACTTCCCCCAGTTCCCGGACACGATCCTGAGGCCCGGAGACACCTACAAGCACACCTGCCTGTATAGGTTTTTGGCAGAATAAGGATTCCGCTCTACAATAGCAGGGAAATACCGATTCCGATAAGGACGCAGCCGCCGATGATTTCGGCGACGGCACCGGAGCGTTTGCCTATGGCCTGACCGCCGCACAGGCCGACGCACACCACGATCGTGGTAATGATGAAGAGTGATACGAGCAAGGGGAGGAAGTCCAGAAAAGCCTCTCCGCCAAGGGACTGTGCCGCACCTATGGCGAAGGCGTCTATGCTCGTGGCGAATCCGCTGAGGATGAGTCCGCGCCAGTGGAACAGGTCGCGGGCCTCTTCTTTGCCCTTGAGCCCTTCCCAGAACATCGAACCTCCTACGTAGGCCAGAAGCAGAAAACCAATGATGTGGGAGGCCTTGATAAGAAATGGCGCAACCGCATTGCCCAGCGCCCATCCGCATGTAAGGAAAGTGCAGTGTATAACTGCGAATACCAGAGAAGTGCGGACGGCCTGGCTCCAGCTCATGCGGCGCTGCGTCACTCCGGAGCACAATGCCACGGCGAAGCAGTCCGCGCAAAGCGACAGCGCTATGAGTATTGATTGCAGTATGCCCATATCACTACGGCTTGAATTCCTGACGGTTAAGTATCGAGCGCCCGAGGGTGATGGAGTCGGCGTACTCCAGTTCGTCGCCGAATCCGAGGCCACGGGCGAGGGTGGTGACTTTGCAGCCCGAACCTTGTATCTGACGGTAGATGTAGAAGGCCGTGGTTTCGCCTTCCACGTCGCCGGAAAGGGCGAGGATGACCTCGGTGTCTTGGGATACCCGTTCTGCCAACTGCTTGATTGTAAGGTCGGAAGGGCCTGTTCCGGCGATGGGGGATATGATGCCTCCCAGGACATGGTAAACTCCGTGATACTGTCCTGTGGCCTCTATGCTCATTACGTCCCGTACGCTCTCGACGACGCAGATCGTCCTGTGGTCGCGGCGGGTGTCGGCGCAGATGGAACAGGTGTCGCCGTCGGATACCATCATGCAGGTCTTGCAGTAGTGCACGTCGTCGGCAAGCTCTCCTATGGCGGATGCGAAGTGGTGGATCTTGTCTGCCGGCTGCTTGAGCAGATGAAGGGCAAGGCGCAGTGCGCTGCGCCTCCCTACTCCCGGCAGGGAAGAAATGGCCTCAACAGCATCCTTGAGGGCCTTTGACGGATACTCTTCGGACTGCAGCATTACTCTTCAACCAGCACTCCGTTCTTCTTCCAGTTGATGTAGCCGATTACGCAGGTCACGATGTAGTAGGTGTACATGATGGCCATGAGCCACTTGGACTGTGTGGCGTAGACGGAGATTATGAGGATGTTGGCGATTACCCACAGGGGATACTGCTCGATGTGCGAACGGGACAGAAGCCATGCGGCTACGAAGCTGAGCACGAGGGAAGTGCCGTCCAGGATGGGGGCCGGATCGCTGGTCTTGCTGAGGATGAAGGATACCAGGGGAGCGCCTACGGCGATGATCGCCAGGACTATGAGGAGGCGCTTGCGCTTGAGTGGCACCACATGCAGCTGCCCGCCGCTTTCGCCGTCCAGCTTGCGCCAGCGGATGATACCCATTATCGCTATGACTATCAGGTAGATGTTTAATATTACCTGGGCCCAGAGAGGGGCCCACTGGCCGCCCTCCTGGTTGGTGGACGCCACTATCAGGGCGGTGGTGGAGGTTGCTATGCTGAAATACCACATCCACTTATGCTGAAAAATCTGCAGGGTCATGTAGGTGACGCCGCAGATGAGGGACAAAGCCTGAATCCAGATTACGATATTTTCCATTCTGCAAAAATAACAATAAAAAAGTAAATTTAAGTTTTCGTATATCAAATAATTTGTCTAAATTTGCGCGCCTTTTTGGGGAACTGTTCCCCAAGGTACAGAACATAATGTCCAACTACTAACTTTTTATTGTTGTAACAAATGGAAAATGAAGTAAAAAGACTGAATGCATCCATACCTCCCGAGGAGTTTGACTGGGATGCCTTCGAAAGCGGCTCCGACATCTACGGAACCACCGAAAAAGAAGCTGTGAACGCAGCTTACGAAAAAACCCTTGAAAGAATCGACGCCAACGAGACCAAGGAAGGCGAAGTGACCGCTATCAACAAGCGCGAGGTCGTCGTGTCCGTGGGCGGCAAGAGCGAGGGTGTCATCATGGCTACCGAGTTCCGCTACAATCCCGACCTCAAGGTTGGTGACAAAGTGGAAGTGCTGGTTGAATCCCCCGAGGACAAGAAAGGCCAGATCGTCCTTTCCCACAAGAAGGCCCGCGCCCTCAAGTCCTGGGACCGTGTCAACGAGGCATACGAGAACGATGAGGTCGTAAAGGGCTTCGTGAAGACCCGCACCAAGGGTGGCATGATCGTGGACGTTTTCGGAATCGAGGCATTCCTCCCCGGCAGCCAGATCGATATCAAACCCATCCGTGACTACGATCAGTTCGTAGGCCAGAACATCGACTTCAAGATCGTCAAGATCAACAACGAGTACCGCAACGTGGTCGTGTCCCACAAGGCACTGCTCGAGGCTGAGCAGGAGGCCAAGAGGGCTGAACTCATCGGCAAGCTCGAGAAGGGCCAGGTCCTCGAAGGCGTGGTCAAGAACATCACCAACTACGGCGTGTTCGTCGACCTCGGCGGCGTGGACGGTCTGATCCACATCACCGACCTGAGCTGGGGCCGTGTCAACCACCCCGAGGAAATCGTCTCCCTGGACGAGAAGATCAAGGTGGTCGTGCTCGACTTCAACGAGCAGCAGAAGCGTATCGCCCTGGGTCTCAAGCAGCTTACTCCTCATCCTTGGGAGAACCTCGATCCCAACCTCAAGGTTGGCGACAAGGTCAAGGGCAAGGTTATCCTGCTGGCCGACTACGGTGCATTCATTGAGATAGAGCCCGGCGTGGAGGGTCTCGTACACGTGAGCGAGATGTCCTGGAGCCCCAGGCTTCACAGCGCCCAGGAGTTCCTCAAGCAGGGACAGGAGGTTGAGGCACAGGTCCTCAGCATCGACCGCGAGGCCCGCAAGATTTCCCTCGGTCTCAAGCAGCTTACCCCCAACCCTTGGGAGAACATCCGCGAGAAGTATCCTATCGGCAGCCGTCATACCGCAATCGTCCGCAACGTCACCAACTTCGGCGTATTTGCCGAGCTTGAGGACGGCGTAGAGGGCCTTGTCCACATCAGCGACCTGAGCTGGAACAAGATCAAGCACCCTTCAGAGGTTGTCAACTCCGGCGACTCCATCGAGGTCCAGATTCTCGACTTCGACGAGGCCAACCACAAACTCAGCCTTGGCCACAAGCAGCTCACCACCAATCCTTGGGATGAGATCGAGGCCAAGTATCCCGTAGGCTCTACTGTTGAGGGAACCATCGCCTCTGTCAGCGACAAGGGCGCCCAGATCACTCTCGACGGCGAGGCTGAAGGATTCGCTTTCAACCGCGAAATCGTCAAGGAAGACGGCAAGCAGGCAGTTGCCGGTGAGACTCTCCCCTTCAAGGTGGTCGAGCTCCGTCGCAGCACCCGCCGCATCATCCTGAGCCACCTGCGCACCTATCAGGAGGTCAAGGAGAAGGCCGCCGCTTCCGAGGCCGAGAGCACCAAGAAGGCCGTCAAGAAGGTCAACGCCACCGTTGAGAAGACCACTCTGGGTGACATCGACGCTCTTGCAGCCCTCAAGGAGAAACTCGAGAAAAGCGAGTAATGATTTTTAATCTTACCACAATGGGCACGGCTTCGGCCATGCCCATTTCTGATAGGAATCCAAGCGCCCAGATGCTCAATGCCAATGGGCGCTTGTTTCTTATTGACTGCGGGGAAGGGGCCCAGCAGCAGATGCGCCGCTGCCATCTTTCTTTCCTGCGTGTCGAGGCCGTCTTTATCTCCCATATTCATGGCGACCACATGTTCGGGCTGTTCGGCTTCTTGAACTCGTCGGCCATGTACGGCCGTACGGCACCGCTGGACGTTTACGGTCCCGCGGCACTCGGTCCGGTGCTCAACTTCTACAAAAGCTTCTTCGGCACGGAAGATCCCTATGAGCTCCGCTTCCATAAGCTTGATTGCTGCGAGCCCGAGGTAGTGCATACATCCAAGTGCCTTACCGTGAGTGCATTCCCGCTGAAGCACAAGATAGAGTGTTATGGCTTCCGTTTCGACGAAACGGTGAGCGCCAGGCATGCCGAAGCCAATCCGGCATACCGTGCGAAATCTTACGCTTATTGCTCGGATACAGCTCCGTTCCCGGAGCTGGCAGGCTGGGTTAAAGGTGTAAACTGTTTGTACCACGAGGCAACATATCCCCGGGAGATGGCCGACAAGGCGGCAGCCCGTTTCCATTCCACATCGGAAGATGCCGCACGCTGTGCCCTCGAGGCCGGTGCCGGCCGGCTTATAATAGGTCATTATTCCTCAAGGATCACGGATTTGGACGCTCTGGTCTCGGAGTGCCGCGCGGTTTTCCCTGAAACTGTGGCCGCAGGCGATTGCGACGTATTTGAGATTTAGAACTGATCCTGCCTTGCCGGTCGTTGGAATTAATTTTGCATATCTAAAGCAAAGTTAGTATATTCGAAATTTGTGAAGAAGGCAATATTATTATTCAGTGCACTCGCACTTCTGTTTGCCGCCGATGCCGGCCCCTACGAAAAGTACATCCAGAAGTACTCTTCCGTTGCAGTGTCGGAGATGCGCCGGTCCGGCGTTCCGGCCTCCATCACCCTGGCCCAGGGCTTGTTGGAGTCGGCAGCCGGGCAGTCCACCCTCGCCACCAAAGCCAACAACCATTTCGGCATCAAGTGCCATTCTGACTGGAAAGGCAAGAAGACTTACCGCGATGACGACAAGGCCAATGAGTGCTTCCGCGTGTATTCCAACGCCGCGGCGTCTTTCAGGGACCACTCCGATTTCCTTCGCTACCAGGACCGTTACAAGTTCCTTTTCGACTTGGAGCCTACCGATTATAAAGCTTGGGCAAAGGGCTTGAAGAAGGCCGGCTACGCAACCGACAGGCTCTACGCGGGCAAGCTTATCAAACTTATAGAGGATTACGAACTCTATCGTTTCGATTCCGAGTCCGGCGAGTTGCCCGAGGCACCCCATGCGATAGAAACCCCTGAAGAAGTTGCGGCGGTCCAGGCCCGTGAGGAAGTACGCTTCTCACTCTCGCGCAAGGTATACAAAATCAACGGCGTACCTTGTGTCTACGCTGTTAAAGGCGACACCTACGAATCTATCGCCGCATCCAACGGCCTTTTCCCCGGCGAAATTCTCCGCTTCAACGATGTCTCCTCCGACTGTGAGCCGGCTCCCGGCAGCGTGGTGTACCTTCAGCACAAAAAGAAAAAGGCTCCCCGGGGCATGAATAAATATATAGTCGGCCCTGAAGAGGAAAGCCTCTGGGAAATCTCCCAGCGTTTCGGCGTGCGGTTGGGAGCCATAAAGCGCATGAACCGGCTCTCGGACGATTACAAGCCTCTTGAAGGCGATACTATATTGCTGCGCTGATGAAAAAAATCCTTGCCGCCCTGGTCTTCCTGCTTGGTGCAGTGGCCATCCTGGTCTCTTACAACTGGCTGAGAGACAATAAAATGTCTAATTTCTACGGCAAGGCCGACCTGTATGTCACCGAGTCCACGACGCCGGAAGATGTCATCTCGTCGCTCAAGAGCCAACTCAAGGTGCTGAGCGAGCGCCGCCTGCGTAAGGTCTTCAAGGAAAAGGACGTGGCGAAGTATATCAAGCCCGGCCATTACAGGGTGGGCAGTTCCAATTCCAGCGTCTATGTGGCGCGTATGCTCAACAACGGCTGGCAGACTCCGGTCAGTTTCACCCTTGCCGGCTCGCTTCGCTCCAGGGAGGAGATCGCCCGCAAGATATCCCGCCAGATAAGGCTCGACTCCGCTGCGGTGTACGCCGCCCTGGAAGATTCCGCGTTCCTTGCAGCCTACGACACCACGCCCGAAACCTTCTATGAAGCTCTTTTCCCGGCTACCTACGAGATGTATTGGACTGCTGGCCTGAGCGACGTGCTGGACCGCTGCCGCAAAGCTTCCGACGCATTCTGGACTGATGAAAACCTCACCAAGGCCGCCCGCGTGGGCCTTTCCCGCCGGCAGGTGATCACCCTCGCCTCTATTGTGAAAGGGGAGTCACACTACAAGCCCGAACTGGACAAGATAGCCGGCGTTTATCTCAACCGCATTGCCCGCGGCATGCTCCTGCAGGCCGACCCGACGGTGGCGTTCTGCTATGATTACAAGCTCAAAAGGATACTTTTCCGCCATCTGGAATTTGACTCCCCATACAATACCTATAAGTATCCGGGCCTTCCTCCCGGCCCTATATGCGTGCCGGATAAAGAGTATCTTGAGGCCGTTCTGAATCCGGACTACGGCGGGGGCAACCTTTACTTCTGCGCCAGCAAGAACCTGGACGGTACACATGTGTTCGCGAAGACGCTTGAAGGGCATAACCGTAATGCCAAAGCCTTTCAAGACGCATTAGATAAAAAATAAAAGTTTTATTGAATATTAATAATTAATTTATATATTTGCAAAAATTATTATCGTAAACCGATGAAGAAAGTTTTGATTTTCCTTGCGGCTCTCATTGGTGCCGCCATTGTGGGGAACGCGCAGACACCCCTTCCCAACGACCCTGCCGTCAAGGTGGGCAAGCTGGACAACGGTCTGACTTACTACATCCGTCACAACGACAAGCCGGCCCAGCGCGCCGAGTTTTACCTGGCCACCCATGTAGGTGCAATCCAGGAAACTCCCGATCAGGACGGTCTTGCCCACTTCCTTGAGCACATGTGCTTCAACGGTCTCAAGAACCTTCCCGGCAAACAGATGCTGGAGTATCTCCAGAGCATAGGTGCGGAGTTCGGCCGCAACATCAACGCCTCCACCGGTGTCGAGTCCACCCAGTACATGCTTAACAATATTCCTGTCACCCGCGAGGGTATCATCGACACATGCCTTCTCGTCATGCATGATTATTCCCACTTTGTGCTTTGTGAGCAGGAAGAGATCGACAGCGAAAGGGGAGTCATCCTCGAGGAACGCCGCACCCGCCGCAACGCCCAGTGGCGTATCTACGAGCAGGCCAAGCAGTATATGTACAAGGGAACCAAGTATGCCGATTGCACCATCATCGGCAGTCAGGAGAACCTCGAGACATTCAAGCGCGAGAGCCTCGTCAACTTCTATCAGACTTGGTATCGTCCGGACAATCAGGCACTTATAGTCGTTGGCGACATCGATCCCGATCAGATTCTCGCCAAGATTACGACCCTCTTCGCCGACATCCCTGCACCTGTGGATCCCAAGCAGAAGGACGTTATAAAGATTCCCGACAATGTGGAGCCCATCGTGGGTATCGTGACCGACCCGGAGATGCCCAACAGCGACATTGAAATCCTGTGGAAGAGCGAGCCCCTGCCTCGCGAATACAACAATACGGACGTTGCTTTCGTGACCGAACTGCTCAAGGATATCATCTCATCCGTCATGTACGAGCGCTTCCAGGACATTACTGCCAAGCCTGACGCACCTTTCCTCTCCGGATCCCTTGGAATAGGCCAGATTTGCGAGACCTGCGAGGTTGTGTTCGGCGACGTTGCCTTCAAGGACGGACAGTTCGAGCCCGCCCTCAGGGCCTTCTACACCGAGGTAGAGAAGATGAAGCGTTTCGGATTCTCCGACGCCGAGGTGCAGCGCGCCAAGGACGATATTCTCAGCAGCTACGAGAAGAGGGCAGAGGGTGCCGACAGCCGTAAGAACCCCGAGTTCATCCAGCCCCTTATCGGCAACTTCTTCAACAATACTCCTTACATGGAGCCCGCTACGGCCGCCCAGCTGGTGAAGATGCTCTTCCAGCAGATTCCCGCTTCCGCCATCAATCAGATGCTGCCCCAGCTGATTACCGACGAGAACATGGTGATCATCTACAACGGTCCCCAGAAAGAAGGACTTGTCAATCCTACCGAGGCCCAGCTGCTGGACATCATCTCCTCTGTCAAGGCTTCCGAGATTCAGGCCAACGCCGAAGAGCAGATCGACAGCGATTTCGTGGATCCTTCCAAGCTCAAGGGTGCCAAGGTCAAGAAGAGCGCCCAGCTGATCAAGGGCTTTGGCGAGTGGACCCTTGCCAATGGAGTGAAGGTTGCCTACCTGCCTACCGAGTTCAAGAAGGACCAGGTGCTCTTCCGCCTCGTCATGGACGGAGGCCAGTCGCTCATTCCAACCGAGGATCTTAAGTCCTTCGAGGGCAACGTATGGTCTTTGTTCCTGCGCAACAGCGGCGTGTCCAAGTACGGCTCCACCGCAGTCAGCAAGATGCTCGCCGGCAAGCAAGTAAGCGTGAGCCCCTACATCTCCGACATCACCCACGGAGTGAGCGGCACCTGCCAGCCCAAGGATCTGGAGACCGCCCTTCAGCTCATGTACCTGTATGTGACCGACGCCCGTTTCGACGCCGATGAGTACAATGTGGGCAAGCAGCAGATCGAGGCCGTTCTGCCCAATCTTCTGCAGACTCCAAACTTCAAGTTCAACCAGGAGATCCAGAAGACCATCTACGGCGGCAACCCCCGCAACGTAGTCCTCGACGAGGATGTCCTCAAGGCCGCAGACGTCAAGGTGGTCGAACGCAACTACCGCAAGCTTTTCGCCAGCGCCAAGGGCGCCAAGCTCTACATAGTGGGCAATATCGATCCAGAGACCCTGAAGCCTCTGGTGGAGAAGTATGCCGGCTCGCTGCCCAAGAAGGGCAAGGCCCTCAAATGGAAAGACACCGGTGAGCGTCTCGTTCAGGGACAGGTGGAGAATGCTTTCAAGGTGGACATGCAGACCCCCAAGACCACTGTGTTCCAGCTCTACAACAGCTACGGCGTCAAGTACAGCGTGGCCGAGAAAGTCAATCTGGCTGCAGCCCAGAACATACTGGACATGATTTACACCGATACCCTTCGTGAGTCCGAGGGCGGCACCTATGGCGCATCATCGTCTATGAACATCAGGAAGTATCCTGTGGACGAGGCCATGATCCAGGTCTACTTCGATACCAATCCTACTGCCGCCGACAAGCTGCGCGAACTTGCCAAATCCGAGCTCCGCAAGCTTGCTGAGCAGGGTCCTACCGAGGAGCAGATGACCCGCGTCAAGGAGAACTTCAAGAAGAACGTTCCCGAAAGCCGTATCCAGAACAACTACTGGATGGACGAGATCAACTACTACTACAGGCAGGGCGGCATTGATTACGACGCCGAATACGAGGCCGCAGTCAACGCTCTGAGCGCCGAGGGCATCCGCTCCGCCGTCGCCTCCATCCTTGCCTCCGGCAACCTCACCGAAATCGTGATGGCTCCGGACAAGGCTGCCGAGAGGGAGTAGATTCATTCTTTTTTAGATTCCGTCAGAATTATATTGTGAATTCTGACGGAATCTTTTTATACCATACGCAGTGTACAAGGTCGATTTTTTTGCCTTCGACCTTGTACGCTGTTTCTGCCCTGTAATGGTGTCCAATGCTTATCTTGCGTACAAGGTCATGCCGCTGAAATCCGACCTTGTACACTCAAGGCGATGCTCGCCCGTTGTCCTCACACATGCTCTAAATGAGAGACCTGCGCCACTTACCATAGAAACAAACTCAAATAATTCAATGATATTCAAGACGTGGTTAGCTGCGAAAAGCTCCGGGAACCTTCAAACAGGAATGGTGCGTTTTTTATAATCTCCTGATTCCCAACACCTTGCTAAACTTCCCGGGGGATTCTTCCCCTGGTATCCACTGGTAAGCTACTGGAGGACAGTGCTTTACAAAAAACGCTATACAAAAGCTACGACGCCAACGGAAACGTGACCTTCGACCCCCTTTGCGGGGGAATTATGATTGGTCACATAGAAGGAAGTTTGAAATTGCGGATGAAGAAATCAAATGGTATGGTCCGAATGATTCGAAGGGGGCCTTCCCCAAAGCACGTTATGATTGATTTTGGGTATTATATGCATTAAATTAGAGCTGAATTCCGTCCTCTGTAGGCAGTACCTTTGATATGAAGGATGACCGGTTTGTCGAGGCCTGAGAGATAGACAGTAAGGGCTTTATCGAAAGGATAAGGCCCTTCGTCGTTTGAATAGGTCACCTCGATTGTGCCCTTGGCGCCGGGAGCGATGTCGGTGCGGGTCCATTTGACGGAGGTGCAGCCGCAGGTTGTGATGACGGCGAATATGTTCAGCGTCTCCTTGCCGATGTTGGTAACTTCAAAAGTGCAGCTCACCGCTCCGTCTTTGGTATTGATTTTGCCAAAGTCGTGGACGGTGCGGTCGAAGCGGGCGAGGCCGCCGAAATCCTTCTGGGCAGCCGCAGGAAGCGCTGCCAGCAGGCACAGACTTAGAATGACGATGAACTTTTTCATGGCTGCAAAGTTAAAAATAAAATCGTTCAGCACTTGATTATTCAAATACAATACCGTAAATTTGCGAGAATTTAAAAGAATCAGAATTATGGCTTACAAAATTTCAGCAGACACCTGCGTAGCATGCGGCACCTGCCAGGGCGAATGTCCTACCGGCGCCATTCAGGAAGGTGATGTATACACCATCGATCCTAATGTTTGTATAGACTGCGGCACTTGTGCCGATGCATGCCCGATGGGCGCAATCGCTCCGGGAGAATAAAATGCGTAAATTGATTGCAGGGGCCTTCGCGGCCCTTTTTTCTTGCTGCCTGCTGGCGCAGAACATAAAGCCCAACTATACACTGAAACTGTATCCTGAAGGACAGACCGTCGACAAGGGGATAGTGGAGAACGGTGTGGCCGTAACCCTCGGTCCTTGCGATGACAACGGACTTCGCGGCCCTGTGGAAATGAGCGGAGACGGCAACATGGGCAATATCAACGATCCATACATTGATGTTTATCTGCCCAAGAAGGGGAACGGACAGATGCTCGTATGCTGCCCCGGCGGCGGCTACAAGTACTGCTCGTCGTACAACGAGGGCACTCGCGTGGCCGCATGGTGCCTTAAGCAGGGAATAGCCTGCTGCGTGGTGCTGTATCGTATGCCCAACCACCATTGCAAAGTGCCTCTGACAGACGTCCAGAACGCATTCCGCTACTGCCGTGCGCATCAGGCCGAATGGGGCGTGAAGCAGATTGGCGTGATAGGATTCTCTGCAGGCGGCCACCTTGCCGCCAGCGCCTCAACTCTGTGGGTGGATGCAGCGACAAGGCCCGATTTCAGCGTGCTCGTTTACCCTGTGATAACCCTCGAACAGGATGTCACCCACAAGGGGACGCGTTCCAACCTCACGGACAACAAGATCGACCTGGTGGAGTATTATTCGCTTGAAAACCAGGTGAATGCCTCTACACCGCAGACGCTCCTCCTGTTGTGCCAGGACGATAAAGTAGTACCTCCCGAGAACAGTCTTCGCTATTACTTCAAGATGGTCAAGTGCAAGGTGCCCGGCGAACTCCACATCTTTACCGACGGCGGCCACGGCTGGGGATTCACCACTCCCGAGTACGGCAAGGACAAACTTACTCCCGGCCAGCGCGCCGACTTCTTCAAGATCCTTTCCCGCTGGCTAGAAGACCGCAGGGCCGAGATGTAGGCTGCGGCCATTGATTTAGAACATCCGTCCTCATTAGAGTCGCTTTCTGAGGACGGATGTTCTGCTTTTTTGTCCCGTGGCGTGGGTTTTTGCCGCCAGCAGGACAGGATCTGCCGTTTTTTGTCCCCGGGACGCTGTTTTTCGTTCTTTCGGGACAGGATCTGCCATTTTTTGTCCCGGGGGAACTGTTTTTCGTTCTTTCGGGACAGGATCTGCCGTTTTTTGCCCGGGAAGAACACTTCCGGAAGACTGGCTCAGAGGCGGCCGACGGATTCTCCCTGGATGATGGTAGGGGAGAGGCGGAGCTGCGAAACCCCTGTGGATACGCCGTCAATGCGGTCAAAGAGGATTTTGGTGGCCAGAAGGGCCATGTCCTCCACCGGCTGGCTTACACGGGTGATAGGCGGCTCCATGTAATCCATGTAGGCGTAGTTGTCGAATGACACGAGAGAAATGTCCTCAGGGATGTGCAGATGCGCTTCCTTGAGGGCTTTCAGTACACCCAGGGTGATGTTGTTCGAGAGAGCGAATACAGCTGTGGGCCTGTCCTTTCGCGAAAGGAGCAGTTTGGCCTCGAGGTATCCGTTCTGGATTGAGAATTCGTTGCCTGCCACAATAGCTTCGCCGCCAAGGCCGGCTTCTTCCAACGCGTCGCGATAGCCCCGCACCCTTTCGTTGTTGGGGGCTGATGTGCGAACGCCCTGTATGCATGCTATGCGCTTGTGCCCTGATTTTATCAGCAGCCGTGCGGCGTCATAGCCACCTTTGTAATTGTTTGTACTTACATAGGGAAGTGCAGATTCTTCGTAGTAGCGGTCTATCAGCATAACCGGCACCAGGTCGTGGTTTATCTGCTCGACTTTTCTTGAATCCTGGCCGCAAGGGACGGCTAGTATGCCTTCGACCTGGCGCGAAAGCATCAGGGAGAAACCGTCGGAGAAGTTTCTTTCGTCTTCCATGGTGTCAATTACCAGAGTGGTGTAGCCGCGCCTGTGTACTTCGGACACGATGACGCTGGACATCTCGGCGAAATACGGGTTGGCGAGCGAGGGGGTGAGCAGTCCGATAGTTTTTGTCTGGCGCTTGCGCAAACTTTGCGCAACCAGGCTCGGAACGTAGTTGCAACGCTCTGCTTCGGCCCGGATTCGGGCCTCTGTCGTCTTGGAAATGCGATATTTCTCAGCGTTTCCGCTCAAAACCCTGGAGACTGTGGTCACTGATACACCAACGCGTTCAGCTATCGTGGAGAGGCTTTCTTTCATGATTCGTACATTTTAATGCGCAACCTTTGTGCAAAAATATTGAATATTTTCTGTGATTTCAAATAAAATAATTGTTTATCACCAAAGTGTTTTTAATTAATTTTGAAAAAACGCTCAAACGATTGTGCAAAATTTATTAATAATCACTAATTCGACTAATCATAATGGGCCATTCTAGAATGAAAACTCTAATTTGGAAAGCTGCAGTTGCTGCTCTTCTGCTGTTCTCTGCCGGTAGTATCGCTCATGCACAACAAATCCACCCCGTGTCCGGAACTATTGTTGATGAGCGGGGCGTACCGATGGCCGGCGTCATTGTTATGGTTAAAGGATCAGATTCCGGTACTATGTCTGACGAATCCGGCAGATATTCTATCAAAGCTGCATCCGGTGATACTATTATTTTCTCCGTCCTTGGCTTCGTGACAAAAGAAGAGACAGTCGGAAGCCGTAGTGTTATCAATGTTAAGATGGCCGAAGACAAGTTGATGCTTGACGAAGTCGTGGTCGTCGGATATGGTACATTGAAGAAGCGGGACGTTGTCGGGGCGATTGAACAGATCGGAGGAGATGATCTCACGGACCGCCCAAATCCGAATGTAGTACGTTCTATCCAGGGCCAGATTCCGGGCCTTACGCTTGAATTCGCAGACGGTAAGCCAAACCATGGTGCAAACTTGTCCATCCGCGGAACGACCAACAGCATCGGCTCCGGCGGCTCGTCTCTGGTCCTTGTTGACGGCATGGAGGCCAGTCTGTCCGATGTTAACCCCAATGACATAGAAACCATTTCTGTCCTTAAAGATGCTTCTTCTTGTGCCATTTATGGAGCCCGGGGTACCTTCGGGGTTATTCTTGTGACCACAAAGAATCCAACCACCGACCGTTTCACAGTTAAGTATGACGGCAGTGCCGGAATATTCACAAGGACGGTTGTTCCGAACCTGATATGGAATTCCCTGGATTGGACTGAGATGTTTTACGAGTCGTATAACGCCACGTACGGGTATGACCCGACAGGTTTGAACAACATGTTCGATATACCTGAAGGGTGGTATTCCGAACTCATTAAACGCAGTGACCCTGCGTATGAGTCTTATGGCGAAGTGTATCGTGTTAATCCATCGACAAACCAGTATGAGTATTATTCCCAGGGCACGAATTGGGATGAACTGATGTACAAGAAATTCGGGCAGAATACTTCTCACAGCATTTCTGTCAGTGGCGGTTCCGATAAGATTAAGTTCCTTGTCTCGGGACGCTATTTTTATCAGAATGGTATCTACAATACGGCCCATGAGCATTATCGTCAATTGAACGGAAGGGCAAAGATTACTGCTGACATCAAGAAGTGGTGGACGCTTGAAAACAGCATTGATTTTGTGCGCACTTCTTATCATCAGCCCATGTCCTTCACCGGCAAATATACTGTCGGCGTTCAGCTGGATCTCTGCGGCATGCCTCAGTTGACGCCATACAATCCCGACGGGAGCTGGACCAATGCCGGAATCTGTACGAATTATGCATCTTGGCAGACTGGCAAGTCTTATCAGGATGATTTGCAGTTCCGTGTCAACGAGAACCTAGCGTCAACCTTCCACATCGTCCCTGAAATTTTGGATTTCCGTGCAGATTTTTCATACTCGGTTACTAATATCAGGAGAGACCGCAAGGAAGCCAAATTCGCATATAAGACCGGTCCTGAGACTGAGACCAGCCGCCCGTCAACTGATGCGTTGGAGGAGTTGTTCAGAAACGGTGAATACTGGAAAACTAACGGGTATTTTATCTTCACACCTAAAGTCGGAGTCGAGAATACCTTGAAGATAACGGCCGGTTACAATGCAGAACATTATAAGCATCATGGAACCGCGGCATACCGCCAGGGCTTTATCCTCGACACCAAGCCAAACTTCGCGTTGATGGACGGTGAGAGTATAAAGATAAATGATTACAGCAGCAGTGCCTGGGCTTACTTCGGAGTGTTTGCCAGGGCCAATTTCAGTTATAAGGGCAAGTATCTGGCCGAGGTCAGCGTCAGGGAAGACGGCTCATCCAAGTTCCCTACGAACCAGAGGTGGGGTTTCTTTCCTTCGGCGTCGCTGGGTTGGCGTTTTTCGGAAGAGCCTTTCCTTAAAAACGTTTCCTGGCTTGACAACGGTAAAATCCGCCTTTCGGCAGGATCCCTTGGTAACGGCAATGTAGGAGCATATTCCTATATTCAGACCATGAGTATTGCCCAGTCTTCCGTCGTCGTGAACGGCAACAGAGTTTCAGTGACATCGGCTCCGAGCCCTATCCCAGACGGCCTGACATGGGAACGTGCCACCACCTATGATGTCGGACTCGACCTTGACTTTCTTCAGAACAGGCTCAGTTTTGTGGGAGATTATTACCATAAGTACACAACAGATATGTACACTGTCGGTAAGGCGCTTCCTGCGGTACTAGGCAGTTCCTCACCGAAAGGCAACTATGCCGATATGGTTACCAAGGGTTGGGAACTTAGTCTGTCGTGGCGCGACTCCTTCAAACTTGGCACTTCTGACTTTTCTTATGGCGCGAAGGCGATGCTTTGGGATGCGCGCAGCTGGATAACTCGTTATAATAATGAGACTAAGAAGCTCACAGATTACTACGAAGGAGAAGAGCTTGGAGAAATATGGGGATACCACATTCTTGGCTTGTTCGCTTCTGACGAAGAGGCGCAAAACTGGGCTGACCAGACCTTCTTTGCCATCAACCGCAGGGGAAACTTCTACCGTGAAGGAGATTTGAAGTATGATGATATAGACAATAGCGGGGCAATTGATTATGGCAAGAATACGGTTGATAAACCGGGAGACAAGATGATTATTGGCAATTCCACTCCACGTTTCTGCTATGGTCTTAATCTGAATGCCAGTTGGCATGGAATCGGGCTCAGCCTATTCTTCCAGGGCGTAGGCAAACGTGATTGGTATCCATCTCTTGATTGTGCATATTTCTGGGGTAAATACAACCGTCCGTATGGCTTGTTCCCGAAGATTCATACCATCGACCGTTGGACAGAAGATAATCCTGATCCGAATGCATTCTGGCCCCGTACGAATTCATATCTTACAACCGATACCGGCTGTTTGCTGATAAAAGGTACTGCCGACCGCTATTTGGTGGATGCTTCTTACTGCCGCCTTAAGAATGTCACCTTGGATTATTCTTTCCCGAAGAAATTGATCAGCCGTGTAGGACTGGAAGGCCTCAGGGTGTATCTTACCGGAGAAAACCTGTTCACCTTTACGCCGATGAGGAAATGGACCGACAATATGGATCCAGAAGTCATTTCCAGCGGTGATGTTGATTTCAATGGCGCAAATACAAAGCTGGGAACATCTCAATGGAGAGGAGATCAGGCCGACGGCAATTCATATCCCATGCTGAAAACCGTAACCTTGGGCATTAATGTAACGTTCTAATTAGCCGCATTATGAAAACGAATATATTTTATGCACTTTTGCTTGCGGGACTTGCATTGTCTTCCTGCAACAAGTTTCTTGACGGCGACGACGTGCCAAATAAGATAGTAGCTTCTGAGTATTTTACCAACGAGGCCAGCCTTAAAACATATGCTAACGGCTTCCTGAACAGCTACACGCCGGATGTTTCTACTCTTACACGCGGCGATGTCAATGCCGAGTATATGACAAAGAACAATCCCGGGAATTTCTATCTGGGCAGTTGGGACTCTAACCAGCAAGGCGGCTGGGATGCCAGCGACTGGAACATGCTCTATAATGTGAACTACTTCTTGAAGTACATGACCGGGGCGAAGGATTCAGTCTCAGAAGACGTTTACAAGCATTACGAGGGCGTCGGCCGTTTCTGGAGGGCCTGGTTCTATTACAACAAGGTGAAAACTTTCGGTGCGGTTCCATGGTACGACGAGCCCATCGATCCGGAGGATCATGATCAGCTCTACAAAGAACGCGACAACCGCGAATTCGTGATGAGCAAGATTCTCGAAGACCTGAAGTATGCAGAAGAGAACTGCCTCACCGGATCCGGATATGTGAATTGCGGCCAAATCAATGGCTATATAGCTGCTGCATTCAAGGCGAGGGTGTGTTTGTGGGAAGGTACATATAGAAAGTACCACAAAGTCGATCCCTCGACAAACTCTGCCTGGACAGGAAGCTACGGAACCGCTGAAGACTTCTTGAAAGAGTGCGTAAAGTCTTGCGAGTTTATCATGGGCAGCGGTAAGTACAGAATCAATCCTGGCACTAAGTACAGCAATTTATTCCTGTCGCCCTCCATTGAGTATTCCGAAATTCTGTGGGCGAGGGAGTATTCAGCAGGCCTGAATATCTATCATAATACTACCAGTATATTCAACTCCTCTTCCAGTGGTGGCTGCTGGAATATGACAAAAGCCTTCCTGAATACATATTTGCATACAGACGGCAGCCGTCATACTGATAAGCCGGGATATAAGACGATGACTTTCAGAGAAGAGCTTTCCGGCCGAGACAATCGCCTGTCGCAGACTGTCATGTGTCCGGGATATCAGAAAGTCCAGGATGGCAACAAGGTAGAATACAGTGTGTTTATTAACACTTCGTTCATGAAGACCGGCTATTGGATCTGCAAATGGATGCTGCCCAGCAATGCTTACGAAGGCAATACCACATGTAACAATGCGCTTCCGATTCTAAGATATGCCGAAGTCCTTCTTAATTATGCCGAGGCTAAGGCCGAACTTGGGCAGTTCTCCGAGGCTGAATGGGAAAAAAGCATCGCGCCTTTGCGCGCGCGTGCTGGTGTTGCAACAACACCTCCGGTTGATGCAGATAAGTATCTTGTTGACTATTTTGACAATTCCGTCACTGATAAGTGGATTCTTGAGATCCGCCGCGAAAGGGGCATTGAATTGTATATGGAAGGCCTTAGGTATGAAGACCTGATGCGCTGGAAGCTCGGACAGCTGATAACCAGAAAATGGGATGGTATGTACGCCCGGCTCGATGAAAAGATTGCAATTGACCAGGCAGGGGATAAGTTTGTGTGCTTCACTCAATCTAAAGCTGGAAGCGATCCCAAGACCACGTACTTTGTCCTGGATCGGAATCCATATCATTCTATCAATGCTGATAATTGTATTCAGTTTGAGCAGATTCCTCTGGTATGGGAGGAACGAATGTACCTTCGTCCCATACCGCAGAGTGCCTTGAATATAAATCTTGACCTTGGCCAAAATCCTGGATGGGAATGAAAAAGTATAATCTTTTAGCAACCCTTTTACTGACATTTCTGGCCGTCTGTTGCGGGAAGGTCAACCCGGCATCGGATGCACCGGCGACTATGTCCGGGAAATGGGCCTTTTCGCAGCTGAAGACTTCTGCAGGATGGGCAGATGCAACCGTCAGGGAATATTTCGAATTTGACGGCCAAGGCAATTATGAATTGTTTTCATACACCGGTAACCAAAAGGTAAAATGTATCGGAGGTGTTGTCAATGTCGAGGAGGCAATGTTCAAATCTACCGGTAAAGTCTATACTTGTACGGTTTCCTCCGAGGGCTATAAGTTTTCTTCTGTCGGCCCCACGCCCTTCGTGCTTGTGAATTCAAGTCCCGCGAGCCTTGAATTTACATCGCGCAAACTCGAGAAAATAGAAGCTTTCAAGCCGCAGGAGGAGCAGCCTCAAGATACTGATCCAGACTTAGTTGAGGGAACTGCCATTGAAGCCGGCAACAACATTGTCGGCTGTATAAAGGATCAGGGCACCGGTAAAGGGATCCCTGGCGTGGCGGTCTCGGACGGTTACAGTTTGGTGGTTACGGATGAGAATGGGGTGTATCAGTTCAAGGCGACCCAAGACTACGTGAGCAACCCAAGGCGTGTCACAAGATATGTGTATTTCACAGTGCCTGCAGGGTATGAAGTGCCAACTGATAACGGTATTCCTGCATTTTATAAAAACATCCTTTCCGTACCTGCCCAAGCTCGTATCCGCAATGACTGGACGCTTGTGCCGCTCTCTAAGCCGGAGACTGACTGGACTTTGGTGGCGATTGGGGACCCTCAGTGTGGTACTTCATCCGAGGTTAACCGTTATATCAACGAGACGGTTGCCGATATGAAGGAATACATGGGCAACTATCCAAATCCCTATGCTGTGGTTCTTGGAGACATCGTGCATGACAGCAACAACGTCTGGCCACTGATCAAAAACTCCATGTCCGGAGTCATGATCAACGGCAAGGCGATGCCATTCTTCCAGGTTATGGGTAACCATGACCATAACGCATTGGTTGACAACGCTTACGATGCCGCCCAGCTATTTGTTGACACTTTTGGCCCGATTGATTATTCTTTCGACAGGGGGCTAGCGCATGTGGTTTGTTTCGATAACATAATTGTCAGAAACCGTGAACAGAACAGCGGAAAGGCAAATGGCATGACCTGGCATCAATATGATCTTGGGATGACGGACGATCAGATTGAGTGGTTTAAAAAAGATATATCCAATGTCAAGGATAAAGGAGAAAAACTTCTGATTCTATGTATGCATGCACCACTCTATTCTGTGACTAAGCATGCTACGGATATAAAGAACTACGCCAAGCAGTTCAAGATTATTCACATAGTATCGGGGCACACTCATTATGGCCGCAATTATATTCATACATTTGCCGGGAAAAGCGGTGTACCGGCATACGAGAACGTAACCAGCACAGCATGTGGGGCATGGTGGGAATTCGGCTCTACTGTGGATGTTATTGCCAACCCTGCGGGATACCATGTGATAGAGATTTCGGGAAATGTTGTCGATAAATGGCTCCCTAAAGGAACCAGAAAGGATGCTTCGCACCAATTGCGCGTTTACGATGGCAACCAAACTTATACTGGAGGAAAGGGTTACCTGTGTAATTGGTATAGAACCGACAATAAAGGCGGTGCTGCCAATATAGTCGGCACCGGATATGCGTCATTCAAGGACTGTTTTGTGGTGGAGGTGTTCGACGATGACTCTAAATATGTAAAAGTCGAATTGTATCAAAACGGCAGCAAAGTCGGAGACTTCTCCCATCTCGGCACCGGTAAGAGTACCAATGTCTGTGCTTTCTCGTATTTTTTTAACGAAAGGAATAAGAATAGTACTACCTGGAACAGTACTGCGGGGTCATATTGGTATTATAAACCGCAGGGAACTTTGCCGTCGGAAATGAAGAATTGGGAAGTAAGGGTGACGAGAACATTCCCCTCCAGCGGAAAGGAGGTCGTCTATACTTGCAATACCCTGACCACCGATTACGAGGATTTCAAGAAAAAATAACTATATCACATTAATACCAACTAAAATGAACAGAATTGTTAAACTATCCTTTGCTGTCCTGTTGGCAGCAGCCGCACTCTCTTCTTGTAAAGAAAAAGAAGAAGAAATTGTCGTGGTGAGAGCTATTGAAGTTTCTCCCAAAACTCTTGAAATGAATGCCGGCGACACGGAAGCTTTGTCGGCAGTTATTACACCCTCAAATGCTACGAATCAGGACATTACTTGGTCGTCAAGCAATTCTGAGGTGGCAACTGTGTCCGAAGCCGGTATCGTCTCCGCCATCTCGGGCGGACGTGCGACCATCACCGCTAAGTCCGGATCAAAAACGGGAACATGCGAAGTTGTTGTCAAAGGACCTGCGAAGGCCATTTCAGTCAAGCCTGAAACTTTGGAGTTGGGCTTTGCCGAATCAGCCACGCTCACCGTCACTCTTGAACCGGACGGTTATGTCCTGGATAATTCCGTTACGTGGAAAAGTGAATCACCTGACATTGTTTCCGTTGAAGCGGACGCTTCAAATCCCTTGATTGCAAAAGTCAAAGCAGGAAAGACCAAGGGAAGCGTCAAGATTACAGCTACGACTGCAGACGGAAAGCTCTCTGCGGTAAGTACAGTGACGGTTTCGGGTATTTCCGACAATGGCATGAAGAGCGTTGAGGAATTCATGGCCTTTGTCGAAACTGCCGGAGATTTGACTGAGACGGATGATGTCAAGCTTGCTGCCGATATTGATTTCGCCGGCCAGAACATCCCGCAGATTTTGTCCTTCAAGGGCACATTCAACGGTCAGAATTTCAGCATAAAGAATGCTAAAATTACTGATGCCCTGTTTGCAAGTAACGAAGGAACAGTAAAGAATCTTGTTATCGACAAGTCCTGCAAGATAGAACCTCTTTCCGGAGAGTTCGCTCCGTTGGTATTGGTCAACAAGGGAATTGTTGCCGGCTGTACAAATAATGCCCTTATTAAGTATGACGAGTCGCAGAATGGATATGTTCTTTTCGGAGGACTTGTCGCTGCAAATACACGTGAGGGATCCGTTGAGGACTGCATCAATAACGGCAATATGGAAATCGGCGTTACGGCCGACAACGAAAAAACACTTGCTCCGACTGTGGGCGGTGTGGTAGGTGCTACAGCAGGTTTTGTGAGGAACTGCATCAACAATGCAGAAATTGCTCATAATCCTTCGACTGCAACCCTTGCAAAGGCCGGTGTCATAGGCGAATTTGTCGTGAATACCGCCAATGCTGTCAACATACCTTTCCAGGTAGGAGGCGTCATAGGCGTATTTGTGAACTCCGACCGTGAAAACAAGGTGGCGCTGACCGACAGAGGCGTAGAGGGATGCAAGAATACCGGCAATATAACTGTTGTCGCTCCTTGTGTTAATACTGCCGAAAAAACTGCAAGTTGCCGTCCTTATGTCGCCGGAATAGTCGGCATCATGTCCGGTGGCTACATCAAGGATTGCGAGAACACAGGCAAGGTACATCTTAATAGCGATTCAGGACTTGGAACCGTTCTGGGAAGCAACAAACAGCACTTTACAGCTGGCATTTACTGCGTCAACCAGAATGATTATACAATCGCCAACGGTTTCGCCTATCCGGCTTGTACTAATTGTGTCAACAGGGGAGACATAACGCTTACAACCGACTCAAATGACGGTTATCAGTATGTCGGAGGCATTTCTTCCCAGATGGATATGGAAGCTGATGCTACCGCAACAGGATGCAAGATGATAGGTTGTTCCAATTACGGAAAGATTCTTGGCAACGGTTATGGAAAGATTCGTGCCGGTGGCCTTACCGGCGGAACCGGCTGGATGGAAAACTGCATCAATTATGGAACAGTAGAACTTGGTCCCAATGTGGTGGCCAACCACAATTCTGGTTCATTTATCGGAAATCTTGGATGTTATGTGCGCGGCGACAAGCATCCTGTCATTAACTGCGAAGCTTATGGCGATCTTGTGCTGACAGCACCCAAGCAGATGGCAGGTGGCTTCCTGGGCTGCATGGGACCTTTCCCTACCGCCGAAATTTCCGGTATCGTGAACTGCACAATCAAAGCACCTGCAGAGTGCTCTGTCGGAATGTTTTCCGGCTACTGCAATGCCAATGATGATTGGACTCCCGGTACTGCAGAGCATCCTATGTACGTTGCCGGTAAGATTATTATAGACGGCGTTGAGACCGTTTTGACCGCAGATAATTATCTTCAGTATTGTATAGGTTGGGACAAGAGTGAACCCGGCAAACACGATTACAGTAATTGCAAGTTTTACAATAAGTAGCAGCAGTTCGGAACAATGAACCTGCACTTGCTGTTAGGCGCATTGATTATATCCTCGGCCTGTTGTTGTACAAACCGGGCCGAGGATATTATGCCATCATGGAAAGAGGGCTATATGGATATACACCATATAGCGACAGGCCAGGGGGACTGTATATTCTCGGTATTACCTGACGGGACTACATTTATGATCGATGCAGGCGATAACGGTCTGCCGCATGGATCCCGTCACTGGTACCGCAGAGTCCCTGATACGACACGGACGACAGGCGGGTGGATATGTCGCTACATAAGGCATTTTTCTCCTGATCCGGAGTATTTGGACTATGTGCTCCTTACTCATTTTCATGCTGATCATCTCGGTTCTCTAAAGGGAGCTGTCCACGGAGAACATGGATATGAACTGTCAGGCCTCACCTATGTAGGCGATTCCATAAGTTTCCGTACACTTGTTGACAGAGACTGGCCCGAGTATAGTTTCCCAAGCAGGGAAAAAATATTGGGTGAATCGCCTCTATTTGGTGAGTATCAAAAGTTTATATCTTATCATCGTTCCCGCGGTATGGATATGCAGCGTTTTGAGGTGGGAAGTGATAATCAATTCGTGCTAAAGCATAATCCGCGGAAATACGCCGGTAAGTTCGAGATCCGCAATCTAATAGGAAACGCACGTGTCTGGACTGGTAATGGCTCATCATCCCGCGTAATCTATCAGGGAGATTCCACTCTGTTTGACGAGAACATGCCCAGTTGCGGTGTGCGTATCCGTTATGGAAAATTCACATACTATAACTGCGGAGATATACCGGGACTGAATTTCCCGAGATATAGATGCCAGGAAAGGGATTTTGAATCAGAAGTAGCCAAGGTGGTCGGACGAATAAATGTTATGAAATGCGATCATCATGCCGCTACAGATGTGATGAATGAGAATCTTCTTCGTGCTGCCAGGCCGGAAGTGTTTATCGTGACGGCCGGACACAGAGAGCATCCTTATCCTCCCACTATGGAGCGTATGCTTGACAAAAGCATTTATCCTGATGACAGACAGTTCTATATTACTACTGACAGTCCTAAAGAGGATTTGGGCGAGGAACTTTGGTCAAATTTCAAACCTGCCGGGCATGTTGTCGTAAGGGTCTATCCGGGGGGCAAAAAGTATCAAATATTTGTACTTGATGTTTTCTCTGAAGATTTTAAGGTTATTTACGCCTCTACAATCCAGCATTTATAGTTTTTTATTAATTTTGAATGCGCTACTAATAATCATATTATGAAAAAAATCATTGTTGTAGGAAGTTCGAACGTTGACCTGACGGCCCGCGTGAAGCGGCTGCCCAGGCCGGGTGAGACAATTGGCGGAGCGACGCTCCTGCGCGCCAACGGCGGCAAGGGAGCGAACCAGGCCGTGGCCGCTGCGCGCATGGGTGCCAACGTGCTGTTCCTTACATGTCTGGGGAGCGATGCCAGCGGGGAGATGCTCTCGACGCAGTTCGCCGCCGACGGCATCGACACCTCGTGCATAAAGCTTTCGGCCACACCTACTGGTACCGCCCTCATTTTTGTGGATGACAATGCAGAGAACTGTATTGCCGTGGCTCCGGGTGCGAACAATGACCTGCTGCCTTCCGACATTGATGCGGCCTGCCGCTGCATGGAGGGCGCCGAGTATTTATTGGTGCAGCTTGAGATTCCCATGGCTACCGTGGTGCGATCGGTTGAATTGGCTGACTCGCTGGGAATCAAGACCATCCTGAACCCTGCGCCTATGAGCCCTGTACCGGAGGAACTTTTCAGTCACATTTGGCTCATAACCCCCAACCAGACAGAGGCTGAGCAGCTTACCGGCATTCATGTCGATGGTGAAGACACTGCCCGCAAAGCCGCTGAGGCCTTGTTTGCAAAGGGCGTGAAGAATGTAATCATCACCATGGGATGCCACGGTTCCCTGGTCTGCACCCCTGAAGGGGCGGAACTCGTGCCCGCACGTAAGGTCCAGGCCATTGATACAACCGGAGCCGGTGACGTTTACAACGGGGCCCTGGTGGCAGCGCTGTCCGAGGGCAGGAGCCTGTCGGAGTCTGCGCGCATCGCTACCATAGCCTCATCGGTTGCCGTAACGCGCATGGGCGCCCAGACAAGCGCTCCGTACCGAAACGAAGTTGATAATATTTAAAAGTCAAGCGATATGTTTATAGTTAACAGCTATGCCCTCGCCGTCGTGCTCTGCTTTGTCACGATGCTTTGCTGGGGCTCATGGGGAAACACCCAGAAACTTGCAGCCAAGAGCTGGCGTTACGAACTTTTCTACTGGGACTATGTCATAGGCATGGTTATCTTTGCGCTGCTCCTGGCATTTACCGCCGGAAGCATAGGCAGTCAGGGTCGTCCGTTCCTTCAGGACCTTGGGCAGGCGTCGGCTTCCAGCATACTCTGGATTCTGCTCGGCGGCGTGATCTTCAACGCTTCCAACATCCTGCTGTCGGCATCCACATCCATAGCGGGCATGTCTGTGGCCTTCCCTCTGGGAGTAGGTCTTGCGCTCGTGCTTGGCGTAATCAATAACTACCGCGTGGCCGTGCAGCAAGGCTCCAAGACGGGCAATGTAGTACTTCTGATAATCGGCGTTGCGCTGGTTGTATGCGCAATCGTGTTCAATGGAATAGCCGCCGGCAAGAAAGGCGAAAGTGGCGTCTCCAAGGCCGACCAGCGCAAGGGCGTGATCCTGGCGCTCATAGCCGGCGTGGTGATGTCGTTCTTCTCTTCCTTCGTCATGAGGGCGATGGACACCACCAACTTCGTGGCTCCTGCGGCAGGCAAGGTGACTCCTTATACAGCCATCGTTATCTTTACGGTAGGCGTGCTGCTGAGCAACTTCATTTTCAACACTATCGTGATGCGTAAGCCCTTCGTTGGCGAGCCTGTGAGCTACAGCCAGTATTTCAAGGGAGATTTCAAGACTCACCTGGTGGGCATGCTCGGAGGTGCCATATGGTGCCTTGGAACCGCGCTCAGCTACATTACGGCCGAGAAGGCCGGCCCCGCAGTGTCCTATGCCCTGGGCCAGGGCGCACCCATGATCGCCGCCATATGGGGCGTATTCATCTGGAAAGAGTTCAAGGGCGCCAAGAAGAATGTATACTGGCTGCTTGCCGCCATGTTCTGCTTCTTCATCGCCGGTCTTGCAACAATAGTAATTGCCGGAAACTGATATGAGAAAACTGTTGATTTCCATTTTAAGCCTGAGCTTGGCCGTCTGTTCCTGTACGCAGAATGAGCAGACGGCTCAGGCTCCGCTCAAGATGATCATCGAGACCGATATGGGCAACGATATCGACGATGCCCTTGCTTTGGCGCTGGCCCTCCGTGCAGTTGACAACGGTCAAGCTGAACTGCTGGCAGTCGGATGCCATAAGGACTGCCCCACGGCGGCGGCCTTCACCGACGCTGTGTGTACTTTTTACGGCCACCCTGAAGTGCCTGTGGCCATGAGCGTTACTCCGGTTCAGGAGTACACCGACTATGTGGATTATACCGTGGCGGAGAAAGATTTTGTCAAAACTGCTACAGAGTATCCCGAGCCCGTGGCTCTGTACCGCAAGATTCTGGCTTCCCAGCCGGACGGCAGCGTCACCTTCGTCAGCCTTGGTTTCGGCACCACTCTGGCACAGCTGCTGGAGAGCGCTCCGGATGAGTATTCTCCTCTTAACGGCGTGGACCTTGTGGCCAAAAAAACCAAGGGCCTTTCCATCATGGCCGGCAGCTACGGAGAGAAAAAACGTGCGGAGTATAATGTCAAGAATGACATACCTGCCATGCAGAAGGTATTCGAGCTTTGGCCTACCGCCATCTGGCAGAATCCCTTCGAGATAGGCAAGCAGACTATGTATCCCGGAGCGCTCATCGAGCAGAACCTGGGCTACTATGAGCCCAACCCTGTAGTCGAAGGCTACAAACTCTATCAGCAGATGCCCTACGACCGTCCCAGCTGGGACATCCTGAGCGTGCTGTATCCCATTCATCCCGAGCTCTTTACGCACAGTGTTGCCGGAACGGTGACGGTTGATGACAAGGGCTATACCTGGTTCACTCCCGATCCTCAAGGCAAGCATATCGTGCTCAGCGCTACCCTCGACCAGCCCCAGGCCCTCATGAAGGCGGAGCAGGACATGACCTTGCGTTACGGAGAGTGGGCGGACCGGAAGAAGCTACTGTGCTTCGACCTGGACGCCACCCTTACCGCACACCGCTGTCCTCTCGAACCGGCTGCCCGTCAGCTGCTCGACACCCTTGGCAAGAAGTACGACATCGTGATGGTATGTGCCGGCAACTGCCCCCGCGTGTACAAGCAGATGGGGGAGTACCCTGTGAATATCCTCGGCAACTACGGCATGCAGGAGAGCACCGTCGAGAACGGTGAGTTCAAGATTGTACGTGAAGACGTGTTTCCGGCCGATACCGCTTTCTTCCGCAAGCAGAATGATTACCTGCGCCAGAAATACGGTTACACTCAGTATTACGGCGAGCCCCTGGAATTCCATTCAACAGGCATGGTTACGATGGGTCTTCTTGGCAAGGACGCTCCGGTGGAACTCAAGCACGCCTTCGATCCCGACCGTGCCAAGCGCCGGGTGATGTACCCCGAGGTGTGCGAAATCTTCAAAGACTACAGCGTGTACATCGGCGGATCGTCTTCATTTGATTTCTCCGCCAAGCAGTACAACAAGTACGACGCCTCCCTGCGCTATGCAACCGAGCACGGCTACACTCTTGACCAGGTTCTTTTCATCGGCGATGACTTCGCCGACGGCGGCGGAGACTCGCACGTGCGCATAAAGGGTATGGATTATATATGGATCACAGACTACACCAAAACACCAGAAATACTTAACTTCTTGTTATAGAAACGAATGAAGAAACTACTTGGTTTTCTGTTGCTGATGACTCTGGCTGCGGCGTGCGGCCCGAAGCCTGAACCAGAGAAACCGGGCCCGGATCCGGACGGCAAGACTCCCGTCACACCCGTTCCCGGTCCGGAGAAGCCTGATGAAGAAGGCCTGCCGCAAGTGAGCACTTTCAAGCTCGGGGAGACTTTCGAGATACCCTTCGGCCAGCAGCTTCTTATGCCATACAAGGGCTTCAGCAAAGGTGACAAGATAACCCTCACGTCCCGGCGTGACCAGTCCGTCCGATACGAACTGGAATGTACCGAAGTTTCCGACGACAAGGGAGCTTTGTTCACCACTCCCGCCCGTTTTATCGGAGGAATGTGCGATGTCAGCTGCCCGCGTTTTACTGGAGGCACCACTTTCGTAGATGTTGTCGACGGCACAATAGTCGACAAAGTGCCCGGCAAAACCACCTACGGCCGGGTAGTGGACTGGGACGGAAAGCCCCTTAAGGGAGTTGCCGTGTCGGATGGCGCCATGGTTACGGTTACCGATGACAACGGTTGCTACTGGCTGGCCTCACAGCGCAAATATGGCTATGTATTCATCTCCGTCCCGAGTGGGTACAGGGTCGCCGTGAACCGCACTATCCCGCAGTTCTTCAAGCGTTTCAAAGCGGCCAGCTATACGGAGTACGAGATCAACAACTTCGTACTCGAACCCGAAGACAACAAGACCCACAGGGTATTCGTGTTCACCGACACCCATCTTGCCAACCGAACTGACGATGTGAGCCAGTTTACCTCGGCATTCAAGCCGGAACTAAAGGCCCAGGCCGAAAATGCCCGTTCGGAAGGCGTGCCGTTCTACGGCCTTACACTTGGCGACCTGGCGTGGGACCAGTTCTGGTATGACAATCAGTATTCGCTTGAAAACTATTACAAAACGCTTTCAGACCTCGACTTCCCGATATACAATGCCCCGGGCAACCACGACAATGACCCGTATGTCGCCAATGACTTCGGCGCCGAGGCTGCCTTCCGCAAATGGATAGGCCCCACTTACTATTCGTTCAACATAGGCGACGCCCATTATATCCTTATGGACAACACCATGTTCAACAACAAAGGCGGTGCGCAGGGTGTTGTGGGAGACGTCCAGGACTATACGGAAGGCTTTACAAGCGATGAACTCAAGTGGCTGCGCGCCGACCTGGCGCTCGTGCCTGCCGGAACCACCGTGTTCTTCGGCACCCACATACAGTATTCCAACCGGGCTTCGCTTAAGTCCGGAGGCGATTTTGCATATTCTTACAGCATGCCGGCGCAGTTCCGCACCGAACTTGTCGACCTCTTCGCTCCCTTCAAGGTGCATTACCTCTCCGGCCACACCCATGTGTCCTACACCAACGAGTTTTCGGACAAACTCATTGAGCACAATATCGCCGCTGTTTGCGGAACATGGTGGTGGACAGGATATTACACCAAAGGCAAGTGCAATATCTGCCGTGACGGCACCCCCCAGGGAGGCAAGATTTTCGATATTGCCGGCAGCGACGTAAATTGGCGCTGGAAGCCCATGGGCCATGACGCGAACTATCAGTTCCGCGTGTATGACCTTAACAACTGCTTGATATCAAAGTCGTTGTATTGCAAGTCTGGGACCAAGATAAGCAACTCGTTCTTCTCGGAATATGTGTACGGATACGATTCCCAGCGCTCCGACAACAAGCTGCTGGTCAACGTATTCGACTATGACGACAGGTGGACGGTTTCCGCCTCCGAAGGCGGCAAGCCCCTGACTGTAAAGCGCGTGGATACTTATGACCCCTTGCATGTGGTGCATTTCAACACCCGGCGCATGGATACCAATTCTACCGCGATGACTTTCCCTACGGTATTGACGTCCCACATGTTCGAGGTGAGTTCCCCTACATCCACCGGGACTGTGACCATTACCGTAACAGACAGGTTCGGGCGCCAGTACGTAGAGACCGTTTCCCGCCCAAGGCGCCTGTACGATATGACAACATCAACTAATTATTAATACTATGAAGCGAATAACACTTTTCCTCCTTGCCCTCTGTGCGGCCCTGGCCGTGCACTCCTGCAAGCAGGTCCCCGAGTATTACACGACCCGGGTCCCTATTTTCAGGGTGCTGCCTCCCGCAGGAGCCGCGGACAACACCGTCAGCATAGACGGCAAGGCACAGTCGGTCGACTTCACCGTCCTTTCCACCGAAGAGTGGAAGGCCGAAGTGTCCGGATCAGAAGCTTTTACATTGCCCCTGCAGACGGGGGGAGTGGGCAAGACCACGGTGAGCCTGTTGGCTGCAAGCAATGAAAGCGGCGCTGTCCGTACCGGTAAGGTATCGTTCTTCCTTGGCTCCGAGCTGAAGTATGAGTTTACCGTGAGCCAAAAAGAACAGCTCCCATACCTTGAAGCTACGCCCGCCGACGTTGCGGTTGCCGCCGACGGCGACGTGTTCACGGTTACTGTGGATACGAACCAGTCTGCATGGGCCTACGACCTGGGCGACGCCAAGTCCTGGATTACTGAGTCTGGGCGCACTGAGACTACTGTCAGCTTTACGGTTCCCGAGAACACGACCGGATCGCGCCGTATGGGCGAGATTCGATTCTATGCGGTGGAGGCTCCTGAGCTTCTTAGTTATGTTTCTGTGACACAGGCTGTTCCTGCTACTCCTCCTACCGACTACATCCTGGATGTGGTGTTCAACGCGGATCGTAGCGCAACAGACAAGTCTTCGCTGGGCATGACCGTCGACAACAGCCGCCTGGACGCTGACGTGGCTGTCAAATACAGCGATAAGTTCGGTCGTTACGTGGCCCAGTTCACAAATGAGAAGATAGCCCGCAGTGGACTCGACACCGGATACTACCTGATACCCTACAAGACCACCGATCCATTCGGACAGAAGCTGGCGGACGGATTCTCCTACGAACTCGTGTTCTGTGCATATTACGACGCGACAGCGACTCAGGTAAAGCCCTTCTCGTCCACCCAGGCCGGCGGTACGGGAATGTGCTTCCGCGCAAAGACAGGCGAAATCAACTTCGAATGCCATGTCGGCGGCGGCTGGAAAGAGCTTTACAGCGGAATCCTTCCTGTCAAGAACCAGTATTACCATGTCGTGGGCACCTGGGACAAGGTCAACGGAATCTGCAACCTGTACGTGGACGGTCAGCTGACTGCCACGCTCAACACCACCGGCGACTTCAAGTTCATGGATACCAGCGTCGACGCCCGTTGGTTCGGCATTGGTGCCGACCCGAGCGGCAGCGACAAAGGCGAGGCCTCTTTCTACGGAGAAGTGGTTATAGCTCGCCTGTATGACAATCCCATGAGCGCCGAAGAGGTCAAGGCCCTTTATAAACTTGTAAAATGATGGCTATGAAGAATTTGACACACAGAATCCTGGCTGCGGTCCTGCTGGTTGCAGGCCTGCTTGCCAGCCTTTCCGCCTCCGCCCAGCAGAAAACCGTTTCTGGCCGGGTGGTGGACGACAAAGGTGTTGCCGTCATCAGCGCTGCGGTCATTAATACCGCAACCAGCGACGGTGTGATTACCGACTACGACGGACGCTTCTCCATCAAGGCGGCCGAGGGCCAGACCCTGCGCGTGGAGCTTATGGGCTACCAGACCCAGGAAGTCAAGGTCGGTTCCGGCGACAGCATTTCGATAGTGCTGGTCGAAGATGCGGAAATGCTTGAAGATGTGGTGGTTGTTGGTTATGCCGTGCAGAAGAAGGTTAACGTCACCGGCGCGGTGTCGTCCATCTCGGGCGACGAGCTCAACGCCCGTCCAGTTACATCCGCCATGCAGGCGCTCCAGGGAGCCGATCCTTCCATGAACATTACGGTTAGTTCCGGAAGTCCCGTGGGAGGCAGCTCTGTCAACATCCGCGGTGTACCTTCGGTCAACGGAGGCTCGCCGCTGGTGCTGATCGACGGTGTCCCCGGTGTGTCACTTGATCATATCAATGCCGCGGACATCGAATCTGTGTCGGTGCTCAAGGATGCATCGGCAAGCGCCATTTACGGCGCGAGGGCATCCGCAGGCGTGATTCTGGTTACGACCAAGAGTGGCTCGGCCGGCAAGACCAAGGTTGCGTATTCCAACAGCTTCGGCTGGATAAAACCGACCACGAGCACCGATTTCATAACCTCGGGATACGACTGGGCGAAGGCTGTTGACGAGGTGTATTACGCCCGTTACGGCTACAGCGCATTCCGCTACACCGAGGCCGACTGGGCCGAGCTGGAAGCCCGCCGGTACGACAAGACCGAAGATCCTTCGCGCCCCTGGGTGGTGGTGGACGACAGCGGCCAGTACCATTACTATGGCAATTACGACTGGTACAACGCCCTGTTCAACAGCAACCGTTTCCAGCAGCAGCACGACCTTTCGGTATCCGGGGGCAACAAGGCCATAAAGTACTATGTCAGCGGCAAATACTACGACCAGGAAGGCCTTTTGAGCGGCCCTGCCATCCCTGTCAAGGAGCATTATGAGAATTATGCTTTCAGGGCCAAGTTCGACGCCCAGCTCTTCAAGTGGGCCAAGTGGAGCACCAACGCTTCGGTGCACCGCGTGCATCAGGTCTACCCGGGTACGACGAGCGAGAATCTGAGCATCTCCGCCCTCGACCAGGCCCTCGGTCCCATGTTCCCTCCCACAAACCCGGATGGCTCCTATGTCATCTATCCTTATGACATCAGGGGAGTCGGCATAGGCAAGGGACGCGGAGCATTGCTTACCAATCCCAATATGCGCCACGACATAGACAACCGTACGCTTACCCTGTCCAACAGCCTTGAGATCACCCCTTTCAAAGGCTTCTCGCTCAAGGGAACCTACAACATCACAAATTACTGGAGGCTCTACCGCGACCGCAACCAGGCCGCTACCTATTCGGACAAGATAGGCACGATCGTAACCAATACCGCATACTCCAAGGACGAGTATCGTGAGCGCCATTACGAATACAACGTTCACAGTGTGGATGTGGTTGCCACATACCGCGCCACCTGGGCTGACAGCCATCATTTCCAGGCGCTCGCCGGCATGAACTACGAACACAGGCGTACCACCGACCTTACAGTGGACCAGTTTGGCGTGGGCAACATGGCCCTGAGTACCTTCAACTCCGTTACCGACGATACGTATTACACTATCACTCAGGATATTACCGCCTACAAGACGCTGGGCTTCTTCGGGCGCATCAATTACGACTATCTTGAAAAGTACCTCTTCGAGGCGTCGTTCCGCGCCGACGGCACTTCGCGCTTTGCCGAAGGGCACCGCTGGGGCTACTTCCCGTCTGCGTCTATTGGCTGGCGCTTTACCCGCGAGCCTTTCATGAACGGAGCCAAGGGCTGGCTCTCCGACGGCAAGCTGCGTCTTTCGTACGGCTCGCTCGGAAATCAGCAGGTGTCGGACTACAGCTACCTTGAGACCATTGATACCAACCAGCTTTCGTACCTGTTCGACAACAGCGGACGCCCCAAGTACGCATCGGTTTCCGACCCCGTATCGTCGAGCCTTACGTGGGAGACGGTGAGTACCTGGAACCTTGGACTTGACCTTAGTTTCCTCGACGGGAGGCTGAACTTCACAGGCGATTACTTCATACGCCAGACCAAGGACATGCTCACGACATCGCTTACGCTGCCGAGTACCTACGGAGCCTCCACGCCGAAGGAAAACTGCGCCGACCTGCGCACCAACGGATGGGAAATCCAGCTGGGGTGGAAAGACCAGTTCAGGCTGGGAACCAAGCCCTTCCATTACGGCGTGACGGCTACCCTGGGCGACTACAGGACCATAATCACCAAGTACAACAATCCTGAGCGCATTTTCAGCAACTACTATGTGGGCAAGGAACTGGGCGAAATCTGGGGCTACCATATCCCCAAACTCTTCAGTTCCGACGATGAGGCTGCCGCTTACGAGGCCGCGGTGCACCGTGCCACCAATATCTACCAGCGTATCTACAACATGTCTGGCGGCGGCTACGGCTACCTGATGGCCGGCGACATGATGTTCGAGGACGTGAACGGCGACGGCTACATCAACAACGGCGCCGGCACGGTGGACGATCCCGGCGACATGATGAAGATAGGCAACTCCCTGCCTCACTACAACTACTCGATGCGCTTCGACTTCGGATGGAACAACTTCGACCTGTCGATCTTCTTCCAGGGCGTGGGCAAGCGTGACTGGTACCCGAGCGCCAACCAGGACGACGTGTACGGCGCAACCCGTCTGTGGAACCTGTACAGCTACCCGGTCATGTCCTTCATTGCCACTGATTACAAAGACAATGTTTGGACGCCTGAAACTCCGGATGCATACTTCCCGCGCCTGCGGCCCATCATTTCCTACAACGGCGGTCCGTTGGCAGCTCATAACGACCGTTATCTGCAGAAGGTCAACTACCTGCGTCTCAAGAATATAACCTTCGGGTACACAGTACCGTTCAAGAAGTCGTTCATATCTTCGTGCAGGGTTTACTTCTCGGGCGAGAACCTCTACTACTGGTCGCCTTTCAAGAAGGTCACCAAGTATATCGACCCCGAACTTGCGGTTGCCTCCGGCACCTATATCACGAGCAAGATGTCCGGAACCACCGGTACCGGTTACACCTTCCCGATGACTCTCACTTTCGGTCTTAATGTCAACTTCTAAACAATGGGCAATATGAAAAAGCATTTTATACTCTTTGCTGTTCTGTCGCTTGCCTTTACGGCCTGCAACCTCACTATGATGCCCGAAGACGAAGTGTCACCCGACAAGTATTTCAAGACGGAGTCGGACCTGCTCCTTTGGAGCAATCAGTTCTATTCCAACAATCTGGAAAGCGCCGGTCTGGGTTCGACAACCGACTTTTACATGTCAAACGGCATCTCTGCCTATGTTACCGGCGGCCGCAACCCGGCCACCCAAAGCTGGAGTTTCAGTTCTCTGCGCAAGATCAATTACATGCTGGAGCATCTTGACCAGTGCACCGACAGGGCGGCAGCTACCAAATACGAGGCGGTAGGAAAGTTCTTCCGCGCATACTTTTACTTCAAGATGGTCCGTACCTACGGGGACGTTCCATGGTTCGACAAGGTGCTCGGCTCTTCCGACGAGGACGTGTACAAGGCCCGCGACGACCGCGGCTTTGTGATGGACAAAGTGCTGGAGGACTTTGAGTTTGCCATTGCCAACCTGCCTGCAAGCTGGGAGTCCGGCAACACCCGCGTCACCCGCTGGGCCGCGCTTGGCTTTGCCAGCAGGGCGGCCCTGTTCGAGGGTACCTTCCGCAAGTATCACGGCATGAAGGACGCTGAAAAGTACCTCACTAAGGCCGCCGAATATGGACGGGAATTCACCGTATCCGCTCCGTTTACGCTTTACAACACGGGTACGACTCCCTATCGCGACTTGTTCGTCTCCGACAACGCCATTACCCAGGAGGTGGTGCTATGCCGTCATTACGACACCCAGTACAGTGTGTTCCACAGCCTCGGATATCAGGTCAACTTCAGCCGTGCATCCCTGACGCGCCGCTTCATCAACCATTATCTGATGGCTGACGGAACGCGCTTTACCGACAAGGAAGGCTGGCAGACAATGGGTTACGTGGAAGAGATGCGCGGACGCGATCCACGCCTTGCCCAGACCGTGCTGTGCCCCGGTTATGTGCAGAAGGGCGCGAGCGCAGTAACTCCCTGCGAGTTCTACTCATGGACCGGATATGAGCCCATCAAGCACGTACCCGCCGCCGCCAAGTGCGTATCGTCTTCCGATGACACCGACTGGATACTGCTCCGCGCTCCGGAGGTTTACCTTAATTTTGCGGAGGCTCTTGCCGAACTTGGTACGCTTACGCAGTCCGACCTGGACATATCTGTGAACAAGATCCGCGCACGTGCCGGCATGCCGTCGCTGTCTATGGAGGCTGCGAATTCCAAGCCGGATCCATACCTGCTTGAATGCTATCCCAACGTCACCCGCAGCGCCAATACCGGCGTAATCCTCGAGATCCGCAGGGAAAGGGCAGTGGAACTGGCCCTTGAAGAGCCTGACCGTTCCTGGGATATGTTCCGCTGGGCTGAATGCAAGCAGTGCCTCCAGCACTTTGTCCCTTGGTACGGAGTGTATATCCCCGGACTTGGAGATTACGATACTTCCGGCGACGGAACCCCCGACGTGAACTTCTACAAGGCCCCTGACGGCAGCGTGAAGATCAAAGTCGGCACGAAGGTCCAGGATGTGGTGCTTTCCGAGGGCGACAAGGGTTACATAGTGGCATATCCTGCCAACGACTACGGCGCCCAGTGGAATGATTCCCGCGACTATCTGTGGCCGATTCCCGCTACCCAGCGCGCCCTTTATCCCGACATCCTTACACAGAATCCCGGATATGTAGACGGTGTAAACTGATACTGATATGAAAAAGATACTTATAATACTGGCAATCCTTTGTGCGGGGGTATTCTTCTCCTGCACAAAGGAGATCGCCCCAGCTTCCATAACGCTGGACGAGACTACTCACGATGCCGATTTCGCCGGTGAGGAGTTCACGATTGCCGTGCGCTCCAACCGCGACTGGAAAGCCAGCACCGATGCGGACTGGCTTACTCTCCGTCACACCGAAGAGGCTGCCCTTGACGCCCGTACATATATTCTTGTGACCGTGACTCCGAACTCCGACGAGGCCCGCACCGGCATCATCACCATTGCTGCGGCAGACGGGGGGGGCAGCGCTGAGTTTACCGTGGTGCAAGGCGAGAATACCCACGTCATCAGGACTGCGGACAAGTTTGTGGCTTTCCTCGAAGCTGCGGCAAAGAGCGAGGCGGCCAACGACTTCAGGCTTGGATCGGATATCGACCTGGCGGGAGTTTCCCTGCCCGATGTCGAGAACTTTATCTATTCTTTTGACGGTCAGGGGCATTCTATCAAGAACTGGACATCTTCCGCGCCTTTGTTTGGGAGCATAGCCGCCAGCGGTGCGGTGCGCAACCTTGTAATCGATGCTTCCTGCAAGCTTACCATTCCCGCCGATGCCGAGAAATTCGGCTTCGTGGCCGCTGAAAATGCCGGAACTATCGAAAATGTGACCAACAATGCCGCGGTAGGCTTCGCCGCCCTTTCAAAAGGCTGGAAGGGAGCTGTCTGCGGCGAGAACACCGGAACGCTCGTTAACTGCATCAACAATGGTTCTGTATCCTACAGTGGTGCGCCCCAAACCGACGGATCGCTCTATGTAGCAGGCGTGGCAGGTCGTTCTTCAGGCGAAGGCGCCAAGGCAGACAACTGCAGCAATACCGGCAATATCTCCCTGGTACTTACCGATGTTGCAGCCCAGAGCGTATATGTTTCCGGCGTCACCGGCGCAGCCAACAGCAACGCCAAGACGCTTAATTGCAGCAACACCGGCAACGTAACGGTGCGCGTGCCCTCGATTACCACCAACGGTCAGGCCGCAGGCATTGTGTGCTACAGCGGCGGCGAGATTACCGAATGTACCAATTCCGGCAACATATCTTTCTTCAGCGAGACTGCCGAGGGCAAGGCTGACGGTTCCGTCAAGGGCGTCGGCGTGGCCGGAATCGCTTGCTATTCAGGCTGGAACGAGGGCAAGACCACTCAGTGTTCCAACTCCGGGGCGATTACCTTGCGCGCGGGTTACACCCTGGCTCAGCAGACCGTTGGAAGCGCTACCAAGTACTCTTCCAATGTCGCCGGAGTAATCGGACACGCCTACAACTGCTCGATCGAAAACTGCACCAACAGCGGTGCCGTGCGCAGCGAGTTCCGAGGTATCGACAACGCTGAATCGGTGTACAACACCACCGCCCGCCAGAGCGTGGGAGGCATAGTTTCTTCCAGCTGGGGCAACGTAACCGGCTGCACCAACACCGGAACCGTGGACGTGGTGTGGATTACTGCCGCTCACAACGCCGCGTTGGCCAAGAATTTCGTGGGCCAGGTCGGCGGCATCAGCGGCGGTGACTATCACTCCGACCAGCTGTCTTCCAGCATCATCGACTGCACCAACGAGGGCGCCGTCACTATCATCTGCGATTCTTCCCAGTCCAACAATGCTTTCGGCGGAATAGTGGGCTGGCCGGGCAAGGAGAACGCCAGCGGCGTGAACGAGGTGCTCAACTGCGTAAACAAGGGCGACGTGACACTTGACGGCTTCAGCAAGTCCCGCGTGGGTGGCATCAGCGGCGGCGCTACGAAAGCCACCGGCTGCAAGAACTACGGAAAGGTGTACCTCAAGGGCGGTCTGACCAACTGCTCGGTGGGCGGCATAATCGGCTTCCAGAACTTCTTCAATGTGACCGGATGCGAGAGCCGCGGCGAAGTGGCAAGCGATGTGAAACTCGCAGGTGCGGAAACTTCTGCGGCAGGCGGTGTCGGCGCCCTGGTCGGCGCTCTGGGCAATACCGCGCAGGTCTATTCAGGCTGCAAGGTGGACTGTGCCGTAAATGTTCCCGAAGGATCTGCTGCTTCACTGCTCCTTGGAGTGATAGGGCAGAACAAGGGTGTGACCACCAAACTTGAGGTGGGCACAGCCGAAGCTCCCATAACGGTCAAAGGCAGTTTCAACGGAACCGCCCTTACGGCCTCCAACTATGAGACATATATCCGCAGACCTGATTTCTCACTGGTTAATACAAACATAACGTTCAATGTCAAATATGGCGACTAACAATCAATCAAGAGAGTATCGCACTCCTTTGTGCGAGCTTTCCGCATCCGTCCCTTCAGTTCTTTGCGAAAGCCCTGACGGCATGACGGAGCCATTTGAAGACCTTGGCACTTTTGAATGGTAAAAAAGAATGAACATGAAAAAGACAGTTATCTTTTTTGCTATCAGTGCCATCGCGGTACTGACTGCATCGTGCAGCCGCGAGATTGCTGCTCCGGAAGTTGCGGTGCAAGACGGTCTTGTCCAGATGTCATTCCACGCCGACAAAGCTGCCCTTACAAAGACAGCTTTGGATGGACTTAATCTAGTTTGGAGCGCGGACGATGAAATAGCCGTATTCGACGGTACGGATCTCCGCCGTTTCACCCTTGTTTCAGGAGAAGGAACTTCCAGTGCGGTTTTTACCGGTTCGGTTGCCTCCGGAGTTACGGAGTTTACGGCCGTGTCGCCTTATTCTGCGGCCAAACTTGACGGAACTTCCGTGCAGGTGACAGTGCCCTCCAGCCAGACACTGAGCCCGGGCAGCCCGGTTGATCCTAAAGCACTTGTCGCCGTCGCCAAGACAGCGGCTGAAGGAAAGTTCGAATTCAAGAATGTGGTTTCGCTTGCCAAATTTACCTTAGGAGCGGGAGATTATACATCCGTCGGCTTCGGACCGGCGCCTACGGCAAGTTCGGCCGTTCCTGATTTCGAGACAGGCAACCTGCCGGCCGAGTCCGTCGGAACTGCCACAATGTACTTCCTTTCAGCTTCAGGGACCGCCCTTGCTGCCGGCGACTATTACATAGCCGTTGCTCCCGGAGAAGTAGAGGGCGTGACATTTGTGCTTGGAAGTGCGTCATCGCGCGGCTTCAAGGAGAGCACCAAGACCGCCGAAATGAAACGGAGCGGATGCATGAACTTCGGAGCAGTTTCCGAGGGACTTGTGAGCCTTCCGTTCCAGATAGCCAATGCTGCCGACCTTAAGAACTGGTCTTCACACGCCAACCTTTATGAGGCTGGCGACGAGATCAAGGTTGTCGCCGACATCGATATGTCCGGCGTGACCCTCGAAGCGGGCAAGCCTTTCGCCGGGACTCTGGAAGGGCAGGGGCACTCCATCAAGAACTGGATCACCTCGGTTCCGCTCCTTGAGACGCTGCGTACCGATGGAGAACTCCGGGACCTCAAGCTGGCCTCGAGCTGTGTGCTCACTTTCCCTGCGGCTCTTTCCAATTTCGGATTCGTCGTCGCCAACAACCGCGGCATAGTTTCGGACGTAACGGTTGAAGCCTCCGCCTCGGTGCCTGCAATCGAGTCCGAGAGCGCTCAGGACGGACGCTTCGGACTGATAGTCGGGAACAATGCCGAGAGCGGCTCCGTAATGAACTGTACCACGACTGGCGGCATAGATATGTCCGCTCCCGGAATCGTCGCCGGCCATAATCTGTATCTCGGCGCGGTGATGGGACGCAACGCCGGCTATGTAAGCCTTTGCAGCAACAGCGGCAACGTGAACGTTGAGTTCACAGACGACTCCATGACCAAATGTCTGTATGCTGCAGGCGTCAGCGGTCATGCCGCCGCATCCGGATTGTTTGAGGCTTGTACCAATTCCGGCAATATAACCATCAAGACACCCGGTTCCGGCAATGACTGTCTGTTTGCCTGCGGTGTGATAGGCTATTCGGAAGCCCGCCTTATAGAATGTATCAATACCGGTATCGTTTCTCTGCTGTCCGAGTCTTCGGAGGGCGTTGGTGACGGTCCTCTCAAGAGGGCTTGCGCCGCTGGCGTCGCCGGATACAGCGCCGGCGAGATGAGTAATTGCGAAAATAGCGGAGACGTGATCCTGCGAGGTGGATACAGTACTGGATTTGCAGGCGTTGGTAAACTCACTGTCGTATCCAATGTGGCAGCTGGTGTGGTCGGTCTTGTGTACAATGCCGAAGTTAATGACTGCGTCAACAGCGGAGACGTCAGTTCGACGTTGCTTAACATCGACAATGCGGCTTCAAATTACAATACAAATACTCGTGCATCGATAGGCGGCGTCATCGGCAACCTCCAGGGTACGGCCAGCGGCTGCACCAACGAGGGGAAAGTCGATGCATACTGGGTGACGTCAAGCCACAGCGCCGGCTTGAACAAGCAGTTCGTGGCACAGGGCGGCGGCATCTGCGGCGGCTCCTACAATTCTGTGGACAAAAAGGTCTCGAGCATTATCGGCTGTACGAATACCGGGAAGTTGAGCTACACCTGTGATTCCACAGGCTCAAACAATGCATTCGGAGGCATAGTGGGCTGGCCGGGTTCAGAGCCTTTGAGTGGAGTTGTTGCCCAGACAGGCTCAATCAGCGGCTGTACGTTCAATGGAGAAATGACAATAGGTGGCTTTGGCAAAACGAGGGCCGGAGGTATCAGCGCGGGTGCCTGCACTATCGACAATTGTACCGTTAAGGGTACCATCAAGATTGAAGGAAAAACCAATTCGGCCTATATAGGTGGAGTCATTGGTTACCAGGCAGCCGGTCACACTTTGACCAATACCGTTGTGGACGGCCTGACGATCGAATATACCAACGAGGCCTATATGAACGGCACGGTCTATGGTATCGGCGGTCTTGTGGGACAGCCGCAGAACTATGCCGGCTTCGAGGCCGGAGCCGGGTGTTCCATACTTGTCACCATCAAGTCGAACCATTGCCGTGACATAGGTTTCATTGCTGGACGCATTACCAACACAGTCAATACTATGGTCATCGGCGCTGCCGACAACAAGCTTACGATAAAGAAAGGCTGCTCCATAGTGAATTCTCATACCGGCAATACCGTGTCCGTGGAGTCCGAGTCCGATCTGGATCAGATTATCAGTTCTTACAAGGAAACCCAAGACGGCAAAATCAATTACGACAACGGCGGATTCCTTGTCGGCTCGCTCAACTACGATAAATGGAAGGACCTTGTAAGCTTAAATCTCAAGTATTCAGAATAGTCAATGTATAAGCATTTTATCTTGATCGCAACAGCTGCCTTGCTGGCTCTTTCCTGCAATAGGGAAGAGCCGGAGGGGGATATTCTTCCGTCCATGGAACAACGTGTCTTCGAGGCCGGACTTGAGGCCTCCAGCGTGACCCGTACCGCTTTGACGCAGGGCGGCAAGGTGGTGTGGGGCGAGGGCGATCAGATAAAGGTTTTCAATGCTGCGCAGCCGGGCGGCTCGGTGTTCAGCGCCGACGCCGCCTCGGCCGGCAGCAGTTCTGCAGTATTCCGCGGGACTATAGACGGTGATGCGCCATTCTGTGCAGTGTATCCAGCATCTGCAGGTGTTTCCCTTTCCGGAGAGGAACTTGGCGTCTCACTGCCCTCCGTTCAGCAATATGCCGACGGATCTTTTGCCCCCGGAGCCAGCCCTGCCGCAGCCCAAAGCACTGACGGAGTCCATCTTCAGTTCAAGAATCTCTGCGGACTGCTTAAAGTGCAGCTGACAGGATCCGCCAGTATAAGTTCTGTCAGCATTACAAGTGCCGCTGACGAGGCCCTCTGGGGCAGCGGCACGGTGGCTTTCGGTGATACGCCAAGGCTTAAGCTCAACTATTCGGAAAACGGTCAGCGTACACTCTCCCTGGCGTGTTCTCCTTCCGTGCAGCTTTCTGCGGATACTCCCCGGGATTTCTTTTTCGTTGTTCCGGAAGGAACTCTGGGCGAAGGATTTAGGGTTACGATTGAGGACTCGGCCGGTGGCTCCCAGACCAAGTCGGTGCGTTCCGGTCTGCAAATCAAGCGTTCGGCCGTGAGCGCCCTCAGCACCTTGGCATACAACGGAACTGCGCTTCCGGACATTTCCACAATGACGCTTGCGGGCGGCGTACTTGAACTTGATTTCAATGCTCCTACCATGCTCCCTTATTCGGGTGCTTCTGTAGGTGATTATATCCGTCTGACCTCTCGCAGCAATCCTTCGCAGGTGCTTGTGGCGAGAGTGACCGCGGTAGACAGCGCCTCCGGCATCACGATCGAGCCCCTGCCGGGTTTCATCGGCGGCATGTACGAGGTCAAAGTGTGTGTGGGCGGCTCCCTGAGGAGCCTTGGTACTGTGTTCGTAGACGTCCGCGACATCTATGAGGTGCCTTTCAGCAGCGGCTACACTATGTATGGTCGTGTTATAGACAATTCCGGAAGCCCCTTGCAGGGAGTGAGCGTATCGGATGGTGTCAAAACCACCACCACCGACGCCGACGGATGCTATTATATCAATTCCGCCCGCAAGTACGGCTATGTGATGATCTCCCAGCCACGCGGGTACAGGGTGGCGGTGAATCGCAGTACGGCTCAGTTTTTCCGTTTTGTCGGCTCCGACAAGAATGTCCCCGAGATGCATAACTTTGTGCTTGAACCCTTTGATGCCGCCAATCACAAGGCGATATTCTTCACCGACAGTCACCTGGCCAATCGTTCAAGCAATGATGTCCAGCAGTTCCGTACAGGTTTCAAGAAAGAGCTGAAGGACGCCGAGTCGGAGTCGAAGAAATCTGGCGTACCCCTTCTTGCCCTTTGCCTTGGAGACAGCAGCTGGGACGAGTTTTGGTACTCCATGCTTTACCAGCCGCAGAATTTCAAGGAAGAATTGTCGGGCTTCGATATCCCTGTATACGTGATTCCCGGCAATCACGACAATGACCCCTACGTGGCATCCGACCTTTTGTCCGAGCTGCCGTTCCGCAAAGCCTTCGGCCCAAGCTATTATTCTTTTAATTTCGGCGATATCCATTATGTATTGATGGATAATACTGTTTTTGCCAACAAGGGCGGGGCGCAGGGGACAGTTGGAGACCTGAGCTACACATGCAAGTTCACTTCGGATGAACTCAGCTGGCTGCGGGCCGACCTGCAGAATGCCCCTTCCGATTGCCGGATTGTGCTGGGCGTCCACTGTCACTTCAGCACAAGGACGTATCTTGAGAATGCATCCCACAGCGAGCCCTGGTTCGGTTACAACATGCCGCAGTCCGACCTTACAGCTGTCTTCAACTATGCAGGCAAACGTCCTGTCGAGATAGTTTCGGGGCATACCCATCAGCGCTACACGAACTATTTTTCCGATACACGGCGGGAGCAGAATATAGGCGCGGTGTGCGCTTCGTGGTGGTGGGTAGGAAAATATACGAACGGCCGGTCGAATCTTTGCCAGGATGGAACTCCCGCCGGCTACATGGTGCTGGATGCGGCGTCTTCCGAGATTTCGACCCTTTATAAACCTATAGGCAAGGATGCCTCCTATCAGTTCAGGGCCTATGACCTCAACAACTGCTTAATAGACAGGGCTACTTATTGCCCCAAAGTCAAAGATGATTATTCCCTGGTGACAGAAGAATACTACAAGGGCTATGTGCATGGCTACGACGAGCCGCGCAGCGACAACAAAGTGCTCGTGAACGTGTTCAACTGGAATACCCACTACAAAATAAAGATTACGGAGGAAGGGCACGGTACGCTCGATGTCAGGCGCGTAGAGGCTTATGACCCGCTCCACATCGTGCATTTCAACTGCTACAGAATGAATACTTCGGGCAGCATGACTTTCGTCACCAATGCGACTGCGCATATGTTTGAAGCGACTTGCTCGTCTGCAACATCTTCCGTGCTTATAGAAGTTACGGACGAATATGGAAATACCTTCAGCGAGACAATGACCCGGCCCCGGAGGCTGTATGATATGTCCAAATCTGAGAATTGGTAAAGAGATATGAAAAAAAGACTACTGATTTCAGCATGTTTGCTGCTGTCTGTCGTGATGGCGGCGCAGGAGTATATGCCCAAATGGGAAAAGGGCATGTTTGATATTCATTTCATTGCTACAGGCAGGGGAGATGCTTCTTTCATCGTTTTCCCTGACGGTACATCAATGCTGGCTGATGCCGGAGATGTCGGGGAAGGATGGCATGTGGCACAGCCCAATGACAGTCTCCGGCCGGGCGAGTGGATAGCCAAATACATTCACGATTTCTCCGAAGGCCTGCCGCATCGCGACACCGTGGATTATTTCTATCTGACCCATTACCACGGTGATCATTGCGGCACATGGGGCATCTCCAAACCGGGTACTCACGGCTATCGTCTTGCCGGAGTGACCGAGGTGGGGGAGTACATTCATTTCAACAAAATCGTGGACCGGGCATGCTGCGGTCAGCTCCCCATACCTTCCGAGAAGTATATGCAGGCCAGGGAAAAATTCCTGAAGGAAGCTTATTTCCCCTTCTGCCTGTATCAGAGGGATAGTTGCGGGACCAAACTGGAGGCCTTTCAGATCGGCAGCCGCAAACAGTTCAGGCCCCTCTATGACAAGCGCTACCGCAAGAACTTCGAAGTGTACAATATAGCCGCCAATGGCTATATCCACAGCGGCAAGGGACGGAAAACGGTCTGCATGTACGATGAGGATCCGGAAATATTCGATGAGAATATGTTCAGCTGCGTTATGCTGTTTACCTATGGAAAGTTCACGTACTATAACGGAGGAGACCTGGGCAGCGGCCCTCACGAGTCTTTCAAGGCGCAGCACCGTGACTTCGAAACACCTGTGGCGGACCTGATCAACCGTCACGTGACTCTCCTTAATCCAGACCACCATGGCTGGAAGGAATCATCCAACGGTTATTTCCTTAAGAAATTGTGTCCTGAAGTGATTGTGGAGATGTGCTCCAACCGCACCCATCCTTATGCCAAGACATTGGAACGCTGGGTGGATCCCATGACCTACGTGGGGCCGCGCAAACTGTATATTACTACCGAAGGCAGCCGCGAGCGTCTCGGAGAGGAACTCTGGAAGAATTTCGAGCCATGGTACGGGCACGTGGTGGTAAGGGTTTATGAAGGAGGTAATGCATACCAGGTATTCGTGCTTGACGCCAAGAGCGGCAACTATGAAGTCCTTCATGCCGGAGAAATTGTAAAATTATAAATAACGTGTTATGAATCAGTCTATTAAATTGGATTACCCTTCACCATCTCTGAAGGTTGTCAGTGTGGCGGCACCCTGCCAGATTCAGCAGACATCCGGGAACCAGAACCAGGTTCCCGTCGAAGTCGACGACGACCCCATCTTCTAAATCGCATGGCCATGAAAAAGAGTTTGTTCATTTTTGCGGCCATCTGCGCCGCCGCGGCAGTTTCCTGCACGCCCAAGGAGCTTGTGATCGACACCCCCGAAGAGAAAGTCGAGCAGAACGTGAAGCTCATCCCCATCACCATTACCGCCAGTTTCGAGTCCGCCAAGGCCGACATGGTCGGCAACGTCTGGACCTGGCAGTCCGGCGACAAGCTGGCCGTCTTTGACGGCACGGCCAAGAGAGAGTTCACCCTTGATGAGTCCGCCGCCGGCTCCGCCGTGGCCAAGTTCACCGGCAAGGTAGCGGAAGGATTCACTTCCCTTACCGGCGTTTTCCCGTACAGCGCTGCCGGCGACAGCTATGAGGCTGCCGTATCGATACCGGCCGTGCAGACAGTAGACACCCAGTCCGCCGATCCTCTTGGCCTGATTGCCAAGGCCGAGGGAGAGAAAGTCTCCGACACGGAGTACAACTTCTACTTCCAGAGCGCGGTAAGCCTTCTTAAGTTCAAGGCTTCCGAAGGCGCCACCAAGGTCATCATACACACGGCCACCAAGGACGAGACCATCGCCGGCACTTCACCTTCGGTCACCGTCAACCTCGGCTCGGCCGCAGACGGCACCAAGGTATTCTGGGCCGCGGTGAACCCTGCCTCCTACACCGGCATCCACGTCTTCACCCTTGGCTCCGACGGCAAGTACGCACACCTCGTAACGGACAAGACCATCGACCTCAGCACCTCCGGCAAGGGCAAGAACCTCGGCTCAGTCAAGACCGTGGCCGCCGGCGGCACCGAAGTCGCCGTAATCGAGGACGGTGACGGCCTCGTTAACTACCTCGGCTCCGCCACAGCTCCCACCCTTGACGCCTTCATCGTCAACGACCTTGACCTCACCGGCAAGACGGTTGCAACTTGTGCAAGTTATGCCAATGCTTTTGATGGCTTGTGGCATACTGTCGGCAATTGGAACAGTGATGGAGTCGCTTTGTTTGGCGAGATTGCTGCAGGCGCTTCTGTATCCAACCTTAAATTCGATGCCAGCTGCTCTGTCTCTGCTCCTAATGTATTATCTGATTTCGGAGCGGTGGTAAAAACGAATAAAGGCACTGTTGATAATATATCGTTCAACGGTAAGTTTACAGTACCAGTAATAGGCAGTACAAGTACTCAAGACGGTCATTTTGGCGCAATCGTAGGAGTCTCTTCTGGAGCCGGAAGCGTGATTTCCAATTGTGCCTCAGGCGCGGATGTCTCTTATACAGGCGCCGGTCTTGTCTCGTCTAAGAATCTGTATATTGGTGGAATAACCGGGCGCGCAGAGGGTCAAGTCATCAGTTGTTCGTTTGAAGGAGATGTTTTGTTTACTTATACGGATGCAACGATGACAAAGTGCCTCTATGCCGCAGGTATATGCGGTAATACTTCTGCAAATGCCGCATTTGAGCTATGCACGAACAAGGGCTCGGTCGGTATTGTTACTCCCGGCTCCGGAAACGACTGTCTTTTCGCTTGTGGTATCGTGGGTTATTGCGGCGGAACTATTGATCAATGCGTCAATGAAGGAGAAGTTTTCGTATATTCAGAATCTGCCGATAAAGTAGCTGACGGCCCTCTGAAAAGGGCATGTGCTGCAGGAATATCAGGGTATTCTTCAAAAGCCGTGACGAAATGTACTAACAAGGGCCCGGTTACGCTTCGCGGCGGGTACAGTACTGGTTTTGCGGGGGTAGGCTCTTTGACTAAGGTTTCATCTGTTGCAGCTGGAATTACAGGCTTGACCTTTAATGCCAATGTGAGTGAATGCACGAATATCGGCACAGTGGAATCAATTTTGAAGAATATCGATAACACCGCAAGTGTTTATGGTATTGATACCCGTGCGACAGTTGGTGGAATTGTAGGCAATCAGCAAGGAACAATTGAAAATTGTGAGAACAAAGGAAGAGTAGAGGCTTATTGGGTGACTTCGGCTCATAACGCAGCTTTGGCTCAGAACTTCGTTAGTCAGGCAGGCGGTATTACGGGAGGATCCTATAATTCGGTTGATAAGACCAAATCCAGTATTATAAGTTGCACAAACTCGGGTACTGTCAAGATGACATGTGACAGCAAAGGCTCCAACAATACATTAGGGGGCATAGTAGGCTGGCCCGGCAGTGAATCCGGCATGACCGGGTCAATAACTGATTGCAATAGCATAGGAACAGTCATCGCCGACGGATTCGGGCTTATACGTACCGGTGGAATATCCGGCGGTACCGGTCCGATTTCCGGAGGAAAAGTATCCGGTACGATTACTATTGCAGGGAAGATTGCAGGATCTTATGTAGGCGGTGTAGTGGCATATTGCGCTAAGGATTACACTGTTCAGGACGTTGAGGTTGACGACCTTGTAATAGATTATACCTGCAGCACAGGAATGAATTCTGTGGTATATGGTATAGGAGGTCTGATTGGCCAGCCTCAAAATACTGATGGCGCAGTATTCGGTCAAGGATGTTCTGTTCTTGTCACGATAAAATCCAATCATTCCCGTGACATTGGCTTCCTCGGCGGGCGTAATACGAATCAGAATGGTACAAACACAATGACTTTTGGAACAGCCGAAAAACCCATTACCGTCAAAAAAGGCTGTAAAATAGTCGTTAATGGCAGTACTGTGGCGGAGATTGCATCTTCAGCCGATGTTGACAAGGTAGTAACGACCTCGGGAACTGTCGGTAACCTTATGGGCGCACTTTGGTATAGTAACTGGGGACAGTATTTTACCAAGTACGTAACTTACAGTGAGTAAAACTCTTTGAGCTGCTGAGGGTTGCTCTCCAGGGGGCAATTGCATATCCGTCGCTCCGGATAATCGGGCAAGGTCCTCAATTATGCCGGGGACCTTGCCCGGGAATGGGGCTCTCAGGTGCATGAAATGATGATTGGCGGGCAGGGTGTCCAGGAAAAAAAGACACCTCGCCAGCCTGCGCACAAGCCGGTGGATGAAATGGTAAAATTCTTCTGAAAGTATGCAAGATTGCAGATTAATCTGCGTTTAGCATACAGTTAAAGATTTATGATATGAGAAAAGTTCATCTCCTTTTGGTTGCCGTCTTTGGTTTCCTTACTACTGCTTGTATTGGACTGATGGTTGACTGGACACCTGTGGAACTTTACATAGAGGCAGTTGATTCGGAAGGGAAATCCATCATCTCGCCGGACATGCCGGACATGACGCTCACCTTCAAAGGACAGGTCTATCCGGTTCAACGTATGCAAGGAGAAGGGGCGTTGCCCACAAAAGCTTATGCGGCCTTTATGTACGGTCTTATAGCCCAGCCGGTAAATACAGAGGACGGGAGCAGTTATTACCGTCTTTACTTCGGCGAAATTGACGGTGAAGAAGATATGGATGAGGATATTCTTCTGAACTGGCCGGACGGTAGCGAGGATGTTATCCACTACCATTGCTCGGGCCACAGTACCCTGTTCGGCCCTACCTGCAACAGAAGCTGGAAACTCAACGGCAAAAGACATGAAGGCTATACCTTCAAGTTTACCGGAAAATCGTTAAGATAGAGATAATTATAGGCCTGCAGCCTGCCCGAGAGAGGCAATCAGTTCGTCTACGGCACTGTCGGTGGTGGCCCAGCTGGTGCAGAAGCGCACGGCAGTGCGACCGTCAGCGAGCGGTTCCCAGTCTTCGAAGCTGAACCGGCGGCGCAGGAACTCTATCTGGGCGCTGTTCATGACAGGGAACTGCTGGTTGGTGCCGCTTCGTACCAGAAAATCGTAACCGCTGCGCTCCAGGGCCTCCCGGATGCGCAGCGCTTTCTGTATGGCTCCGCCGGCGGCGCGAAGGTACAAGCCGCCGCGGAAAAGTTCCCTGAACTGGAGTCCGAGGAGCCTGCCTTTGGCGAGCATGCCTCCGTTCTGCTTGATGGCATATCGGAAGTTAGGGCACAGGTCTTTTCGGGTGAACACAACGGCCTCGCCGAAGAGGGCGCCCTGCTTGGTGCCGCCGATGTAGAAGACGTCCGTGAGCGAAGCGATGTCGGGCAAGGTGAGGTCGCAGTCCGGAGCTGCAAGGCCGTAACCAAGGCGCGCTCCGTCCAGGAACAGCGGAACGCCAAAACTGCGGCACACTTGGCTAAGTGCGGTCAGTTCCTGCTTGCTGTATAGCGTGCCTTTCTCGGTGGGGAAGGAAATGTACACCATCCCGGGCTGGACCATGTGCTCGCGCACGGGGTCGGCCGAGTGGCCTGCGAGTGCATCTTTTACCTGTGCGGCGCTTATCTTGCCGTCGGAGGAGGGGAGGGCAAGGACCTTGTGCCCGCCGTGCTCTATAGCTCCGGTTTCATGGACGTTGATGTGTCCGCTCTCGGCGCAGAGTACTCCTTGCCATGGCCGGAGCATCGCCGAGATGACGGTCGCATTGGTCTGAGTTCCGCCGACCAGGAAGTGGACTTCGGCCTCCGGTGCGGCGCAGGCTTCGCGGATCAGGCTGCGGGCCTCAGCGCATATTTCATCCTCTCCATAGCCTGGAGTTTGCATGAGATTTGTGGACTGGAGTTCATCCAGAATTTCGGGCAGGCAACCCTCAAGATAGTCGCTGTCAAAGCGGATCGGAGCGTTTTGCATCAGGAAATCTCTACTTTGAAACCTTTTGTTATATCGAGTATCTTGTTTATGGCGTCTTGATAGTTGCGTTGCCTTAAATGCATGTATATGAACGCTGAATCGTCTGAAAAGTTGAAAGAGTCTATCTCGAGGTTGGATTTGCGGATTTTCTCAAGAATGCCGGACAGAGTTTCCGATGTAACCGGAGAGATTGTGAGGGTCAGGCTTTTCTCGCCGTAATGCCTGGTTATGAGGTGCATGGTTTCCAGACAGATGATAGTCATGAGCGTGGCTGCCGCGGCAATGGCATACATGCCGGCTCCGCAGGCCAGGCCGATGGCGCCCGCGACCCAGAGGCCGGCGGCGGTGGTGACTCCGCGTACCACGTTCTTCTGGAATATGATGACTCCTGCGCCTATGAAGCCGATACCGGAAACTACCTGGGCGGCCACACGCGCGGCATCGAAGCGGCCGGTGAAGGCGTACTGCGAAATGAGCATGAACAGGGCGCTGCCGAGGGCCACGAGGAAGTGTGTGCGAAGTCCGGCCTCCTTGGCCCTGAATTCACGCTCGAAGCCTATCAGACCACCCAGCAGGCCGGCTATGAACAGCCGCAGTATAAAATTCCACTCTATTGTCATGTTGCAAATATATACAAATTATTAAAATAGGCCTGGCGTTATGTTCAGCCACTTGAGGACGGTCTGGCCGAACAGGAGGATGAGGAGCCATGAGAATGTCATCATGGTGATTCCGAACTTGAAAGCGTCTGTCTGGCTATACATGTCGGTGTTGTACAGCAGTGCCGCCGGCTTGCTGTTGAACGGCAGCACGTAGCAGTGCTCGATGAGCATTGCCACCGGCAGCGCAAGGCTCATGGGCATGAATCCGAACCTGGCCTCCACGCCGAGGGCTATGGGTACGAATACCATGGTCCTGATGGTCTTGCTCTGGAAGATAAGGCCGGAGTACATCATGAGGAACGTAAGGATCACATACAGTACCCAGAACGGAGTCCCGGCTCCTATGCCCAGGGAGTCGAAAGCGGCGTTGACCATCGTGTTGGGAAGGTCGGTGGCGTTGAGGCCGCTGCCCAGAACGTAGGCGCCGGCGCTGAAGAGCATCAGGTGCCAGGGGATGTCGACGTCGTTCCACTTGACGACCCCGATTCCCGGAAGCAGGGCCAGCACGGCACCAATCAAGGCGACGATGGTTTCGTCGATGTTGTGGAAAGTGCCCTTTGTGACCCAGAGCAGCAGCACCATGAGGAAGATTGCCACGGCCCTCCATTCCTGGGCGCTCATCTTGCCCATTGCTTCAAGCTCGGTGCGCAGCCGTTCGATGCCTCCGTCGATCTGGGGCTTCTGCTCGTCTTTTTTCATGGGGAAGAACACATACATGCCCAGAAGCAGTCCCACCACCAGGATTATGACGCTCATGGGTCCCACGGCCACGAGCCAGTCGGCATAACCGAAGTCGCAGCTGCCGATGAAGCCGGCGATGAGCGAGATGGCAAGGAGGTGGGCGCCGCTGCCGGTATAGAAGGCATTGGCCCCGATGTTAACTTGAAACAGGTTTTGGATCACGAGGTTGCGTCCGAAGTTGTTGCGGTTGCCGGGGCTCGCTCCGTAGATGGCGCAGATGACCATGAATATGGGGAGCATGATGGTAGCCTTGACCGTGGTGGCGGAAATGAATGCCGAAAGCACAAGGTTGATTATCAGAAAACTCCAGAGAACCCCTTTGGCGCTCTTGCCGAATTTGATGACGAAGGCCAGCGCCAGACGCTTCGCGAACTGCGTCTTGACCAGCATCGACGCCAGCACGAAGCTGAGGATATTCAGCCACATGACAGGGTGCCCCAACTGGGCAAGGGCCTCTTTCTGGGTGGTGACGCCCAGAAGGACGGTGCCCAGAATCAGCAGCAGGGATGTGAGGTAGTTCGGCAGAGCCTCTGTCATCCATAGTATAAGGCTTGCGACGAAAATCGCAAGCATTGCATAATTGGCCCTGATGAACCCTTCGGGGCCGAGGACACCCAGGCGCTTCTGTGCCGTGGCGGCCAGAGTGCTTGTGTCCAGATTGTCGATGAAGCCGATATGGCAGAACCAGCAGATCCAGACAAAGGCGACGAGTGCCAGCGGGCCGCCGAGGCGGGCCATCCAGATCTCGAACTTCGATTTCTGCATCTTGGGCAGTTTCTCTACCTTGTAGTTGTTCATGTCCAGCGGGTCGAACGCCGCCTTTGTCTTGATCTCTGGGTTCATAATGCTATTTCCAATTCTTGTAAGGATTCTTCATCAGCATGGAATTGAAGTACTTGGGGTCGCCGGTGACTTCTTCGCCGAGCCATGCGGGCTTGTCGAACGGTTCGTTCTCGTCGGCGAGCTCGACTTCGGCCACGGTAAGGCCGTCGTTGTCGCCGTAGAACTCATCCACTTCCCAGGTATGCTTGCCGTCGGTGTTCTTGACAAGATAGCGGGTCTTGTCTATCACTCCGGGTTCGGCGAGGTCCAGCAGGGCCTTTACGTCCTCGACGGGGATTTCCTTCTCCCACTCAAAGCGGGCGGCTCCGGATGCGTTGCCTATGCCCTTGACGGTGATGAATCCCTTGTCGCCCTTGACGCGGATGCGCACGGTGCGCTCGGGAACGCTGCTAAGGTACCCTTGTGTGATTCTTGTAGCTTTGAAGGCCTCGGGCTTGAAGTCGCCCTTGACCAGAAATTTTTTCTCTATTTCCTGTGCCATAATCTATTCGTTTGCAAGAGGTTTGTCTATCATGCCGATGACGCGCTTGATGGCCTGGAGGTAGTTTATGTTCTCGACTCCCTCAAGTCCGCAATCGGCTACTGTCTTCTTGATGTCCTCTATCTCGGTGGACTCGGAATTGATGGTGACGACCTTGGCTCCGTTGATGAGCACGTTGGCCACCTCGCAGATGGTATCATTGACCATGTAGCCGAAGCGCTGCTTGTGCACGCGCACCGCTGCAAGGTCGGGGTTGGCCTTGACCATGGCGATGAATTCCTCGTATGTATAGGTGTCCTTGTCCAGTTTGGGCATTTCAACCATGAAGGCGGGGAAGACCTCTTTTTCGAGTACCTCGCGGCTGATGGGGAATTCGCCCTTCATGAGGGGATTCCACTGCTCGAAGCCGTCAACGGTCTGGACATAAGTCTTGATGTCCATCTTGCCGTTGCGGATTTTGGTGTTGTTGATGTCGTTCTTTGCCGAGATGATGTAGACCTCGTCGCTCACACGCTCCCATACTTTCTCGGGCACGGGGACGGAGAGGCGTGCCATACGTTTGTGTGCTTCGCAAAAATTCTGTCCGAAGCTCCGGAATTCGAAGCGGGGCTTACTTTGCTCGCCGATTTTAAGTTCTGCCATTTTGCTAAATGTATTTAAGTGTTTGTTATTCTATTTGTTAGCAGATCCGAGGGTGGGGGTGTCGAAAATAACCCATTCATCTGCACCGTCTGTCTTGCGTCCGAGGGATTTTCCGTCTTCGACGGTCTTGAAGGTCTCGGCGGTAGCGCTGTTGTCGATTTTGTCCACCAGGTTGGCGTCCGAAGTGTCATCGCTCTTGTACATACAGAGAATGAAGCCCTTGGTGCCGCTCAGGCCGAATGCGGGTCCCTCGTTCGGGTCGCTGTTCTTGGCTACGAATACAAGATATCCCTTGGCCGGGATGTTGCCCTTGCCTGCAGGAACAGTCCAAGCGTCTTTACCGTCTTTGGTGAAGGTGTAGCCGGCGATGTCGACAGCTTTGCTTGTTCCGTTGTAAATCTCGAACTCCTTCGTGCCGCAGTTGACCTCGTTGATGCAGACCCTGCCCTCGGGCTCAGGCGCGACGCCTGAATCGTTGGAGGCTCCGATGCTGGGGGTATCGAAGATGACCCATTCGCTGGCACCGTCGGTTTTACGTCCCCAGGACTTGCCATCTTCAATGGCGACGATACCTCCGTCACGGTCGGAAGTATTCACCACTGTGTCGATTTCCTTGCCGCCCTTGTCTTTAAGAACCATAAGGAAGCCCTTTGTGCCGCTGAGGCCGAAGGTGGGATCGGTGGTGCCATCTGACTTGCCGGTAAATACGGCGAAGCCTTTGGCTGCTATCTTGCCGCGGGAAGCAGGAATCTCCCACTCGGTGCCATCTTTGGATAAAATCCAGCCGGTCATATCGACTTCGGAGTCGCCGGTGTTGTATAATTCTATTTTCTTGTTTTGGCAGTCAAATTCGTTAAATACTATCTTGGCGTCAACCGAGGGAGTTGGAGGTGTGGGTGTGGGATCAGGCTCGGGGTTTACAAAGGGTTCGTCTTTTACGCATCCGGCAAGCGCCAGAGCAAGAACGGGTATGGCAAATAATAACTTTTTCATAACTATCTGATTTTTAGAAGTCAACTTCGAAACGGAGGGAAACCATGCTGTAGTCTACGCCTGCTTTTCCTGCAGGGGCGACGACCTTTGCATAATCCTTTGTGGGCTTGCCTGCATCGTCAAGACCGACAAAGAGCTTGTTCTTGCCGTTGGCGTAGCGGTCGTTGTTGTTGTACTGATAGTTGAGCTGCATGCGCACGTTGTTGGTGACCCACCAGTTCAGGCCGACGGTGTAGGCCTCGGCGCTGCCACCGTAAATTTTGTTGCCGAAATCGTTGAGGTCGCAGAACTCATAGCGGGCGCAGAGTTCGAGGTCGCCCCATTTCTGGCCGCGGAGGGCCCTAGTGTACTTGGCGCCCTTGGAGTCGTAGCGCTGCTTGCCGCCGAAGAGAAGATAGCCGGCCTGAACATACCATCCACCGAGGTTGATGGCGGTGATGCTGGCAGGGTCGCTGTTGTCCTTCAGCAAGACATTGTCGCCGATGTAGGCACCCTCATAACGGAGGCCTCCCCAGTGACCTGCAAGTTCGACAGTCCAGAGATTGTTGTGGTCATAGCCCTTGAGGTTATTGGTGTCGAGGTACTTCTTGCGGTTGATGCTGGTGGAGTTGCGGGCGCTGGCGCGGTAGGTGCCCCATTCACCGGTAGCTGAGCTCAGCAGGGTGGTGCGATAGGAGTAAGCGGCACCGATGTGCAGGCTGGCGTTATCGAGCTTGCAGAGTGGCCTGAGGACGATCTTGGCTGTTGCAGCATAGCCGGTGTTGTTTTTCAGGCTTATGCCGCGGCCGAAGTCCTTGTTGTTGTCCTGAACGTTGGTGATTTCTTCGGCGCCTGCACCTTCCTGGGCGAAGAGGCCTGCGGAGACCCAGAGCCAGGGATTGTCATATTTGGCATTGAATCCGAGGTGACGGGACGGTGCCAGTGCGGAGCAAACCATAGGACGCTCCATGAACATGAGGTAGCGGGAAGATGTGTTGCGCTGAATGGAGAAGTTCTCCTTGAAGTTACCAACCTGAAGCTCCAGGTTCTTGACTCCGGTGTAACGGACAATGGCATCCTTGAGTTCTACCAGGCCGTCGGCGAGATCCATGTCGAATTCTCCGTACCAGTTCTTGTCAACCTGTGCCTTGATGGCGAAACGGGCGCGGCGTATGCTCACTCCGTTTCCGATGGGGTCGGCATATTCCGGGGCTCCGAAAAAGGCGCCTGCATCGAACTGGATTCGGTTGTCGAACCAGATTTTGTAATCCGACTTGGGCGATTCTATTACCAGGAAGCCGTCCTGGGACTCGGCGTCAAGTACATCGGACTCTACGGCCACGCCGTACTGATTGTACTTGACATTCTGGGCGTTGGCTGCCGATGCTGCCATCAGCAGTACTGCGAGGGAAAGTAAAATTTTACGCATAATTAATAGGTTAGTAATTAAATGGATTTTATGAATTGCACTAAATTGTCGCTTCGCTTCAGACCAAGCTTGGCCCGGAGCCTGTAGCGGTTTATCTCTGCGCTCTTGGGCGTTATGTTCATAAGGGATGCTATGTATTTGCTGGAAAAACCCTGCCGCAACAGGTTCGCCAGTCTGCGTTCGTTTTCCGTCAGGTTCGGGAACGCCTCGGAAAGGCGCATGTTGAAATCCTTGTGCAGCACTTCGGAACGGGCGTAGAAGTCGTTCATCTCGCGCGAGAAGTACATCCTTTCCCTGAGTGTCGAGAGGAGTCTGTCCATGGCTGCGTCTTTTTCCGGACCGTCGGGCAGGGCCCTGGCCTCCTTGAGCTGTTCGTAGAATTTCTCCATGAACTGTTTCTGGTCGCTCACTCCCACCGCAAAGTCTACCAGTTCCTTGCGCTTTATGTCCAGTTTGCCGAGGAGGTCTTTTTCAGTCATCTCCGCTTTCACTTCCAGGGCGGAGAGAGACTTGCGGGCGTTGTAGACCTGCTGCTCGCGCGCATTGATGATCTGCTGCTGCAGCTTCTTGCGGCTCTGCCACTGCATGTAGAGCACTACGGCTGCTATTGTGCCGGCGAGCCCCAGGACGATAAGCATGTTCATGAGGTCTCCGTCCAGGATACGGCACAAACTGAAGCAGAACATTGCTCCGAGCAGCGGAGAGAGGACGGTGGCGAATGCACACTTTGCAATGCTTTCTCCCTCTATCAATGCCTGCCCTCTGGCGATGCTGACTCCGGTCAGAGCAGCAACGAACAGAAGGCCTGCGGGCAGGGGAGTGGCGGCGAGCCCGATGCGGGCAAGAAAACCTGCAGAGAAAAGGGCCAGCACGATTGCCATGGACAGCAGTACCGGCAGTATGGATTCGGAACTGATGTCAAGATCGGTGTCGGCAATGGTGTCGCGCGTGGCTGATGCCCGGCGGACGGTGACCAGGGCTGAGGCTGCTGCTGCGGCAGCGGTCATGGCCGCTGCACGGACGCCATGGCCGTATTCCGCCAAAGATAAGTAGTTGAAGACAGGAGCGTTGTTGAAGGCGTACGCCAGAATCAGCAGTATCGCGGAAACAGTGGCGGCCTTGAGCATCCTGGACTCAAGTATGATAAAATGTGTGCTCTTATGCTTTATGATCGCGGCGGTTATCTTGTATATGCCGGCCGCCAGGGCACCGCACAGGATCGGTGCGGTTATCCAGGAAATGATGTTGGCAGAGGCTTCTGCCCAGCGCGGGCTGGTGCCGTATGCGAGCCCCAGGCCTGCGATGGATCCTATGAAGGCGAGCTGTACTGCCGCAAAGCGGCTGATTCGCAGGGTGAGCACCGCCGAAGCGAGCGTGGCAATGCCTATCGGAAGCAGCATGGATGCAGAAGGGAAGGCCGTTGCTGCCTGCAGGACAGGATAATCCTGCTTGATGAAAAGACAACTGACTACGAGGACGGCAAGGAAGATGACGGGGAGGAGTATTTTCATATATATCTTCTCGCCGGTACCCGAGGCAAGCGTGCAGCCGTTGATGACGGGAATGTCCCGCAATGCAAGTACGAGCACGGGCAGCAGGGTACCTAAGAAGATATATACGGCGGTCCACATATTATAGAGAGCGTTTGATGGCCATGACCGACAACTGCTCCGCCACCTTGACCGCAGCCTTGGCAAGGTCTTCGATATGGAGGGCGAAATAGCGCAGATGGAATTTCTCGCTGAGTTTCAGGGAATCCATGTCGTGGAAAACTGTCCTTTTGATTGACTGCGAGAGCTTTACGGCCTCTTTTTCGTAGAAGTATACGCGGTTCGTGGTCTCTGCGACATCTTTAGGCGCCGTGAAGTATGCCTTGGCTCCGGGTATCGATGATTCTACGGCAAGCGAAGCCAGTTCTGTGAGTTTCATGAATTCCTTCTTGAGCTCGGACGGAATCTTCGGGGCTTCTATTTCGAACTGTATAAGGTCGGCGCTGACGATGGAAATGATGTGCTCGAAACGTTCCAGAAGGCGCATGATGTCGCCGCGGGAACGGACCAGGTTGCCTCTGGAATAAAGGCTGCTTTCTATCTGGCGGAACAGGGCTCCTGTCTCGGCCTCTATACTGGCCATGGATGACAGGCTCTCCGAAAAACCGGTTTCATCGTAGTATAGATAATTCTTTACTCCGTCCTTGAACACCAGCATGGAATTATCCACCAGACCGAGCAGCTGGTTTATGCCTGCAGCCAGTTTGTCTGCGTTTTTGTTTGTGAAAATGTCTAACAAGCCCATTGGTGAGTGCTTTAGCTGTGGTTTTGTTGTAAAAATAGTGATAATATTTTAGAGAAGCAAATACATGTAGAGTTGGTCCGGGGATTTGTTGTAGAAATATAAATCATTGATAATCAGTTGTTATAATCCCAATTGTAGAATTTAAGTATAGAGTTATTGTAGAGTTATTTTTCACAATCTTTTGGGATTGCCGGATGTGTTCAAAGCTTGTATCTTTGCATAAAACAACAAATATGGAACACGTACATCATCATCACCATCATCACGACCATGGGTCGATTGCCGACAACGAAGGTCTGCGTAAAGTATATATAGTGTCTATCGTCCTCAATATTTCTTTTGTGCTCATAGAGGCTGCTATCGGGCTTTGGAAGAATTCGCTGGGCCTTTTGTCCGATGCCGGGCATAATCTAAGCGATGTGTTCTCGCTCCTGCTTGCGCTGATCGCGTTCCGCCTGGCCGGCACGCGGCCGACGGAAAAGTTTACCTACGGCTATCGGAAGGGCTCCGTCTTGATTTCGCTGCTCAATGCGGCGATACTTCTGGTTGCCGTCGGTGCAATACTCGTGGAGAGCGTACACAAGTTTATGGCTCCTGTGGCCGTGGACGGAGGCGCCGTGGCCTGGACTGCGGCCGTGGGCATAGTGATAAACGGGCTCACAGCCTTCCTTCTTATGAAACACCAGAAGAATGACATAAACACCCGCGGCGCGTTCCTGCACATGGCGGCCGATACGCTGGTGTCCGTTGGTGTGGTAATTTCAGGAATCGTTATATCTTTGACGGGCTGGAACATTATAGACCCCATCATCGGAGTCGTCATAGCCGCGGTTATTCTGGTAGGCACATGGGATCTGCTGTCCGAGAGCGTCCGCATGAGCATCGATGCCGTGCCGGAGAGCATCGACCGTGACGAGGTCCTCTCCGAAATGAATGAAGTGGAAGGCGTCAAGGACGTTCACCACCTGCATATATGGCCGATAAGCACTACGGAGACGGCTCTTACGGCCCATGTGGTCGTGGCCGGTGACGCCGAGCCGGAGAGCGTGGTTGCCGGTATCAAGCATCACCTCAGTCACGCAGGCATCTCGCACGCAACGATTGAAACCGAGCGCGAGGGGAGTGAATGCCCGGATCATGATTGTTGCTGATTTTTGCTTATCTTTGCCGTCATGATACTGCAGACTAATCCTTTCGTGCCTTCGGAAGAAGCGATAAACAGTAAGGTTGACTCGGCACGGGTGGCGGCAAGCGATTTCGCCGAAGCCCTGGTGTCCAATCCCTCCGAAGCCCTGCATCAGCTTGGCGTGGATGCTATACATTTCGGACTCAAGGTATTGCTGGCCATACTCATTTATATAGTCGGTGCATGGCTGATACGCCTTGTCAAGCGCAGCATGAACAAAGTGTTCGAGAAGCGCAATACCGACAAGACAGTATCGTCTTTCGTGTCCAGCTTCACTTCGGTCATACTGACTATATTGCTGATTGTTATCACTATAACGACTCTGGGAGTGAACACCACCTCGCTGGCGGCGCTTCTGGCCGGCGGCGGAGTGGCCATCGGTATGGCGCTGAGCGGGACTTTGCAGAATTTCTCCGGAGGTCTTCTCATCCTGGCATTCAAGCCATTCAAGGTTGGAGATTTCATCGAGGCCCAGGGCTATGCCGGGACGGTCACCGAGATGTCCATAGTAAGCACCCGCCTGACTTTGCCGGACAACCGCAGCGTAACCATCCCGCACGGCACTCTGGCCAACGGCAATATAAACAATTACTCCAGGAATCCCATAAGACGCCTGGAGTGGAAAGTAGCTCTGGAATACGGTGTGGATGCGCAGGCCTGCGAGGCTAAGCTTCTGGAGATTGCCAAGGCTGATTCCCGCGTGCTGGACTCTTCTTTCGGCCATGGCGCTCTCGACCCCTTCGCCGCTGTTTCCCAGCTAAATGACAGTTCGGTAGAATTCGTCCTCCGCGCCTGGGTCAAGAACCAGGATTACTGGACGGTGTACTTCGCCATCAACGACGCAATCTACAATCAGTTGCCGCAGTCAGGATTCGGATTCCCGTTCCCTCAGATGGACATTCACGTCAAATCTTAATATCTGGAGGCGACGACGTCCCAGTCGACAATGTCCCAGAGGGCGGCGAGATGGTCGGGCCTGCGGTTTTGATAATCAAGATAATAGGCGTGCTCCCACACATCGAAGGTCAGCAGTGGCTTGAGACCGCGGCGCACCGGATTGCCGGCGTTGGGCTCCTGGGTGATTACCAGCCGGCCTTCCGCGTCGCTTGAAAGCCATACCCAGCCGGAACCGAAGAGTCCGGCTCCCTTTTTCTGGAATTCGGCCTTTAATTCTTCGAAGCTGCCGAAATCGCGGGCTATTGCGGCTGCAAGTTCTCCGGTGGGTTCGGAGGGCGAACCGGCTGGTTTGAACTGCTGGAAGTACATCGTATGGTTGAGCACCTGGCCGGCGTTGTTGAAGATGCCGCCTTCGGCCTCCTTGACTATCTCTTCCAGGGATTTCCCTTCGAAACCGCTGCCGGGAAGGGCCGCATTGAGGTTGTTGATATAGGCCTGGAGGTGTTTGCCGTAGTGATAAGCTATTGTCTGTGCGCTGATTGCAGGCGCAAGGGCGTCCTGCTCGTAGGGCAGGGCCGCAAGGGTGAAAAGATTGCTGGACATATTAGTTTCGTTTGTTGCAAATATAACTCATTTTGTTTACATTTGTAGTATATGAAGAGCGAATATAATTTTCTTGCCTTCGATTGCGGCGCCACCAGCGGGCGCGCCATATTGGGCTCCTTCTCCGGCGACGGTTTCACCACCCGTGAGGTCTACCGCTTCCCGAATTCCCCCATCGAGCGCGACGGAAAATTGTTTTGGGATGTCAATGCCATCTGCGGTCATTTCACGGAGTGCCTTTCTTCGCTTGGCCGGGCCGGCGTGAGCCTGGATTCCATAGGAATAGATACCTGGGGCGTAGACTTCGGCTGCATTTCTTCGGACGGCCGCCTGCTGGACCTTCCCAGGGCATACAGGGACCGCTACACCCGCGGCATCCCCGAAGAGGTGTTCGGCATCATCCCTCGCGGAGAGCTTTATTCGGCCACCGGCATACAGATAATGGACTTCAACACCATCTTCCAACTGTACGCCCAGACCAAGGCAGGCGACGAGGCCCTCAGGCAGGCGGGCGCCATCCTTTTCATGCCCGATCTGCTCTCCTGGATGCTCACAGGCCGCGCCGTATGCGAGTATACCGACGCCTCCACTTCTGGAATGATGGACCAAGCCGCACGCCAGTTCGACAAAGGACTGCTTTCCAGGCTCGGCATCCGTTCCGACGTCCTGCTTCCCATTGTGCAGCCCGGCAGCGTAATAGGTCCGCTTAAACCCGAACTGGCCGCCGCGACCGGCCTCGGTCCCGTGCCCGTTGTGGCGGTAGCGGGGCATGATACCGCCTCTGCGATTGCAGCGGTGCCTTCTCCGGACGGCGAATTCGCCTATCTGAGCAGCGGCACCTGGAGCCTGATGGGCATAGAACTCCCGTATCCAATAATGAATGAGGCGTCCGCCGCCGCCAACTTTACCAACGAAGGCGGCATCGACGGCACCACGCGCTTCCTCAAGAACATAACCGGAATGTGGATTCTGGAGCAGTGCAGGGCGCTTTGGAAATCTGAAGGCAAAGACTACAGCTATCCCGACCTTGTGCGCATGGCCAGGGAAGAAGAGTCGTTTGCCGGACGCATCAATCCGGACGACAGCCGCTTTTCCGCGCCCGACAACATGCTGGAGGAGGTCCTTCGCTCCGCCCGGGATGGCGAAGGCGTAGTTCTGAACGAAGTGAAGGCTCTATCCGACGCCCAGGTGGTCAGCTGCATATACCATTCACTTGCAGACCGTTATAAGGATGTGCTGGGGATGCTCAAAACATTTGCCCCTTTCCCCGTCAGGCGGCTTCACGTCATAGGCGGCGGCAGCGCAAACGATCTTCTCAACCAGTGGACCGCCGACGCTGCAGGCATACCGGTGTTCGCCGGGCCTACAGAGGCTACCGCCATAGGCAACCTCATGCTTCAAGCGCGTACGGCGGGCATCGTGAAAGACCGCTTCCAGATGCGCCGGATGATAGCCGATACATTCAAAGTCAAAGAATTCAAACCAAATAATCAATAACATGAAAGAATCTCAGATCCTCAAGTCCTACGAGATTGCAAAGGAGCGCTATGCCGCTCTTGGAGTCGATGTGGACAAAGCGGTGGAAATCCTCGAAAATACACCAATCTCCCTTCATTGCTGGCAGACCGACGACGTGGTCGGCTTCGAAAGCGGTCAGGCCCTTTCCGGCGGCATCCAGACCACCGGCAACTATCCGGGACGCGCACGCAACATCGAAGAGGTCCGTTCCGATGTAAAGTTTGCCAAAAGCCTTCTTGCAGGCCGTCACCGTCTCAATCTGCACGAGATCTACGGTGACTTCGGCGGCAAGTTCGTGGACCGCGACCAGTGCGGCCCCGAGCACTTCGAAAGCTGGATTCAGTGGGCCCGCGAAAACGACATGAAGCTGGATTTCAACTCCACGTCATTCTCTCATCCCAAGAGCGGCGACCTTACCCTTGCCAATCCGGACAGCGCCATCCGTTCTTTCTGGATCGAGCATACCAAACGCTGCCGCCGCATAGCAGACGCCATGGGCAAGGCCCAGGGCGACCCTTGCATAATGAACATCTGGGTTCATGACGGCAGCAAGGACCAGACTGTGGAGCGCAAGCGCTACCGTGAGCTGCTGGCCGCCTCGCTCGATGAAATCCTCAGGGAAGACCTGCCGGGCATGAAGAATTGCGTGGAGGCCAAACTCTTCGGCATCGGCCTTGAAAGCTATACCGTAGGTTCCATGGATTTCTTCGAGGGCTACTGCGCCACCCGTAAAGTCATGTATACCCTTGATACAGGGCACTATGAGCCCACGGAAAACGTGGCCGACAAGGTGAGCGCGCTTCTGCTGTTCGTGCCCGAGCTCATGCTCCACGTGAGCCGTCCCGTACGCTGGGACTCCGACCACGTGACCATCATGAACGACCCTACGCTCGAGCTCTTCAAGGAAATAGTCCGGGCCGGCGCCCTGGACCGCGCCCATATCGGCCTTGACTATTTCGACGCCTCCATCAACCGCATCGGCGCCTATGTCATCGGCACAAGGGCCACCCAGAAGTGCCTCCTTTCCGCCCTGCTCGAGCCCCTCGCGAAGCTCCGCGAATACGAGGACGAAGGCCGCGGATTCCAGCGTCTCGCCCTTCTGGAAGAGGCCAAGACGCTGCCTTTCGGCGCCGTGTTCGACTATTTCAACTATAAGAACGGCGTGCCGGTAGGCCCGGAATTCATACCCGAGATCGAGAGATACGAGAGAGAAGTAACCTCCCATCGTTAGAGTATGAGAAGGTTGCTTTCGCTTGCCCTGCTGCTCGCTATTTGTCTGGAAGCCGGAGCGCAGCTGAATGTTACCACCCTTCGCACTTCGGGACTTGAGAATCCCCAGGGCATAGATCCTGCAGGCGTGAACCTTAGCTGGATTCTGGAAACCGACAAGCGCGCCACCTTCCAGCAGGCCTATGAGCTCACGCTCAAAAAAGGCGGACGCACAGTGTGGCGCTCCGGCAAGGTGGAGTCCGACAATTCCGTGCGCGTTCCTGTGGGTGTGCCGCTCGAGTATGCATCCCCCTATACCTGGACCGTAAGGGTCTGGGATAATCACGGTCAGGTGTCAAAACCTGTAACCGCCTCATTCTCAACCGCATTGTCTCCAGACGCCTGGAAGGCCTCATGGATCGGCACGGACACCGGCGACCGCAAAATCTGCCCAAGCCCTGTGTACTTCCGCAAGACTTTCCGTCCGTCCGGAAACATCAAGCGGGCTGTCGCCTACGTTACCAGCCGTGGCATTTATGAGTTCAGCATCAACGGCTCCAGGGTCGGGGCGGATTATTTCACCCCGGGCTGGACGACCTACCAGAAGACCATCCAGTATCAGGCCTATGACGTTACCGCCCCTCTGAAACGCGGCACCTCCTTGATCGAGGCGCTCGTATGTCCGGGCTGGTACGGTTCCGGCATGGGCTGGGGAGCACCCAAGGACCGGCAGCGCTACGGCAGCGACCTGGCGCTTCTGATGCAGATCGAGATAGAGTATGCCGGAGGCAGGAAGGAAACGCTTGTCACGGGACCCGACTGGCAGATGTCCCGCAAGGGCCCTGTGGCCGACGCCACCTTCTACGACGGCGAGACCATAGACCTTACCGCGGCTTATTCCTGGGAGCCGGCCACCGTGCTTCCTTCTACGGCGGCGAGCCTGGTTCCTTCCATCGCCGAGCCGGTCCGCATAAGGCAGGTAATCAACCCTATGCGCAGTTTTGTCACTCCTAAGGGCGAGAAGGTCCTCGACTTCGGCCAGAACCTTGTGGGCTGGGAAAAAGTGCGCATCAAGGGCCGCAAGGGCCAGGTGGTCAAGGTAAGTCACGCCGAAGTGCTGGACAAGGAGGGCAACTTCTACACCAAGAACATGCGTGCCGCAAAGGTTACGAGCACCTTCGTGCTGAGCGGCGGAACGGACGTGTTCGAGCCCAGCCAGACATTCTACGGATTCAGGTATCTCAAGGTCGATGGCTTGGAAGGGGAGTTGAACCCTTCCGATTTTTGTGCCGTCGTTGCGGACTCCGGCTTTGAGACCGTGGGCCGTTTCGAGTCTTCGAATCCTCTGATAAACCAGCTTCAGTCCAACATCTTCTGGGGATTCAGGGGCAACTTTGTAGATATTCCCACCGACTGTCCCCAGCGCGACGAGCGCCTGGGCTGGACGGGTGACGCGGAGATATTCTTCCGCACCGCCACATTCAACGGCAATGTAGACAATTTCTTCCGCAAGTGGCTGAGGTCGCTCCGGGAAGAGCAGAACGAGCGCGGAGGCATACCGGCGGTAATCCCCGACATCTTCTTCGGCACCAATGTGGACCATGCCTGCGGCTGGGCCGATTGTGCAACCATAGTTCCCTGGCAGCACTACATGGCCTACGGCGACGTGACTGTATTGCGCGACCAGTACCGATCCATGAAGGCGTGGGTGGATTTCATGCTGCGCTCTTCCGACGATTATCTGCTGAACACCCTGAACCAGCCTTTCGGAGACTGGCTGTTCTGGAGCCAGGACAACGACCGTTCGGGCCGTTCTGCCGTTACTTCCAAAGCCCTCTGCGCCCAGTGCTTCATGGCCGGTTCCGTGGAGATCGTGGCCAAATCCGCCGCCATTCTTGGATATAAGGATGATGCAGCTTTCTATGATTCCGAACTGACAAAAATCAAAAAGGCCTTCATGGATGAGTATGTAACTCCCAATGGGCTTGTGAGTTCGGATACTCAGACGGCTTATGTTCTGGCCCTCTACTTCGGCATGCTGCCCGAGCATCTGCGCCAGCAGGCCGCCGGCAGGCTTGCCGCCAACGTCAAAGAGTATGGGAACCACATCACAACAGGTTTTCTGGGGACGCCACATATCTGCGAAGTGCTTTCCGAGTACGGCTATTCCGACGTTGCCTACAAGCTGTTGCTTCAGGAAACCTGTCCGAGCTGGATATACCCCGTCAAACTTGGAGCCACCACCATCTGGGAGCGCTGGAACAGCATCAACCCCGACGGCAGCATAGTGGGCGGAATGAATTCGTTCAACCATTATTCCTACGGCTCGATAGGGGACTGGCTGTACCGCTATGCCGTGGGCATCAGGGAAACGTCTCCTGGCTTCAGGACCTTCGAGGTGGACCCTCATCCCGGCGGAGGATTCAAATACATGGAGGCTTCTACGCGTACGCCCTACGGCAAGATCCGGGTGCGCTGGGAAGCCGACGGAAACGTGATCCGCTCCATCGTGGTGAGCATCCCTGCCGGAACTACGGCCAGCGTGCACTGCCCGGACGGAGAGGTGAGGGTGCTCGGTTCCGGTAATTACGGTTTCGGCGTTGAATTGGAATAGTTGGCATAATCATTGAAAATTACTACATTTGCGTTCAACGCACAAAACACTTTTTATATATTGTCAAACATGAAAAAGTTATCTTTGATTCTTGCGGCCTTCTTCGCGATGGTCGCAGTTCAGCCTGCGGGCGCCCAGTCGGACGCTTTCCTGCGCTCCCTTAAGAACAAGGCCACCGGCGCCGTGCGCAACGAGGTCAACAAGGGCAAGCAGAAAGCTATCGAAAACGCCAAGCAGACCGCCCAGGACAAAGCAACTGAAGCAAAGTACGCTTCTGCTTCCAAGGCTGGCAAGACTTACTATGTAAGTGTCTCCACCGGTTCGGCCCGCGCCGACGGACTCTCTCCCGAGAATGCAATGAAGGACCTTCAGAAAGCCATCAATGCTGCAGAAGACAACGACGTAATCCTGGTTGCAGAAGGTAATTACCTTGGCAATATGGATCGCGGTTACATCGAGGTCGGACAGTTCGGCAATTCCTCCTCGGACAAGGGCAAGTTCCTGAGTTTCTACGGCGGATACTCGACCGACTTCAGCGAGCGTGACGTCATAAAGCATGTCACTAAGATCCAACCCTATGACCAGAAGTTCATCGCTCCTCTCTTCAACATCAATGCACGCAGGCCCTTTGATTACAAGGGCCCTCTGGGCAACGTCGTAGTCGACGGCTTTGTTTTTGATTTCGGCGAGAACAATCTCTACTGCGTCGCCGATGTCAACAACGAGATTACCGGTACCCCCAACGAGGGCGTGCTTACCGGCCGCTTCATTGAGCCCGAAGGCTCTCCCAACTGCCCCAAGGTGGGATTCGCCAATGGTGATGAATATGCCCTGCACATGGATGTGGAAGGCAATGTACGCGTAGCGAACTGCATTTTCGTGAACTGCCGTGACTACGGCATCCAGGCGCTCATGGGCAAGGGCCACATGGAGGTGTGCAACAACATCTTCATTTCCTGCCGCTATTCAGCCTGCCAGGTGAGGGGTAATACCAAGGACTCCGAGATCGAGCAGGTTTCCCTTGATTTCCATCACAATACAGTCCTCTTTACATGGACCCGCACCAAGGCCTTCGAGGATATGGGACAGGGCTTCCGCTTCATGAACGGTATCCGTACCATCGATGTGCACAACAACATCTTCGGCTGCAACAGCAACTGCGGCGTCGAGAGGGTGTACTACGAAACCAACAAGTCCATTGAGGCCCTCAAGCAGAGCAACCTCTATGACAATTACTTCTTCGCCAACAGGAGGGATCTTGAGATTGCCGCCCCCGGCGTGGCCACGATTTCCGTGTCCGCAGACCGCATTGAGGAGGCCGAGCAGATCGGTCCCAAGTATGAGGGCAATAAAGACCTTCCGAAGGGCAACGATGCATTCATCAACGCCATCGACAAATCTTACCTCGAGGGCTACATGAGCCTGAAGATCATCCAGTCTCAGAGCTACAATCCCAATTCTGCAGCCAACCAGGTCAACCGTATGTTCGGTCTCAATCAGCAGGGCACCGAGATTGTCCGCCCCAGCATGTACTGCAACAAGTATCCTTGGGAGAAGGCCAAGGATCTGTTCGGTAAGGTTGCGGATTACGGCGCGCAGATTCCCGAATAGTTTACGATGAAGAATCCCCGAACTTTATTTGCAAAATTGCGGAAATCTTCTCATCTTTGCATTCCCGTTCGGGGACACAGGGGCGTAGCTCAGCTGGTTTAGAGCGCTTCAGTCACATTGAAGAGGTCGTCGGTTCGAATCCGACCGTCCCTACCAAAGAAGGCAGACCGTCAAGGCCTGCCTTCTTTGTATCATTATGTGCCGGTTGCTACAGACCGAAGGTGAATCCTATCGTGAGGGTTCTGGTGTTGCTGACGCCGTCAGCAAAGATGGGAGTGATGCTATAGTTGGCGAAAAGACCTATCATGCTGTAGGTTACGCCGGCTTCTGCATAGGCGTGGAATGGATTGAAGAGCGCATTCAGGTCTTCGCGGTACTTGGGCGAGCGGTATTTGGTATAGCCGTGGAACATGTAGTCTGCTCCGCCGCCTATGAACAGCTTGGCGCGGCCTGCCTTGAATGCGAAGCGTATGGGTGCTCCGACGTAGCTGGCGTGGACTTTGGACTTCTTGCCGTCATATTTGAGATTTTCCGCTATGATAGGGTAAGGCATGAGAGCAGGACCGACCTTGCGGTATGTTATCGACGTGTCCTCGAAAGAAAAGTCCATGAATGTGCATTTGAGGCCGATGCTGAAGCTGAAGGGGCTGGTGTCGGAATGGAACTTTATGGAGGCTACTTCCAATGCATAGTAGAAATTCTGGGTATACTTGGTGTTGGGGAACGGCGACGGAGAGTCCATCGGTGCGGAGAAGCCAAAGTACATGGGAAAAGCTATCCGAAGGTCGGAATCAACTTTGTCGGAACTGGAAAGCTCAAACTCAGGTGCCCTGAGTGTCTGTGCGGAGGCTGACGCTGCGGCCAGACTCAACGCTGCAATGATGACGAATAACTTTTTCATTCTGCAAAATTAGAAATAATTTAACGAATTTGCTATATTTGCAATAATTATGATACGGCGTCTTAAATTGTTGATAATGTGCTTGTTGCTTTGTTCTAACGGGCTGTACGGGCAAAGCGACTCCCTGATTTTCAGCGTCAGGGGAGTGGTCAGGGACGCCTCCACGGGCCGTATTCTTCCCGAGGTCGGCGTGTACGTAAACGGCACCAGCTATGCTACCGTTACCAATTCCGAGGGCACCTTCATCATCAAATCCAACGTACCCGTCAGCTCGTTGACTTTTACGCTAATGGGGTACGGCACCATAGTCCAGGCGCCTCCGGCGGAGCCGGGCGCACCGATGAGCGTGAGGATGAAACCAAGGGATTTTACCCTCGATCCTTCGGTCGTAGTGTCAGGCGATCCGCTGGAACTCATGCGAACAGCCATAGCAAGGATTAGTGCAAACTATCCGTCGGAACCCGAATTGTATGACTGCTTTTACCGGGAAACGGTACAGAAGCGCCAGCGATTCATATATGTGTCGGAGGCTGTTACCAAGATGTACAAGTCGGCTTATTCCGGCTATTCCGGAGCCGACAGGGCCGCCCTTGTCAAGAGCCGCCTGCTCACTAGCCCCAAGGCGTCCGACACCCTGGCGGTCAAAGTGATAGGGGGGCCGTCCATGCCAGTGGCGCTCGACCTTGCAAAAAACCGCTCCGTAGTGCTGGACAGCCGGGAACTTGACTATTACAAGCTGGAACTGCTGCCGCCGCAGGCGATAGATGCCCGGATGCAGTTCGTCATACGCCTTACGCCCGCCGTCAAAGATGACTTTGCCATGCAGAATGCCACTGTCTATATAGACCGCGAGACCATGGCGTTTACCCGGCTGGAGCTGTCGCTTGACATGTCCGATCCTGAAAAGGCCACCCGTGCCATGCTGGTAAGGCGTCCTTCGGGCCTTAGGTTCAAGCCCAGGGAGATGTCGCTCCAGCTCAACTACAAGCCGGAGGACGGCGTGTACCGTCTGAGCTACCTGAAGACCGTTTTCCGCTTCAGCTGCGACTGGAAAAGGCGCCTTTTCGCCACCGACTACAACGTGGTGGCCGAGGCCGTTGTTACCAACCGGTACTCCGGAGCCGATGTGGTGAAGATCCCCCGCAAGGAAGCGCTTGCCGGCAGGGAATCCCTTTCCGACATTAGCGGCCGTTTCAACGATCCCGATTTCTGGAAAGACTACAATATAATCGAACCAACGGTCGGTCTTGAGCACGCCGTGGGCCGCCTGAAGGTCAAGTAGTCAGTATCGAGCGGCATATCTTTTCCGCCTCCGGGAGAGTTTCCAGCTTGCCTACGTCCACCACTGTCAGTCCGGGCGGCACGACGCCGTATATAGGATGATCTGCGCAAGCCTTGAGGTAAAAATCCACTATCGGGAAGCGTTCGGGGCAGCCATAGTCATCGAATACCCGGAATATGCCGGCAGATATGTTGTGAATGCCGGAGAAGGCGTAGCGCCTGCACTTTGAAGGGTCGAGTCCGGGGTAGGGGCTGCGTACCTCGCCGGTGGCCAGGTTGGTCCAGCCCACCAGACGCATCTGCCCGTCGAAGAGGAAATACCGCTGCGTCTTGCGCCGGCTCACCAGCAGGGTGGCCAGGGCTCCCGGCTGCGCCTGCTCCCGGAACCACCGGAGGTCAAGGTCGGAGATGATGTCAACATTGTGTACCAAAAAGTCGCCGCCGTCCTCCAGGAATGGCCGCGCATGCAGTATGCCGCCGCCGGTTTCGCGCAGCAGGTCGCTTTCGTCGGAGATGGAAATATGCGCCGGGAAGCCTCCTGAAGCAAGGTAGTCCTTTATCTTGTCGGCAAAATGATGCACGTTGACGACTATCTCGTCGTAGCCGGCGGCGCACAGCTTGTCAAGCACGTGGGCTATCAGCGGGCGGCCGCAGACGGGAACGAGCGCCTTGGGAAGGGAGTCGGTGATGGGCTTGAGCCTTGTGCCGAGCCCTGCGGCGAAAACCATAGCCTTCATCACAGGGTGCGTTCGATGTCCAGCTCGCGGTGGGTAAGCTTGACCGCGACGTTGTATTTGTCTTTAAGGTAGCGCGCCAGGCGCTCGGCGCAGAATACCGAACGGTGCTGTCCGCCGGTGCAGCCGAAGCATACCTGCAGGTGGGTGAACTTGCGCTCGATGAAACGCTTGACGTGGGCGTCCACCAGTTTGTACACGCTCTCCAGGAACACCAGGACTTCGCCGTCGTCTTCCAGGAACTTTATGACCTCGGGGTCGTTGCCGTTGAACTGGCGGTAGTGCTCGTATTTGCCCGGATTGTTTATGGACCGGCAGTCGAACACGTAGCCGCCGCCGTTGCCGGTGTTGTCGGCGGGAATGCCTTTCTTGTATGCGAAACTGTAGATGTGTACTTCCAGGCGCTTGTCGACGGCGATTTCGTAGAACTGCGGCATGGCGGTGAGCTTGCTCAGCAGTGAATTCAAGTATGGATAGCTGTCGAATGGTGTCTGCAGCAGCACTTTGAGATTGTCCAGGGCGTAGGGCACGCTGGACAGGAAGTGGGGCTTCTTTTCGAAGTAGCCGCGGAAACCGTAGGCTCCGAGAACCTGCAGGGTGCGGAAGAGTACGAAAATACGCAGGCGCTCGCGGAACCTCTCCTCTTCTACATGGACGTAACTGCGGAGGGAGCGCAGGTAGGTCCGGATGAGTTCCTGCTTGAGGTCCTCGGGGTAGCGGGAACGGGCCTGCCAGATGAAAGATGCCACGTCGTAATAGATCGGGCCGCGCCTTCCTCCCTGATAGTCGATGAACCACGGTTCGCCGTCCCGGATAATGACGTTCCGGGCCTGGAAATCGCGGTAGAGGAAGGTGTTCTCGGAGTCCAGCAGAAGGTCGGACTTGAGGCGCTCGAAGTCGTCCTGCAACTGTACTTCATTGAATTCCAGCCCGGTAGCCTTGAGGAAACAATACTTGAAGTAGTTGAGGTCGAAGTCCACCATGCGGGCGTCGAATTCCTTCTGGGGGTAGCAGACGTTCCAGTCCAGCCCCTCGGCTCCTTTGAACTGTATCTTGGGCAGGGCCTCGATGGTGCGGCACAGCAGGCCGCTTTCGTAAGAGTTGTAGAACCCGCTGTCCCGTCCCTGTGAAATGAGGTCGAAGAGCATCTTCTCTCCGAGGTCTTCCTGAATGTATGACATGCCGTCGGGGGAGACGGCGAGCACGGTGGGAACGTTCAGACCCTTCTCCTTGAAGTGCCTGGACAAGGCCACGAACGCCCGGTTTTCCTCCAGGCTGGTGCCGAGTACACCCACTACCGATATGTTGCCTCCCTTGAGCCTGAAGTAACGCCGGTGGCTGCCGGAGGTCGGAAGTTCAATCTGTTCTGCAAGGCGCTGTCCGGTGTATTCCGCGAACAGTTTTTCCAATACGTTCTCTGCCATATTATTCTTTGGAAATGGGGTGGTCTTTGCTGAATTGCTCGACGCGCTCCCGGAGCAGCGTGAACTGGTCGGGACGTATCCTGCTGGAGCAGACGCGTACGCCGTGCCGGCTGCTACCCATCTTGTCCAGGCTGACCGTGCTTATGCCATAGGCCATAAGTTCGCTTATCAGGGCGTTGCTGTCCATTCCGGGGTAGCTCAGCGTGAAGAAGAAGCCGTCGCCGACAGGGCCTCCGGCATCGTCGGGATAGCTTATGTTGAATCCTCCACTTGAGAAGATTTCTTTCATCCTGGAGGCTCTCTCTGCGTATATGCGGGTGTCGTTTACGAAATTGACGGTGCCGTCGCAGCTGGCGTCCATCATGGCGGCGAGGCCCCACTGGGTGCTGGCCGTGCAGCCGGAGGTTATCATATCCAGGATGCCGCCGGTGATTGTGAGCCCGAACATGCCGGAGCCGCCGTAGCGGCTGGCGAGGGCGGGATAGCAGCGCTCGTAAAGTTCTCTCCCTATGTACATTACGCCGATTCTTTGACCGGCGTAGGAAAAGATTTTGGATCCGGACAGCAGGATGATGATATCGCCGGTGTAGCGTGCTGCGCTCGGGGGATAGGGGGCGCAGTAGGGAATGTCGTAACCTTCCTGCCTGAAGTCCATGCAGAAGTAGGCCTGGTCTTCGATTATCACAGTACCGGCCTCTCCTGCCACCTTGGCGATAGTTTGAAGTTCCGAGTCGGAAAGGCACATCCAGGAGGGATTGTTGGGGGAAGAATATATGATGGCCGCCACGTCGCCCCGGGAAAGTTCAGAACGCAGCCGGCTTTCGAGCCGGGGACCGCGGCATTCGGCGATTTCGATACCTTTCCATTCGATGCCCAGGATGGCCATCTGCTGCTTGTTGGCGGAGAAACTGGGCTCGAGGACAAGCACCCGGTTTTTGCCCGGGGTGCATTGAGTGCAGGCTGCAAATGCGGCGAAGGCACCGAGCATGGAGCCGGTGGTGGGGATGCAGCGGGCAGGGGAGAAATCCAGATTCAGGAACGCTTTGGCAAAGCGGGATGCTGCTTCCTTGAGGACCGGAAGGCCGTCCGTAGGGGGATATGCCGAAACGTTGGCAGTGTCGAGAGCTTTTTTCTCTGCTTCCAGGCCGATGCGGTTGGGGGCCAGGCCGGGAGACCCCAGCTCCATGTGGATTACAGGAATCCCGGTTTCTTTTTCCAGGCAGGCCGCAAGTGCGGCGCTCTCCATGATGGTCACCTGTCCGGGGTCTTTTATATGACAATGCTTGCAGGCGCTGTCCATTGTATCTTTGTCGAATACTTTCATATTCTACAAAGATAATATTTTAATTCTTTAATTCTTTCCTCTTCGCCTCATAGTAAGGGTGGCGCTTGGGATTCTCGGGAAACCAGCCCTTCAGAACACGCTTTTCCTGAAGAAACATCTCGTGGATGCCCCACAGGCACGAAAATGCAAAGCCGCCCATGATCGTGGAAATGATATCGTTTTTCACCAGAAGAGAAAGTGCAGAAAAAACGAGTCCGGCAACCAGCCACACCCACCAGCTTTGTTTTCCGAAGTGATATTCCATTTTGATGACTGCCGGGTGGCAGATGCCGATGCTCAGGAATACTGCCGCTCCCACTATGATTCCGCTAAAGTTCATAAGTAGTAAATAAAACGGCCGCAAGTTCGCTAAAAGATTATTATTATTTTATGCTAAAAAGGAACTGAATAAGGATTATCCTTGCCTGGAGAGTCGGTCAGAGGCCGAGTTGGGCGAGAAAGTGGCTGAAGATCGCCGGCCTGCAGAGCAGCGGGAAGACCAGCCCGTAGACAGCTCCCCAGAAATGGGCCGTATGGCCTATATTGTCCATGTTACGCTTTGCCATGTACCAGCAGTAGGCAAGGTACAGCGGGGCGAAAATATAGCCCGGTATGGGAATGGGGATCATGAAGATGTAGATGCCCATCTTCGGCTCGAACAGGATCGAGGCGAAAAGAATCGCCGAAACTGCGCCGGAAGCTCCTACGGCATTGTAGTTATAATCGTTTTTGTATTTCAGCAAGTCTCCGACTGTCGAGACGGCGATGGCGCTTACGTACAGGACGGCGAAAAGGATGGCTCCGGCCGTGGCTCCGAATTCGGAGGCAAAGTACTGCTCGACCACAGGCCCGAAGAAATACAGCGTGAGCATATTGAAGATAAGATGCCCCCAGCCGCCATGTACGAGTCCGTATGAGAGCATTCGGTGCCACTGTCTCCTGTGCCAAACCTGGTAGGCATTGAATACCCACGAGTTGATGTTCAGCTTTCCGGTGAAGCACAAGATGCTTACCACGGCGGTACACAATATTATGATAAGAGTAATCATTTACTGCAAAGATAGCGAAATTGCGGGATTTATGCCAGACAACCCATCCGGCCGGTGCGCCTATCTGATGAATATCTATGTCCGTAAAAGATACGGGGGCGAATCCGCCGGCTTCAGCGAGATGCGTGACATGATGCTCCTTACTTACGGGAAATAATGCTAACTTTGTAAGCTATGAGCCACAAAACGTGCACTATAGACGGCCGTGAATGCTTTATATCAGACTCCGTCCAGCCTCAATATATTCTTATTCAGACGCTCGGGAACCATGAACGTGGCATTTTCGACCGGACGGCAGAATTGATTGCCGGGGCGGCCGGTGTCCCTTTTGTCCTTGCTGCATTCCAGGTGTTCGACTGGGACCTGGACCTTACCCCATGGCACGACGATGCCATCAGTCGGAAACCGGAAGTGGGGGCCCGGACCGGCGAGACGCTCCGCTATGTGACGGAATCGCTTCTTCCGGAACTGGAAATAGAATACGGGAAACTGCCCGTCATTCTTGGAGGTTACTCTCTGGGCGGACTTTTCGCCCTTTGGTCATCCATGCAGACAGACCGTTTTACTGCCATCGCTGCAGCATCGCCTTCCCTCTGGATAAAGGACTGGCTGGATTATGCTAATGTGCACCCAGTGAAGGCAGGGAAAGTCTATCTTAGTCTGGGAGACCACGAAGAACACGTGAAGAACCGCGCCATTGCCCGTGTGGGCGACAGCGTCCGGGGCGAATATGAACTACTCAAGGCTCAACTTGGAAGTGAAAACTGCACGCTGGTCTGGAATCCCGGGAATCATTTCCAGGACGGAGACAAAAGACTGGCGGCCGCTTTCTGCTGGTGCATCAAAGAATTGGAGGTCAAGTGAAAGATATCTATACATTCAAGTTCTGGAAGCACAAGTACGGGCCGGAATTGCTGGTAGACATCGTGGATTATGCCGTGATGCTTCCGCCCATTCGAAGGCACCTGGCCACTTGGATTGTTTTCAAGCGGGGCATCACGGGGCTTGCCATTGTATGGAACTCCCGTTCCTCTTCGGCCATGGGAAAGATGGGTTGGATTTCATCCGGTAGTTCAGCATGGCAATGAGGTTCCATCACACAAATAGACCAGGATTCTGGCTTGGCTTCATCGACTTCTTCACGGCCGGGCTTTTCTTCCTGCTGTACATGCCTCTGGGCGGCCTGCAGGATGAACTCGATTATATCCTGGGCCGACATACACAGAGATACTGGGTGGCATATTTGCTTGGAATCCCGACAGCGTTCATCTATCCGCTAATCTGGATGTCACGGATAGCCGAAGAACTGAAGGAAAAAGCCATTGAGATGGGCATCGACGGCCCGTACACTTCTTGGTGGCACATGTTTGGCTGGAACGTATTCGGCATCTTGCTGATGGGACCCGCCGTTGCGACGCAGCGTTTCTTCGATACCCTTAACAGGATTGAGTCCAAACTTAACGAATCGTCATAGGTGATGAAACCGAGAAAGAAACAGAGGAAACTGAGGATTACCGAGGCGGACTTAAGCCCTTCGGGCTTTTCCTCCTTCTCACCTCGGAAGTCCAAGCAAGCTTGACTTCACTCGGTTCGGCGTCGGTTCATGCTCGCCAACCGCAGGGCGGCCCGGCTCGAGGAGATTGCCGAGCACGGCCGGCCTGTCTCTTTCCGGAAGGCCGTCCATAAATCCAAGAAGGTCTATGACCGGAAACGTTTGAAGCGGATGGAACAAAAGCTCTCAGACAAGTCGGAGTAGTAGATCACTGGAGCGGGAAGATCCTCGCTTCTTTTTTCTTTTCATCCGGAGATAATCCGGAGGCATCTATTTGTAATTATATTCTTTATTGAAGAATGAATAATTCTTGAAGCAATGTTTTAGTCTTCTGTGTGTTTAATAAGAAAATGTGAACGATAATGAAGATTATTAGAACAATGATTTGCGTAGCGCTGCTGGTGGCAGGGCTGAGCGGGTGTGAGAAGATGATTCCTGAAATTGACCTTTCCAACAACCTGGAGGGCAGTTGGGAGAAGGTGTATCCGGAAGGAGTGCAGGATGCAGGGCTGGTGATCTGGACCTTCTCGACCATCAACAAAGAGAGCCAGGATCCGTATATCCTGACAATATACGTATCTGATGTATTCTCCGGGGACTCGGAGGCAAAGTACATCTACCAGCAACATCAGAACGGCTATCCCGGCGTCGGCAGTTCCACGCCGGAAATTTACCTCTTTGAGTTGGACCACGATTTTATGCAAAAGGACAGGAAAGCGGCCTATACGCCCGCAGCACGGTACTATGTGAAAGAGTGCAGCAAGGACAAGCTGGTGCTCACGCGTGAAGAGATGAATGTGGACGGGCCGAATCTGATCGAAGGCGATGTGACGTTCCGGAGGATGGGGTTATGTTTGTAAATATATGTAAAAACTGTAAAACAATCACTTCGACAAATCGAGATTTTATCAACAGCCGAAAAGAAAAAGGGCACAAGTCACAGAAGTGATGTGCCAATCATTGTTGTACGTCTGGCTCTTTTAATCTGTTTGCGTCGATGCTGGACCGCTGCGCGCCAAGATGCCCTGGCCGGACTTCCTGCCCACGAAATTCTCCACATACACCGCCGCGCAGGCGAGGATGTAATAAACAACTCCCTGGATGCACAGGGCGCGGAGTTGCGGCGCGACGACCGGGAGCGGAGCGCCCGCCGTGTTCAGGTTGATGAAAGCCTGGCAGCCGAAAGTGGACGGGAACAGGTAGGAGAACAGTTTCCAGAAACCCGGAAAGGCTGTCGTCGGCCAACTGAAGCCCGTCAGGAACACACACACCGGAGACATGAAAAGGAACAGCAGGAAGGCCGATTCCCGCCGCGTCACCAGCGTCGTCCAGGTCATGGAGAAGAAGACGCACACGGTGACGAACAAGGCGAGCAGGAGGAGGATGTCCTGGAAACGGCCCCGCTGCGGGAATCCGAACATCGCCGGAACGACGCAGCACACGTAGATGCCGATGATCATGAAAAGCAGCCAGTAAACGGCTCCCCGTCCGAGGACCACACGGCCCACGCCCCTTCCCGTCAGAGTATCCGGCAGAGAGGCGAAACTGCGGTTCTCCTCGCGCATCGTTCCTACGGACATGCCCATGCCATAGAACATCACTTGCTGGATGATCAGCATCAGGATGGCCGATATCAGGAAGATGCTGTAGGAGAAGGCCCGGTTGTACGGGTTGACATCCTCGTACAGGACGGTGTTCACCGAGGCATCGGCCTCCTGGTCCGTGAGCCCGTCCAGGGACAGGCGCTCGATCTTGATCCCGTTGATTTCATGCAGCATCACGAACTCGGAGCCCATGAGGAGGTTCTTGTAGTAGAGGAAGCTGCTCATGTCGGCGTAGATGCTGAAGGTCGCTGTCTCCTTCGCCGCCAGGCGGTCGCCGAAATCGGACGGGAAATACACGATTCCGTTCACCTTGCGCTGCTGCAGGAGAGCTTTCGCCTCCTCCATGTCGGCGCACCGCCAGGCGATGTCCATCTCCCGCGTCGCATCCATCTCCCGGATCATGCGCCGGCTGTCGCTGCAGGCGGCGTCATCGATCACGGCGATCGGTGTTTCTTCCAGGATGCCGTTCCTATACACGAAATTGTACAGGATCGGGTACAGGAATCCGGCGACGACGAAAATGATCA
>CAMJHF010000005.1 GCA_946405435.1 uncultured Bacteroidales bacterium
CAGGGAAATGCATCCGGTCCGTGACCTCGGTAAGGGTCAGGGCCGGATCATTCAGCAATAGCAGGATCTCATGGACGGCATAGTACTCTATCCAGTACAGGGCGCTTTTGCCTGTGATTTTCTGGCAGATGGCCGACAGGTACTTCGGTGTCACGCACAGCTCGCCGGCATACCATGCCACCTCGCGACGCTCCCGGCAATTCTGCTGGACCATCGTGAGGAAACGCATAAAAAGGCGGGCCGTATTCTCGTCGGTATCAATCTTTTCCATTTCGCGGGAGTAAATGTCCCACATGTCCAGGAGAAGAAGCTGGAACACGCGGCCCACCAGTTCGTCGTGGAAGATGATGCGGCCGGAGTGAATCCGGCGCCAGAACTGGGCGAAATCGGCCTCGATAATATCCCACTCATCGGCCTCCAGATGGAAAACCGGATGGGTTTTGATATAGACATAACCCTTGGTAGCCCATACCTGCTCCGGGTTGTAGAGATTGAGGAAAGGATTGGAAATCAGGAGGAAATCCGCATCGAAATCTGGCGAATAGCTGACATTTGAAATGAGCGTCGTCATCTGCCAGATGACAAGGTCTCCGGGACTGGCCTTGAAAGGTTTTCCCATGGCCTCGAAGCGCATCTCGCCGCTTCTGCAAAGGATGTGACAGTGATAGTTTTCCTTATAGGCATCCGGATATTTTCCGTCCCCCAGGGTATTGAATATCAAAAAATCTTCCATACCCACGAAGGTACGGAAGATTTCTCGCTTATCAAAATTTCCCTACTTACCCTTTACGAATTCCTAGATCTGCTTTCCGGTCGTCTTGGCCTTTGTGCCTTGGATGGAGAGACGATTCTTTACCGTTGCCGATGGAATTGCCGGTCCAGTCGTGAGCCTCCAGGAATGTGGCTACGCACATTGGATACGTGCCGCAAGGGCCAGGATTGCTGTAAGGATGATTATTTTCATCGAGCTTGTTCAATGATTTGCTTGACTTCTCGGTCGCAGTGCGATGCTGCGGCACCGTGGATGGCTACCCCGGAGGTGAGATCGGCATCCGGGACGGTCATCTTGAGCTGGCGTATGCTGCCGCCCAGACCGCTGCCTTCATGGGAGCAGAAAGGGACGATCTTCTTTCCCGCGAAGTTGTAACTTTCAAGGAAAGTAAACACTGCCATCGGAGGGAGACCCCACCAATTAGGATAGCCCAGGATAATGGTATCGTACTGGTCCATATTCTCCACCTTGGCGGTAAGCTCCGGGCGCGCCTTGGCACGCAGTTCCTCTTTGGCTTCTTCTATGCAAACCATATAGTCCGGAGAGTACTTCTTTACGGTATCGATCTGGAAAACATCGGCATCAGGAAGCTGCGCCCTGATTTTTTCCACGATGACTTCGTTATTACCCTTGGGCAGGTTACGGATGCTGCCGTCAACATAGTTTTGCCCGCGGCGGGAATAGAATGCAATAAGTGTCTTTGACATAGTTGTAATCATTTAACAGTTGCAAAGGTCGGGGATTTTGCCGGACATTCCGTTATCTATTTTTCGCTGGAAATTATCAAATTCTCATATATTCCTGGCGCTCCAACCAATCAAAAACCTTATCTTTGTGTCTATCAGAAGGAGACGCCGGATTTTCTGCTGCCTTTATGCGGAACCTGACTCCTTCCGACGTTTGTTTTTCATCGTGACGCTGTTGCGTCCGTTATCGGATTTAAATGGTATGAGTGAAATAGCTTTCCGGCCGATGCGCCGTTTTAAGCAGGAGGTATCTGGAGAAGAATGCCTTGCAATTTTGGAGAGCGCCCCGCGCGGAATCCTGTCCATGCACGGAGAAAACGGTTACCCTTATGGGATTCCGATGAATTTCTTCCTTTTGGATGGCAAGGTTTACTTCCACTGCGCCATGGACGGGCATAAGCTGGACGCCATAAGGGCAAACGATAAAGTGTGTTTCACGGTTCTTTCAGAGCCGGTCAAGAATCCTGGAGAATGGTGGAACTGCTTCACCAGCGTAGTCTGTTTCGGACGCATCGCCGAGGTGAAGGACGAAGAGCGCAAGAATGCCCTCTTGCGCACGCTCGGAGCCAAACTGTTCCCTGCCGGTTATGATATAGAAGCCGACATGGCAAAGAATGCGCACAGGGCGCTAGTCCTGGAGCTCACCATTGACCACATGACAGGCAAAAAGGTCAGGGAGAAATAGCGTCCGCCAGTTCCTCCGCCAATGGCTCCCTCGCCAAGGCCCATTCAAATGGCAAACGTCGCTCCGGTCATATTTGTGCGTGTTTTCTCTGAAAAACGTTAATTTTGTAGAGTTATGGGTAAGTTTTTAAGCATTATGACCGTCGTGCTGGCGATGCTCGCCGGCGCGCACAAGATTTCCAGCGTAGAGACCAGCGGCAACTGGGTGTATCTGTATGATGACGCCGGACACAGGTACAAGACGCTCAGCGCCAGCAGCGTGGGCGAAGTTAAGGGCTACAGCTCGGAGTTCTTCGTGTCGCAAAATGGCAGTTGGATATACCTGTACAACAGCGAGGGACAGAGGTACAAGACGCTCAGCGCTTCGTCCGTCGGCGAAATCACCGGTGTTGCCGGGGACACGTTTACATCCCGAAACGGGGCGTGGATCTACACCTGGAGCCGGGATGGCAAAAGGATCAAGACGAGAGCTGCATAGTATCCCCTGTGCGTTGTAAACGGGAGCCCGCTAAATAGTAGCCTGCCGCTGAGTCAGAGGCAATCACTGCTTACCGCTGTCTTTGGTGACAATTGGTTTGCCATCAGAATCCAGCAGCGGAGTGAGGCCGCCGCCGTAGCCACGATGAACAAACAGATAGTTCACTCCTGTTTCCTTGTCCACGATTACGAAAGCATCGGTCATTAAACTGACTCCTTCCCTTTCCTTGATATCAAATCTGTCTTTTGCCATAATACGAATCATTAGCTCTCAAATTTACGCATTATTTGCGAGATAAGCCAGCCTGACAGGCTGACTTTATCCCCGCCCAGAATAGAAGGCCTCCCGCTGGTTTCCCACAATGCTCGTTTCGGCATGCGGATTTGACCTTACGCGGCATCACCACGCACTTGCCGACGCCGAGGCTTGTGCACACATTGCCCTGCCTAGCAAAGTCAACCGCTTGACACTAAGCATTTTAAGCATTTCAGGGTACCTGAAAAACAAGCACCCTGAAACAGTTAAAACACTGCTAATCAACACCTTAACTTTGACAACCAACAGCTACCAGCCCCCAGCCCTCCAGGCTACTTAATCTTGAAGCGCCAGATGTTAGAGAAGCGCGGCTCCTTCTTGGCGTTGAAAGCCACGTATATCCACCCGTCCTGAAGGTCGACGCCTTCCGGTTCAAGATGGATGAAGCGGAAACTCAGGACCTTCTGCCGGTTGCCGTCGAGATCGAAGATGTGAAGGTCCATGTCGCGGCGGGGACCGCCCTGAGCGGCAAGGGCGTCGATGTTCGGAGTCTCGATCAGCCGCTGCCCGTAGCACCCCAGGTCGCCGTAGCCAAGGTCGTCGAACATGAGGAAAATGATGTTGGGCTGCGGCGCCTTCTGCGGGACGGCACATCCTGCGGCCATTGCAGCTCCTGCAGCGGCCAGAAGCGTTCTTCCTCTGCGCAACATATTATTCCAGATAACGTTCCCTGAGTCTGGCGCATTCCGGGGCAGTGAAGCCCAGCTGGTTCTCCACGTAAGACTGGAGAGATCCGAAGGTGGAGTCTATCAGATCGAGTCCGGCGCAGAAATTCTTGACGCTCACGCCCACCATCGCGCGGATGAAGTCGGTGGCGTCGGAGTCTCCTCCCTTGCGGCGCACTTGCTCCGAGAGTTGCTCTACGTATTTTTCGTAGTAGACATTGGACTGGTCGAAGTCGGCGACAATCGTCTCCCTGTCGGCTCCGAGTGCGGTCAGGAGATAGGCGGTGGCCAGTCCGGCCCTGTCCTTGCCCTGTGAGCAATGCCAGAGCGACCCGCCGGGGGCGTACAGGACGCCGCGAAGGAACCGGCCGTAATGCCTCTGGGACTCTTCGGACATGATTATGGAGGGATAAAGACGCCTGGCCAGGGCCTGGGCCTCCGGAACGGACGCGTAGCGCACAAGGGAGGCTACGAAATCGTTGGAACTTTGCTGCTCGGTATCATTGCGGCCGCTGGAGAAGCCATCTATCATCTCCCTCGGGAGGGTGGAAAGGCCCGTGTAGCGCACGCCGGGAATGCGGCGGTCGGGGTCGGCAGCAGCCTCACTGTCGAAGCGGAAGTCGAATACGTCGCTGATTTTGAAACGGTTGCAAAGAACTGCCACATCACTGTCCGTGGCCCTTGAAAGGTTGCCGGAACGGACAAGCAGGCCGGTGCGTATCTTATGTCCGTGAGCTGTGCAGAGCCCGCCGATCTCGCGGGCATTTTCGATGGCTTGAAACTGTATAAATCTATTCACGGTCCCAATTTACGAATTATTTATTATTTTCGTAGCATGAAACGCTTTATCCTCTTGATAGCCATGCTGGCCGCAGCCACGGCCATGCCGGCGGCGGGCCAGACTCCCCGCAATGTAAAAATTTATTACACAGAAGCTTCTTCCCTTACCCTCACTGGAAAACTCTTCACGGACACTCCCAACCCCTACCACCGTCTGGACACAGTCCGCTTCAAGGGTTTCACCAAGGGAGAAAACCTTCAGGTGAGGGAATCTTCCGGCATCGCGGTGGCTTTTCGCACCAACAGCACCATCATCCAGATCAAGACCGAATACGGAACCATACAGTACCCGATGAACACAAACGGCATCTCGGCCAAGGGCTATGACCTGTACATCAGGGATGGAGGGAAATGGGTGTTCGCCGCTGCAGGAGCCAGAGGCAACGGCTCCGAGGGCGAAGTACTCAGCCTCATAAAGAACATGGACGGACAGATGCACGAATGCCTGATGTATCTGCCCCTCTACAGCGAGGTAAAATCCGTACAGATTGGCGTGCAGGAAGGCTCCGTCATAGAGGCGATCCCGAACCCCTTCAGGCACAGGGTGGCCATCTTCGGCTCCAGCTACACACACGGTTCCAGCACCTCCAGGGGTGGAATGACTTACCCCGCACAGTTCTCGCGCAACACCGGCATCCAGCTGCTCAGCCTGGGATGCAGCGGCAACAGCAAGCTCCAGCCCTACTTCGCCACAGCCCTCGCCGCAGCCGATGTAGAAGGCTTCATTTTCGACGCCTTCTCCAACCCTTCAGTACCTGAAATACAGGAACGCCTGTTCCCCTTTATAGAGAAGGTGCAGGCGTCGCACCCCGGCAAGCCTCTCATCTTCCAACGGACGATACGCCGCGAGAGCCGCAATTTCAGCGTCTCCGCAGAGAATGCCGAAAGCAGGCGGATTCAAGTCGCCGACAGCCTAATGGCCATCGCCTGCAAGAAGTACAAAGATGTGTACTACATTTATCCGGATGCCACGAGCCCCGACCATCTGGCCTCGGTCGACGGCGTACACCCCACAAACTACGGCTATACCCTGTGGGCTAAGTCCATAGAGAAGAAGGTGCTCCGGATACTCCGGAAATACGGCATCAAATAAGCCTTACCGAATCTCGAACAGATTCAGGAAGCCGGTCATCATGAACACGTTACGGATATTGTCATTGATATCCTGGACGATGACTTTGCCCCCCTGGGCCGCGGCTGCCTTGCGGATGGAAAGGAAAATCCTCAGGCCTGAGCTGGAGATGTACTCGAGCTTGCTGCAGTCAAGGATGACGGTCCCCGAGGCCGCCTCCTGGAATTTGTCCATCATGGTAGCCGCCTCCTGGGCCGCCGGGGTGTCCATACGGCCGACGAACTGTATGGTGGTCTCGTCTTGCTGTTTGTTGATAATAGTTTGCATATATATCAGATTTTTTTAGTCATTGAAAGAATGTTCCTGCTGCCGTCGCGGCGGTAGCTGACATTGTCCATTATCTTGCGTACCAAATGTATGCCAAGGCCTCCTATCGCCCTCTCTTCCACTCCGAGACTGGTGTCGACGGCAGGAGCTGCGGTGGGGTCGAATGGAATTCCATTGTCTGAAATGACGAACTGGATGGAATCCTCGTTCAGGATGGCCTCCACGTCCACGGTGCCCTCCGTACCTTCCGGATAAGCGTACATTACCGAATTGGTCACAGCTTCCTCGAGAGCCAGGTTGAGGCTCGACGCCAAAGTGGAATCCAGATGCTTTACCTTGGCTATCTTGCTGATGAAAGGTGCGAGACGCGAAATCTGCGACACTTCGTTGCGAAGCGAAAGATGGAAATTAAGGTAATGCAGGAAAAGCATGGTTATGTCGTCGCTCTGGGGGGCGTCGCCAACGAACGCCTCCACAGCCTTGTTTATAGCCTCCAGATGCGCCTGGGCGTCACGGCGGGTGCTGAGCACCTCGCGGATGCGCTTCTCGCCGAACAGTTCCTTCTGTGAATTCTCGGCCTCGGATACGCCGTCGGTGAACAGGAACAACGCATTGTCGAAGAGCAGGTCGGTTTCCTGTTCCTGGTAGGTCATCGACTTGTCGACACCCAGCGGCAGATTCGGCACCACGGGAAGGGTACGGATACTGTCGGTAAAGATGAAGGGGGCGTTGTGGCCGGCGTTACAGTAGCGCAGGTGTCCCGACGCCAGGTCGAGGACTCCGCAGAAGAAGGTAACGAACATGCTGTTGTCGTTGTCCGACGACATGCTCTGGTTCATGATGCTCACAATGGCGCCGGGGCTGTTCTCATGGCCTGAAATACTGCGGAAGAGGCTGCGGGTGACGGCCATGACCAGGGATGCCGGAATACCTTTGCCGCTTACGTCTCCGATGCAGAAGAAGAGCTTTTCGTCCCTTATGTAGAAGTCGTACAGGTCGCCGCCAACTTCCCTGGCGGGCACCAGGGCGGCGGAGATGTCAAGGTCCTTGCGGTCCGGGAAAGGAGGAAATATCTTCGGGACCATGGACATCTGGATGCTGTGGCCGATGCGAAGTTCATTGTCCATCCGTTCCTTACGGTCATTGAGGTCCTTGTACTTCAACACGCTCCTGTATATGGCGAAAAGTATCACGGCAAGCATCGCAAGTCCCAGGAGCTGGAACAGGCTCACCCAGCCGATTGTCTTCTTCAGGCCTTTGTAAATCTCATCTTCCGGAATGACGATGGACATGGACCAACCGGTTTTTTCGATGGGCGCAAAATATATCTGATGCATCTTGCCGCCGAACTTCAAGGGCTCGCTGCCGGAACCGCCGGAAAGCATCGCGCGGTTGATCCGCTGCATCGTCGTGTCTTCAAAGCCCGAAATCAGTTCCTGGGACGTATGAGTCATCACCAGCGAGTCGGTGGGGCTGACCATGAGTTCGCCCTGGCGACTAAGCAGCACGCTGAATGCGCTGGGGTACACTTTTACATCCCCTACCACTCCCGTAAGCCAGTCAAGGGAAATGTCCGCCGTCATTATGGCCGCAATATTTCCCGAGTCGTCACGGACCGGCATTGAGTATGTGGTCATGAGAATGCCGGCGCCGCCCGTGTCTACATAAGGCTCTGACCAGTAGCCGGTGCCGAGTTCCAGAGGCTTCCGGAACCACTCGCGCTCCGGATAATCGTATTCCGGAGTAGCCAGCGAGGTAATCGCGAGCCTGCCGTCCGTATCCTCATAGGCATAAGGGGCGAACAGTTGATGCCTGTCCAGATAACCGGGAACCAGCGCCACCGTGGAGCCCATGATGACCTGATTGTCGCGCACCAGGCGGGTTGCCACACGCACGAGACTGTCGGGATAGTCCAGGCACCATTTGGCAATCCACTCGCTGTTGTGCACGGCAGTTTCGGCCTGATTGATTATGTCCAGAATCCTGTTGTTTGTGATTTCCAATTCTGTCTCGGCGCGCAGGGTGGCCTCGGACCTGAGGCCTCTTTGTGCATAGAAGAACTGGATCAACGATGTAGCCTCAAGGGTGACAGCCGCTACTATTATGAGCAGCAGTCCGGCACGCATAGACTGTCTGAAAATGCTTTTATCGAATATCTTCATTATCTAAGTACAGATTCAAGAGCGGCCCTGAACTCAGGCATGGGGCAGTTGCTGTCACGCTCGACAATCAAAGTTTTAAGTCCGGCATAGGGCCGTATCTGCTCCTCGATATCCTCAAGCGGCCTGTCGGAGCCGAAATACGCGGGAGCGAAACAGTCCCAGAAACGCATCGAAAGCGACTTGGGCATGTGGAAAGTTTCTTCGATGAAGGCTTCCTTGCTGAGGTAACAGCACAGGTACACCATGCCCACGTCGAACAGGTTGTATCCGTAGCAGAAGTCCCCCAGGTCTATGAAATAGCGCCGGTCCCCCACGAAAATTGCATTGCTGAACTGAAGGTCGCCGTGGATGGCGGTATCGGTGTCGGGGGCGTCGGAAATGAAAAGGCCGATCTTGTCCTTCTCCCGGGCGGAGAAGAAAGGGTTGGACTCCAGAAGCCTGTAGTAGCGGTCCTTGACGCATTCGAACTGCGAACGGTCCACATGGACGGAATGGAGCCGGCGGCACATGAGGGCGAATTCCTCTGCGTACTGCTGTACCTTTTCAGGGGCATCGCCGGTGGCGCGGGAATAGGACTTCTTGCCCATGATGCGGCGGAAACGTATTCCGTAGCGGCCGTCCTGCGTCACCACATATTCTCCGGGTTCAGGAGAAGGAATGCCCAGGTCGTAGACCTTGCGGGCAAGCGTCATTTCATCCAGGGGCTGCTGGATCTTGCCGGGGAAATAGAGCTTGAGCATGACCGAAGGGTCGGTCTTGTGATTGTAGCTTTCGCCGTTGAAGCCTCCGCCGGAAAGCACGTAGTCGTTAAGGTCAATCTTTATTGCTTCCATCGCCGAATACTTGATTTATAAGACTTTGAAACTCATGGAACGCCGAGGTTCCCTCCAACTCCCGCAGCGAATCGGCAAGCCCCCTGTAGTGCCATTCGTGGTCTTTGGGGTCCTTGGCATGGAAGATGTTCCACAGTTTGTCCCCCAGCACGGCGTAGTCGCGGGCAATGGCGCGCATGTTGGAGAGTTTGTCTCCCAGCGCCACTATCTTGGCATCCCTGGATGCCCTGGCAAGACGCACTATGGCCGCTTCCTTGCGGGCGTGCCAGCTGTCTTCCTCGCTCATGCCGGGCTGGAAAACATCGCTCTCGGAAGCCACTATCGATGCGATGCGGGCTCCGAACTCTTTCCTTATGTCCTCTACCGTCACGTCGGTATCCTCGACGGTGTCGTGAAGGGCGGCGGCGGCCAGGAGTTCCTGGTCGGGAGTTATCGTGGCCACGATCTCCATGGCCTCCATGGGGTGGACGATGTAAGGGAAACCCTTGCCCCGGCGCTCGGTGCCGGAGTGGGCCTTGACCGCGAACATGATGGCCCGGTCAAGGACAGTGGTATCGAGCGGTTTGTTAGCCATAAGTTATTGATTCATAAAGGGTAAATCAGACGCCATGCTCATCAGGTAGGAGGCCAGCGACTCGTGCGACTCGGAGGGGCCGTTGAGCGTGTCGAACATCATGCGGAGTCCGGAGATGCCGCCGCCTCGCTTGAGTATGCAGGCGATGCAGAGGTCCTGCGGGCCTGTGGAAGAAGATATGATGTCCAGGTCGGTCAGGCCGAGCTGGTAGGTGGCAATCTGGTATGCTCCGTCGGAGTACTCTTTGATGACGCGGCTCAACTCGCCGAGCGTCTTGATGCCCATGGCTTTGAATATAGGCAGGTAGGGCATCAGGGGGACTTCCTGGATCTCCGCCTGGTTGACCGAGGCTATGCGGCGGTTCAGGGCGCCGAAGGGTTCGAGCTCGAGATAGCTGCGGAAGGTATCGCCGTCCAGAGGGACCTCGTCCAGGTTGCCAGAGGCCACGAGAGCCCGCACGCGGCGTCTGTAGTCGGTGAGTTCGGTGCGGATGCGGCTGAACTCGTCGTCCACCAGCTCCAGCATCCCGGCCAGGCGGCTGAGGTTGCGGAGGTACTGTCTGGGAACCTCCACCCCGCTCTTGTATCCGGTATCGTGGTTCATGTTGGCCCAGGCGTGCTGCAGCACGGTACGCATCTGTATCTCTACACGATACGGGAAGCCGGGAATGGCACAGATGTAGTGGAGCGACAGATAGCCGAAACTGTCGATTTCGTGCGCCTTGCGCTTGTCTACGGAATTTTCCCAGTCCACGTCGAACAGGCGTTCCACGGCCGAGGCTACCTTGTCTACGTCGTCTATGTAGAAGGTGATAACCCTCAGGCCGATTATGTCGGTTATGTCTGCAAGGCTGTGGTATTTGCCGCCTTTGAGTTCAAGCTTTCCGGCGAGCGACTCTTCGCCCTTCACCCTGTACTCGACGGACGCTACCAGCAGGCCGGCGTCGTCGAATGTCTTCCTGAGCAGTTCGTACACCTTCCGGGCCTGCTCCTCAAAGACGGGCAGGTTGTCCCGGTACTCTTGCAGTATCGCCTCGCAGTGTGCATCCAGATGAGCTTGCATAAACCTTTGACTGTCAATCTTACAAATATAAGAATTATTTGCTTATACCAAAGCCCTCACGAGCTGCTCCCTGTCGCCCTCGAGCATGTCTATGACGGGGATTTCTATCATGGTATAGCACCCCGGCCTCTGGCGCACGGCGGCACGCGCGGCCATGACCAGCACCTGTCCTGTGAGGGCGGGGTTGTTGATCTTCATGTTGAACTCGAGCAGCTGGTTGTGGGTTGCGCCGGAGACTCCCTTGCGCACCAGGTTGACGCCATGTCCCATATCGTTCAGGGCATCAATGCCATCTACCGGAATCACGTGGGTTTCATCGTGGCTGAAATAAGGGTCGGCAAGAATGGCTTTCTCAACAGCTGATGCGTCGGCGCCGGGTTCCAGTTCCACATACACCATGCGGCGGTGCAGGCCGGTGCCGATGGGAATGGTTACGCTCAAAGCGTCACGGACTCCCGCGATGGCCTTCGCCGCCACCGAATGTCCCATGGAACGGCCCGGGCCGAAATTCGTATAGCTGATGCCCTTGGGGGCGAGGCCCTGCATGAGGGCGCGCACCACGGAATCGCTGCCCGGGTCCCAGCCAGCGGAAATCACGCTGACAGCTCCGGACTGCGACGCAGCCTCTCCGAGCGTTGAACGGAGGGCGCAAATATCGGTGTGGATATCAAAACTGTCCACCGTGCTTATGCCCATGGCAAGATACTTCAGGGCAGTTTCTTGCACCTTCCGGGAAGGGACCGCCAGGATGGCCACGTCCACATACCCCAGGGCGCTGATGTCACTTACCACCTTGCGGCCCGACAGTTCGGGATGCTCGCCGGCGGCGGGATCTCTGCGGACTATGCCCGCACATTCCATATCGGAGGCGGCATCTACTGCCTCCAGGGCGAAACGGCCGATATTGCCGTAGCCAACAATTGCAACTTTTATCTTGTCCATATAATTAAAATTCAGAAAGCCTGGACACCGGCGCCACATCCAGGGACGTGCGCTCGCCTGCAAGATAATGATAATATCCGGCAATGGCAATCATGGCGGCGTTGTCGGTGGTGAACTTAAACTCCGGAAGGAAAGTCCGCCAACCCCTTTTGCGCCCTTCGGCCTCCACGCGCTGGCGCAGGCCGCTGTTGGCGCTTACCCCGCCGCCGATCGCTATGTCCTTGATGCCTGTCTGGCGGGCTGCCTTGATCAGCTTGTCCATAAGGATGTCGATGAGCGTCTTCTGGAAAGAAGCGCAGATGTCCTCCTTGTTCTTCTCCATGAAGTCGGGATCTTCCGCGATGCGGTCGCGGACAAAATACAGGAGCGAGGTCTTGACTCCGCTGAAAGAATAATCAAGTCCCGGCACATGGGGTTTTGCAAACTTGAAGCGCGCGGGGTCCCCTTCTTTGGCGAGGCGGTCGATTACCGGCCCGCCGGGATAACCCAGGCCCATCATTTTGGAACATTTGTCGAAAGCTTCCCCTACAGCATCATCTATAGTCTGGCCGAGGATTGTGTACTCCAGGGGGCTGTCAACCCTTACTATCTGGGAGTTGCCGCCGCTGACCAGAAGGCACAGATACGGGAAGGCGGGCTCCCGGACCTCCTTGCCCTCCTGTCTCACAAATCCGGCCAGAAGATGCCCCTGAAGGTGGTTGACCATGATGATCGGGACGTCCAGGGCAAGGCCTAACGCCTTGGCGAAAGATGTTCCGACAAGCAGCGAACCCAGCAATCCCGGCCCCCGCGTAAAAGCGATTGCATCAAGCTCCTGAGGGCTCACTCCGGCCCTGGCAAGGGCCTGGCTTACAACAGGTACTATATTGAGTTCGTGGGCGCGGGATGCAAGTTCGGGGACCACACCCCCGTAAGCCTTGTGGACATCCTGCGACGCTATAACGTTGGACAACAGCCAGCCGTCGCGGATAACGGCGGCGGAGGTGTCGTCACATGAAGATTCTATGCCAAGTATTATATCGGACATACAAAACGACTTTGTGCGACCGCAAATTTAACAATTATTTACTAAATTTGTAGGTTTAAAAAGTATTAGACATCGGCAGGAAAAGATACATAGCGGCACGCATCGCCGGTCTGGCGCTCATTTTGTTCTTGGGCGGCGCACTCGCGCTGCAGATGCCTTCTGTGCAGACAGCCCTGGCAAGGTTTGCCGTTTCCAAACTCCAGAAATCCCTGGACGGAGACCTGGAGATAGGGGCGCTGCGTATCATGCCGTTCAATACCGTAGTGCTTGACGACGTGTCCATCGTGGACCGCCATCCGGTGGCGGAAGGCACCGACACCCTTGCCAGGATAGGCCATCTTTCGGCCACCTTATCCCTTCGCAACCTGTTCAGGAAGAAAGGTTTGGAGCTGGGCAAGGTACAGATAGACGACGCCTTCTTCCAGCTGGTATCCAGCCCCGACTCGGTCTATTCATCCAACATAGCCCGCATATTCCGGCTCAAGCCGAACCCGGACGCCAAGATGTCCTTGGACAGCCTGTTCAACATCCACCGGGTTGATATCCGCAACGCCCGCTACAAGATGCTCAACACATCTTCGACCGCTACATACAGGGGGCATGGAATCAATTACGCCGACATGGACATCACCGTCAATGCCAAGGCCCACGACGTTTCGTTCAGCGGCGGGCGCTGCCGTGCCTCGGTGGACCACCTTGACGCCAAGGAAAAATGCGGATTCGAACTCTACGACGCCAGCGGAACCTGCTGCGTGGGCATGGGCAAGACCATCGTGGACAATCTGCACCTGGTCGACAACGGCGGCAGCGACACGCATTTCAGCAAGGTAGTGCTCAGCTATGAGGACACTTCCGCCTGGTCCGACTTCGTAAACGCAGTGGACCTGGACGTCACAATCGCTCCTTCGCGCCTGGTCCTGCACTCACTTAGCGGCTACAGCGGAGGCACTTTCTGGGGCAACCATTTCACCGCCGACATCAGCGGAGGGCACTTCAAGGGAACCGTCAGCGACTTCAGGATCAGCGACTTCAGCTTCACCAATCCATCCTCGGACGTCAGCGGAACGGTCAACGGCACCTGCAGCGGCATTCCCGACACTCCCAACATGCGGGTGGACGCCACCCTGTCCGACGTAGGCTTCTCGGTAGAAGGCCTGGAAGCTGCGCTCTCGCAGATGGGCGCCAAGGTCGACCTCCCCCCGCTCGCCAAAGGCACGCACTTCACCATGAACGGAAAGCTCAGCGGCCTGCTCAACGACTGCAAGGGCCGCTTTGCCCTGAACTCCAACCTTGGCAGCCTCACCGCAGACGCCGGCGTCCGCCACCTGACGGACCAGAATAAGGAAACCGTCATCCACGCCAACCTGGCCACCAACTCCTTCGACGTAGGCAAATTCCTCGGCAACGAAGCGATGGGTCCCTGCGACCTCACGGCACGCCTGCACGCCGGCCTTGGCAAATCTGGAATAAATGCCAGGGTAGAAGACCTCAACATATCCAGATTCAATCTCCTGGGCTACGACTACAGCGGCATCGGTCTGAAGGGCACGTTCGACGGCAACGTGATAAAAGCCGATTTCAACAGCGGCGACCCCAACGCCCTCATCTCGCTCAACACCGACCTGGACATCAAGAAGCTCAAAGGACGGATAGGCGCACGCCTGGAGAATGTAGACCTCGCAGCCCTGGGGCTTGACAAGAGGGGCGGTGCATCCAGGCTTTCATGCACCGTGTCCGCCGAGCAAGGACTGGAGGAGGACGCACCGGCACGTATTTTCCTCAACGACACCCGCCTTGTCAACGACAACGGCACCCACAACCTCGGCGACATCCAGATAGAGGCGAGGACAGCCGAGGAAGGACTGACGCTGCTGCTCAACTCGGACTGCATAGACATCAAGTACTTCGGCACCTCGGATTTCGCCGCCCTGGCCAAGGACGCCAAAAAGGTGACGCTGGACACCGCCTTCCCCGACTACTTCGGTCCCGGCGCCGGCGGTTCCGGGTCGGAGGCCACCCTTAGCGCCGTCGTCCACGACGCCTCTCCCCTGCTCGACTACCTCATGCCCGGGCTCAAAGTCGCCCGCGGCACCACGGCCAACATAAACCTCGAAAGCGACGGCCGCCTGCTTGGTTACATCAGCACACCGTCCGTCTCATTCAACGGACTGGGGGCGGAATACATGAACCTGGCCCTGGATAACAAGGACGGCCTGCTCGACCTCACCCTGAATACCGACCGCCTGAAAATCAACAATATGAGCTTCGACAACGCCCAGTTCGCCGCCGAAGCCCAAGGCGACAGGGCCAGACTGGAACTGACCTACGAAGGCTCCAACCTGCTGGGCAGGGGCAGCGAGCTCAACATCGAGGCCGGACTGCGCAAAGACGACGCCGGCAAGCCGGAAATAGAAGTTCTCACTCTTCCCTCGTGGCTTACGGTAAGGGAGAACGTGTGGGAACTGTCGAAGTCCCGCATCCTGCTAAGCAACGGTGACATACAGGTAGATGGTTTCAACCTTCAGAGCGACTCGCAGAGCATAGCGCTGAACGGCCGGATAAGCGGCACCGAGCACACCACCATGCATGCGATACTGGACAACCTGGACCTTGGAATAGTGGACGACTTCATGCCCGACGGAGGCCTCAAACTGGCTGGAATCCTGGACGGAGAAGCATCTATAATCTCCCCCCTGCCTGCAGAGTTCGGACTCGGCGCCAACCTTACCCTCGACAATTTCGAGCTGTGGGGCCGCCCTGCAGGCGACATTCATCTGGTCAGCTTCTGGGATGACGAGGCCAAGCGCATAAACGCCAAGCTGGACAACACCTATGGCGAGCAGAATGTCCTGCACGCCGTCGGAAGCTACGGCGTAAAGGATTCGTCCCTGGGCGCCACGCTTACCCTGGACGGCTTCGACACCGAAATCGCCGCACCCATGCTCAAATCCGTGCTGTCCGAGCTGGACGGCAAGCTTTACGGAACGATAAAAGCCCAGGGTCCCCTGGACAAACTGAAGTTCGAAAGCGAGGGCGTCAGGCTCTCCGACCTCCAGACGAGGATAGCCTACACCAACGTGCTGTACACACTCAACGGAACATTGGGGCTTGACGGCAACGGCGCCAGTTTCAATGGAATAGGCGTCAAGGATGAATATGGAGGCCTGGGAGTCCTGAACGGAAGGCTGGACTTCAAGGACTTGAAGGATTTCCGGCTCGACGCAGCCCTGGACGCCCACAAGCTCAAGGCCATCGACATCCCGGTCAAGGGCAGTTCCGCCCTGTACGGAGACCTTTCAGTCACCGGAACAGGACGGGTGCGTGGACCCTTCGACGCCCTGCGCATCGACGCCGACCTGGCAACTGCCGGCCCCGGCAACGTAAACGTGCCTATTCCCTCAACCAGCGCCGCAGCCAGCAGCGACCTGCTCACATTCGTAACTCCCGAGGCCGGTGAGGACGCTCCTGAAAGCCTGGCGCCCACAAAGGCTCCAAAGCCCTCCGGCAAACTTGCGATACATGCCAAGATGGACATCTCTTCGGAAGTGACGGCCAATGTCGAGATAGACAAAGAATCCGGCCACGTACTCACCGCGGGAGGCAGCGGATCGGTCACCATGGACCTCGACACGTCCAAAAGCGACCTGCAGCTGAAGGGCGACTACACCATACACCGGGGAAAGTACCTCTTCAACATCCCCGGAATAGTGAGCAAGGAATTCGAAATCAAGGACGGAAGTTCCCTCAAGATGGTCGGCAACATCATGGAGAGCACCCTCAACATAGACGCGGTGCACAACGTCAAGACTTCCCTTTCCACGCTGGTCGCGGATTCCACTTCGGTATCTACCAGGCGCAACGTGGAATGCGGGCTCAAGATAGGCGGCAAACTCAAGAATCCTGAGGTCTCCTTCAACATCAACGTGCCCGACCTCGAACCCGGAAGCAAGATGCAGGTGGATGCCGCACTCAACACCAACGACAAGATCCAGAAGCAGTTCGTGGCCCTGCTGCTGTTCGGCACCTTCCTCCCGGCCGAAAGCGCTGGAGTCGTGAACGGCACCAACATGCTCTTCGCCAACGTGGGCGAAATCGTGTCGGGCCAGCTGAACAACATACTGCAGAAGCTGGAGATTCCTCTCGACTTTGGATTCGGCTACCAGCAGGACAACGGGGGAACCGACCTTTTCGACGTGGCGGTGTCCACCCAGCTGTTCAACAACCGCATAGTGGTCAACGGTTCCGTAGGCAACCGCAAATACAGCACTTCAACCAGCGCCTATGGCGATGTGGTTGGAGACCTGGATATCGGCTACAAGGTTCTCCCGAGCGGAGAGTTGATGATAAAGCTGTTCTCGCACTCGGCCGATGAATACACCAGCAGCCTCGACTACTCGCAGCGCAACGGCGTAGGAATCTCTTATCAAAAAGAGTTCGACAGCATCATAACCCAGATACGCCAGATGTTCATGAGCAAGCGGCGCAAGGCCCAGGAGGCCCTTATAGAGGCCGAGAAGAAGAAGGCCAGGAAGATAATCCATATAAGCGAATGATGAAAGGATGGATAGAACTTAGCGGCATGCGCTTCTACGCCTATCACGGCTGTCTTGAAAGCGAGCGCATCGGAGGCAATGAATTCACAGTGGACTTCCGCTGCCCCGTCTCCCCTTCCCGGGCGGCGGAAAGCGACTCTCTGGAAGACACGCTGGACTACAGCCGCGTGTACGGAGTCATCGCCGGGCAGATGAAAGAGCCGTGCAACCTGCTCGAAACCGTGGCTTGCCGCATCGCCGCCAGCCTCGAGAAGGAGTTTCCGCAGCTCGAGCACTTTGATCTTACAGTATCTAAAAAGAATCCTCCTGTGGGAGGCGAATGTGAATGGGCACGTGTGAGCATATCAAAATAGCGTTCCTGACGCTCGGCTGCAAACTCAACTACGCCGAGACCAGCACCTACGAACGGGGCTTCCGCGCCGCGGGCCTCGAGCCTGTATCCAAGGATACGCCTGCGGATGTCTACCTCGTCAACACTTGCTCGGTCACGGCCACTTCCGACGCCAAGTCGCGGAACCTGATACGAAAAGTGCTCCGCGCCAATCCCGAGGCCAAGGTTATCGTGACCGGCTGCAGCGCCCAACTGCGGCGCGCCGAGATTGAATCCATCCCCGGCGTCACCAAAGTTTTCGGATGCGACCAAAAGTCTTATGTGGTGCCCGACACGCTCAAGCTGCTCGGGATTACGCAGGCGCTTCCCTACCCTCCCGGCCCCGTCTTCGACGCCTGGAGCAGCGGCGAGCGCACCCGGTCTTTTCTCAAGATACAGGATGGCTGCGACAATCTTTGCGCCTATTGCACAGTACCTTACGCGAGGGGTAACAGCCGCAGCGTTCCCATGGAACAGTGCCTGGCCAACGCCCGAAGCATTGCCGCTCTGGGCGTGAAGGAGATCGTGCTTACAGGAGTAAATACGGGCGACTGGGGGCGGACCGCAGGAGAGAGTTTCCTCGACCTTCTCAAGGCCCTGGACAAAGTGGAGGGAATAGAGCGCTACCGTATTTCCAGCATAGAGCCCAACCTCCTTACAGACGAAATAATCGACTGGACGGCTTCCGGAACCAAGTTCCAGCCGCATTTCCATATTCCCCTGCAGACCGGGTCGGACCAGCTGCTGTCCAAGATGGGACGCCGCTACACGACCGACTTTTTTGCCGGCAAGCTGCAGAGGGTGAGAGACGCCTTCGAGGCGCCCGGCAAGCCGCTGGTGTTCTTCGGAATAGACGTAATGGTAGGACTCCCCGGCGAGTCCGAAGAGCTGTTCCGTGACACTTGCAGCTTCCTCGAGCGCATACGCCCTGCATTCATACATGTGTTTCCCTACTCCAGAAGGCCCGGCACTCCTGCCGCAGCGATGCCCGGACAGGTGCCCGAGCAGGTCAAGAAGGAGAGGGTGGCGGTCCTGGAAGAAATGTGCGGACGGCTACACCGGGAGTTCGTGCAGAGCAATGCAGGGATCAAGGAAAAAGTACTCTTCGAATCCAGCGACAGGCATGGATTCATGGAAGGCTACACTGGTAATTACATACGCATACGCAGGCCCTGGGAGGCCTCGCTGTGCGGCAAGATAGTGGACGTAACGATATGAATGCCAAACTTACTATACTGGGCTCAGGCACCTCATCGGGAGTACCGATGATAGGGTGCCGCTGCCCTGTGTGCACCTCTAAAGACCCTCGGGACAGGCGCCTCCGGGCCTCCGCCCTTGTTGAATACGGCGGCCTGACCATCCTCGTGGACTGCGGCCCAGACTTCCGGCAGCAGGCGCTGTCTGCAGGCATCCGGCACTTGGATGCCATCCTTCTGACCCACAATCACATGGACCATGTGGGAGGGCTTGACGACACTCGCGCCCTCAACCTTTGCGAGCGTCATCCGGTCAACATATACTGCCAGAAATACGTAGAAGACTCGCTCCGCCACAGTTATGCATACGCCTTCGCCGAGCCCAAATACCAGGGCGCGCCGGAATGGCACATGCATATCATAGACGGCAATGAGCCGTTTGTGGTGCACTCTAACGCGGGCGACGAAGTGCTGAGTTGGGAAAAGGGCTTCGGCTACCGACACATAGAGAACCATTCAGCCCCTGACGCAGGAGTGGAGGTTATTCCCATCCAGGGCTGGCACCACAAGGTCAAGAAACTCCCGGTTCTGGGGTACCGCTTCGGCGACATAGCCTACCTGACCGATATGAACCTGCTGGAAGACAGCGAATTCGAAAAGCTGAAAGGGCTTAAGGCAGTAACCATGAACTGCGTCAAATTCGACTCCCACCACTCGCATTTCTCGCTGCACGAGGTGCTCCGGTTCTTCGAGAGGGTGGGCGCGCAGGAATCCTACATCACCCACCTTTCGCATCTGCTGCCGCCGCACGCTCTGTTCGAGAAGATACTGCCGCCGCACGTACATCCCGCATACGACGGCATGGTTATAGAGTAAGAGCCTAAGCCTCTCCTTCGTCCACCATGCGGCGATAGACCTCCAAAGCGTCGGACGGCATGCCCGAAGAAGGGTTGCTGCACCAGGCTTTGAGTTCCTTGAGGCCGGCGCCGGGGTGTGTTTCCAGAAATGCCGCAATGGCCTCACGCGTCTGCTTGTCGGAGCCCTCGCCGCGCCTTCCGCGGCACACGTCGCAGGTGCCGCAGTCTTCGCTTTCGGTCTGGCCGAAGTATTCGAGCAGTTTGCGGGAGCGGCACTTCGAGGTGTCGGTGACGTAGGACTCCACCGCCTCCAGACGCTGTTCAGCACTGTTTTTCAGGAAGTTGTAGCGCTCCGGCTGCAAGTCTATATTGCCGGGGGTAAGCCTGTCATGGTGTAGGTAAACCATTGAACTGCGCTCCGCCGGGATGTAATTTATCACCCGTTCCAGCGACAGCTTGTAGAGCATCTGGCGAAGCTGCGTCACGGTGGAATCGCACTCGGCGGCAAGCTGTTCCTCGTCTATGGGCACGGAGTAGGACATGATGCCGGGGTAATTCCTCATCAGCGACTCCAGCAACGGAATCATCTGCGGATCGGGCAACTCGGTATCGTACAGTTCGTTACGCGGCACTGAAATGCGCACCCTGGTAGGAAATTCGGCATCCTCGGTATAGCTCAGGTGACCCGACTGCTCAAGGTAGCGGATGGCATAGTGCACACGCGCGCGCTGAAGGTTCCACTGCCTGCAAAAGTCCTCCAGGTCGAAGCGGAGCACGCGGGCTTCGCCGATTTCGTAGATGATGCCGTGGTAGATATGCAGTTTCTGGTAAATGTCCTCAATGTATTCCAGCGGGGGGAAGGAGGTCTGGAGCATCTGCCGCAGATGGCTCAGGTTGGCGGCATTCCATAGCAGCACGGCATAGGAGCGCCGGCCGTCGCGTCCGGCCCTTCCCGCCTCCTGGAAGTAGGATTCCAGGCTTTCGGAGGGCTCCCAGTGCACCACAAACCGGACATCCGGCTTGTCGATGCCCATGCCGAAAGCATTGGTGCACACCATCACCCTTATTTCGCCCCTCTTCCATGCTTCCTGGCGTTCGTTGCGCGCAATGGTGCCGAGGCCGGCATGATAGTACGAGGCGCTGATGCCCTGCGACTGCAGCAGCGCGGCCACTTCTTCGCAGCGGCTGCGGTTCCGAAGGTAGACGATTCCCGAGCCGGGGACGCCGCGGCAGATGTCCAGCAGCTGGCCCGCCTTGTCGCGGCACTCGCGCACGATGTAGCTCAGATTCGGCCTCTCGAAGCCGCTCCTGAGCAGAGTGAAGGAGTTGCGGCCCGGCTCCGGAGAGAGGCGCAGCATTATGTCCTCGGCCACCTTGGGGGTGGCGGTCGCCGTGAGGGCGATGACCGGTGCGTCCACCAGCCGGCGCAGCGAGCCGATCTGCAGGTAATCAGGACGGAAGTCATAGCCCCACTGCGAGATACAGTGAGCCTCATCCACCACTATGTAGTTGATATTCAGAACGGAAAGATAGGACTGGAAGAGCTGGGTGCCGAGACGCTCGGGAGATACATACAGGAATTTGCAGTCGCCGTAGGCGGCGTTGTTCAGGGCAAGGTCCACCTCGCGGCGGGGCATGCCGGCATGGATGGCGAGCGCCCTGATGCCCCTGCCGGCAAGATTCTGCACCTGGTCCTTCATGAGGGCTATCAGCGGAGTTACCACAAGGGCAAGGCCGTCGCGCATCATGGCGGGCACCTGGAAGCATACAGACTTGCCTCCTCCGGTGGGGAGTATGGCAAGGGTATCCCTGCCCTCGAGGGCGGAGTCTATGATTTCTTTCTGCATGGGGCGGAAGCCGTCGTAGCCCCACCATTTTTTGAGTACCTGCTCCGCTGTCATGCCAGGATTATGAATACGCACGGGCGCCTGCCTATGACTGTGCGGTCACGGCGCCACTGGGCAATGCTGCGGGTACGGATATACTGCGTGGGAAGAGTGAGGTCCGCCGCCACGCACAGCTGCGTGGAAGGCTGAAGGTGCTGGACAAAATCGGCGAGGAGAGTATCGCTGCGGTACGGGGTCTCTATGAATATCTGGCTCTGGTTCAAGAGCTTGGACTGATGCTCCATTTCCTTGATGGCTGTCCTGCGATCGTCAGTCTTGGCGGGGAGATAGCCGCGGAAGGCAAAACTCTGGCCGTTGAGGCCCGAGGCCATGAGGGCGAGCATGAGCGAGGACGGCCCCGTGAGCGGCACCACCTCGACGCCTATCCTGTGGCACAGGGCCACCAGGGCTGAGCCCGGGTCGGCAACGGCCGGAAGCCCCGCCTCGGACACAAGGCCCACATCGCCACGGTCGAACAGCGAAGCGAAGGCTTCGACTTCTCCCGGGGTGGTGTGCTCGTTGAGGACATGGAACTCCAGTTCGGCTATATGACCCTTGAGACCGGCGGACGACAGGAAGCGCCGGACCGTGCGCAGTTCCTCCACCACGAAGCATTCAAGTCCGCGGATGGTTTCCAGCACGGGAGCGGGAAGGACCATCGATGGGTCGTACTCGCCAAGGGGCGAGGGAATGAGATACAATTTACCTTTCACGCTTACAAATATACCAAAAAATAATGAGGATAGAATATTTGTGTTGCAGTTAAAAATGGTTAACTTTGCAGACTGGAATCAACTTTTAATTTTTATATAACTATGTCTAAAATCAATCTTGGCAAGTATGGCATCGAGGGCGTAACCGAGGTGCTTTACAACCCTACCTACGAAGTACTCTACAACGAAGAAACCAAACCCGGCCTCGAAGGCTACGACAAGGGACAGGTGACCGAACTCGGCGCCATCAACGTCATGACCGGCATCTACACCGGCCGCTCCCCCAAGGACAAGTACATCGTAATGGACGAGAACTCCAAGGATACCGTATGGTGGAATACTCCCGAGTACCCCAACGACAACCATGAGCTTTCCGTCGACCAGTGGAAGGCTCTCAAGGATCTTGCTATCAAGCAACTCAGCGGCAAGAGGCTCTTTGTGGTGGACGGCTTCTGCGGCACCCACAAGGACACCCGCATGAAGGTCCGCTTCATCATGGAGGTGGCATGGCAGGCACACTTCGTGACCAACATGTTCATCCGTCCCCAGAACGAGGCAGAATTCGACCAGGAGCCCGATTTCGTGGTCTACTGCGCAGCCAAGGCCAAGGTTGACAACTACAAGGAGCTCGGCCTTCGCAGCGAAACCGCAGTGGCGTTCAACGTCACCAGCAAAGAGCAGGTCATCCTCAACACCTGGTACGGCGGCGAGATGAAGAAGGGTATGTTCTCCATGATGAACTACTACCTGCCTCTGAAGGGCATCGCAGCAATGCACTGCTCCGCCAACACCGACATGAACGGCGAGAACACCGCCATCTTCTTCGGTCTGTCCGGCACCGGCAAGACCACCCTCAGCACCGACCCCAAGCGTCTGCTCATCGGCGACGACGAGCACGGCTGGGACGACGAGGGCGTCTTCAACTTCGAGGGCGGATGCTACGCCAAGGTCATCAACCTTGACAAGGACAGCGAGCCTGACATCTACAACGCAATCCGCAGGGACGCTCTTCTCGAGAACGTCACCGTGGATGAGAACGGCAAGATCGACTTCGCCGACAAGTCCGTCACCGAGAACACCCGCGTAAGCTACCCTATCTATCACATCAACAAGATAGTACGTCCTTACTCCCAGGGGCCCGCGGCCAAGCAGGTCATCTTCCTTTCCGCCGACGCATTCGGCGTTCTGCCTCCCGTGAGCATCCTCACCCCTGAGCAGACCAAGTACTACTTCCTCTCCGGCTTCACCGCCAAGCTCGCAGGTACCGAGCGCGGCATCACCGAGCCCACTCCCACCTTCTCCGCCTGCTTCGGCCAGGCATTCCTCGAGCTTCATCCTACCAAGTACGCCGAGGAACTCGTCAAGAAGATGGAAAAGAGCGGCGCCCGTGCATATCTGGTGAACACCGGCTGGAACGGCACCGGCAAGCGCATCTCCATCCGTGACACCCGCGGAATCATCGATGCCATCCTCTCCGGCGCCATCGACAAGGCTCCTACCAAGAAGATCCCTTATTTCAACTTCGAGGTTCCCACCGTCCTCGAGGGTGTAGATACCGGAATCCTCGATCCTCGCGACACCTACGCCGATCCCCAGATCTGGGAAGAGAAGGCAAAGGACCTCGCTGGACGCTTCATCAAGAACTTCCACAAGTACGAAAGCAACGAAGCCGGCAAGGCTCTGGTAGCAGCTGGTCCCCAGCTCTAATCAAAGCCCGGCCAGGCATCCCGGTCTCCGGCTTATGCCCGACCTGGCCGAGTACCCTAACCGTTGATAATTCGGGGCTGAATCTCCAGGATTCAGCCCCTTTTTTGCCCCCCCCGGGCCCCGGCCCCGGCCAGGAACTCCCTTTCCCCAGCCCTCCGTAAACCTTTCGCCAACCCGCCGGCCCAGGAACCGCCATTTCGGGCCCAGAGAGCGCCTTTCACCCCGCATCGGGCCCAGGAACTGCCTTTTCAGGCCCAGATAACGCATTGCGCCCCAGGAACTTACCTCAAAATGGAGAAACTATCTTCACCCCCGACCCCAAGGGCAACGCACGCTACCAGTCCCCCGGAACCCCAAGGCCCAGAAACTGCCTTTTCGGGCCCAAAACATGTCTTTCGCCCCACCCCGGGCCCAAGAACTGCCTTTTCAGGCCCAGAGAACGCCTTTCGCCCCACCCCGGGCCCAAGAACTGCCTTTTCAGGCCCAGAGCATGTCTTTCGCCCCTCAGCGGGCCCAAGAACTGCCCTTTCAGGCCCAAAACATGTCTTTCGCCCCACCACCGGCCCAAGAACTGCCATTTCGGGCCCAAAACATGTCTTTCGCCCCACCTCGGGCCCAAAAACTGCCTTTTCGGGCCCAGAGAGCGCCTTTCACCCCGCATCGGGCCCAGGAACTGCCATTTCGGGCCGAGGGGTCGTAGCGGGGTATTAGGATGCAGAGAACGTCTCAGTTCTTTTTGGGGAACAGAGAATCAACAAATGATGCTTCAAGCCGTAACATTCTTTGTATTTGCTTGTTGCTGGCATTGTATTCATTATGCAGCAGCAGAGCGACTTCACTTTTTGCCACCGCTGGGATCAACGATGGTTTCTGTCCGCCGTATTTCTCTTTGCAAATAGAGAGAACAACACTGAAGAGTTCGTCATCAGAGTAGAATATCCGTTCTCCAAGCTCTTTTGCAATATCTTTTTGAGACTCAATGTTTCGCGATATTTCCCTGAAATAATGCGAAGCGCAACGAAAGATTGCTTCTCCGAATGTTACGCAGCAAAAATTCATAGGGCAGGCGTAGCCGTCCACTTTTATAATTGGCTCTTTTAATTTGTCGGAGTCATGACTGTGGATTAAAGAGCGCCTTTCTGCTTTTGAGAGAACAGATTGAGATTCGCGATACAGTGACTTTGCAAAATCGTTATAATAATAAGCGTTTGCACCCCATGGATAAGTAAATGGTGTAGAGTCAGGGGTAACTACGTATCCGTTCCGGTTGTTGTATGTAATGACATTCCGCAATTCTTGCAGCGTGGATAATTCTCTGAAATTCGCCTCAAACGACGACAAATCAACCGATATACCTCTTCCTTTCAGGTATTTACCTAGATAGCGTTTGAATAATTCAAATAGGAGCAGGATCCTTTCAATCAATCCCGACAACGTGAGGTGCAGGTGGTTGCTCATCAGTTGGAATGTTATGATCTTCACATCGGGAATCAGGCGTGAACAGATTGCCAGGATATTTACCCCTGCAATGAAAGATTCCTTGTCTTGAAAGATAATCTGATGGTTTTCCGAGGTCCACAAGTGCCAATATGGCCCGGATTGGCGGAATGTTAGGGAGCACCGGCTCTCCAAATCGATAAAGTTCTTCATAATTTAAGCCGCGGGAATTGGCCCGCTGCACAAAAATAATGCATTATTATCAAAATCGCACAAACTTTTCTAAAAATGCGCACTCTGGGCCCCAAAAGGACATTTTCTGGGCCTGGAGCGGGGTGAAAGGCGCACGGAGGGCCCGAAATGGCTGTTTTCGGGCCGGCAGCAGAGTGAAGGGTACGCGGAGGGCCCGAAATGGCCGTTCTTGGGCCAGGAGCGGGGCGAAAGGTGTGCGGAGGGCCCGAAATGGCTGTTTTCGGGCCAGCAGCGGAGCGAAAGGTGCGCGGAGGGCCTGAAATGGATGTTTTCGGGCAGGCAGCGGAGTGAAGGGTACGCGGAGGGTCTGAAATGGCCGTTCTTGGGCCGGCAGCGGAGTGAAAGGTGCACGGAGGGCCTGAAATGGCTGTTTCTGGGCCGGCAGCGGGGCGAAAAGTGAACGGAGGGCCTGAAATGGCTGTTTCGGGGCCCGGAGGGGGAAAATCCTTGAATGAAAGGGGTGGTTCAGAGCTTAAATTCTGCTATCTTTGCATATGTGAAAGGAGTTTTCATAATCATACGTCATTATGCACTTTAAACCATTATTCATACTACTGCTGGCCGGCACGGTCGCCATGGCCATTTCATGCCGCCGGGATATGCCTGATATTGAACCGGTTATGGAGTATTCAGACAGCGAAGTCCTGGCCATGGTCCGTACCGACGTCCAGAACACTGCCTTCTACAAGGACATCTTCCTGGACGGCGGATGCGAGCTCAACCCGGGCATCAAGAAAGACGGCCAGGTCATAAACGGCCGCCTGCCCTACGCCCTGCAGAAGGCGGACATCACCGACGCCGAATACTTCCTGGCCACCGTGAACGACGTTTCAGAAGGCTACACCCAAAGCGACCTCAAGCTTCAGACGGAAATAATCTCCGGCACTCTCACCGACCTCAACGGCGTCCTCCTCTACCCCGACGGAGAGCCCCGCTTCCGCATGATATTCGTATTCGGAGGCCACTCCAACCCCCACGGCACCACACTGGGAGCCTCGGGGCGGAAGCGCATAAAGACTTTCTACGAAAACGGCGGCAGCTACGTCGGTTCCTGCGCCGGAGCCTTCCTTGCTGGAGCATACGCCAACGGCCGGGGACGCAACTATTTCAACATCCTGAAAAACAGCGACATGACCTCCACCGACGTCGGTAACTCCAGCATAGACATGCAGATGTGCAGCGATGTCTTCTCCTCTTATTACGGTCCAGCCGACGGTTCTCTGATACAAGGCATACGGCACAACGGCGGCGGCTTTCTGAACACCGACGGCATTCCTGAAGGGACCGAGATCATCGCCCAGTTCAAAACAGAAGCGGGCAACGGCGTCAAAAAGTATTACTACGACCAGCCGTCCATATGGGCATACAAGGCGTCCGGCGAGTCCGGAAGGCTCGTCGTCACCGGCTCCCACCCGGAAGACGCTCCCTCGGGGGACATCCTCAACCTGACGGCATCCATGATGCGCTACGCTTGGGACGGAGCAGGCCGGGCCAAAGTGAAAGGAGTGCTCACCAAAGGCGATCTTATACCGGTGGACCCGGGCATAGGAGACCTCCAGTGCCACCACTTCGTACTCTGCCCGGCGGCAGACGTTAAGAGCCTGTCGCTCAGCGTTTTCTACAGCGGGGATTATGATCTGGAGATTTATCTCAAGCGCGACTCATTCGCCTTTCCCGATGCCAGCCCAGACTACTCGTCCACCGGTTCTTCCGACGGCAAGGCAGTACTTTCGACCGGTCCGCTCGAGAAAGGTCTCTGGTACGTCACGGTGCGCTGCTCCACCACGGTCGACTCCCGCGAGCACACGATCGATGCTTCCTCCGGCCTTGGCCGCTATTTCGAATACTCCGGCCCTACCGGAGTACTCAACGGCGTCCCTTACAGCATCATGGCCGAGTGGGAGTATTAGGCTAGTCTTCGAATGCTATCTTGCAGATGAAGCTCTGCAGGCCTTCGTGCAGGCCTTCGACATACCAGGTGCCGTCGGGTCCTTGGGCACGCATCAACTCGACGCTGTCGCCCATGCGGACTTCGCGGTTGTAGTTGATCTGGAACTCACGCACGGTCTTTTTCATCGTGTATTCAAGCGGAAGGGCGTTCATGGCCCAGGCCGGATACTTGGCGTTATTGGCGTGCTGATTGTAGTCGACGTCAATGTACTTCACGACGTGCACGCCACCTGGCTCGGCATCCACTCCCTTGGGCATCAGTATCTTGGGAGGCTCCGGCAAGGTGCTTTCGCGGCTCTGGGGCTCGGGGGATATCAGGTCGAACACCCTCTCCGGCTTCACTACCGTACGGGATTCGATGTCCATAAGCACCCAAAGGCTGGTGCCTAGCACAAGGGCTGCCCCTCCGGTATCGAGCATGCGGTAATTCCTGTAGAAAAAGGGGCCTTTTGTTCCGTAGTGCCAGGTCTGGAGCGTAGTCGTTTCTCCGATGCGGGGATAATTTTCGAACTGCAGGGCCGTACGAATCAGGATCCAGCCTATACCGCGTTTGTGCAGCACGGTGTCCGGCACGCCGAGCTGGGTAGAGCCGCGGACGGCGAGTTCCTGTGCAACGTCAAAGAAAGATGAGGGCCTGAGCCGGTAGTCGGGACCGGTGAAAAAACAAGGTATTGTAAGCTCTTCCTGATACTTATCTGGCATCATATTGAATTGGATTTGTGTCGATTGATGTGAGTACTACCTGAAGCCCGGGGAGGGCTCTTTCCAGAATGCGGCCGAGCAGGTCTACGGTGTACTGCTCGCTCTGGTAATGCCCCAGTTCCGCCAGGAGCATGCCGTCATTCTCGAAATAATCATGATAGTGGAATTCGCCGGTGACGAAGCAGTCGGCACCGGCACGGATGGCGTCGCGCATAAGAAAAGCTCCCGCACCGCCGCAAACGGCCACTTTGCGAATGGGGCGGCACGTACATTCGGAGTGCCGCATGTTCTCCACGAGGAAGCAGTCCCCGAGGCGGGCAAGGAAGTCCGAGTCCTTCTCGGGCTCGGGCAGAACCCCTATAAGTCCGGAACCGGAAACTCCGTCCTCCCCGGGCTTCAGCCACACGGGATCCACAAGGCCGATACGGTCAGCGATTTCGAAGTTTACGCCACCCGGGGCGTTGTCGAGACTGGTGTGAGCAGAATAGACTGCGATGCCGGCCGCCAGCGCTTTCACTACGCAGCGCTGCTGGTAAGTGGCGTCGCTCACCTGCCTCAGGGGATGGAACAGAAGCGGATGATGTGATACTATCATCTGGCACTGCATTCTCACGGCCTCGGCCACTACTGCCTCGGTGACATCAAGGCACACAAGCACCTTGCGGACATCGGCATCCGGGAACCCCACCTGAAGGCCGGAATTGTCAAAATCATCCTGGAATCGCAGAGGAGCAACACGCTCAATCGCGGAAACTATATCTTTAACTGTCATAGGCGTTTCATTTCTTTTCCAAGCGCATTTTAGCGTATTTAAGCAGAAGAAGCTTTTCTCCGAGTTCATCGAAGCGTACGCGGGCTTTGAGTTCCGGTACGGTGCCGGTAATCTCGAGGATTTCTCCGAAGCCGAAGCGGTTGTGCTCTATGCGCTGTCCCTGGCGGAATTCGGTCATGGGCAGCGGGACGAAGTTTGGATCGACAGCTGCAGGGGAATGAGCCGCAGCGGCGGAGGGAGCAGGAACGCCCTGACGGGCGTGGCCGCCCGTGGCCACGTGAACGGGAGGGGCCCATCGCTCGCGATGGGAGGGATTGGAGCGAAGCGGAAACCCGTTCAGGGCGTCCCTTCTCCCTCCGCCGCTGCGGCCGAAACCGCCGAAACTGACAAAGCCCTCATTTTCTTCCTCTATCGGGCGTTCAAGGTAACGGGTGTCTATGTCGTGAAGGAATCTCGAAGGCGAGTTACTCTCGTGACGGCCGTTGCGCATGCGCGTTCCGGCATAGGACAGAGTGACCGCCTTACAGGCCCTGGTGATGGCCACGTAGAACAGGCGGCGTTCTTCTTCTATGTCCTTCTGGCTCAGCTGCGAATTCTGGCTGGGGAACAGATTCTCCTCCATTCCGGCCACGAAAACGTATGGAAACTCAAGGCCCTTGGCAGAATGGACGGTCATGAGGGCAACCTTGTTGTTGGTATCCTCATCATCGGCAACGTCCACATTGCTCAGCAGCGAAACGTTCTCCAGGAAATCGTCCAGCGTGAACAGGTCTTCGGCCCCTTCGGCCTCATCGCTGCGTTCTTCTTCGAACTGGGCCACGGAGTTTATGAGCTCCTCCACATTGGCCGCACGAGCAAGGCCTTCGATGGAAGTGTCGCTCTTGAAGAAGGTATACAGTCCGCTGTCATCCGCTATGCGTTTGGCAAGGTCGAATGCGCCAGTGGACGGCAGGAGCTGCGACAGGGAGTCGATCATGGCGCAGAAGGCGCGGATCTTCTGCACGGCGGCGCTGCGCAGGCCGTACTGCTCCAGGTCATCGGCGAATGCGGCCCTGAACAGGGTGGTCCCATGTGCGCGGGCGGCAGCCTCGAGGGCCTTGACGGAAGTGTCCCCTATGGCGCGTGCAGGCTTGTTGACGACCCGCTTGAAGGACTCGTCGTCCAGAGGATTAACCACCAGCTTGAAGTAGGCCATCATGTCCTTGACCTCGGCCCTCTCGAAGAAGGAGTTGCCGGAATACACCATGTAGGGTATGTTCCGGCGGCGGAGCTGCTCTTCGAGGGCACGCGACTGGGAATTGGTGCGGTACAGTATGGCGAAGTCCTGATACTGCGCCCCGTCGGAGCGCATGCGCTTCTGAATGGCGGACACGATCTCGATGGCCTCGTCCTGCTCGGTAAAGGCTTGGATGACATGCAGTTTCTCGCCTGCATCGCCGTCGGAATAGCACTTTTTGGGAATGCGTCCGGTGTTGTGCTCGATGACGGAATTGGCCGCATCCACGATGTTGGACGTGCTGCGGTAGTTGCGCTCCAGCCGGAACAACTTGCACTCGGGATAGTCCTTCCTGAAGTTGAGGATATTCTGTATCTGGGCGCCGCGGAAAGCATATATCGACTGGGAGTCGTCGCCCACCACGCACACGTTGCGGTGGCCGTTGGCCAGGCGTTTGATTATCACGTACTGGGCGAAGTTAGTGTCCTGGTACTCGTCCACCATTATGTAGGAAAAGCGGGAGGAAATGTCCGCGAGAGCCTGGGGATTGTCCCGCAGGAGAATGTTCATGTTGACGAGGATGTCGTCGAAGTCCATGACTCCCGACTGCTTGAGACGCTGCTGGTAGCGCTCGTACACATCGACGATGCGCGGCTTCTTGGAATACTGGTCGGCCCTCTGGGCGCCGGCGTCCTGCCTGTATGCGCTGACGGTCACCAGGCTGTTCTTGGCACCTGAAATGCGGGACAGTACATCCCGGGGTTTGTACACCGAGTCGTCCAGGCCGAGTTCCTTGACCACGGCCTTCACGGCTGCGGTGGAATCGCTCTGGTCGTAGATGGTGAACTGCTGCGGATAGCCAAGGAACTGGGCATAGTCCCTGAGGAAGCGCACAAAAACGGAGTGGAAAGTCCCCATGACTACTTTACGCGCCTTGTAAGAACCCACCATGACGGCTATCCTTTCTTTCATCTCCCCTGCCGCCTTCTTGGTGAAGGTAAGGGCCAGGACCCGGGAAGGATCCACCCCGCGCGCCAGCAGAAAGGCCACGCGGCTTGTAAGTACGCGGGTTTTGCCGGAGCCCGCTCCCGCCACAATCAACACAGGGCCCTCTGTGCACTGGACCGCCTTGCCCTGCTCCTCATTCAGTCCGTCCAGGATAGCACGTACATTGTTCTCCATAATGGTGCGAAAATACAAAAAAAAGTGGTATCTTCGCACCGCGTTTTCGCAAATATCTATAATCAATTATAAAATGTCTAAAAACATCGTTTTGAAAAGAGGCCTGGACATTCCCATCAGCGGGAGCGCGGGCCTTTATGTCAGCAAATCGATGGTGCCCGCAGTCGTGGCCGTCTGCCCTGACGGCGTCAGGGGACTTCTGCCCCGCCTGCTGGTCAAAGAAGGCGACCGCGTCCTCTGCGGTTCCCCCGTCATTGCCGACAAGAAAAACCCGGACATAATCCTCACGGCTCCGGCAAGCGGTACCGTAAAGGAAGTGGTCAGGGGAGAGAAGCGCAAGCTCCTCGCAATCCTGATCCAGACCGACCCCGAGCAGGAGTATGCCGGAATCGACACAGCCGATGTAAAGTCGGCCCTGCTTTCGAGCGGTCTGTGGACCTTGCTCACACAGAGGCCCTACGGTGTCCTGGCAGATCCGTCAGTCACTCCGAAGGGCATTTTTGTCTCAGCCTTCAACAGCGCGCCCCTCGCCGCCGATTATGAATTCACGCTCGGAAAGGAAGTCAATGCCATCCAGAAGGGTATCGACGCACTTGCCACCCTGGCACCCGTGCACGTCAGTCTGGACGCCAGCGTCAAGGACAGTGCCTTCGCCGGTCTCACCGGCTGCACCATCCATCGTTTCCAGGGCAAGCACCCCGCCGGCAACGTGGGTGTACAGATCAGCCACATCAGCCCCATCATGAAGGGCGAAACCGTCTGGACCCTCACCCTCAACGGACTGGCCGCCATCGGAAGGCTCTTCCTCACCGGCAAGGTCAACGTCCGCCGCAAGGTAGCAGTGGGCGGTCCCGCCGCCATCCAGCCTTCCTATGTGGACACCCTGCCCGGAACGCCCGTCAAGGAGTTCGCTCCTTTCTACGGCAACTCTTCGGCAGATGAAGTCCGCATCATAAGCGGAGACGTCCTCAGCGGCCGCTGCGTCGGAATGAACGGCTATCTCGGCCGCGACGACGACCAGGTCACCATCATCCGCGAGGGCACCGACAAGGAGCTCCTGGGCTGGATACGCCCCTTCCGCTTCAACCAGTTCAGCACAGACCACAGCTATTTCAGCTGGCTGCTCCCCCGCAAGCGCTACGACATGGACACCAACCTTCACGGAGGCCCGCGTCCATTCCTCATGAACGACAATTATTACTCGAAGGTGCTGCCGATGGACATCTATCCCGTGTACCTCGCAAAGGCATGCCTTGCAGGCGACATCGAGAAGATGGAGAAATTCGGCATCTACGAGGTCCTTCCCGAGGACCTTGCCACCTGCGAGTTCGTCGATCCCAGCAAGAACTACATTCAGGATTACATTGCAAAGGGCATCGACCTTATGCTTAAAGAAATGGCTTGAAAGATATGAACAAGATTTTTGAAAAAGGCGGCAAACTGTACTGGTTGCACAGCACCGTCGATGCTTTTGAGACATTCCTCCACGTACCCGGCACCGTCACGCTCAAGGGTTCCCATGTGCGCGACGCCATCGATCTCAAGCGCCTTCTCATCCTGGTGGTGATAGCCGCGGCTCCCGCAGCCCTGTTCGGAATGTGGAATGTGGGCTACCAGCACGGACTGGCCATGGGACAGACCGGAGTACACATCCTGGAATATTTCTGGTTCGGTTTCCTCAAAGTCCTGCCCCTGTATATCGTTTCCTACGTCGTGGGACTTGCCATCGAATTCGCTTCCAGCCAGATACGTGGCGAGGAAGTGAGCGAGGGCTACCTCGTGAGCGGCTTCTTCATCCCGCTCATTGTTCCCGTGGACATTCCTCTGTGGATGCTTGCCCTGGCAGTTGCCTTCGCGGTAATCTTCGGCAAGGAAGTCTTCGGCGGCACCGGAATGAACATCTGGAACCCCGCGCTCCTTACGCGCGCGTTCCTCTTCTTCTCCTACCCTAACTACATGTCCGGCTCCGACTGCTGGATAGCCTTCAAAAAAGGCGAAACAGCCGTGGCTGACGCCTTCACCGGAGCGACTCCCCTCGCCCTCGACGGCCCCGCCCAGTACGGCACGGGATTCTGGGACCTGTTCATCGGAACAGTCCCTGGTTCGGTAGGTGAAACTTCCGTCATCGCCATCCTCCTCGGCGCATGCCTCCTGCTCTGGACCGGCATCGCAAGCTGGAAGATCATGTGCGGCAGCATCGCCGGCGCCCTCCTGGTGGGCTGGATCGGCAATGTGGCCGGCATAACCGACATCCCATGCTACATGCAGCTCCTCTACGGCGGCTTTGCATTCGGTACCGTCTTCATGGCCACCGACCCTGTAACTTCCTGCCAGACAGAAACCGGCAAGTGGATTTACGGTATCCTAATCGGTATGCTCTGCATCACGGTGCGTCTCTTCAACCCCGGCTACGCCGAAGGAATGATGCTGGCAATCCTGCTCATGAATACGTTCGCTCCCCTCATCGACAACTGTGTCACCAGCGTACATATCTCCCGCAGGGAAAAGAAATTTAAAACAGCATAGCCATGAACACAAACAGTAACGTTTACACAGTGGTGTACACTACCGTAATAGTAGTGATCGCAGCGGCGGTGCTCGCTTTCGTGGCAGGCAAACTCGGTCCCTCACAGGACGCCAACGCCAAGGCGGAAACCCTCCGCCAGATGATGTCCGCGGCCGGCATCAAGCCCACCGAGGAACTCTACTCTACCAAGAATGCAGGTATCCTGCAGCTCTACGCCGACAATATAGAAGAAGCCTACACGATAGGTCTCGACGGCACAAGGAACGGCGAACTGTCCGCGACCAAGGACAACATCCAGCTGGTGGACAAACTCAAGCCGCAGAACAAAGCCATCAAGGCCGGCGGAGACGTCACCCTTCCAGTGTATGTATTCAAGGGCGGCATTTCGGTAATCCCCGTTTACGGCGCCGGTCTCTGGGGCCCTGTCTGGGGCTATATAGCCTTCCAGCCCGACCGCAGGACCATAGCCGGAGCTTACTTCGACCACGAGAGCGAAACCCCCGGCCTTGGCGCCAAGATCAAGGACGAGGCCTGGTTCCGCGAGAAATTCTCGGGCAAGACAGTTGCTTTCGGCTCCGCCCCTCTCTTCAACCTCGCGAAGAACGCCGAGGCTGCCGGCGCAACCAATGCGGTTGACGCAATTACCGGCGCCACAATGACTTCCAAAGGTCTCAACGAAGCTCTGAACGTCTGGTTCAAGGCTTATGAAAGCCACCTCGTCAGCGCTGTCGCCCCTGCCGAAGAAGAACAGACTACTAATGCAGAAGAGGAGGAATAATCATGGACAAGAAACTTAAAGAAACCATCCTCAACCCGATACTCAAGGGCAATCCTATCACCGTCCTTGTTCTGGGTATTTGCTCCGCACTGGCTGTTACCGTACAGCTCAAGGGCGCCCTTGTCATGGCCCTTTCAGTCACCCTCGTAACAGGCCTGTCGAGCTTTGTGTGCTCGCTGCTCCGCAATACCATCCCCACGCGCGTACGAATCATCGTGCAGCTGGTGGTGGTGGCAATGATGGTGATCCTGGTGGACCAGATCCTCAAGTCCGGAGAGGCCACCTACGCTATCGACAAGCAGCTAAGCGTCTACATCGGCCTCATCATCACCAACTGTATCGTGATGGGCCGCATCGAGGCTTTCGCACTCGGCAACAAACCTATCCCTTCGCTTCTTGACGGCCTCGCCAACGGCGTGGGCTACGGACTCATCCTCATCATCGTGGCTTTCTTCCGCGAACTTCTCGGAAGCGGCACCCTGTTCGGAATCCAGATCCTGCCCGCAGGATATATCCCCAACAACCTTGTAATCCTGCCTCCTTTCGCCCTCATCCTCCTGGGATGCATCATCTGGGTGCACAGGGCGCTGGACAAAGACCTTCAGGAAGACTAAAAAGCGAGCCCTATGGAATACATCAGCTTATTCGTAAAGTCGATATTCGTTGACAATATGATCTTCGCATACTTCCTGGGTATGTGCTCATACCTGGCAGTGTCGAAGAACGTCAAGACAGCCAACGGCCTTGGCCTCGCTGTAATCTTCGTGCTTCTCTTCACCCTCCCCATCAACTGGGTGCTCAACACCTTCGTGCTGCAGCCCGGCGCCCTCAAGTGGCTCGGTCCCCAGTTTGCGGAGGTCGACCTCAGCTTCCTGAGTTTCATCATCTTCATCGCCGTCATCGCGGCGTTCGTGCAGCTGGTGGAAATGATTGTCGAGAAGTTCCTCCCTTCGCTCTACTCATCCCTGGGCATCTACCTCCCGCTCATCGCAGTGAACTGCGCCATCCTCGGCGGTTCCCTGTTCATGCAGCAGAGGGATTTCACCGGGTTCGGCGAGAGTGTAGTTTATGCGCTCGGCTCCGGCATCGGCTGGTATCTGGCCATCGTAGCGCTTGCGGCCATACGTGAAAAAATGGCATACAGCAATGTTCCCAAGCCCCTCAAGGGCATAGGCGTCACCTTCATCACCGTGGGCCTCATGGGCATGGCATTCATGATATTTATGGGTATTCAACTTTAAGCGGCTATGACACAGACAATCATTGCATCCATTGCGGTCATCGTCATAGTGACGCTGATCCTTGTGGCCCTCCTGCTTTTCGTGAAGGCCAAGATAACTCCCAAAGGCACTGTCAAGATCGACATTAACGGCGGCAAGAAAGAGCTCAACGTCACGCCGGGCGGCAATCTGATGGCCACCCTGGCAGGCGAAAAGATCTTCCTGCCTTCCGCTTGCGGCGGCAAAGCCAACTGCGGCCAGTGCAAGGTACAGGTATTCGAAGGCGGCGGCGAGATCCTCCCCACCGAAACCGGTTTCTTCAACCGCAAGCAGATCAAGGACGGATGGCGCCTGGGCTGCCAGGTCAAAGTAAAGGACAACCTCAAGATCCAGGTTGCCGAAAGCGCCCTGAGCGTCAAGAAGCTCGAGTGCGAGGTGATCTCCAACAAGAACGTAGCCACCTTCATCAAGGAGTTCACCGTGAAGCTGCCCGAGGGCGAGCACCTCGAGTTCAAGAGCGGTGAGTACATCCAGATAGACATCCCCGCCTATCACGTGTTCTATAAGGATATAGACGTGGATCCCGAGTACCGCGGAGACTGGGAGAAGTACGGTTTCTTCAACCTCGAATGCACCAACCCCGAGCCCACCGTGCGTGCCTACTCCATGGCTTCCTATCCTGGAGAGAAGGGCATTATCAAGCTCAACGTGCGTATCGCAACTCCTCCGTTCGACCGCAGCGTGCCCAGGGAGCAGGGTCCCAAGCTGCTGCCTGTGAGCCCCGGTATCGCCTCGTCCTACGTCTTCACCCGCAAACCCGGCGACAAGGTCACGATCAGCGGCCCCTTCGGCGAATTCCTCCTGCCCAAGGACGATCCCGAGGATATGGAATACATCTTCGTGGGCGGCGGCGCCGGAATGGCTCCCCTCCGCAGCCATATCATGCAGTTGTTCAAGACAATGCGCACCAACCGCAAGGTTCACTTCTTCTATGGCGCGCGTGCCCTGGTGGAGGCCTTCTACCTCGAGGACTTTGCAGAGCTTGAGAAGGAATTCCCCAACTTCAAGTTCCACCTTGCCCTGGACCGTCCCGATCCGGCGGCCGATGCAGCAGGCGTCAAGTACACTGCAGGCTTCGTGCATAACGTGATGAACGAGACTTACCTCAAGGACCACGATGCACCCGAAGACATCAAGTACTTCATGTGCGGTCCTCCTATGATGGTATCTTCGGTGAACCAGCTGCTCGACTCGCTCGGCGTGGCTCCCGAAAATATCCTCTACGACAACTTCGGAGCTTAAATCATCATCAAAGGAGCCACAGACCTGCAGGAACGTCGCCGTGCGACAACTCCCACAATCTGTGGCTCTTTTTATATCTGAAATTCCTGCTTATGAAAATCTGCTGTATGATTGCGTCCCTGCGCCTGGGAGGAGCCGAAAGGCAACTCGCAGGACTTGCCTGCATGCTCAGGCAAGCCGGCGAAGATGCGGAGGTGCTGACATACAGGGAAGGAGATTTCTACTCCGGTCAGCTCAAGGAAGCAGGAGTCAAGCACACTTTCATCCCCTCAAGAGGCGGTGACGCAGGACTTGTCCGCGACATCGCCGCGCATCTCAAGGCCACAGGCTGCGAGGTGCTTGTTTCATTTCTTGTCGGCACCAACATCAAGGCCTGCCTCGTAAAACGCCGTCTGCCCGGCCTCAAACTCATAGTTTCCGAAAGGAACTGCAACTCCGCCTGCATGCTGCACGACCGCCTGCGGTTCGCCTTGTATGGAAGATACGCCTGGAAGGTAGTGTGCAACAGCTACTCGCAGACTGCCTTTGTACGCAAGCACGCTCCTTCCCTTGCCGACAGGCTGTACACGGTGCCGAATTTCACAGACCTTGAATACTTCAGGTTCAGAGGCGCTAGAATAAGAGCCGGGGGCGAACCATTCAGGGTGGTCACGACTGCGCGTCTGGCACGGCGCAAAAACGTGCACGGCCTCATCAAAGCCGCCGCAGAATGTCCCGGCGTCCGCTTTGACTGGTTCGGCGCAGGAGAGGAAGACGCCTACAGTGCCAGGTGCCGGTACATTATCTCCAAGCTGGGACTCGAAGACAGATTCTTCATCCACCCGGCCAGCACGACTCCCGAGCAAGCCTACGTAAATGCCGACGCCTTCTGCCTGCCAAGTTTTTATGAGGGCACCCCGAATTCCCTCTCCGAGGCGCTCTCGTGCGGGCTTCCCGCAGCATGCAGCAACGTAAGCGACAATTCCCGCTACGTGACTGACGGCAGGAACGGATTCCTGTTCGATCCCGCCGACCATCACCAGATAGCCCAGGCCATACAGAAGCTTTCCGCCATGGACGCCTCACAGTTGGCAGAGGCCGGGACCCACAGCCGTGCAACAGCGGAGGCGGCTTTCGGGAAAAGGGATTTCATCCGCAGGTACCTCGAGATAATAAGGGGTCCGGAAGGGGGTACAAAGCCCCAATATTAAAGAATCAGCAATTTCTCGTTTACGATTTTTTTGATTCCATTGTTTTTTGAAAGCGCCGTTTTAGTTTTGCAGCGCTATGAAAAAGAAATGGAATCAAACAGGCCGGCGGTTTTCCCCTCTCTCTTGCCGGCGTCCGCCGAGGAGCGTTCTGCTCCAACTAATACTCTTGTTCAGCTTGCTTATACCATTGCCGGCCTGTTTGTTATCCTGCAGCAAAGCCGGCGGCGCGGAGGTAGCGGACATAGTGGAGGTGCCTGTTGACAGTTGCAGCATATGCCTTAAATTCAATATCCTGGACAATCTCGCCGACACTCTTCACCCGGTCCGCCGGCTGGATTTGCTGGTGTACAGCGCGGACGGAATACAGGAACTCCGCCATAAACGCTACTATGAGCACCTGCCCGACAGCGTTATCCTGTACGGCCCCAGCGAGGCTGTAACCGTGGTTGCTGTCGCAAATTCCCCCGATCCGCTTTTCAGCAACCCTCCGCTCCGTTTCGACGCCGCCGAGCAGCTGCAGTGCGAGCTCAGTTCCGACTCCCCTTCCCATCCATTGATGAGCGGCACCGCAAACTTCAACGCCGGAGAAGGAGGCACAGTGCAGGTCTGCCCCCTCATGTGCAAGGTAATGCTGGGCGTAATCACCAACAATCTAAAGAATTATGTGAGGCTTGAGGATCCGAGGATATATCTGGAAAATGTAAACAGCGGAGCCGAGATACTGCGCTCGGGAGGATTCAGGCCGTCAGAACTGCTTGCCACGACCGACAAAGTGCCGCTACCCTACGACATAGGCGTATTCTCGCAAAGCCCGGGCACGGCGCTATTCTGCTACCCTAATGACTCAGCCGCCATAACGATAGGCACTCCGGCCACCTTCCTGGTGCTGGAATGTGAAATATCAGGCTCGACAAGACAGTTCAAGATACAGCTTCCCGCACTCCGCCGCAACAGCACGACACGGGTGGACATAAGCGTGAACGGACCTTCCGAAATGGAGACCGCTGTCTACTAGAAAAGAGAAGAGAAGCGCTCCGGCACGCGCACCTTGACCTTCATGTTGAACATGGCCGGCTTGTTCCATAGATGGATCTGGCGCACGCAGGACTGAATCCTGCGGGCCTTACGTGTCCAGCTTTCCCAGTCCCTGTACTTAAGGGAAGGGAAGGTATCTATGATGCGGCGGCGTTTGCTGAGGTGACGGGACCAGCCGCGCGACACCAGGTCGGCGTCGGCCTGCTTCTGGCCGAGAATGGAGGGATCGGCACAGCCGAAATGAAAGAGGAACAACCCTTCGCAGATATGGAAATCGCCCTTGCGGGTACGGTGGAAGCCGCTTCCCCACTGCACGGGGGCGCAGAGAACCGAAGTCTTGGTGTAACGGGTGGACAGCAGGGCGGAACGGCGCTGGGCCAGAAGGGGCTTGGATTCATCCAGCGGAGAATCCGAAGGATCATAAATGACATCGCATCCAAGTCCGGACAGGGAGTTGCGGCCTTGGATGTCCTGGCGCAAGAGGAACTCCGGGAGTTCGACGCCCAGAGCCGGGTCTACCGTCAGGAACTCATCGACATCGGTGCCGATGACCATCGTATACTCCGCAAGCAGGCTTGCCGCCTTGGCGGAGAGGATGTTGATGCGGTTCTTGTCGGATATCCTGACATTGCCGGACACCCTGGGAATTACGCTTACATTGCAGCCCTGCGTGCAGGAAGGGACACGCTGGTCTTCACCGTCAAAGAATATGTACAGATTGTCTTTGCCGAGCAGTGAGCCGTAGTATTCTGTCCACTTGCCCAGAAAGAAATCGTCATTTCTGACCATTGTCAGCGCTGCAATCTTTCCCATTTATCTCTCAAAGATAAGATTAATCGCATCAAATTCCAAAAAACACAAATAATTTTGGAAATCCACAAAACTTGACTAACTTTGCAGTCCCCTTAGTCAGGGAGATTAGCTCAGCTGGTTTAGAGCACCTGCCTTACAAGCAGGGGGTCAATGGTTCGAGTCCGTTATCTCCCACAAAAAAACTGGCCTCAGCGGCCAGTTTTTTTAATGTCTTATTCCGCTCCCAGATAGGTCAGGATTACTTGAACGGCTTGATCCTCCGTGAGCTCATCCATGTTTAGCGTAAGGTGATAATTCCGGGCGTCATACCGACTCTTTCCCGTATAACGCTTGACGTAGTTCTCACGCATCTTGTCAATCTCGTCCACGATGATGGCAGCCGTTTCGAATGTCAGCTGCTGCTTGGACATCACCCTCTCGATACGCCTGTCACGGGAAGCCGTGATAAACACATCGAATTTATTGGGGCAGTCTGCAAGGACGAAGAAAGCTGAACGCCCTGCTATCACGCAGGACGACTCTTCGGCAATGGCTTTCAGGATTTCGGCTTCCGCATCGTGGATATCGTCGGTGGTTACATTCTTACGTATCCTGCCTAGATAGACGCTTGCGGGCTCATTGAGAACCGACCTGGGGGGAATGGGGTTGATTTTTTCGAAAAACCCGGACAGCCAGTTTTTCTTCTCACCTTTCAGATGTTCGATCTCGTAGGTCGTGAGACCGAACTTCTCCCTGAGGTTTTCGATGAGGTCCTTGTCGCAGAAGCGAACGCCCAGTTTATCCGCCAGCTTTTTGCCGATGGTATGACCGCCGGAGCCGATTTCACGGCTGATCGTGATGACGAATTTCTGGTTGATATCCATAACCCGGGATAAGCGGAACTAGAACCTGTCTTCTGAGGAAACAGTAAGTTTCTTGCGGCCGTGACGGCGGCGTGCAGCAAGTACGCGGCGGCCATTGGGAGTGCTCATGCGCTCGCGGAAACCGTGCTTGTTGACTCTCTTGCGGTTTGAGGGTTGGAATGTACGTTTCATATCTATTCTATTTTAATTAAGCAAAATTGGGAGGGCAAAGGTAAGATTTTCCGACCTCAATTACAAATTTTTCTTTAAAATAATCATCTTTAAGCCATTCTTCTATGCTCCACACCCTTACCCGGCCCGGAGCCACGCCGCAGCGGCTGCCCAGAAGCGATACTTCCTCGAGCACGTTTCCGCCCTTCAGGCAGAGGATGCTGCGCCTGAAACGTCCCTTCACCCAAGGGTAAAGCACGTCCAGCGACGCCACCGCCCTCGTCACCACCCAGTCGAAAGTCCTGTCAAGCGCCTCAACCCTCGAATTGACGCACTGGACGTTCTTTAGACCCAGTCCAGAGGCCACGGCCTCCGCCACCCGCACTTTCTTTCCAATAGAATCGCACAGTGTGAATTCGGCCTCAGGATACTCCATGGCCAGGGGGATGCCGGGGAATCCGCCCCCGGTGCCCAGGTCCAGCACGCTTGCTCCGGCCATAATGTCTTGGGGATAATTGAGTTCCAGATAGCGCGCGATGGCCAGCGAGTGCAGGATATGGTGCCCGTAAAGATTATCTATATCTTTGCGGGACACCACATTGATGCGTTCATTCCACTCCCTGTACAGCTCCAGGGCCGGGGAAAAGTCAGATTCGGACGTTCTCATTGGCGTTCGAGCAGCAATACGGCACTCTGATAAGGCTTGAAGAGGCTGAGGTTGATACCGAAGTTCATGAGATAGTCGCCACCGAATTCGCGGCCATCGCCCCAGAAAGACTTGCGCTGGGGAGCGATCTCCCTCACTTTGTACCTTGCGGAAGGGTCGAGTCCGCCTGCCCTGAACTTGGGGTTGAGTCCCCTGCCGTTGTACTGCAGGCAGAACGCGAACAGCACCGCCCTGGACTTATCCTTGCTGGCGTACATGAGAGCGTAATGATCGGAGGTACAGGGAGATGAGATGCGGTACAGGTCGCCGTCAAATACGATGTCACGGAACTGTTTGTATTCCTGGAGATACTGTTTGATGTAATCTTTTTCCTCATCTGTCAGCTGCTTCGGCTGGATTTCCATTCCGAGGCGGGCTGTGGCGGCCATGTCGCAGCGGAACTTGAGCGGGATTTCGCGCCCGGTCTGATGGTTGGGACTGGCGGAAATATGCGAGCCGAGAATCTGCACGGGATAGATCAGGCTGGCTCCGTACTGCATGAACGCACGGCTGTGCGCGTCGGTGTTGTCGCTGGTCCAGACTTCGTTGGCCCACTTCAGCACGCCGTAGTCCATACGGCCGCCGCCGGAAGAGCAGGACTGAAGGAAAACCTTGGGATATTTGGCACGCACACGCTCCAGGACCTTGTAGTAGCCCTGGATATAATCCACCCAGAAATTGGCCTGGTACGGTTCATAAGTGGAACCTACGTTGTAGACGTGACGGTTGCAGTCCCACTTGATGTAGTTGATGTCGCCAAGCTGCATGGTGCGGTCGAATACGCCGAACACGAAATCCTGCACCTTGGGATTGCTCAGGTCGAGAAGCAGCTGATTGCGGGCGGGATAAGCTTCGCGGCCCTTTTCGTTGACCACCCAGTCGGGATGCTTGAGGTAGAGATTGGACTTGGGATTGACCATTTCGGGCTCGATCCATATTCCGAACTTGAGTCCTTTGGCATGTGCGTAATCGGCCAGATAGCCTATGCCCTCGGGGATTTTGGCTGTGTTGAGCTCCCAGTCGCCAAGGCCGGCCTTGTCGTTGTCCCTGGCAAATTCGCCGTTGGCGAACCATCCGTCATCGAGCACGAACATTTCAAGACCCATCGAGGCGGCGTCGTCAATCATGTCGGTAAGGGTCTTGGTGTTGAAGGCGAAGTAGGCACCTTCCCAGCTGTTGAGCAGCATGGGACAATGCATGCCGGCATCGTACATGCCGTAGCTGCGGGCCCAGTCGTGGAGGTTGCGGCTCGCCTGGCCGGCGCCGGAGGTGCTGTATGTAAACACCATTTCGGGGGTTACGAAAGTGGAGCCTCCGCAGAGGGTGTATTCCGCCCCGGTGGGATGGATGCCGGACAGGATGTACAGCCTCCCGGCTTCGTCCATCTGGAAATTCAGCTTGTAGTTTCCGCTCCAGCGCAGAGCTCCGGCTATCACCTCGCCGTGGGTTTCATCGAGGGAATCGGAATCAAGGCTGAGCAGGAAAGAGGGGTTGGAGCGCTGGGTGGTGCGCACGCCGTCGCGGCACTCTACCACCTTTATGCCATGGGTAAGGCGCTCGGTTTCAATGCGATTCTCGTTAGCCCAGGCGCCGTTGAAGTGAGTCAGGGTGTAGCGCTGTGCCCATAAAGGAATGCAGGCCGAGTAGAAATTGCGCAGGAGCACGCTCTTTTTGGAGTCGTTGCTAATCTCGGAGTGAATGATTATGACATCTTCCGACTGATAGGCATCGAACACCAGGCACACCCTCAGCGGCTGCTTGGAATCCCGCAGGTACACCTTGGTGCGCACAAGGTCGGAGGACAGGATGGCCTTCTCGCAGCGTTCGTAGACTAGCTCGGTGTTGAGACCTCCGTCCGGATAAGTGACGGCCAGCGCAGGCTCGAATATGAACTTGCCGCCTGCAGTGGGATACATGGGGATGTCTCCGGCTGAATGGGAATCGGCATAAGGCGAATACTTGGTGAAGTCGGCGGCATTGGAAATGGAGGGTCCATAATGCCTGTAGTTCAGGGCTCCGCCCACCTTGCCTACCATCACGATGGAAGTACCGGCGGTGTTGACGGAAATGTACTCGTAGTCGGCAGCCAGGGCGCCATGGGAGAGCCCCAGCACAGCAAAAACAATGATAATCAGGTTCTTCATTTTGTCAAGTATTTGTTTGGCACGGCGTATACGGGTCCTCACGGTATTGAGTTCCAGTCCCGTTTCTTCCGCTATTTCCTTGTATTGTTTATCTTCTATGAAACGCTTGAACGCAACCTCCTTGTAAAGCTCGGGAAGGCCGTCTATCTTGGAGCGCGTCTCTTCGGTCTTCTCGGTTTTGATCATGCCTTCCAGGGCGTCCTCGTCGGAACCGCCTATCGCATCGACCACATTGAGTGCGCGCTGGTTGTCGTCTATGGAAATGTAGTCCCGATGACGGCGCGTCTCCTGCTCTATCACATCAAGGGCCGTATTGTGCGCGATACGTTTGAGCCAGGTATCGAAGCTGCCGATGGCCGGATCGAAGGTCTGGATCTGGCGGAAAGCCTTCTCGAAAGACTTCGAACATACATCTTCTATGTAGAAGTAGTCCAGCTGCTTCATGGTTTTGCGCAAATATGCGCGCAGCGAATCTATCTTGGCGTCCCACAGTGCTGTAAAGGCGGTGCCGTCACCTATGATTGCCAGCCGGACGAGTTCGTCAATGGGCTTGGAGCCAGTTTGATCCATAATTGCATTCTACTATAAGTGGAACATTGAGTTTAACTATGCCCTGCATGGCGTCCGTGACCAGTTCCTGCACCGCGGACACCTCGGACTCCGGCACCTCAAGCAGCAGTTCGTCGTGGATCTGCAGGACCATGCGGGACTGCATCCCTTTGTCCTGCAAGCGCCGGTCCACCTCCACCATGGCCATTTTGATGATGTCCGCGCTGGTGCCCTGGATAGGGGCGTTGACGGCATTCCTCTCTGCAAAAGCGCGCACGGTGGCGTTGCCGCTGCTTACGTCCGGGACGTACCTCCTGCGGCCGAACAGAGTCTCCACATAACCGTTTCGGCGGGCATCGGCCAGGGTGGCGTCGATCCAGGCCCGTATGCTGGGGAAGGAATGGAAATAATCGTCGATGAGCTTGGATGCCTCGGTGCGGGAGCACCCAAGATTCTGGCTAAGGCCGAATGCGGAGATGCCGTACATTATCCCGAAGTTGGCAGTTTTGGCTATGCGGCGCTTGTCGGCATCCACCTCCTCCACCGGGATGCGGAAGATTTTGGATGCGGTGGCGGCGTGCACGTCCACGCCCTCGCGGAATGCGGCAGTCAGGTGCTCGTCCCCGCTGAGGTGGGCCATGATTCGAAGCTCTATCTGCGAATAATCCGCGCTCATGATTACCTGCCCGGGCGATCCCGGCACGAAAGCCTTGCGTATCTCGCGACCTTGCTCGGTGCGTATGGGAATATTCTGCAGGTTGGGATTCGAGCTGGACAGGCGTCCGGTGGACGTAAGCGCCTGATTGAATGTGGTATGCACCCGTCCGTCGCGCGGGCTGACATAGGACGGGAAGGGTTCGATATAAGTTCCCAGCAGCTTGCGGAGCCCGCGGTAGTCGAGGATTGCAGCTATGATGGGGCTGCGGTCCGACAGCTCGCTGAGCGTCTTTTCGTCGGTGGGCCAGTTGCCTTTTTTGGGCTTGCGCGCCTTTGGGTCGAGTTTGAGTTTCTCGAACAGGATTTCTCCTATCTGCTTGGGAGAGTTTACATTGAGCGAAGGCTCGCCGGCAAGCTCACGCACCTTGGCCTCGCATGCGTCGGCCTGGGCTCCGAGGCCGTCGGCGTAGGAACGGAGTGCGTCGAGGTCCACCTTCACTCCTGCCATTTCCATACGGACGAGAACCTTGAGCAAAGGCTCTTCCACGCTGTCGTAGAGTTCCCGGAGACGCGGGTCGGTTTCATCCATCCTGGCCAGAAGGGCATCGGCAAGCGGCAGCAGTACAGCAGCCTCGCGTGTTCTGTCGGGCCCTTCGGGAGATTCATCGAAGAGCGATCCCTGCTCCAGTGCCGAACCGGCCTCCAGTTCCACGCCCAGAATGCTGCCCGCAAGAGGTTCAAGCTTGTGGCTGCTCTCCGGATTGAGAAGATAATGGAGCAGTTCGATATCTTCAAGCCGGCCACTCACATGCACTCCCTGCAGCTCCAGTTCCTCCAGCTGGGGCTTCAGGCCTATGCCGGCTTTGGTGACGGAAGCATCCTCAAGAAGCGCCTTGAACTCTCCCGGAACGCCGGATGCAACGCCATGGGAATCAGCGACATAAAGTGTCCCTTCGCAGAGATGGACGGCTACCCTGCAGTCCGTCACGGCCGTGGCGGATACTTCTCGCTCCAAGGTTGACAGATCCAGCTTCGGGTTCTGTCCGCCGTGCGCGCCATCAACAGACACCTTTTGGGGCGAGAGTTCTCCGATCTTGCGGACAAGTCGGATTAGGGAGGGGAACTCATAGAGCTTGAAAAGGGTTTCGACTTCAGGAGTCCAGGCAAGGTCGAGGACCATGTCGTCAGCCGTCGTCTCCAGAGCTATGTCCGTCTTTATGGTGACCAGTTCCCTGGACAGGGAGACATGCTCGCGGGCCGCCTCGAAAAGGGCCCGCTGGCGGGGTGTAAGCTCCTCAAGATGAGAATAAATACCCTCTACCGAATCGTATTTGAGCAGTAGTTTCGAGGCTCCGACGGGCCCTACGCCCTGCACGCCGGGCACGTTGTCTGAAGAATCGCCGCATATAGTCAGTATGTCTATCACCTGCTCCGGGCGCCTTATCCCCCACTTTTCACATATTTCCGCCTCGCCCAGGACCTCGTTGTCGGCTCCCGACTTGCCGGGCTTGTACTGCAAGATGCGGGGAGCCACCAGCTGGCCGTAATCCTTGTCGGGAGTGACCATGTACACATCGAATCCTTCGGCGGCGCTCCGCACGGCCATGGAGCCTATTACGTCGTCGGCCTCGAAGCCGGGAATCATAAGCACAGGAATGTCCAGGGCCTTGACGATTGCCGTCAGGGGCTCGAGGGCGTCGATCACCAACTGCGGAGTTTCACTGCGGTTGGCCTTGTACTGCGGATAAAGCTTGTTGCGGAAAGTTCCGCCCGGGGGGTCGAAACTTACTGCTATATGGGAGGGATGTTCCCTGTCGATAAGTTCCAGAAGATATTTCGTAAAACCGAAGAGGATGGATGTGTCCACGCCCTTGGAATTCACCATGGGACGCCCCAGGAAGGCATAATACATTTTGAAAACCAACGCGTGGCCGTCGATCAGAAAAAGTTTCATATTGAAACACAAAAATAGAATTTTTCAAGAAAGTTTCAAATATCTTGCGTATATTTGGGTTTATGAAAAAGATAATCATCGTTTTATTCGCTCTCGGCATCACCGCGGGCGCCTTTGCCCAGAACCAGACAATACGAGCCTTCTCCCACCGCGGAGGACGTCTCGAAAGGGATGAAAACACTGCCAAAGCATTCCAGGACAGCTGGGATGCAGGCTACACAGGATTCGAAACCGACATACGCCGCACCGCCGACGGCGTGCTCTACCTCACCCACGACCACACCCTGGAGCGCACCACCAACGGCTCCGGCATCTTCGAGAAGAAAACTTCCGCCGAAATCGAACAGCTCCGCACCAAGCAGGGCAACAAAATGATGAAATTCGACGAGTTCATCGAGTTCCTCCAGGACAAGGACGGCCTGTACGTGGAGTTCGAACTCAAGACCAAACCCGTCGAGCTCTACCCCCAGGAACTCGTAGAAGAAGTTGCCGAGAGGGTGTACCAGGCAGCCAAGTCCATCCGCACCAAGAATTCGGTGCTGCGCTTCACCTCTTCCGACATCCGCGGCCTGCGATACCTCAAGCAGGCCCACCCGGACATCATCTCCAAGGGGCCCAAGTCCGAACTGCTCATAATCTTCAACACCGGCGTGACGGATGAAACCATCGAGACCTGCAAGCGCGAAGACATCTGGGTGATGGGATGCAAGACCGACGGCACCACCCGCGCCATGGTCCAGAAAGCCCACAAGGAAGGCATGATAGTGAGCCTCTGGCCTACGCACAAGATCGCCGACTTCCTGCTGGCAGCCTACCTCGGCTCCGACGCCATGTGTACCGACATCCCCTTCACCATGAAGCCATGGCTGGAGAAAAACGCCCCCTGGCTGAACGTAATATATTGATGGCGCCGCCATCAGTATATCTATTCCCCTGACCCCAAGGGGACTACGTACTTCAAACTTAAGTTGATATGAATCAGGATGAGGCATATATGCGCGAGGCGCTCCGGGAAGCGCAGGCGGCATATGACGAGGGCGAAGTGCCCATAGGCGCCGTGGTCGTGGCGCGCGGGCGCATCATCGGCCGGGGGCACAACATGACCGAGCGCCTCCACGACCCAAGCGCACACGCGGAGATGATTGCCCTCACCGCCTCCACCGAAGCCCTCGGCGGCAAATATCTAACAGACTGCACCTTATATGTGACGGTCGAGCCCTGCCCCATGTGCGCTGCAGCCCTATGCTGGGCTCAGGTGGGGCGCATAGTCTACGGTGCCGCCGACCCCAAAAGAGGCTACAGCCTCTACTCCCCTTCTTTGCTTCATCCCAAGACAGAAACGAGTTCAGGCGTCCTCTCCGAAGAGTGCGGACGCCTGATGCTCGAATTCTTTAAGGCTAAGCGCTAGCCTATATTGCCAACGGCATAGTTGTAGTCCTCGCAGGCCACGCGAACAGCATCCTTGACAAGGGCGCGCGGCTCAAGTGCGAGACGTCCGTCACGCACCTCGACGTACTGCAGAGGCATATACTGATGCAGCAGCCCCATGGGGATGTCGACGCTGCGGATATTGGCGAACAGTTTGTCCATGGCAGCCTCGATGCGGGGATCCGGCATGTAGTAGCGGCTGCGGTCGGAATAGCTGTACGCACGCTTGAGCGCCTGCTCCTTGGGCGTGCCGTGATAGTATTTCTGCCAGTTTTTGGGATTCTCCAGCATCACCTGATCCAGCACCGCGATATAATTGGAGCGCTGTGAAGGGTCGTCGATGAGCTCGTCTTCGATGTGGCTCAGCGCAAAGAGGGCCTCGCGGGCGGCGAAGGTCAGAGCCGGGCCGACCTTGAGTATGCCCACGCCGTCCTCGACCATCTGCCGGAGGGCGGTCGGACTCTGGTAGTCGGTGGAGTGGCCTTCGAACATCAGTTCGGGGAAATCCTTGAGCCTGGCGCAAAGAGCCGCGGCCTCGGCACGGTTGTACATGTGCACGTCGGCATCGCCGAACTCCACGCCGGGCTGCACGACCACGGCAATGATGTACTGCCACTTGTCTGACAGTCCTTCGCGGGCGAAGACTTCCTTGTAGGCCTTGACCGTCGCTGCAAATGCGTCAGGATCAGTGACCTGCATCTCCTCTTTCTCCTGGGCTCCGCCGGGAATGGGGACTTCGCTTCCTATTATGTAGACCGGGTGCACTGCATCCGGATTCTGGCTGTGAAGCTCCTCCCAGGCCTGTTCGGCCACCTTCAGGAGAGCGGCGCCGCGGCCCGCTATGGTGTAGTCGCTCAGAGGCTTGCTGCGGTCATCGTCCGCTACGCGCATGCTGGTGTCGAGATGGATCTTGGTATAGCCTGCGGCGGCATACTGGCGCACCATCTCCTTGGCGTTTTCCATGGCCTCAGCCTCGGGCTGATTCTGGAAGGGCTGGGGGCCGAGATGGTCGCCGGCAAGGATTATCTTGCTGCGGCTCAGGCCGATACGGTCGGCTATGCGCCATACGTAGTCGCGATAATCGGCGGGCTTCATGCCCGTGTAGCCACCAAACTGGTTGACCTGGTTGCTGGTGGCTTCGACGAGCACCTGACCGGGGAAACGCTTGGCCTGCTCGAGCACGCCTTCTATTACGATTTCGTTTGCAGTGCAGTAGGACGGTATGCCGCGGGGTATTACTTGATTTCCCATACTCCTCCCTTGCCGAATACTTTGTCCATAAGTTCGTCGTAGAAGCAGCCACGCTTGGCAAGGTCGAGGAGATTGATGCGCCAGCGCATAAGCTGCACATAATCAGTAATCTTGCGAAGGTCTGCGCGGGTCACTCCTATCTCTTCGGGGGTGGTAGGAGCGCCGGCGCGGCGGAACATGTCGCGCATCTTCTCGAAGGGCCAGACCTGGGCCTGAAGCTTCTTCTTGAATTCGGGCCAGGTATCCTTTACCTTCTGGAGCTGTGCGCGCACTTCCTCCTTGGGCTGCCACTTCTTGGTGATTTCTTCGTAACCGAGGGTGGGCACAGGGAAATCGGCATAGATCTTCTTGGCTCTCTCCTGCTCCTCTTCGAGGCTGGGCCATGCGGCGACGCACTTGTCGACGTCAAGCTTGCTGAGGTCCATTTCGAACAGGGCGTCGAAGAAGGCGCAGAGCGTCAGCTCTCCGATTGCTACCTGGAATCCGTGGCTTACGGGACGGCCGTTGTTGGTATGGTGGGTCATGTCCCAGTAATGCCCGTAGAGGTGCTCGGCACAGGATGCGGGACGGCTGGAACCGGCCACTTCCATGCCTATTCCGGCAAGCGTCAGGCCGAGGAAGAGTTTCTCGACCGATTCTGGTTTGCCGGTCTTGATGCCGTCGGGGTCGTCCAGCATTTCCTTGAGGGAATCCTGGGTGATGTGCCAGCTTGGAGGGTCGATGGGCTCGGTGCCGAACAGGTCGGCGATCATCCACTCGGCTCCGGCCGTTACCTTGGCTGCCAGGTCGGCATAGCCGGCGGCGGTAAGGAACCAGGGGGCGGAGGCCAGGACCTTGGAATCGGCCACTATGACCAGAGGGGCGTTGGACTTGATGTTTATCTTGGCGCCGCGCTCGTCGTTGACGATGGCGGAAGACGATGTATAGCCGTCGACTGATGCGGTGGTGGCAACGCAGATGTACTGGCGGTCGTGCCTGAAGGAACCGAGCTTGGCCAGGTCGTTGATGACACCTGCGCCGACAGCCACGAAGATGCCGTCGGGTTCGGATTCCATGACCTTGTCAACCTGCTCCACGTACTTCCAGTCGGGATGGAAACGGTCGTCAGTGATGAGGAAGGTAGTAGCGGGGACGCCGGCCTTGGCCAGTTCATAGAAGACTCTTTCTCCAGCTACTTTCCAGGTGATTTTATCGGCAAAGACTATTGCCTTCTTTCCCGGGAAGAATTTGTTGAACAGACCGGGAATCCTGTCCAGGATGTCCTCTCCGAATTCCAGGGCCTTTGTCGCCACTGAAACTTCAAGGGCTTGGTTGATAACTTTTTGTGTATCCATATCCTTAGTTAGATGAATTTCAGAACCCTAAATTTAGCGTTTTTTCTCATTTTATGCAAAAATATCGTATCTTTGCCCCCGGAATTGAGGTATGGTGTAATGGTAGCACTACAGATTTTGGTTCTGTCTGCCCAGGTTCGAATCCTGGTACCTCAACGCAGAAACGGCAGCCGGGTGGCTGCCGTTTCTGCGTTGAGGTCTGCGACCTACCATCCCCCTGCACCCCCTGGGGACTGAGGGAGAGATTATTTTGAGGTTTTGGAACAAATGATTAGATTTGTGGAAACTGCACAGTCGATCATCTAGCTTTTACGGCCATGGACAGAAGAACATTTTTAGGAATCGGTGCTGCGGGAGCCTTGGCTGCCGCAGGCACCACGCTCGAGGGTAAGATTCCCTCGGCAATCAAGGACTTTGCAAAAGACAAGTCCCTCAAGATCAAGTTTATGGGAACCGGAGCCGCCAGCGGCATCGGCAAAAAGGGACTTGGCCGAAGGCACAGCAGCATCCTGGTCAACGACGACTTCATCATCGACTTCACCGACGATTCCCTGGACATGATACCGGAAGGCCTGCACCCCGACACGATCTTCTACACCCACTCCCACAAAGACCACTTCCAGCCCTCTGCCGCCCTGAAGATAGGCGTCAAGAAAGTGTACCTCAGCAACACCTGGTACGACGTGGCCGTCAAGGCCTACCGCCAGGCCGCCGAAGAGGCCGGAGCCGAGATGCCCGAAATAATCCCCACATACTTCGGCATGGAAATCAAGGTAGGAGAGGTGACCGTCACGCCGATGCTCGCCAACCACCCTACCGAGAATCTGATGGAACAGGCCCAGATATATCTGCTCGAGAAAGACGGTGTGCGTCTGCTCTACGCCACCGACACCAGCGGCATCCCAGGCAAGTCCGCCCGCCGCATAGGCATAGACAAGCATCGCGAGGGATATGGCATAAACGCCCTCATCATGGAGGCCACCTCCTCCGACCCTGACGATTTCCGTCTGTACTGCCACTCCTCAACCGACATCGTGGCCAAGACCGTAAGGGTGCTGCTCAAAACCGGACGCCTGCACATGCCCGAAGGCCAGAAGGTATACATTACCCACATGGCCAAAAGCCTGCATCCAAAGAATATAAACGAGACGCTCCCCGACCCGATAAGGGCGGCGGAAGACGGCCTGGAAGTAGTATTCCGCGCTCCGTAGAGCCTACTTCTGCCCGGCAATATCCTGGCATCAGGATTCGTCCAGGGGTACAGCCCCGTGAACAAGGCGTATCGGCTGGGAGTGGAGGTGGCAGAAGTGCTCCCGCCACAACGGGACCGATACGTGTCTTGCGAGTATTCATCAAGCAGAGCAGGCTTTATGGAACATGTCAATCAGTGATTCTATGGACTTATGAATATCGTATGCGTCCATCGACTCTACGTACTTGGGGCCAATGGCGATACGTTCCTCGGGATGCTCGATCCAGTAGTCGAGCCTCTCTGCCAGAGCCCTGGCGTCACCAGCCGGGAACAGGCTCCTGGAGTCCAGGGCGAACTGAGCGGTGGCGGTAAGCTCCCCCTGGGCAATGACGGGGACAGGCCCCTGCTGAAGCGCCTCCAGGGCCGATAGGCCTTCCACTTCCACGTTGGCGCAGTGCACATAGATATCAGCTTCCGCGGCCAGTTTCCTGAGCTGGTCCCGGTCGCAGAAATGAAACTCCGGAGCATATTTGACCACTCCGTCGCTGTAGAGTTTCGCCGCCGCACGCTTCATCTTGTCGGCTTCCGGCCCCCGTCCGGCAAAGAAAAGCCGGACTTTGTCCGCATGGCGGGAGTAGCGCATCGCCCGGAGCAGCGTGTACTGGTCCTTTTCAACTGCAAGCCTGCCGATGCACAGCACCTTCACCGGAGCGTCAGCCGCTGGAATCTCACGTTTGCTTATGCAGGTGTCGGGAATGATGCCGTTGGAAATCTCGTGAAGTTCGGACTTGAAGTGGAAACGCTGCAATCTTTCCTGTACGTGCCTTGTGGGGCACTGGATGTGGGAACAGTTATTGAAAACATAATCGCGCCAAAGACGCAGAGTGGTATTGTTCAACAGTTTCCAGCCGCCCAGGTGGACCGAGGAGAACAAGTTTTCGGGATGCAGATGATATGTCCCGGTGCACGGTACCCCCATTTCTTTTGCAATCCTGCCGGCCCACATCTCTATGATGAAAGGCTCCTCCAGATGTACCAGGTCGGCCCATTTCACAGCCTCGCGGATGACGGCTTTGTCCGTTCCGGCAAAGCAATAGCCATGAGATTTGATGAGCCCGTCGAATACAGGAATTTTAACCACTTTCAGCAGATAGTCAGGCTGCGGCGAGTCTTGCTCGAGGTTCGGACCGGACAGGATACGGACTTCCTGGCCTGCCTCGCGCAGGTACTGGACAGTACGGCGGGCGGAAGCGGAAAGGCCGTTGCCGGGCGCATAATAATTATTTACAACGAAAAGAATCTTCATTACTTGTAATTCAGCTTGAACTCGTCTACATAAAGGACGCTTTTAGTACTTCCAGTAAAAAACTCACTGTACAGACTCGTAGACATGAGTATCAGTATATACTTGGGCTGCCTGTCGTTATAGTATTTTATAGGCATTTCGAAATGAACATATCCGGGCGTCTCCTTCTTGAGCACCAGCGAGCCCTCACCGATAAGGTGGGGATCCCTGCCGGAATCCTGGCCATTACCCTTAACCGTCAGGTGGTGCGGGGAGTCCCAGTCCGTGAGGGTAACAGTTATATTTCCGGCATCAAGCGTTCCTTTGCGGTTTTTATACTCCCCGCGGGCACAGTCAATGACACCGGGCTTGTAATGGTAATAGCCGGAAAGGCTCACGGGACGCCCCTTGAAAGGTGTTCCGAGATACATGTCGGCAGTGGTGAACTTGACCACCTTTACAAAGCGGCCGGTATACAGATTGCCTCCGCAGAAAGTGCCGGCAGCCTTTTTGCCTGACAGCTTGGCTGCCGCTTTCCCGGGTCCCTTTACGGCCACGTGCTCATATTCAGGTTCCGTACCGTTGATTCCAAGTATGCTGAGGCCTTTGTTGGCTGTGTCCCATACCCTTGTGGACGCATCTGCATCCTTCGGGAAAGGATTCCAGCAGGCGCCTTTCCTGCTCCATGTATCAAAGTCGAGGTTATATAACTGCTGCTGTGCCGACAGGCTGATGCAGGCAGCCATTGCCGACAAAATCAATGCTATCTTCCTCATTTAAAAACGTTTTTGTAAAAATCTGTGAGGTAAGAGCGCCAGTTGTACCATGCATGCCCGCCTTCGCTGACGGTAAAATCATGCTCATACCCCTTTCTGTCCAGTTTCCTGTCGAATTGCTTCATGTGCAGCAGGAAAAAGTCGTTCCGTCCGATGTAGATGCTGTATTTTTCCGGAGGGTCTGCGAACTGTTCTTCCAGCTTGGGCCACAGAGGCCCGTACACATCCCCGTGCCTCAGGGCCGCGAACGTAGGCTTGGCATAGGGAGAGAACAAACCAACATAATCGAATAGACCGCTGTTGGCCGAAAGGTGCAACGCCTGCAGTCCGCCGCTCGACATGCCCGCAATCGCCCGTGCAGACCTGTCGTCTATCGTCCTGTAGAGGCTATCCACCCTGTCCACCACATCGTGGATAAAGTACCTCTCCGTCTCCCCGCTTACCAGCCAGAAAGCCCTCATCGCAGGCAGGGGTCTGCCGTACATGTAGTCTTTATCGTTATAGTAATTGTTGGTGTTCGGAAGCACCAGTATGAAATCTTCCGCCTGGTCCGCCCTGCGGAGCGAGTCAAGCTTGCGGAAGGCATCCCCCCGCTCGAACCAGGTGACTTCGTTGCCGCGGGCCCCATGCAGGAGGTACAAAACGGGATAGTTCCTGAGGGTGTCCGTATAATAGTCCGGGGGCAGGTATACCACCATCCGCTTTTCGGTCAGGGCCGGCTCGCTGCTGGGATAATTCACCACCTCAACGGTCCCGTCGCAGCTTCTTATGGACTTTATCTCAGAATCGTAAGGTCCTGAGGCATAACGGCCTGCCGCACAGGATACAGTGAACCAGGCAGCTGCTGCAAAGCTTATTACACGGCGCAATCTCATTTCGGGCCGCAAAGATACGGCAAAATATTTAAAAAACCGTTACCAGGACCTCCTGCGCACGGTAAGGTTCAGCCAGTCGTAAAAAATGCTGTAGGAGAGAAGGAAATACAAGAGAAGCAGAACCGCTCCCCACCAAGGAAGGAAAATGAAACCGAGCATTCCCCAGACGAGGAACATGACCGGCGTGCCCACTAACCTTAGCAGATAACGCACTGAATTGCTGAAAGTTTTGTCTGCAAGCCTGCGTCTGCAGATATATTCGGCCGTCCCCCACATGGGCAGCGTCAGGACGGCAGAGAGAATGAAAAAAGGTGCAGACAACACCGCCAGAAGTATCTTCCACCACTTGAGCGATTCCATCGGACGGGCTTCCTCGAGGCGGCGTCCGTAAGTGTCATCATCCGGAAGGCACAGGAAAAGCTCCGACAGTTCGCCGCTCAGCCGCCGGCTAAGGGACATAAGCAGTTCGGTCTTGCCGAGGCCTTCATTCTCCCGGACAAAAGCATTCACGTCTATCGGCTCCCCGATCCGCACCCGGCAGCGCCCGCGGTAGCGAAAAAAATCGCTGTAGTCAATCCCCACCGGCACTATGCACGTGGGCTGCATCCCGGCGCTTCCGACTGCCAGGCGCACGACGCCCTTGCGTATGGGCAGAAGCGAATACATCGGCCTGTGGCGGCCCTCCGGGAATGCGCAGAAAGGCACTCCGTGTGCCAGCACGTCGTATATCACAGGCATGACTTCGAGGTTCCTGGCAACCTCGCGTATGCCGTCGCGTATGCGGGCAATGGGAAGGATCTTGAGAAATGTCAGTGCGCGTGCGGCCGCAGGTTTCCGGAATATGTCGGCGCGGGCGCCGAAGACCGTGGCCTCCCGCCTGCACTGAAGCACTACAAGGGCGTCCATCAATGTATTGCAGTGATTGGGGGCGATTATTACCGCCCTTCCGTCGGAAGGAAAACTGCCCTCGATATCAAGAGATGTAAAACTGCACCTTGTGCACCAGTCCACATAAGGGCGCAGAAAACAGTACAGCCGGTCCTTCCTCCAGATTTCAGACATTATTCCGTTGGTTTATGAAGCCAAAAATAGTAAAAATATTCTTATATTGGTCTTCTGTATTTTTGCATGCCAAAGAACGAAGAATACTTTCCAGACGGTTACAAATTATTATTAATATGAAAATCAAACAGTTAGTAGTATTGGTGGCACTTCTGTCCGCAAGTGCTGCAGCCCTCGCCCAGGAAGAAGCGAGGCTGCTCCGATTCCCTGCCACAAACGGCAGCGAAATCGTTTTCACCTACGCAGGCGACCTGTGGACCGTTCCTGTCACCGGAGGCCGTGCGACACGCCTCACATCACACCTTGGCGTGGAGGCTTTCGGCCGTTACTCCCCCGACGGCCGCAGCATCGCCTTCACCGGCGAGTACGACGGCAACAGGGAAGTCTATTTAATTCCGGCAGAAGGTGGTGAGCCGCAGCGCCTCACCTTCACTTCAACCAACGCCCGCGACGATTTCGGCGACAGGATGGGTCCGAACAACATAGTAATGAACTGGACTCCGGACGGCAAGAGCATAGTTTACCGCAACCGCATCAGCGACGGCTTCGACGGCAAACTGTGGAAAATATCCCCGCAGGGCGGCATGCCTGTCCAGATTCCCCTCCCCGAAGGTGGATTCTGCAGCTGGAGCCCAGACGGCAAGAAGCTGGCATACAACCGCGTGATGCGGGAGTTCCGCACCTGGAAATACTACCGCGGCGGCATGGCCGACGACGTCTGGATATGGGACACAAAGGCAAAGAAAGTCACCAACATAACTTCCAATGACGCACAGGACATCTTCCCTATGTGGATAGGCGATGAGATCTACTTCGCCTCCGACAGGGACATGACGATGAACCTGTTCTGCTACAACGTCAAGACCGGCAAGACGGACAAAGTGACCGACTTCAGCGACTTCGACGTCAAATTCCCCAGCACCGACGGCAAAACCATAGTGTTCGAGAACGGCGGATGGATTTACCGCTTCGACCCCGCCACGCGCAGCTGCGCCAAGGTGCCAGTAACGCTTGCCTCCGACAACACCCAGGCACGCGAATCCAGACTCGCAGTCGGCGGCCGCATTAGTTCCGCATCCCTCTCTCCCGACGGCACAAGGATGGTGGCAACGGCCCGCGGAGAAGTATTCGACATCCCTGTAGGCAAGGGAGTTACACGCAACCTCAGCCGCACTCCCGGCTCCAACGACCGCAGCGCCGACTGGAGTCCCGACGGCAAATGGATAGCCTGGATAGGAGACGGCACCGGCGAGACCGAAGTATATCTGTACGATGCAGTCTCCGGCGGCTCGCCCAGCCAGCTCACCTCCGGATCCGACACCTACATCCGCAGCCTTCAGTGGGCACCGGACAGCAAGACCCTGCTCTACACCGACCGCAAGAACCGCCTGGTCGAGGTGACTGTGCCTGCGGGAACCAAACGCACAATCATGCAAAACCCCGAGGCCGAGTTCCGCGGCGTATCCTTCTCGCCTGACAGCAAATGGATAAGCTACACCCGTCCTGCCAAGAACGAAATGAACGTCGTGTACGTCTACAACCTGGCCGAAGGCAAAGAGTATCCCGTGACGGAACGCTGGTACAACAGCAGCGCCCCGGTCTTCTCGACAGACGGCAAGTACCTGATATTCAGCTCGGACCGCGACATCAACCCTCAGTACAGCCGCATCGAGTGGAACTTCACCCTGGGCAACATGGGGTCCGCCTACCTGGCCCTGCTTGCCGCCGACACCCCTTCCCCTCTGCTTCCCAAAGATGGAGAAGAAGCCGGACAGGCAGCCCCTGCCAAGCCCGAGACACCCAAGGAAAAAGCATCAGAGAAGCCTTCCGTGAACGTCAAGATAGACACTGACGGCATCTGTGGACGCATTGTCAAACTGCCTTTCGGGGGCATGGGATTCTTCTCCGACGGCAAGAAAATCTGGCATGGAGACTTCGGCGGCACCAAGGTTTTCGACCTTGCCACGGGCAAGGATGAAGAGTGCGCCAAAGGCCGCATGTCCTACCGCGCCGGCAACAAGATGGCCCTCATCCGCGGGCGCGACGGCCTGTCCGCAGCCAAGTTCGGCGCCAAGATGACCGGCGAGAAGATAAACACCGACGACGCAGTCGCCGTCATAGACTACCCGGCCGAATGGGCCCAGATATTCGACGAAGTATGGCGTGCCTTCCGGGACGGCTATTACGTTCAGAACATGCACGGCCGCGACTGGAAAGCCATCAAGGAAAAATACGCCGTCCTGCTGCCCTACGTTCGCACCAGGCTGGACCTCAACTACGTGATCGGCGAGATGATTTCCGAGCTTGCCTCCGGACATGCTTATGTTAATCCAGGCGAATATCCCAAGCCTGAGCGCATCCAGACCGGGCTCCTCGGCGCCGAGATTTCCAAGGACAAGAACGGATGGTTCAGGATCAACCGCATCCTGGAGGGCGCTCCGTACAGCGAATCCCTCCGTTCCCCTCTGGCTGAGCCGGGCCTCGGCGTAAAGGCCGGGCAGTACATCACCGCCATCGACGGAGTCAGCGTAAAGGACGAGGCTAATATCTACAAGATGCTGGCCGGGAAGGCAGGAGTACTCACCGAACTGACCGTATCCGACAAGCCCGCAGAGGGAGGCAGGAAAGTGGTGGTCAAGCCGATAGCCAACGAGTATCCCCTGTATCACTACGAATGGGTACAGAAGAATATCGCCACCGTAGACAAACTCTCCGGCGGCAAGGTCGGCTACATCTACATCCCCGACATGGGTCCGGAAGGCCTGAGCGAATTCGCCCGCTACTACTATCCACAGCTGGACAAGGAAGCATTGATCATCGACGACAGGGCCAACGGCGGCGGCAACGTATCGCCTATGATAATCGAACGCCTCAAGCGTGAGGTTTACCGCATGACCATGAGCCGCACATCTTCCATGACGGGCACCGTTCCCGACGGCACCCACACAGGTCCCAAGGTACTGCTGATCAACAAGTACTCCGCATCCGACGGAGACCTCTTCCCCTGGAGTTTCAAGGCCAACAAACTCGGCACCGTAATAGGCACCCGCACATGGGGCGGAATAGTCGGAATCAGCGGCCCTCTGCCCTACATGGACGGCACCGACGTCCGCGTGCCCTTCTTCACCAACTACGACAGGGCCACCGGAGAGTGGATCGTGGAGAATCACGGCGTAGATCCGGACATCCTTCTGGACAACGACCCTCTGAAAGAATACGCCGGTACGGACCAGCAGCTTGAAAAAGCCGTAGAAGTGGCCCTGGAACAGATCAAGGACCGCGTTCCCCTGCCCGCAGTTCCAGCCGACCGCACCTTCCCCGACCTCGGACTCCCCCAACTTCCTTAACATTCTAATTATATGTCAAAGAGATTATTCCTTCTGCTTTCCATGCTGATGACGTTCGCCGCAGCCGCCCAGCCCAAAACATATTTCTGCACTATCCCCGGAGCTACGCTGCGATATGAACGCTACGACCCCGATATGGAAAGGCACTGGTGGACACAGACTACACGCATAGACAGCATCCAAAAACAGAGTGACGGCAGCTACAATATAGTGTTCACCGCCAACGTCAAGTCCGACAAGGTAAAGGCGCCTGTAAAGGGAGGCGTCAGTTCCACTTCTGTCGTCCATCCCGACGGGACCGTGGACGTCAACATTTCAGAGGCTATGTCCATTGCGGCCAAACAGCGGTTTTCGATCTTTGATTTCCAGGCCGAGGGCGGTATCTCCTCGCTCAAGAGCAGCATCAAGCCGGGCGACAAACTGGAAGAGATCCACGGGGCCGTGGACTGGAGCGGAATCAAATTCACCCTGGATTACACCCAGCGCTCAGTAGCCAAAAGGGAGACTATCACCGTGCCGGCCGGCACCTTCGACTGCATAGTGGTGAAGGAGCACAAACTGGAAAAAGCCCCTCTCCACAAAAGGGACCGCATCACCTATACCTGGTACACATACGGAATAGGCATGATAAGGCACGACACATTCTTTACCGACGGTCGGCAGGAATGTACCGAACAACTCTATTCAATTGAAAAATAAAACCTTATGACCACCAAAAGAATACTGTTCATCCTGTCAGGGCTCATAGCCTGCACGCTGGTCCTGGCCCAGCCCAAGCGGCCTTCGATACAGTACGGCCCCTGGATACAGAATGTCACCGGCGACGGTTTCACCGTGGTGTTCAAGACGGCGGAGCCCTCTCTCGCCTTCGTGGAGGTCGCTCCGGACGACGGTTCTTCGATGTACAACACGGAGCGCCCGCAGTTCTACCAGACAGTAGCCGGAAGGCGCGTGCACGGCACCATGCACAGGATAAGGGTCAGCGGCCTGCAGCCCGGCACCGCCTATCGATACCGCATCATAGGCAAGACGGCGCTGGACGACAGCTACGCCTACGGCATAGTATGGGGTCCGGAGGGCAATATCAGCGGCGAAATCAGCGGGATAAAGACTCTCGACCAGTCCGCCCCGGAGTGCAGGTTCAGCATGGTCAACGACATGCACGGACACTTCGGGCGCTTCTCCGGCCTGACCAAGTCTCTCAAGCCCTCGGATCTGGACTTTTTCGTGATGAACGGAGACATCGTGTCGTACGTAAACAGCATCGACACAATGATGAAGTATACTTTCGGGCCCGCCAAAGACCTGCTCAAGTCCGTTCCCTCAATATATGTGAGGGGCAACCACGAGAGCCGGGGACGGGAGTTTGACAAGGTGCCAGGCCTGTTCGATTCGCCCACCGGCCAATTCTATTATATGTTCCGCCAGGGTCCGTGCGCCTTCCTGGTACTAGACGGAGGAGAGGACAAGCCCGACTCCAGCGGAGAATACTTCGGCACCGCCGACTTCGACGCCTACCGCGCCGCCGAACTGGAGTGGCTCAAGCAGGCCGTCAAGGATCCCGCTTTTACCTCCGCCCGTTGGAGAGTGGCGCTGATACACATCCCCACCATCTCGCATGTCACGCCATGGTACTGCCAGCAATGGCTCTGCGACAACGTGCTGCCGGTACTTAACGGCGCCGGGGTGGACCTGATGCTCAGCGGGCATCACCACCGCTACATTTACGTGGACCCCCGCCAGGACGGCAACCAGAACGACTTCCCCATCATCGTGAACAGCAACGTAGACCGCCTTGACTTCAAAGCGGACGACAAGCATTTGGATGTGAAGGTCGTAGATGCGCACGGGAAGGAAATCCACGCCCACAGCTACAGCAAATAGACCGGGATCTATCTCTTCCGGAAGAACTGGGACTTTTGGGCGCGCTTGCGTTCAGGGTCCCTTTCTACGAATACGGGCTTCATGGTGCGGGGGTCTATGCCGCTGTAGAACATGACGCTGGAGGTAGTCATGGGGGTCGGCATGAAGTCCTGCACCTGATCCATCCAGATGCCCTTGAGAGCCGGATGATGCGCGAGTTCCTGCATGTCGCGAAGGGTGCATCCAGGGTGCGACGATATGAAATAGGGCACCAGTTCCACATGGGTTCCGGCGCGCCTGTTCACAGCGTCGAATTCCCTGCGCAGGCGTTCGAAGAGGCGGAAGGAGGGCTTGGCCATGTAGCCCAGGACCTTGTCCGAAGTATGCTCCGGAGCCACCTTCATACGGCCCGAGGTATGCTTTAGCATTACGGTTTCAAGGTACGGGCGGGATGTGCTGTCCACGAATCCGTCCTCGGAGAGGAAGAGGTCGTAGCGTATTCCGCTGCCTATGTAGGAATGCCGCACGCCCTTGACTGCGTCGATGCGTTCGTAGAGACGCAGCAGGCGCTCGTGCGAACGGTCGAGATTGACGCAAGGTACCGGATACAGGCAGGACTTGCGGCGGCACTTTTCGCAGCGGCTCATGTCAATTCCGGTCATTCCGTACATGTTGGCGGTAGGAGCGCCGACGTCCGATATATTGCCGTGGAATTCCGGCATGGAGGCCAGTTTGCGGACTTCCTTGAGGATGCTGTCCTCGCTGCGGCTCTGGATGAATTTGCCCTGGTGGGCGGCGATAGTACAGAAATTACAGCCGCCGAAACATCCCCTGTGCGTTATGATGCTGTCTTTGATCATGTCATAGGCGGGGATGCGCTTGCCTTTGTAGCGGGGATGAGGGAGTTTGGTGAATGGCAGGTCCCAGTAGGAGTCCATCTCAGCGGTGGTGGATGGTTCGCAGGTGGGATTTATCTGCACGTAGCCTCCGCCCACAGGCTCTATGAGCACCGGCGGGTGCAGCATATTGGCGTATATCTCGATATGATGGAAGTTCTCCGCGAATGCCTGCTTGCTCCTGCAGCATTCTTCGTACGAGTGCAACACGAACGGCTGTCCCGGCTCTGCTGTTGAAGGGAGTGTCTCCGCAGCTGCGCCGTGTATTGAAGGATCGGAGGCCGGCCTTTTACCGGCCAGGTAAAAGGCCAGTTGCGGGAGCTTTTCGATCTGGTGGCGGGACCAACCTTTTTCGATGGCGCGGGTAAGGTCCAGCATGGGTTTTTCTCCCATGCCGTAACAGAGCCAGTCGGCTCCGCTGCTCACGAGTATTGAGGGCATGAGGCAGTCGTCCCAGTAGTCGTAATGCGTGAGCCGCCTGAGCGAGGCCTCAACGCCGCCAATAACCACCGGCACATCGGGCCATAACTGCTTGAGTATCTTGGTGTACACCGTAACAGCCCGGTCGGGGCGGGCGCCAGCGCGGCCTTCGGGAGTATAGGCGTCGTCATGCCGCAGGCGCTTGGCCGCAGTGTAGTGGTTGACCATGGAATCCATGGCGCCGGAATTCACCGCAAAGTAGAGCCGGGGCGCGCCGAGCTTGCGGAAGTCCCGGAGGTCGTCCCTCCAGTTCGGTTGCGGCACCACGGCAACCCTGTACCCTGCCTTCTGGAGCCAGCGGGATATGCATGCAGTACCGAAACTCGGATGATCCACAAAGGCGTCGCCGGTAAAGAAGATGACGTCGATGTAGTCCCACCCGAGCTGCTGGACCTCCTTGACGGAGGTAGGAAACATGTATGTCTGCGGCGTCGTCACATCCGGTCGGGAAGCTGGATGCCGAGTATACCCATTGCCTTGCGCAGGGTGGCGGCAAGCATGTCTATGAGTTTCAGGCGCATCGACAGAAGCGTCCCGTCGGGCTCCTTGAGTATCTGCGTCTGCTGATAGTACTGGTTGAACTCCTTGGCCAGGTCATAGGCGTAGTTGGCTATGAGCGCCGGAGAATATGCCGCGGCGGCCTCGGCCACCTTCTGGGGATAGGCTGCAAGGATTTTCACGAGCCGTATCTCCTTGGGACTCAGCACGGCGTCGTCCGACACACCTGCCGTGATGCCGGCTGCCGCCGCCTTGCGGAGTATGCTGCAGATGCGGGCATGTGTGTATTGGATGAAGGGACCGGTGTTGCCGTTGAAGTCGATGGACTCCTTGGGGTCGAAGAGCATGGTCTTCTTGGGGTCCACCTTGAGTATGAAATACTTAAGTGCACCAAGGCCTATCATGTGGTAGAGGCGTTCCTTTTCGTCCTCCGGGAGGCCCTCCAGCTTGCCGGATGCCTCGCTGGTGGCCTTGGCCTCCTGATACATCTTCTCTATCAGGTCGTCGGCGTCCACGACGGTGCCCTCGCGGCTCTTCATCTTGCCCTCAGGCAGTTCCACCATTCCGTAGCTGAGGTGGAAAATCTGGTCCGCCCAAGCGAATCCAAGTTTCTTGAGCACCAGCTTGAGCACCTGGAAATGGTAGTTCTGCTCATTGCCCACTACGTACACGTGGGAATCCAGATCGTACTCGGCGAAACGGCGCTCGGCGGTGCCCAGGTCCTGGGTCATGTAGACCGAGGTGCCGTCGGAACGGAGCAGGAGCTTGCGGTCCAGGCCGTCGGCGGTGAGGTCGCACCACACCGAGCCGTCCGGATCCTTCACGAACACTCCCATGTCAAGTCCCTTCTGCACCAGTTCCTTGCCCAGAAGATAGGTCTCATGCTCATAGTAGGTGCGGTCGAAGGAGATGCCGAGGGCCTTGTAGGTCTGCTCGAAACCGTCGAACACCCAGCCGTTCATCATCTCCCAGAGCTGTCTGACGTGAGGGTCGCCTTCTTCCCACTGGACCAGCATCTTATGCACGTCGTCGATGACCTCCGGATGCTCCTTCTCGAGCTTGGCATAGGCCACGTAGCAGTCCCCCACCAGGTGGTCGCCCTTCTTGCCCGTGCTCTGCGGGGTGGCCCCGTCGAAAAGCTTCTCCCAGGCATACATGCTCTTGCATATATGGACGCCGCGGTCGTTGACGAGGGTGGTCTTGATGACCTCGTCGCCGGCGGCTTTCAGCAGGCTCGATACGCTGTCTCCAAGGAGGTTATTGCGTATGTGGCCAAGATGGAGGGGCTTGTTGGTGTTGGGCGAGGAAAACTCGACCATGACACGGCGGCCGGTGGAAGGAAGGGTTCCGAAAGATGCGTCGGCGGATATTTCCTGGAGGTTTTCCCTCCAGTAGACATTGCCAAGACTGAGGTTGAGGAAGCCCTGCACGGCATTGAATGCGCTGATTTCAGGGCAGTTGGCGACAAGCCACCCGCCGATTTCCTGAGCAGTGACTGCCGGAGCCTTGCGGGATGTCTTGAGAAGCGGGAACACTACCAGGGTATAGTCGCCTTCGAAATCCTTGCGGGTAATACCCACCTGGAACATGCTTTCAGGAAGTTCCGCCCCATATAGTTCTTTTACGGCCAGTGCGGCCTTCTGCGCTATAAACTGCTCTCCGCTCATCAGCCCAGGTAAGATTTAAGAAGTTTGCTTGCCGATGGTTTCTTGAGCTTGCGTATAGCCTTCTCCTTGATCTGGCGTACACGCTCACGGGTGAGGTCCAGACGCTCGCCGATCTCCTCAAGGGTCATCTCCTGGCATCCGATGCCGAAGAAACTCTTGATAATTTCCCTCTCGCGGGGGGTCAGGATCTGCAGGGCGCGCTCGATCTCGACGCTGAGGCTCTCGTTCGTTAGGCCCTTGTCGGCGCTGGGTGAGTCGTCATTGGGGAGAACGTCAAGGAGCGAGTTGTCCTCGCCTTCGACGAACGGGTCGTCCACGCTGACATGACGGCCGGACACACGCAGGGTGTCGGCTATCTTGTCTTTGGGGACGTCGATCATTTCGGACAGTTCTTCGGCCGAGGGCTGGCGCTCGTTTTCCTGCTCGAACTTGCCGAGGGCCTTGTTTATCTTGTTCAGGGAGCCCACCTGGTTGAGGGGCAGGCGCACGATTCGGCTCTGCTCGGCCAGGGCCTGAAGGATGCTCTGGCGGATCCACCACACGGCGTATGAGATGAATTTGAATCCGCGGGTTTCATCGAATTTCTCGGCTGCCTTGATGAGGCCGAGGTTGCCTTCGTTGATAAGGTCGGGAAGGCTGAGGCCTTGGTTCTGGTACTGCTTTGCCACAGAAACCACGAAGCGGAGATTGGCGCGGGTAAGTTTCTCGAGGGCCGCCTGGTCGCCTTTGCGTATGCGCTGCGCAAGTTCGACTTCTTCTTCGGGACTTACGAGTTCCTCGCGGCCTATTTCCTGGAGGTACTTGTCCAGCGATGCGCTTTCGCGGTTGGTGATGGACTTGGTGATTTTAAGTTGTCTCATATATTTTCTTTATGCACAATATATACGGAAAAATCCCGCGGAAGTTTCACTCTTTCACGGGATTTTTCGAGTCACCATCGAGGATTACTCATCCTTGCCGAAGGCGAAGTAGCCCTGACGTCCGGTGGCGGTAACGCCCTCCACCACGATGCTGCGGCGAGCCTTGCGTGCTATGTCGATTACATCCTGAGGCTTGTTCACCTTCTGGTCGTTGACATACTGGATCACGAATCCGTCCTCGCCGCCGGCCTGGGCCAGCTTGCCGCTGCCAGCGGATATGATGGTCACGCCCTTGTCTGTCTGTCCTATGCGGGCTCCGTAGAAAGCGATGCTGCCGTCTTCAGTCACGGTTCCGGTGGCCTCTGCAGTTCCCTGGAACTGGACTTCCAGTACTTTCTGCTTGCCCTCGCGGATCACGATGACGGAGGCCTTGTCGCCCGGATGGTAGCGGTTCACGGCAACCTGCAGGTCGGAAGGAGTGCGCACGACCGTGGAATCGACCTTCACGAGCACGTCGCCCTTCTTGATGCCGGCATCGTCAGCCGCACTGCCCTTGGTGACCTCGTTGATGTACACGCCGTCGAGCGAAGGAAGGTTTTCATCTTTTGCTATCTTTTCGGTAACGGGGGACATGGTCACACCCAGCCTTGCACGCTTGACGGAGCCGAAGTCGATAAGGTCGCTGACAATCTTGCTCACGATGTTGGATGGCACAGCGAACGAATATCCGGTGTACGAACCTGTGGTTGAGATGATGGCGGTGTTGATGCCGACCAGCTCTCCGCTCTTGTTCACGAGTGCGCCTCCGGAGTTGCCGGGATTGACGGCGGCGTCGGTCTGGATGAAGGACTCGATCTTGAAGTCACCATTGTAGTTGGGCATAGAGCGGCCCTTGGCGCTGACGATTCCTGCGGTTATGGTGGAACGGAGTTCCTCGCCCAGGGGAGAGCCGATGGCCAGCACCCATTCTCCGAGGCGGAGTTTGTCGGAATCTGCGAACTGCAGGGTGGGAAGGCCGGCGGCGTCAATCTTGATGAGGGCCACGTCGGTGGCAGGGTCGGTGCCGATTACCGTTGCCTCGTAAGTTTTGTTGTTATTGAGGGTTACCTCTATCTTGGTGGCGTTCTGCACCACGTGGTTGTTGGTGACGATGTATCCGTCGGGACGGATGATCACGCCGCTTCCGCTGCCCTGGCGCTCCTGCTCACGGGTCTGGGGCTCGCCCTCGTCGCCGAAGAAGAAACGGAAGAACGGATCGATCATCTGATACTGCTGCTGGTACTTGACCGTAACCTTCACGTAGACCACGGCATCTACCGCATGCTCGGCAGCGTATGTAAAGTCGGGGTAATCCGAAACTGACAAATTGACAGTACGCGGAGACGAATTCCCGTTTTCATCGGTATAGACGGCAGTCGCCTGCTGCGGGGTGGCAGCCTTAACGATACCAAATGCAGTCAGTCCGCTCAGCAGGACCGATGCAACAACTGTAAAAAATCCTTTTGCCATATATGTTTGGTTTTATTTATTTGCCTATCAGCCAACAATCATCTGCTCTTTCGCTTTATTTTTCTTCATCTCTCCGTCGGGGACAGTGTTCCGGCGGGCCCATAAAACATGGGGAAAGGGCCCGCCGGAACACTGTCCCCGACGGAGGCAAAGATAAAAAGTCAAAAGCTGTGCCAAATGTCACGAATATTTATTATTTTTGCATGAATAACTTGTAAAATTATAGATATGGAATTCATAGTTTCTAGCGCAGAACTTCTCAAGGGAGTACTCAACGTCTCCAAGGCCATCCCCGCCAAGACTTCCCTCCCCATCCTGGAGAACTTTCTCTTCGTCCTGGCCGAAAACCGTCTGGACATCACCGCCTCCGACCAGGAGCTGACGCTGCGCACCTCCGTCCCAGTGGAGGTCAAGGAAGCCGGCAGCATGGCCGTTCCGGCCCGCCAGCTCACCGACCTGCTCAAGGCCCTCCCCGACCAGCCCCTCACCATAAAGACCAAGTCCGAAGGCTCGTTCGAGTGCATCTGGAACAACGGAAACTCTTCCCTCCCGTTCTTCCCCGCATCCGACTATCCCGCCATCAAGGGCGTAGACGAAGACGCTGAAACGGTAGTATTCCCGGCCCAGACCCTCGCAGACGGCATCAGCGGCACCATATACGCCACCGCAGACGATGAGATGAGGCCTGCCATGAACGGTATTTTCTTCGATATAGACACCACCTCCACCACCCTCGTGGCATCCGATTCCCACAAGCTCATCTGCTACACCACGGACGACGTGAAGGCAAGCCAGAAGTCCTCGTTCATCCTGCACAAGAAACCGGCCGCCGTGCTCAGGTCCATCCTCGAGCGCTCAGAGGACGAAGTCCAGGTGAGGTTCGACGCCTCCAACGTGCTGTTCACCTACGGCCCCACCACAATGGTATGCCGCCTGATCGTGGGCAAATATCCCAAATACCGCGATGTCATCCCGCAGAACAATTCCAACGTCCTGAGGATCGACCGTGCGCAGCTCCTCAACACCGTGCGCCGCGTATCCGTCTGCGCCAACAAGGCCTCCAACCACGTCAAGTTCAACCTTGCTCCCGGCCAGCTGGAAATCACCGCACAGGACCTCGGCTTCGCGCTTGCCGCCTATGAGAAGCTCGAATGCGACTACGCCGGAGAAGACCTCGCCATCGGTTTCAAGTCCTCCTTCCTCGTGGACATCCTGAGCAACATGAGCTGCGAGACCCTGGTGATGAAGTTCATGGACGCCCGCAGGGCCGCCCTCATCATCCCCTCGGAAGAAGAAGCCTCAAGCGAGAAGATCTGCGGCATCCTCATGCCTATTATGATATCGTAGGAAGATGGAACTCAACCTTCAGAAGCCCCTTCTCTTCTTCGACATCGAGAGCACGGGCTTGGACATTCCTGTTAATTCGATTATCGAGCTCAGCTTTGTAAAAGTTTTTCCCGGCGGCGAGCAACGCATAAAGACCTGGAAGATAAAACCTTGGGACTATGTGGGCCGATGCCAGCGCCCCATCGAGCCGTCCGCTTCCGCGGTAAACGGAGTCACCGACGACATGCTGGTGGACTGCCCCACTTTCTTCGAGCTCGCAGAAGAAATCGCTTCATGGATTGAAGGCAGCGACCTTGCCGGCTTCAATTCCTTCAAGTTCGACCTTCCCATGCTCGCAGAAGAATTCGAACGGGCCGCCCTGGCCGGGAAGAAGCTCAACGTGGACCTGCATGCGCCCAGGATGGTAGACGTGCAGAACATCTTCCACGCCATGGAGCCTCGCAACCTCAAGGCCGCCTACCGTTTCTACTGCGGCGGAGAGGACTTCGAGAACGCACACACTGCAGAAGCAGACACGATTGCCACCCTCGAGGTGCTCAAAGCACAGCTGGACCGCTATCCCGGCGTGCTCAAGAACGACGTCGAGCAGCTCTCTTCTTTCGTGAGCCGCAAGGCCGTGGATTTTTCCGCCCATCTCGTCTACAACGACAAGGGCGAGGCCGTAATCAACTTCGGCAAGCATAAAGGCAAGACGGCCAGGATGGTGTTCATGACCGAGCCGTCATATTTTGCATGGATACAGCAGGGTTCCTTCACCCTGGACACTAAACGCCAGTTCGAAAAACTCGAAGAGCAGTTCAAACTCGAGAAACTGGCACAAAAATTCAAGAACAACTAAATGTCACTCATTCCTATCTATACCTGGAACAAGAGCATCCTGGCCATCAACAAACGCAGCAAACGTCTGTCCCGCCAGCCCTGGTTCCAGGGTGTACTTCTCCTGGCCTGTGTGATACTGGCCATGCTTCTGGCCAACCTGCCGCTTACCAGCCACTACTACCACTCCCTTCTGGAGACGGAAATCCAGGTCCACTTTGCCAGCCCCAACGGGACCGTCGACTTCATGTTCCCCAAGGACATGACGGTGGAGAAATTCATCAATGATATCCTGATGGTGATTTTCTTCTTCACCGTCGGACTGGAAATAAAGCGGGAAATAGCCCACGGAGAGCTTTCGTCCGTCAAGAAAGCCCTTCTGCCGGTGATTGCGGCATTCGGCGGAGTGGTCATGCCCGCAGTGATATTCACGCTCGTGAACCACGGCACCGCTGCCGCCAGCGGCTGGGGAATCCCTACGGCGACGGACATCGCATTTGCCGTATGCATCCTCACCGTGCTGTCGGACAAGGTGCCTGTATCGCTCAAGGTTTTCCTCACGGCCCTTGCCATAGCGGATGACCTGATTGCGATCCTGGTGGTGGCATTCTTCTACGGAGGCAAGATCAATCTGGTACTGCTGTCCGTAGCCCTGGCGGTCATTCTTCTGACCCTGCTGCTCCGCAAACTCGGCGAGAAGCGCATGTTCCCCTATGTCTTCCTTTCGGTAGTAGTGTGGATATTGTTCTACTACAGCGGAATCCATGCAACCATGTCCGGCGTGGTCATGGCGTTCCTCATTCCCTCAAGGCCCCGCTACAACAAGGCCATGTACTTCCACAAGCGCAACCGCTACATTGCGAAGATAGACAACTACGACGGCATCGACGACGAGCCCTTCCCGAACGGCCCGCAGAGGCACTGCCTGCGCAAGCTCCAGAATATCGCCCACGGCTCAATGGACATGAGCTATCGCGTGGAGCATTCCCTGGGCCCATGGGTCAACTTCCTCATCATGCCGGTGTTCGCCCTGGCCAATGCCGGGGTACAGATCAAGGACCCTTCCATGTTCAACGTATTCACTTTCGATCCTGAACTCGGCGGAGTGGCGCTTGGCATCTTCCTTGGCCTCCTGCTGGGCAAGCCTCTGGGCATCACGCTGTTCAGCTGGCTGGCCATCAAGCTCAAGGTCTGCGCCATGCCGAAGAACGCATCATGGCCCCTGTTCTTCGCAGTGGCATGCCTTGGCGGAATAGGATTTACGATGAGTATTTTCGTGGATACGCTGTCTTTCAGCGACCAGGCCCCGGCCGTGATGGAACAGCTCAGGGACGCCGGCAAGATTGCCGTTCTGCTTGGCTCTGTCAGCGCAGGAACCCTGGGCAGTATCCTGATAAATATCGTGAGCCGTTTGGGCAGAAAGACTGCTTTCTGAGAGCCACTCATCAGGCTCGAACTGACGACCTGCGCGTTACGAATGCGCTGCTCTACCGACTGAGCTAAAGTGGCTTTTGGGATTGCAAATATAAGAGTTTTTCGGAGAATCTGCAAATAAACGGACAAAACGGTCCGTTTATTCTTGCTCCAGCATGTCCCTGAACTTCCGCATACCGGATGTGGCGACGTCGTTGATGAAAGTCACTCCCGGGACCTGCAGTCCAAGATGGGAATCCGGGTCTACGAGGAATATCCGGCAGCCGTCCGGGGCGTAGTGATACAGACTGGCGGCGGGATATACTTGCAGGGAGGTTCCCACGATCACCAGTATGTCGGCCACGCTCACGAGCCGTGCCGCCGTCTCAAGGTTTGGAACAGCCTCGCCGAACCAAACGATGTGCGGGCGCAGCTGACGCGAGTGAGGGCCTCCAAGTTCGCCAAGCTCCACGGCGCGGTAGCCGATGTCCTGGACATATTTGAGGGAGTATCCGTCGCGGTCGGTGTAGCAGTCCTCCGGACGGACCTTGGTGAGTTCGCCGTGCAGGTGGACTACACGGGTGCTGCCGGCCCTCTCGTGGAGATTGTCCACGTTCTGCGTCACCACGCACACATTGTAGTCGCTTTCCAGCTCCGCCACTATCCTGTGCGCCTCGTTGGGCTCGACCGTCGGCAGCTGCGCCCTGCGCTCATTATAAAAATTAAGGACCTTGGCCGGGTTGCGATACCACCCTTCGGGGGTGCAGATTTCTTCTACGGGGACATTGTCCCACAACCCATTACCTCCCCGGAACGTGGAGATGCCGCTTTCGGCGCTTATGCCCGAGCCGCTCAGGACCACAATATTTTTTTTGCTCATAATACCCAAAGATAAGAACAAATTTTTGTTTGATTAAAATATTTGACTTAATATTGCAACCGAATAAGCCAAACTTAGGAAATGAACTCAGACAGCAAGCGCAGACATGTAATCAGCCAGGAGAATCTTCCGGCTGAAATTGCCTCCCTTTTCAACGAGAAATATCCCAAAGGATTCAGCGACCTCCTGCCGGACCTGGTCAAATACTCCCCCGGTGTCAACCCCCGCACCGGCAAGGTCATCGAACCTTTCTATGCCGTCACTCTTGAAACAGACTCGGACATCTACCTTGTCAAGATAAAGGTGGATATCGACAATCCCGAGGACGTCGAGCGCTGGCTCGAGGGTGAAGAAGAAGCCGAAGCCGAAGAGGTAGCCGGCACCAGCGGTGCACCCGAAGGTGACAGCCCCCTGCCCGACGACAACATTTCCCAGTACGGCGGGGATGACGACGGATCCGACGCATAAGCAGGGTTTCTTCCATATGTCCGAGCGCAGCCTCCTGCTGCTGCTCAGTTTTTTTGTGGGCATCTGCTCCGGCCTTGCCGCCGTATTGCTTACAAGCTGCATAGACGGCATCAAGCATCTGCTGGACAATACTCTCAGCCTCAACCACAACATACAGTACCTGCTGCTCCCCGGCGCAGGCATGCTGATAAGCCTTCTGCTGCTCCGATTCGTCATCAAAGACAACATCAGCCACGGTGTAACCAAGGTGCTGCTGGCGGTCAGCAGGGGCGAGAGCAAGATAAAGCCCCACAATATGTGGTCCTCGATGCTCACCTCATCCGTGACCATCGGCTTCGGCGGCTCGGTAGGAGCGGAGGCTCCGATCGTGTACACCGGCGCAGCCATAGGCAGCAATCTGGGACGCTGTTTCGGATTGTCCTACAGAAACATAACCATATTGCTGGGCTGCGGTGCCGCCGGGGCGATTTCCGGCATCTTCAAGGCTCCGCTCGCGGGAGTGCTCTTCACCATGGAGATTCTGCTTTTCAATATCTCCCTGTCATCAATGCTTCCGCTGCTAATATCAACCATCTCGGCAACCGTAGTATCCTATATTTTCCGGGGGCAGACGCCCATGTTCGCCTGCACGCTTACGCCTTTCGCAATGGGCAATATCCCCTTCTACATGCTCATGGGCGTCGTGCTGGGCTTCGGGTCCCTGTATTTTACCAACACTACCCTCTGGCTGGAAGACAAAATAGCCAAGATAGGCAACCAGTACCTCAGGTGGCTCATCTGCGCCGTGGTGCTTGGCCTTACCATTTTTATCTTTCCGCAGCTCTACGGCGAAGGTTACGGGGTGCTGTCAGACCTTCTCAACGGACGCGAAATCGAAGTCGAGGGCCGCTCGATACTGTCGTTCATGATGCGTTCCGGCTGGGGCATGGCAGCATTCTTCGCACTTATATTCTTCATCAAGGTGCTGGCCATGACAGCCACCAACGCCGGTGGCGGCAACGGAGGAACGTTCGGTCCCACGCTGTTCTGCGGAGCGATTGCAGGATTCGTAGTGGCCAGGTGCTTCAACCTTGCCGGGGCTGCAGTGCCGGAGCAGAATTTCGTACTGGTGGGCATGGCGGCCATGATGGCGGGCGTGATGCAGGCACCGATGACCGCTATCTTCCTCATAGCCGAGATTTCCGGAGGCTACGAACTCCTTATCCCCCTGATTCTCACGGCCACGGTATCCTATGGCACCGTACGCCTGTTCCAGAAGTATTCAATCTATTCCAAGCGCATCGCACAGAGCGGCGACCTGCTTACCCACGACAACGACCAGGCAGTACTCACCCTGCTGCACACTTACGACCTAATTAGGGACAAATACCCTCGCCTGCGCATCGAGCAGCACCTGCGCGATGTCGTCGCAGCAGTCAAAGACAGCACCGCGGCGGTAATCGCTGTAGTAGACTCCGACGGCCGCTTCCAAGGGCTCATCGACATAGGCAACGTTCGTAAATATCTGTTGCGCACAGACCTGTACGATAAACTCAAGGTAGAGAACCTCATGGAAACAGCCCCGGCGCTCCTGAATAAAGACGAAAAGATGGAAAGCGTGATGCGCAAGTTCGACTCCACCGGCGCCTGGCGTCTCCCCGTAGTCGACAATGACTCCCGATACCTCGGATTCATCTCCCGTTCCCGCCTTCTCACCGCCTACCGCCGCGAACTCAAAGAAATCTCCAACGAAGACTAACCCCTCACGTGCCGCACGCCCCCGCCCTGGCCCTTGTCTCCGCCCGGGCCAGCGCCAGGGAGTGGCCGGGGAGCGTCCGGTGAATGAACCCGGTAAATGATTCGCCTATAGCCCTCCAACGTCCGCAACCGTCGTCTGAGGTGCCGCCGTATGGACCCCAGACGACGATATCCCCTAAAAACGTCGCTTGAGGTGCCGCCGGATGGACCCCAGACAACGATGTCCCCCAAAAACGTCGCTTGACGTGCCGCCGGATGGACCCCAGACAACGATGTCCCCCAAAAACGTCGCTTGACGTGCCGCCAGATGGACCCCAGGGGACAGGAAGGAAGTGAATAAGTTTCCGGCAAGGAAGGATGGATGAATGAATGGAAAGAAGGATGGAGCCGGTGGAAAGGTTTGGTCGTTCGGTGGTGGGGAGAGTCTTCGGAAAAATGTGCCACCCTCGGCAACATAAGAGGGAGGGGCCCACAAGCGAAGCGCAGTGGGAGGGGTCGCGTAGCGACTTTTTCCGAAGACTCTCCCCACCACCGAACATCTAATACAGAATTCCGTCGCTTGGGGTGCCTGCCGATGGACCTCAGACACCAATATCCCACGAAAACGTCGTTTGGGGTGCCTGCCGATGGACCCCAAACGGCGGTTGGAGTGGTTATATAAGGTCGAGAAGTTCTGTTACTCTTGTGTATGAGAGCCCTGTCACTCTGGCCAGCTGGTTGACATCAGAGCTGAAGCGGTATTTCAACTGACGCACCAATTCGCTCATTTGTTGTTGACTAAGTTGATCCATGTCTTTGGCCCGAAATAAAGAATGGCACAAATCTTTTGCTGACTCAATTACATTCTGATCCTTGAATGAAGGTGCAGCTTCTCCATCAAGATGCTTTCGCGCCTTTGACGAATTATTCAAGAAGTAGCGATAACTGTCCGCGGAATGAAAGACCGATTCCACGAACTTCACGGGCACGTATGACGAGGGTAATATATAATTGCCGTTATCGAGTCTATAGTCGTCCGGAAGTTTCACGTTGCTCCTAAGTATTCTGATCTGCTTATTGTAACTTAGGTCGCCAAGTGCTATGCCATGCGGTTCATCAGGATTGAAGAACGTATCGCCAGTGCCCCATGGATACATATTCGGATAAGCACAGATGTTGGCGGCAACACTGTTCATGATTACGTATGCAATTGCTCTCTTCAGAGATTCATCTCCAAGGTTTACCTCTCTTATATCAATGTTGACGCGCCTAAAGTAATTATGGGATCCGTATTTACCTGAATAATACCTTCCATACAGCGTTTTGAACCTGTCTGCAAACAATTTCGCCTCTTCGCGACTGCACACCAATACAAAATGGAAATGATTCGACATGAGAATAAACGACAGAACATTAATCCCAAGCGTAAAAGAGATGATGGCGACATAATTCATTGCCACCCGGAAGTCCTCTTTGTCCCTGAACCACAGACGATCAGAGAAATGATCAGAAGTAACAAGAAAGAATTTCATAGTCAAAATAAATTAAAAGTTAAGTTTAGGACCGATAATCCACCTGACAGTAGCGCCAGAATCAGTCCTTTACCGCAAACATAAATGATTTTCCTAAAAAGAGCAATACTCCCAGCCAAAAAACGTCGTTTAGAGTGCCTACAGATGGACCTCAGATGTCGATATACCCTGAAAACGTTGTTTGGGGTGCCAGCAGATGGACCCCAGACACCAATATACCACGAAAACGTCGTTTGGGGTGTCGGCAGATGGACCTCAGATGACGATATACCACGAAAACGTCGTTTGAGGTGCTGGCAGATGGACCTCAGACGACGATAACCTACGGAAACGTTGTTTGGGATGCCGGCGAATGGATCCCGGGTGATAAGAAGCGAGTGAATAAGCTTTATGCAAGGGAAGGAAAGAAGGAAAGAAGGAAAGAAGGAAAGAAGGATGGAAGGAAGGAAGGATGGATGGATGGATGGATGGAGACGAGGGAAAGGCTAGGCCGGTAGAGGGGAGATTCTCCAGAAAAATGTGCCACCCTCGGCAACATGAGAGGGAGGGGCCCACAAGCGAAGCGCAGTGGGAGGGGTCGCGTAGCGACTTTTTCTGGAGAATCTCCCCTCTACCGGCCGTCAAACTCAGCACACCGTCGCTTGAGGTGCCTGCCGATGGACCTCAAACGACGATATCCTACGAAAACGTTGTTTGGGGTGCTGGCAGATGGACCTCAGACGACGATAACCTACGGAAACGTTGTTTGGGGTGCTGGCAGATGGACCTCAGACGACGATATCCTACGAAAACGTTGTTTGGGGTGCCGGCAGATGGACCCCAGACGACGGGATGCGCCAGGGAAGAGATCATAGAACGCAGAACGGAGATCGCTGAATAGAAACAGCTGAACGGCAATCGCAAAAACGGCAACCGTTGAACGGCAACCGTCAAAACGGCAACCGCTGAACGGCCTCCTCTGTACGGAAAACGGGGGGACGAATCTCTATATCAGTCCGAGGCTGATTCGGCGGCGGTCCAGGTCGACGCCGAGGACGCGGACGCGGACGTGCTGGTGGAGTTTGACGACGCGGGATGGGTCGGTGCCGCGAGGCCCCATCTGAGAGACGTGAACGAGGCCGTTGTCGTGAAGGCCCACATCTACGAAAGCGCCGAACGCGGTGATATTGGTGACTATTCCGGGGAGTTCCATTCCGGTCTTGAGGTCCTCCAGTTCATGGATATCATCGGCAAAGGCGAATTCCGAGGCTTGTTCGCGGGGGTCCAGGCCTGGCTTTACGAGCTCCTTCAGGATATCCTTAACTGTGGGAAGGCCAACGTCTCCGCTGACGAAATCTTCGGCATTTATGCGCGAACACAGCTCCGCGTTGCCCACGAGTTCACGAGTGCTTACTCCCAGCGAGCGCGCCATTGCATCCACCACATGATACGATTCTGGGTGCACGGCAGAAGCGTCCAGCGGATTGTCGGCACCCGGAATCCGGAGGAATCCCGCACATTGCTCGAAGGCCTTAGGGCCTAACCGTGGCACCTTCAGGAGCTGTTTCCTACTCTCGAAGGCTCCGTTCCGGGCTCTCCATTCCACTATATTGCGAGCCAGCACCGGACCGATTCCGGCCACGTAGGACAGAAGGTAAGGCGACGCCGTATTGAGATTGACGCCGACGCTGTTGACGCAGGACTCGACGGTATTGTCGAGCTTCTCTTTCAGAAGCGTCTGGTCCACGTCGTGCTGATACTGGCCGATGCCGAGATTCTTGGGATCTATCTTCACAAGCTCCGACAGGGGGTCCATAAGGCGCCGCCCGATGCTCACCGCCCCGCGCACCGTCACATCCTCGTCCGGGAATTCCTCGCGTGCAATTTCGGATGCGGAATAAATGGAAGCTCCGTCTTCGCTCACCGTCCACAGTTTGCATCCGGCCGGCAGCTGCACCTTGCGCATGAACTCCTCGGTCTCGCGTGAGGCGGTGCCGTTGCCAATAGCAACTGCCTGAATCTTATATTTTTCCAACATCGCCTGCACCGCCATCAGAGCCTTGACTTTCTCATTCTGGGGCGGATGCGGGAAGATGATGGTGTGGTACAGCAAACCTCCCTGCTCATCAAGGCAGGCAATCTTGCAGCCGTTGCGGAAACCCGGGTCGATGGCCATTGTGCGCTTCTCCCCCACTGGAGCCTGCAGCAGCAGCTGGCGCAGGTTCTCGCCGAACACCTTTATGGATTCGACGTCGGCCCTTTCCTTTGCCTCCCGAATCACTTCTCCGCTGATGGAAGGCTCCAGCAGACGCTTGAACGAGTCGGCCACGGCCTCTTTTATCTGCTCCGCCAGGGCGCCGCCGGGATAGCCATTGGCCTGGCAGAAGTCATAGTATATCTTGTTCCCGCAGCGCTCTGCGTCAGCATCAAGCCCGACGGACAGGAAGCCCTCGTTCTGGGCTCGGAGGATGGCGAGCAGATTATGCGACGGCATGCGGTCCAGGGGCATCTTGAAATCGAAGTAGCTGCGATATTTCGCCGCTTCGGGATTGCCCTGCGCCGCCTTGGTGGCTTTGGCCTCGAGCCGCCTGATGCGGAATATACTGCGGAGGTTGCTCCTGACATCAGAAGATTCGCTAAGGCGCTCCGCGATTATGTCCCTGGCTCCGGCAAGGGCGGCGGCAACATCGTCCGCTCCAGGCTTGCCTTTCAAAGAAGGCGAACCCTTGACAAAGTCCCGGGCGCTCTGCTGCGGATCTCTGGTCCGGAGGTTCCACATAAGGTCGGCAAGCGGCTCAAGTCCAAGTTCCCGCGCCACCGTGGCCCTTGTGCGGCGCTTGGGTCTCCAGGGGAGGTAGATGTCTTCCAGTTCGGTAGCGCTGGTGCACTCCTCTATACGGAGCTTAAGCTCGTCGGTAAGGGCCCCTGCCTCTCCGATGGTGGCAAGGATTGTCTCTTTCCGCTTCTCCATCTGGTCGAAGACATCGGCCCAATGTTTGACCTCCGCCACGGTGGCATCATCCATGCCGCCGGTCTTCTCCTTGCGGTAGCGGCTTATGAACGGAATGGTGTCGCCGTCTGCGAACATGTCGACACAGTTCTCTATCTGCCAGGGCTTCGCGCCGACGGTTTCTGCTATTTGTTTAATATACAATTCTTTCATTTGATGACACAGTTATGATAGAAACAATTTGTACAGATCGGCATTCGGTGTCTGAGAAGAAAGAATCTTCTTTCGAAGCCTTGATTTTCTCGTGCTTACTGTAGATATTGATTCGTTGAAGATAGATGCTATTGTGGGGTCTTTGAATCCTACTACCATATAGCAAATAAACCGGTATGTCTTTTCGTCAAAATCGGGGAAGTCTTGCCTGATCCGCAACATAATGCCGTCCAGTTCTTTATTGATCCAGGACTCAAACTCCCGACTTTTGCCCTTGTCTGAAGATATATTGGACAGCACTTCGGTTACCCTCTCGGCATAATGCCTGGCCCCTTCGTCCATAATCAAAGATGCAGACAGATTCGTCTTGTACATTTTTCCTATGGAAGAGAGTTGGCTTTTGAACATCGAAGCAAAAGAGCGTTGAAGTCTCAAGGCTTTTTCTTCCGCCTCCAGCTTCTTACTCTCATTGTCTTTGGCCAACTCCAGGAGCATATTGGTCTCCGCCAGTTTATAGGAAAGAATTTCCTTGTCCTTTACAAGCTGTTTGTGCACCAAATAAAAAATAAGCAGGACCAATAACGCTAACACGACAAGCACTGCAGACCAGACTTTGACTGCCCTGGAATTCATTTTTGCCTTTCTGGCAAGTTGAGACGCATACTCAATCTGCGCTTTATATAAGTCTTGGGTGGAAACAGCCTGGGCAATGCGCCGATTTTCAGTATTGTAAGATTCAATATAATCCAAAGCCTGATCCTTGTCCCCTTTTACCACCGATATTCGGTAAAGCCACCAGAGAGATTCCGCGTCTTCCGCTGAATCATCGAGATTTGAAAGTGCTGCTTCGGAAGAATATTTGTCTCCGGACAACAACAATGCATAGGCATACTGGCACCATTGAGCATTGGAAAGAGTTGCACCGAGGGCTATAGATTTGTTGAATAAAACGACGGCTTCATCGTATCTGGAATTTTCAAGTCTCAGTGCATTGCCGGCCTTGCCAAGAATCGCCGGCAAGGCATTCTTGCCGGCAGTATCGACAAGAGAATATGTCTTGTCCGCCATTTCAAACATATTGTTATGATGAAAAGCATTGGCGAGCAACATTAATTGTCTGTCGGTACCATTGACAAAGCCGCAATCGATAAAGTATTTAAGAGCTTTCTGGGAATACAGCAATTCGTCAGTGTAGTTCTGACCCAGGCCATATATCTCCCCAGTGGATGAATATATCTCGGCCTTTAGTTTGTCGTCATTTGTTTTTTCTGCATAATCGGCCGCTTCAAGGAAGTAAATAAGTGCAGCAGAATAATCTCCATTATCCTTTCTCAGCAGGCCTTGAAAAAAAGACGCCCTGGCTTTATCTGAGGCGTTCCCTCTTACAGCAGGAAGAGACGCTGGCAGGTCCCGCATGATTACCATAGCGCTGTCCGGGGAATCGTACAAAAACTCTTCGGCCTTTTGCATATTCCGCTTGACTCCTGCATCCGTGCACGACAGCAGACAGGTGAGGAGTAAAATCTGGAGGATGTTATGCATCTTAAACACGTAACAAATATAGCACAAAAAAATGTATCAGAGAGACAACCGCGAGGTAAGGGCCATAGTTTTTGTCACAAGATATAACTCCCTATCAAACAATAATTTAAACAAAAAGGTACTTATGCACATATAAAACCTAACCCTGTAATAATCAATGCTTTGAAACAAAAGGCCAATAGCCGCTTTGTGATAACTATTTAAAAGCAGTATTTGACGACTAAAAGATTGTTGATTACTTTTGGCAAAAGATAATCGGAACGTAGGTAAGCAAGAGAAGTTTGCGTCTGCACTCTGCACCTGGATGACTGAAGAAGAATACATGAGAGCGCAGATTGCAGACAGCCGTGTTCTCACAAAAATTGATGAAGGAGGATATGATTGATTTTTAATTAAAATGGATATGAAAAGATTAGTTTATTCTGCATTTCTTGTTTTGATAATTGCAGTCGCCGGCTGCGTCAACCAGAACGAGAACAAAGAAGATGAAAATGCGTTCCGCGAGGATTTGCTCTCCAAAACAATCCCCGAGCAAGTAATGATGCTTCAATCTTTAACACCTGAAGACCAATATCAGTATTGGATAAAAAAGATGGACAACACCCTTGCTTCAAAGAATTTATCTAAAGAAGAAAAGAATGTCATCAGACCCGTCCGCGAAAGAATGACCGTCGACCTGTACAGGTATTCCGGTACGGAAGAAAACAATAGTTTCGAGGAACTGGCTGAACAAACTGTAGCCACCCTAAAGAATGAATTCGGTTGGGACGACTATAAGGTGTTCAAGTATTTTGAGACCATTCTTACAGAAGAAGAATACAATGAGTACCTGAAAAGAATCAGTCGCGAGGATCTGCTGGAAGAATAATCTATTTGCCAAATTTGCGGAATCGCAGTTTTATCACCCCCCAGAAGGCCTCGCCGAAAATGCCGCCGGACATTTTTGAGGTACCCTCCTTGCGATTGACGAATATCACCGGAACCTCGGCTATCTTGAATCCTCGTTTGTAGGCAGTGTACTTCATTTCTATCTGGAAACCGTAGCCCTTCATCTGCACGGCATCGAGGTCTATGGTTTCCAGCACTTTACGGCTGTAGCAGACGAAGCCTGCCGTGCTGTCGTAGATTTTGAATCCGAGCACGGTGCGCACATATACCGAAGCAAAATAAGAGATGAGAATCCTGGTGATCGGCCAGTTGACCACGCTTACGCCGTTGCTGTAGCGTGAGCCTATCGACATGTCGGCGCCGGAAGTACAGGCTTCCAGCAGACGGGGAAGATCGGAGGGAGCGTGCGAGAAATCGGCGTCCATCTCGAAGATATAGTCGTAGCCGCGCTCCAAGGCCCATCTGAAACCGGTAAGGTAGGCAGTGCCGAGGCCCAGCTTGCCGCTGCGCTCGATAATGTGCAGGCGGCCGTCAAACTCGTCCTGCAAGCCCTTGACCACTTCAGCAGTGCCGTCCGGCGAACCATCGTCGATAATAAGTATCTCAAAACCTTCAGGCAAGCCAAGTACTGCCCTGATTATTTTTTCTGCATTCTCAACCTCGTTGTAGGTCGGTATAATCACCAGATTCTTCATAAGTTCACAAATATAAAAAATAATTGCCTATCTTTGACAATCAACAGCAATTCAACCTCCTATGGCAGACGAAAAAATAATATTCTCGATGAACGGGGTGAGCAAGATTCTCCCCCACAACAACAAGACCATTCTCAAAGACATCTATCTGGGTTTCTTCTACGGCGCCAAAATCGGCATCATTGGTCTCAACGGTGCAGGCAAATCCACTCTCCTCAAAATCATAGCCGGAGTGGAGAAGCCTACCCGCGGCGAGGTGGTCTGGGCGCCGGGATACAGTGTCGGCTACCTTGAGCAGGAACCGCAGATAGACCCCGGCAAAACCGTCCTTGAGGTCGTTCAGGAAGGGGTTCAGGAGGTGATGGACATGCTCACCGAGTACAACGATATAGGCATGAAGTTCGCCGAGCCTATGTCCGACGATGAAATGAATGCCCTGATCGAGCGCCAGGGCGAGCTTACCGAGGCCATAGAGCACGCCGACGGCTGGGAGATAGACGCCAAGCTGGAGCGTGCCATGGACGCCCTCCAGTGCCCTCCGCCCGACGCACAGGTATCCACCCTCTCCGGAGGCGAACGCCGCCGCGTGGCCCTTTGCCGACTGCTGCTGCGCGAGCCCGACGTACTCCTGCTCGACGAGCCAACCAACCACCTCGACACCGAGAGCATCCAGTGGCTGGAAGCCCATCTGCAGCAATACAAGGGCACCGTAATCGCCGTAACGCACGACCGCTACTTCCTCGACAACGTGGCCGGCTGGATCCTGGAACTCGACCGCGGCGAGGGCATCCCCTGGAAGGGCAACTATTCCGGCTGGCTGGAACAGAAGAGCAAGCGTCTGGCCATGGAGGAGAAGCAGGAAAGCAAGCGCCGCAAGACTCTCGAACGGGAGCTCGAATGGGTGCGGATGGCCCCAAAGGCCCGCCAGGCCAAGCAGAAGGCACGTTTGGGCGCCTACGAAAAACTCGCCTCGGCCGACGCCAAAGAGAAAGAGGCCAATCTGGAAATCTACATCCCGGCCGGCCCGCACCTCGGAAACAAAGTCATCAGTTTCAAGGATGTAAGCAAGGCCTACGGAGACAAACTGCTGTTCGAACATCTCAGCTTCGAACTGCCGCCGGCAGGCATCGTAGGCGTCATAGGTCCCAACGGTGCCGGCAAAACCACGCTGTTCCGGCTCATCATGGGCATAGAGAAGCCCGACTCCGGCATCATAGAAATAGGAGATACCGTCAAACTGGCCTACGTAGACCAGCAGCATAAGAGCATCGATCCCGACCTGACCGTATTCGAAACCATTGCCGGCGGTCTGGACTGGATACGTATGGGAGGACGTGACGTCAACGCCCGCAGCTGGGTTAGCCGCTTCAATTTCAGCGGCGCCGACCAGGAAAAGCTGTGCGGCGTCCTGTCCGGCGGCGAAAGGAACCGCCTGCACCTTGCCCTGACGCTCAAGGACGAGGGCAACGTACTGCTGCTCGACGAGCCCACCAACGACGTGGACGTCAACACCATACGTGCCCTTGAGGAAGGCCTGGACGGCTTTGCGGGCTGCGCGGTGGTGGTCAGCCACGACCGCTGGTTCCTGGACCGCATCGCCACCCATATCCTGGCCTTCGAGGGCGACAGCCAGGTGTACTTCTTCGAGGGCAGCTACTCCGAGTACGAGGAGAACAAGAAAAAGCGCCTGGGTTCCGAAGAGCCCAAACGCTTCAAATACAAAAAGCTGATGGAATAGCGCTACCTGTAGCAGCCCAGAGTGAGGATAGCTCCTGTGCGGCTGTCGGAGATGGCATACACGAACGGCCGGTTACAGTTGAATTCAATGTACTGAGGTTGCTCGGCTCCCGGGGATACATCTATTGCCACAATGTCGGCATACGACACTGCGGCCGCCTCGGTTCCGTCCTCATCAACGGAAATATTGGCCAAATGCTTGATTGGCAGAATAATAAGTTTCCGGGCCTGAATACGTTATATCCAGGCCCGGAAACAAATGAAAGGTAAAACTACAGCGTACGCTTGATTTCCACAATCTGGAAGGCTTCGATCATGTCGCCCTCCTTGATGTCGTTGTAGCCGGCGATACTCATACCGCATTCCTTACCGGCCGGGACCTCTTTGACGGAATCCTTGCCGATCTGCAGAGAGCCAAGTTCTCCGGTGTAGATGACGATGCCGTCGCGGATGAGGCGCACCTTGGATTTCTGGACCATCTTGCCGTCGCGCATGATGCAGCCGGCGATAGTTCCCACCTTGCTGATGCGGAAGGTCTGCTTGACCTCGGCGGTGGCGATGACCTCTTCCTTCTTCTCGGGTTCGAGCATGCCCTCGATACCGTCCTTGACCTCGTTGATACAGTCGTAGATGACGGAGTAGAGGCGGATTTCGATGCCTTCCTTCTCGGCGGAGCGGCGGGCTTCGGCGGAAGGACGGACCTGGAAGCCGATGATCACGGCGTCGGAGGCCTCGGCCAGCAGGACGTCGCTCTCGGAGATGGCGCCCACGGCCTTGTGGATCACGTTCACGCGCACTTCCTCGGTGGAAAGCTTGATGAGGGAGTCGGACAGGGCCTCCACGGAACCGTCCACATCGCCCTTGACGATGATGTTGAGTTCCTTGAAGTTGCCGATGCTGATGCGGCGGCCGATCTCTTCGAGGGTCATGTGCTTCTGGGTCTTGATGCCCTGGATGCGGATGAGCTGCTCGCGTTTGGCTGCAATGCTCTTGGCCTCTTTCTCGTCGGCCATGACATTGAACTTCTCTCCTGCGGCGGGAGCGCCGCTCAGGCCAAGTACCGACACTGGAGTCGAAGGACCTGCCTCCTGCACCTTCTGTCCGCGTTCGTTGAACATGCTCTTCACGCGGCCGTAGAAGCTTCCGCACAACACGACGTCTCCTTGATGCAAGGTACCGTCCTGCACAAGCACCGTGGCAAGGAAACCGCGGCCTTTGTCGAGCGAAGACTCGATGACGGCACCGCTGGCGGGCTTGTTGGGATTGGCTTTAAGCTCAAGCAGATCTGTCTCGAGGAGAACCTTCTCCAGGAGTTTGTCTACGTTGATGCCTTTCTTGGCGGAGATCTCCTGGCACTGATACTTGCCGCCCCAGTCTTCGACGAGGATATTCATCTCGGAGAGCTGGCGGCGTATCTTGTCGGGGTCGGCTCCGGGTTTGTCTATCTTGTTGATAGCAAAGACCATCGGCACATTGGCAGCCTGGGCGTGGTTGATAGCCTCAACAGTCTGGGGCATGACGGCGTCGTCGGCGGCAATGATGATGATGGCAAGGTCGGTCATCTGGGCACCGCGGGCACGCATGGCAGTAAAAGCCTCGTGGCCGGGGGTATCCAGGAAGGTAATCTTGCGGCCGTCTTCCAGCTTGACGCTGTAGGCACCGATGTGCTGGGTGATACCGCCCGCCTCGCCGGCAATGACGTTGGTCTTGCGGATGTAGTCCAGGAGCGAAGTCTTGCCATGGTCGACGTGGCCCATGACGGTAATGATAGGCTCACGGGGTTTGAGGTCCTCCGGACGGTCGGGCTGCTCGTTGGAGCTGATCTCATTGGTAAGCTCGGCAGTGACGAACTCCACTTTGTAGCCGAACTCCTCCGCCACAAGGACGAGGGTTTCGGCGTCGAGCCTCTGGTTTATGGACACCATGAGGCCAAGGCTCATGCAGGCGCCGATAACCTTGACGACAGGAGTGTTGTTCATGAGGGTTGCAAGGTCGTTGACAGTCACGAACTCGGTGACTTTCAACACTTTCTTCTCGGCCGCAAGCTCCATCTGCTCTTCCTGGCTGCGCTGTGCGGCGGCCTCTCTCTTCTCTTTGCGGTACTTGGCTCCGAAGTTGTTCTTCTTGCCCTCGTTCATGCGGGCGTAGGTTTCCTTGACCTGCTTCTGGATTTCCTTCTGCATCTCTTCCTGCTGGGCCTCGGTGAGGGCCGGCTTGAAGCGGTCGCCACGGTCGCGCTTGCGCTTGCCCTGGCCTGGAGCGGGCTGAGAAGGAGCGTTCTTGGGTTTGTCTTTCCGACCCGCATTCTTGTCTATGTTGGCGCCGGCCTTGGCCACGTCAACTTTCTGTGCGCCCTTGCCGATGCGCTCACGCTTGGCGGGCTTGCGGTCGAACTGGCTGAGATCCACCTTCCCCACCACCTTGAAAGGCGATGTAGATTCGGACTTGGGCTCCGGCGCGGGGGCAGGCTCGGAAACCGGTGCGGGTGCTGGAGACGGCTCCGGTGCAGGAACAGGCTCCGGCGCGGGGGCTGGTTCTGGGGCAGGCACGGGGGCCGGTGCCGGTTCGGGGTCAGGCGCAGGCTCGGGTTCAGGCTCCGGGGCCGGCTCGGGGGCCGGTGCAGGCTCGGGGACCGGCTCGGGAGCTGGCTCCGGAGCAGGCTCCGGCTCGGGCGCAGGCTCGGGGACCGGTTCCGGCTCAGGTGCCGGTTCGGGTTTGGGAGCCGCTGCTTTGGCCTTGTGCTCGAAGGTGTTGGACTTGATGGTAAGTTCCTGCTCTTCCTCCTCTTCTTCCTGACGGGAGATACGTTTGTTGGTCTTTTCCAGGATTTCCTTTACCTTGATGTCCACCTGCTGGGCCTGTTCAAGGGCCTCCTTGTCCTTGCCGAACTGCTTATGCAGGTCGGGAAGACAACCATCGGACACCTTGGCATTGGGATTCTCCTCGACCTCGAAGCCCTTCTTGCGAAGGAACTCCACAAGGTCGCTCAGACCGATGTTGAATTGCTTGAGTAGTTTATTTATTCTTATTTCTGCCATTAGTCTTCAAATTCTGCTTTAAGTATCCGGAGCACGTCTTCAACAGTCTCATCGTCTAGGTCGGCGCGCTTGGCGATGTCCTCGGGATCGATGGCAAGTACACTCTTGGCGGTGTCACAGCCGATGCTCTTGAGCTTGTCTATGACCCACCCGTCGATTTCGTTGTCGAATTCATCAAGCAGCACGTCTTCCTCGCCGTCTTCGGTCTCGGCCTTGGAGAGTTCCCTCCAGACTTCGATCTCGCGGCCGATGAGCTTGCCGGCGAGCAGCACGTTCACGCCGCCGCGGCCGATACCCTTCTTGACCTCATCGGGAAGCATGTACACTTTGACTTTGTCCTCGGGGCTCTTGCCCATGTCGATGCTGGACACCATACCGGGCGAAAGTGCCCTCTGGATAAGCAGCGTGGGGTTGGAAGACCAGGGGATGACGTCGATGTTCTCGTTGCGCAGTTCGCGTACGATACCAAGGATCCTGCTGCCCTTGACACCGATGCAGGCTCCGATGGGATCCACACGGTCATCATAGGACTCGACGGCCACTTTGGCGCGGTCGCCGGGCACCCGCACTACCTTCTTGACGGTGATGAGGCCGTCGGCGATTTCAGGGACTTCCTGCTCGAAGAGACGCTCGAGGAATTCGTCGCTGGTACGGCTCAGGGTGATGTATGGAGTGGTATTGTTGCGCATCTCCACGCTCTTGATTATGGCGCGGACCGACTCGCTCTTCTTGAAGTGCTCGCCGGGAATCTGCTCTGATTTGGGAATATGGAGTTCGTTGCCGTCCTCGTCAAGGATGAGCACTTCCTTGCTCCATGTCTGGTAGACCTCGCCGACGAAGATTTCGCCGACTTTCTCGGAGTATTTCTTGTAGACATTGGCCTTCTCGATATCCATGATACGGCCCTGGAGATTCTGGCGGATATTCAGGATTCCGCGGCGGCCGAAGGAAGACAGGGGGAAGAGTTTGGCATAGGAATCGCCCACCTCGTAGTCGTCGTCACCGCTGTCCTGCTGCACCTGCTCAAGCGTCATCTCGGCATTGGGATTCTCGACTTCTTCCACGATTTCGAAATTCTGGTAGATTTCGCAGGTTCCCTTGTCCACATTGACGATGACGTCAAAGTTGTCGGAACTGCCGAAGGTCTTGGCGATCTGGGTCAGGAACACGTCCTTGAGCACGCCCATCATCACCGAACGGTCGATGTTCTTTTCCTCTTTGAAATCCTTGAAGGCATCAATGAGGGTAATTACTTTTTCTTTTTCCATTATTCCTGTATTGTTTTCAATATTTCATCTGCTTCCTCGGCTCCGATGCCAAGAGAGCCAACGGTAAGGGCATAATCTTCGATGTTGCGGTCGAAGGCCTCGAGGACCGCCCTGTGCACATATTCGCAGTCCTCCAGGTCCACGGGGGCGGATTCTTTGTCGAGAGTTACTTCGAATACGTTGTCATAGTCGTCGAAATCCACGGCGACAACACTGCAGCCGCGCTCCCGGGCGGCTTTTGCCACTACTTTGTCAAATTCTTCTCTTTGCATAAGCCTTTTACAACAAAAAATAGAAGCCCTTCGGCCTCTATCTTCAACACGAGTGCAAAGATAGTAAAAATAATTATATTTGCAAAGTGGACAACAAGTCATTCAATAAATACTTCTCGGCTTTCATCCTCATAGGGATGGCCGTGGTGACCGTGCTGGCCACCGCCCTCAAGTTCGGCCCGGCCGACACGCAGGCCCGCTGGCTGCTGGTACTTGCCGCCTTCGGCTCGCTCATGGGAGTGGCCGCCACGGTGGCCTCGGCGAGCGGGAAGATCATCACTTTCCTGTTCGGACTGCTGGATGTCAGCATCTATGGGGCCATGTGCCTTATCAACTGGAAGAACGGCAGTTCGGGCCTTGGCAACGCCGTGCTGCACTTCGTCTACTTCGTGCCCATGCAGTTCGTGGGATTCTTCCAGTGGAAGCGCCGCGGAAACACCGACGAGGGCAGCGTGAAGGCGCGCAGGCTGACTCCGGGCCAGCGCTGGCTCGCGTGCCTTGTGTTCCTTGCCGGTTCTGTGGCTGCATACTTCATAATCGCCCGCTTCGACAAATCATCCGCAGACACGTTCATCAAAACCGCCGTAGTCCTGGACGTTCTGCCGCTCATGTGCAACATAATAGGCCAGGCCCTCATGAGCACTGCCTATATGGAACAATGGATATTCTGGATAGGAGTCAATATTTTCTCGATCACCATGTGGGCGGTCACTCTCCACGGGACGCCCGACTCATCGTACGCCCTGATCTACATAATCAAATACAGTTTCTATCTGCTCAACTCCGTCAACGGGCTGCGCAACTGGCTAAGGCTCTCCGGGCCTTCATTGAACAGCAAATCCATCACGGACAGTCCGTCCACGAAGCCGTAGCGCTCACGGAAGACCTGCCAGTAAGGGCGGACTGCAACAGGGTTGGGGCGTTTGGGGCTGAAGGCCTCGCGCCAGTCATCGGGCAGCTGCGGCACATAATCCGGTGTAGGGACGATCTGCGGAGCGATTCCTATCTTTCGGCAGAAGAAATCTATAATATCCATGTTCATGTCCCACAGGAACTCCCGCCTGCGTTCAAGAATTGCAAAAAGCTCATCCCTGTAATACTCGAAGAAGGGAGAACTGTAATAGGCGCTGTCTATGGCATAGCAGTTCTGCCGGAGCCACGGGGTGCTCCAATCCACGCGGATGCGTGTGACCAGCCGTTCTCCGTCATGCTGTACCGGCACCCGCAGGTCCATCGGACCGTTGGCGGTAAGAATCCGGCAACGGTTGCGCCAAGTCTGCTTGCGGTAGCTTTCGCAGGCCTCGATATACACAATCGGATTCTCCGCCAGCAAGGCAAAGAATCCGACAGGAGGAAACCAGGCCGTAGAGACAGTCACGGCTACTCGATGCCGCCCTTCTCGCGGGCGTCTCCGGCGCGCACGATGCCTCTCTTGGAACTCTCTATGAAACCAAGGATAGTGTCCCGCTCCACGCTCTGAGGGAACCCCTCGCGCACGCGGGCAATAGCGTCTGTAATGTTATATCCCTGATAGTAAAGCACATCGTAGATGTCCTTGATGGTCCGGATGGAGTCGGAGTCGAAGCCGCGGCGCCGCAGGCCCACCAGGTTCACGCCGGCATAGCAGATGGGGACGCGCCCACAGATAGAGTAAGGCGGAATGTCCTTGTTGACTGCCGTTCCGCCGCCGACCATGGCGTGGGTGCCTATTTTGGTGAACTGATGCACTTTGGTGCCGCCGCCGATAATCGCCCAGTCGTCCATGTCGGTTTCGCCGGCAATTCCGACATAGCTTACCAGAATGCAGTGGTTACCCACATTACAGTCATGCGCCACATGAACGTAAGACATTATGAGAGTGTCATTTCCGATACGGGTAACGCCCTTGCCGCTGGCCTTGGTGCCACGGTTTATGGTGGCGCATTCGCGAATGTTCACCCTGTCGCCGATTTCTACCCATGTCACCTCGCCGTCGAACTTGAGGTCCTGTGGAATGGCGCCTACCACGGCTCCGGGGAAGACATTGCAATTGCGTCCCATCTTGACATAGGGAAAGATGGTTGCATGGGGCAGTATCTTGGTGCCTTCTCCTATCTCTACATTGTCATCGATGTAGGCGTAGGGCCCTACTTCCACGTTTTCTGCAAGTTTGGCTCCGGGATGGACGGTAGCCAGGGGATGTATGATTGCCATGATTATTTAAGTTTGTTCATTATTTCTCGTGCGGCCGCCGTATTCAGGGCGTGGCCCGGTTTGTAGGCCTCGACCTTGGCTTTGAGGAAGCCGCCGCACAGTCTCAAATCGCCGATGAGGTCCAGAAGCTTGTGCCTGGCGCATTCGTCCTCGAAACGAAGGGCGGGGTTGCAGATGTAGCCGCTTGCCGGCACGGCGTCGACGGTCTGGCCCAGCACACGTGCCATGAAACGGGCCTGCCAGCACTTGACCGGCTTCTCCACCACCACTATCGCATTGCTCACATCGCCGCCCCTGGCCAGGCCGAGGAACAGCAGAGGGAACACCTCGTGGAGGAAGCAGAAGGTCCGGCACGGCGCTATCTGGGAGGCGTAATCCACTCCTGGGCCATAGCTTACAGTCTGTACTCCAAGCACTTTGGATCCGAAATCTATTGTGAGTTCGAAAGATGGAGTCTCGGCAGGGACGATCTTTATCCAGGCTCCGGTGCGCTCATTCCGGACAAGAATCTCGTGAGGGATCTCCACCCAGGCGCGGGGAGCATCCTGCTCGACGGTGCCGTCGGGAGATATCGCATTCACATATGGTGCGGCGCTGCCGTCAAGGATCGGCATTTCGGGGCTGTTAATGTGAACGTAAGCATTGTCTATACCAAGCCCGTAGAGTGCCGAAAGAAGATGCTCCACAGTTCCGACCTTAGCCTTGCCCTTCTTCAGAAGGGTGCTCCGGCGAGTAGACGCCACATTGGCCGCCACAGCCGGAATCTCGACTCCGCCGAGGTCTGTGCGCACGAAAACTACCCCCGTACCGGCGGGAGCAGGACGCAAAAGCACACAGGCTTGCTTCCCTGTGTGCAGTCCTTTTCCTTCGAATGTATATTCTTTTTTAAGAGTATGCTGATTCATTGTGCCGGCAAAGATAGGGATTATTTCCCGATTTGCCTAATTGGAGCCTTCTTCTGCCGCCTGCTTGAACTTTGCGTAGGCCTTAAGATAGGTCCGGTGCAGTATTGCAGGGTTGCCATACCAGGTCTGTCCTCCCTTGCGGACGTTGCCTATCACAGCGGATTTTGCTCCTATGGTTGTATGGTCCGCTACGGTAATATGGCCTGTAACGCCCACCTGGCCGGCGAGTATGCAGCTCTCCCCTATCTTGGTGGAACCTGCCACGCCGGTCTGGGCCGCCATGGCCGTGTTCTTGCCCACCACGACGTTGTGGGCGATCTGACACAGATTGTCGATGCGCACGCCGTCGGCAATTATGGTAGACTCCATAGGCGCCTTGTCGATGGTGGTGTTGGAGCCTATCTCTACATCGTTGCCTATTATGACGTTGCCCAGATGTTCTATCTTCTGCCATGTTCCGTCAGGCTGCAGGGAATTGCCGAAGCCGTCGTCTCCGATGATACAGCCGGCATGGAGTATAACCCTGTCACCAATCACCATTCCGGGGAAAATGTGCACCCCAGGATAGATGATGCACTGCTTGCCGATGACAGTCCCGTCGCCGATGGTCACATTGTCGTAAATCTTAGTGCAGTCGCCTATGCGGCACTTCTTACCTATGCTAACGAAACGGCCAACCCAAACCTTCTTTCCAATCTTGGCGCTCAAAGCGACGTGCGAAGGGAATCCCCTGTGGCGACGGTATTTGCGGTTCTTTTCAGAAACCACTTTGAGGAGCTGGGCCACCGCGCTGTAAGCATCCGGCACGCGCACCATGGTGGGGGTCACCGGACGGGATGGCACAAAATCAGAATTAACCAGCAAGACCGAAGCCTTGCTGGTATAGACATACTGTTCGTATTTTGGATTGGCGAAAAAACTTATGCTTCCGGGCTTCCCGTGCTCGATCTTGGCGAAAGAAGTAACCTTGGCCCCGGGATCGCCCTCGACGGTGCCGCCGAGAGCCGCTGCAAGTTCACCTGCCGTAATTTCCATATCTCTAGAATCTCCAGCCAAGGGTCAGCAGCACGTCGAATACATTGCGCTCGAGGCGCTCGAGTGGCGACCCATAATTAATCACTTTATTGTTTTTGTCGACAGCCTCATAAGAGCCGTAATAATAAGGCGCATAATAGGATACCGGATAAGAAGTCAGCCTGAGCGCCACATCGGCAAAGAAAGAACCGGGCGACGAGTAACCGGCGCCGAGCGACACGGCATGGGTGGTGTTCCGGAAATAATGAGAGTCGCCGAGCTGCTGCTTGAATGCCGTGGAATTGCCCAGGAACTGAACGGTTTCGGCTGTTACGATGTCGCCTCCGGACAGGTTGTCATAGTACTTTTCGGGATCGGTGACGAACGAGTAGCCGGCGCGTATGGAAAGCTCCGGAAGGGGCTTGACCTCGATACCGGCACGCACCGAATGAGAAACTCCGCAGAAGGCATTGTTGACGGCATTCGTGGCCGCCCAGTTGTCGACAGTATTGAAGTAGTAATCGTCTGATTCGTCGCGGTACTGCATGACGCTGTAGTCTGTGAGTTCATAGTCCACGCTGAACAGGCCGATGCCCGGGAGCGTATAAGCTACGCCCGCATCGACTATGTAGGGGGCTCGCAGGCTGTACGACGCCTCGCCGATGGTGGACTTCCAGTTGCCGTCAAAATCAGAGTTCTCATAGCTGGTCGCAGCCTGGTACTGCCAGCGCTCGGAAACCGAGTACATGGTGGGAGTCTGGATGGCTGCACCGATGCGGAGATGGTCTGTCGGGAGCACGATGAATCCGAACTTGCCGTAGATACCCGTAGCCTTGCTGTTGAGGGCGTACGAGTTGGTGGAACTGGAATAATTGGTGGACACCTTGGATGAACCGCTGTCCGACGTATAGAAGATGACGGGGAACAGACCGGGCTCGCGCGCAACCTCGGAGAAAACCTCCTGGCGGCTGTACTGCAAGGTAGGAATGCCCAGGTTGAAGCCGAAATAGAAACGGTTGGACATGTTGAAGCCGATGTTGAAGGCGATGTCGGACTTGGAACCGTAGGTATTGTAGACGGAAGCCTGGTCCAGGTCGCCCGGAACATAGGCATAGGTCTCGGCGTCGTTGATTCTCTGGTTGGCTCCGGCATACACATTGGAGCCCACGGGGCCGTACTCCCCTATCTGGTTGGCGCAGTAAGCTGCGTAAAGGTCGCGGGGCATCTGGTCGGGTGAAAGCCCGTAGGCTCCCGCCGCAAGTCCGCCGAGGAAAGAGGTGGCAGAATTGACTCCCCGGGCCGTAGTGTAATTGAGGAAGGTGTTGGTGGTGTTGGCCACAAAGCCCATGGACATGCTCCGCATGGAACTGTACTCGTCATTCGAGAACATCGTGAACATGAGTCCGATGTTGGGCAGGTTGAACTTCGTGTGGCTCGTCTTGTAGGGACTGCCGAAGTTCTGCGAGCCGTCGGGCGAGTAGGATGCTCCGGTCGAAGAGAACAGAAGGCCGGGGGTAATGGTGAACTGACTGTAATTCGCCACTGCCGATCCTGCAGGGTTGATGCCTATGGATCCCAGGTCGCCTCCCAGGGCCGTCATGGCGTTGCCAAGGGCCACCGAGCGTGCCGTTCCGTAGTAATTGTTGCGGCTCAGCATTTCGGCGTAGTATGAATCTTGGGCCGTGGCGGCCACGCAGATGGACGCCAGGGCAAAAGTTGCAATCAATATCTTTTTCATAACTCAGAACTTTTAATGGTCAGTGAGACTCTTACCTGCGGCCGCCGCCACCGCCGCCGCTGCCGCCTGAATGACTGCTGCCTCCTGAATATCCGCCACCGGAAGAACCGCCGCCTGAGTAGCCACCGCCGGAATAGCTGTTGCGGGACGAGCTGCTGCTGTAGGAAGAGCGGCCGCTGTCGTAGGACGAGCTGCTGGAGCGGGTGGAGTAGGTACTGCCGGAACGCCTGCTACTGGAACCGGAGTAAGATGAAGACGACCTGGCGGACGAACTGGAGCCCGAAGACCTGCGGTAGGTCGTTGCAGACGAAGGCTTTACACTGGTACCGCCAGTGACCGAACCGGCCCTGCGGTGGTTGTTGCCTCCGGTAAGGTAGCTGCCCGGATATCCTGACGCACCGTAATCGGCGGGACGGGAAATGTGCCCGGGATAATAAGGCGCATAGCCGTGGTAGTAATACGGGTAGCCGTAAGAATAGTAGCTATACGGATAGTAATAGCTGAACGGGGAATAATAGCCATAGAAGCCGAAACGGCCGTAGCCTCCCCACCATGGATCCCAGTAAGGGTCCCACCAAGGGTCGCCCCAAGGGCCCCATGCATAGCTGCGATAGCCCCAGAACGGGCTGTAGTAGTAATAGGGACTGTAGTAGCTGTAACCATAGTCCTCGGCCGGCTGCCTTTTTGTCTTGAGGCTGTCGGCCGCCAGGTTACGGGCTGCCATGTCACGGAAATCTTCTTCGCTGTACACGTGTACCGGCGGTTGAGGCCGGTAGTATATCCCGTCGGGATACAGCTGGTCCGAAGCATATTGAGCGGCAGTCCCGCAAGATGCCAGCGCCAGAAGGGCGGGCAATAAAATTATCAGGCACCGTTTCATTATGTTACCTCCTTAAATAAAAGTTTGTATCTTTGCATACGCAACATTCGTGCCGCGCGCACGCGTTGCTGTTTACGATACAAATTTGGCAAAAAAATCTAAATATGGCAAAAGAGGTTACTAAACGTGAAGAGAATTACTCGCAGTGGTACAACGACCTGGCCCTCAAAGCCGACCTCGCCGAGCAGTCGGCGGTTCGCGGATGCATGGTCATAAAACCCTATGGCTACGCCATTTGGGAGAAGATGCAGTCGATCCTGGACGGCATGTTCAAGAAGACCGGCGTACAGAATGCATATTTTCCTCTCTTCATTCCCAAATCATTCTTCAGCCGCGAGGCAGAGCATGTCGCCGGCTTCGCAAAGGAGTGCGCCGTGGTTACGCACCACCGGCTCATGAACGCTCCCGACGGCAGCGGAGTTGTGGTGGACCCGTCCGCAAAGCTGGAAGAAGAGTTGATCGTCCGTCCCACTTCCGAGACTATCATATGGAACACATACAAGAACTGGATCACCTCCTGGCGTGACCTTCCGCTCCTTTGCAACCAGTGGTGCAACGTAGTGCGCTGGGAGATGCGCACCCGCCTGTTCCTCCGCACCGCGGAATTCCTGTGGCAGGAAGGCCACACCGCGCACGCCACCGCCGAAGAGGCGCAGGCCAAGGCCGAAGAGATGGTGCATGTGTATGCGGACTTCGCCCGCAACGTCATGGCCCTGCCGGTCATCGTCGGCCACAAGAGCCCCAACGAGCGATTCGCAGGAGCCATCGACACCCTCACCATCGAGGCCATGATGCAGGACGGCAAGGCCCTGCAGGCCGGCACCTCGCACTTCCTGGGGCAGAACTTTGCAAAGAGCTTCGACGTGCAGTTCACTAACAAAGATGGCAAGATGGAATATGTGTGGGCCACGTCCTGGGGCGTGAGCACCCGCCTCATGGGAGCCCTCATCATGGCACACGGAGACGACAACGGCCTGGTCCTGCCTCCGGCGCTCGCCCCCATCCAGGTGGTCATGGTGCCCATCTACCGCAACGACGATGAGTTCAACGCCGTAATGGCGGAGTTTGACAAGATAAAGGCAGGCCTGGAGGCTCTGGGTGTGAGCGTCAAGATCGACAGCCGCGACACCCTGCGTCCCGGATTCAAGTTTGCCGAATGGGAACTCAAGGGCGTGCCCGTGCGTCTTGCAATGGGCGCGAGGGACCTTGCCGCCGGCTCCGTAGAGGTAGCCCGCCGCGACACCCTCACCAAGGAAACCATGCAGTTGGAGGGCATCGAGGCACACATCAAGGGACTTCTGGACGACATCCAGCAGAACATCTACAACAAGGCCCTTGCCTTCCGCGAAGCCAACGTGGAGAAGTGCGACGACTGGGAGGATTTCAAGGTCCGGATCCAGCAGGGCAAGTTCCTGCTCTGCCACTGGGACGGTACCACGGAGACGGAGCAGGCCATCAAGGACGCCACCAAGGCCACCATACGCTGCATCCCCGTAGACAGTTATGTGTGCAAGGAAGAAGGCAAGGACATCTTCTCCGGCAAGCCTTCGCACCAAAGAGTAGTATTCGCAATTTCGTATTGATATGAAAAGATTCAGCATCATAGCAGGGCTGATTGCCCTGTGCGGCGTGTCCGCTTTTGCGCAGGACGACGCCCAGAAGGCCGCTGCAGAGGCTGCAGCAGCTTTTGCAGGCGCTCCCGCCGAAGAGGTTCCGGTCGCAAAACCGAAGTATTGGACAAGTTCATCCGTGTTCGACCTCGGCGTCACCCAGACGTCCCTTACCAACTGGGCAGCCGGCGGTTTCAACACCGTCACCCTGGCCGGAGGTATCGATGCCAAGGCCGACTACGCCAAGAATCTGCTCAGCTGGAACAACCGCCTGCAGCTGCAGTACGGCTTCATCTGGTCCCAGGACAAGGCCAATGTGCTCCAGAAGAGCAACGACCGCATCTACCTCGAGAGCAAACTTGCATACAAGACCGCGCCCGAGAGCAAGTGGAACTGGACGGCGGCCTACGATTTCCGTTCCCAGTTCACCGACACCTACAGCGGCTACAAGCAGCTGGAGGACGAAAGCTGGATAGTGGATCCCGCCAAGCTCAAATCCGGATTCTTCTCACCCGCCTACAACAATCTGGCGCTCGGTATCGAGTGGAAGCCCAACGAGTGGTTCGACGTCAACTTCTCACCTCTCACCGGAAGCCTCATTTTCTGCACAAACGACGTCCTTCGCAAATCCTACGGTATGCCGCTGATAAGCGCCACGGACGAGGCCGCGCTGTACGACAGCAAGCTCTTCCAGTTCGGTGCCCAGGTCAAGGCCAACGCAAGGTTCTCCATCAACGACGTCTTCAAATTCGAAACCCAGCTGGTGCTCTTCACTGACTACCTCAACCATCCCTTCACGCAGAACCGCGTCAACTGGGACAACAAGATTACATGGCAGATCGCCAAATTCTTCAAAGTCGGTTTCAACACCTGGCTGATCTACGATCCTATAGTAGAGATTGACGGCACGGTGAGCAAGGTCCAGTTCAAGGACTTCCTGTCGTTCAACTTCACCTACACCCTTGGCGGCAAGAAATGAAAGTACTGCTGGCAGTAAGCGGCGGCATTGACTCCATGTACATGCTGCACAGAGCCCCCGAGCTGTTCCCGGGGGCTTCGTTTACTGTGGCGCACTGCAATTTCCGCCTTCGCGGGGCGGAATCCGACGGGGACGAGGCGCTTGTGCGGGAGCAGTGCTCCAGGCTCGGAATCGAGTGCTTGGTCAAGGGTTTCGATACTCTTGAATATGCTTCCAGCCACGGCATTTCGGTCGAAATGGCGGCACGGGAGCTGCGGTATGGGTGGTTCAGGCAGCTGTGCGCGGAGCATGGCTTCGACTTCCTCGCCACCGCCCACAACGCCAACGACAACGCCGAAACGCTCATTCTCAACCTCCTTCGAGGCACCGGCACTAAGGGCCTGCGGGGGATTCCCTCCGGTTGTACTGCGCCGGATATTCTTCCGGAAACTTCCGCTTCGCTCCATCCCTCCCACGCAAGCGTGGGCCCCTCCCGTTCACATGGCCACGGGCGGCCATGGTTTCCGGAAGAATACCCGGCATCCGTTCCACCGGAGGGACTTCAGGTGATCAGGCCGCTGCTGGGTATTTCGAGGGAAGAAATAAGGATGTGGATGGAATCCAGGGGCTTAAAGTGGCGCGAAGACAGCACCAACAAAGAGAACGAGGCCCGGAGGAACAAAATCCGGAACCAGGTTTTCCCGGTATTCAAAGAGATCAATCCCTCTTTTATTAAAACTCTCGGCGAGGATATAGGCCGTATCCGTCAGGTGGACGACATCGCCGACGATTACTTCCGGCAGGCCGCCGTAAAAATAGTAAAACACAGTGGCAATACGCTTGAAATCAGCGTATTGCCACTGCTCGAACTAAAGCACTGGCGCTATGTCCTCTGGAGGATCCTCGAAGACTGCGCCTTCAGCGCCGAGACCTTCGGCAAGCTCTGCGCCCTTCTGGAGCGCTACCGCACCGCCCCACTTGGCACCGTTACCCTGAGCGGCAAAACCTTCCAGTCCCCGTCCTGCACTCTCAAATGCCGCCGAAAACTCCTCGTTTTGACAAAACGAGAACTATAGCACGCCGTACCTACGGCCGTACTCCAGCATCTGGCCGAGGTAGTCGTCGGTGTAGACAATCTGATAATCTGTGATGACTCCGCCCTTCTCTATGGGCACTATTTCAGGATTGATGAAGCCGCCGTAGGGCTTGAGATTCAGGGCCGCGTAGCGCTCGCGCACCTCGCGGTGCAGGGCGGGGTCGATATGAACCGCATACTCCTCCACAAGGGCTTTGCCGGCTTCGTAATCCCCTTCCGACTTGATTCTCTGAATCTCCGCCAGAAGCTTGGCAAAAAGGCCTCTCAGAGCCTCGTAGTCGGTAATGACGAAGTAGGTCTTGCCGTCGCGGGTACGTTTCTCAATGACACCGTCTCCATTGCGGTAGCACCATTCGGAGATGAGCTTGCGGTCCTGCATGTGGGCTTCGGTGTTGGGACGTCCCAGTTCCACGCGGTTGAACTGCACCAGCAGGCTGTTGCGGATAAATGAATCATATTCGGCCTTATAGGCGTCGGCATCGGGCATGATGCCAAGTTCTACAAGTTTGGCGTCGGCAGCGTAGTAGAGGCCGAACAGGTCAGCCCTGGCCTCCTCCAGTGCGGAAGAATACTCGCCCATGGCCGTGCTGGAAACTCCCTTCAGCAACTGGCCGGAACCATGCCCCAGACACTCATGCAGATCGGTATGGATTTCGCTGGCGTAGGAGCCGTATTTTTTAGCGCGGGCCACTTCGGCCTCGTCCCAGGCAAACTCGGCAAGCGCACTGTTTGGCTGCTCATCGGCGGAATAGTCATAGGCGCGCGAGATGTTGGAGATGGTCACGCTCTTGGAGCCGTGGTCGCGGCGAATCCAGTCGGCATTTGGCAGATTGATGCCTATAGGAGTGGACGGATAAGCATCGCCTGCAAGGCATACCGCATTGATGACCTTGGCGCTGATACCCTTGACATGGGGTTTGCGGAAACGGGGATCCACCGGAGAATTGTCTTCGAACCACTGTGCATTGGCGCTCAATATCGCCGAGCGCTCCGAGGCCTTGGCGTCCTTGATGTTCACGTGGCCTTCCCATGAGCCCTTGCGTCCCAGCGGGTCGTTGTAGTCTTCCACGAAACCGTTGACGAAATCCACAGTTCCCAGTGTATCCTTGACCCACTCTATGTTGAATTCGTCCCATTTGCGAAGGTCGCCGGTCCTGTAGTATTCGACGAGCAGGCCAAGCGCGCGCTTCTGGATATCATTTTCGGCCACTTTGCGGGCGAGTTCAAGTTCTGCGCATATTTTCTCTATTGCCGGGCCGTAGATACCGTCAGCCTTCCACAGCTTTTCCACAACAACGCCATTTTCCTTGACAACCTTGGTGTTCAGTCCGTAAGAAACCGGCCTTGGGTCGGATGAATCTTCCACTGAAGCATAGTATGCCTCAACCTCTTCGCGGGTGACTCCGTCGTAGAAATTGACAGACGAAAGCTCCACTATATCACCGTCTTTGGCGGTGCTCCTCCGTTGGGGGCAAACCGACGGATCATAGGCATATTCTATAAGGAAGCCGGCCTCGTCGGAACGGCCCACGGCATCCAGCAGCTTCTCAAAATATGAAGGTTCGCACTCCGGGAAGAACTTGTCTTCGGCATAATGATGATGGATGCCGTTGCTGAAGAACAGCCTCTTGGCATATTCCGTAAACGCCTCGAATTCACTGCATTTGCGGTCGCCGGCATAGTTTTCCAGAATATCTTCCACTGCGTGGCGCAGCTGAAGATTGTAACGGCAGTTCTGGTCCCACAGGATGTCGCGGCCCCACTTGGCAGCCTCGGCAAGGTGATAGGCATATTCTTTCTGCTGAAGGCTCAATTCTTCCCATCCCGGAACTTGATACCGTATAACCTTGACGTCGGCAAACTGGTCTACGGTATAACGGAAGTCGGCTTTCTTCTGGCCGCATGCAGCAGAGAGCGCCGCAACCGAAACAATCATCATCATCTTGAACAGTTTCATATCAGTTTAAACAGTTTTTTCAGTGTAGCGTCCGGGCCGGAAGACAGCAGTTCCACGCCCGGCTCAGGGTCATTCAACGGAATACCTGCCTGCTCCAGAACATCTTTGAGGCGTCTTGCCACGGCCGGGGCCGGATCGATGAACTTGACGCCCTGGGGCGCAATCCGCTGCATCACAGGCAGCAGGAAAGGATAGTGGGTACATCCCAGGACTATGGTGTCGGCGCCCGCCTCGAGCAGCGGTTCCAGACTGGCCCGCACCACCTCCTCGGCATGAGGGCCGTCCAGTTCGAGCGATTCAACAAGCTCCACGTATCCCCTGCCCACGCTTTCCGCTATGCGGACTGCATCAGCATATTGTCCTTTGATATTCAAATATTTGGGAGCGCTCAAGGTGCCGGCTGTGGCAAGCACGCCGACCACGCCGCTGCGCGTCCCGGAAGCGGCCGGCTTGACCGCCGGTTCCATCCCAACAAAAGGAATATCATATTCGGCGCGAAGAGTGGCTATTGCCGCCGCCGTGGCGGTATTGCAGGCCACGACCACGGCCCTGGCGCCTTTGGAGAGCATAAAGTCGGTAATGGCCCGGCTGCGGTCGATAATATATCCGGCTGTCTTTTCGCCATATGGGCAATGGGCATTGTCGGACCAGTATATAAAACGTTCTTGAGGGAGAATCTTCCGAATCTCCCTCAGAACTGAAAGGCCACCGGAGCCTGAGTCGAAAATGCCTATTGACGCCATCCGCTATGAGAGAAGTTGTCCCAGGACTTCGAAGCAGGCCTTGCCCTCGGAATCGATAGTCATACGGTACACGGTGTCGTCTACCTTGTAGTAGGTGCCGCCGCCAAGCTCGATGAGCTCATAGTCGTCGGGAAGGGAATCCACCAGGGCCCCTGCGGGAGGGACTATGACGGTGTACTGCCCGTCAGCGCCCTTGGTGTAGAACACTCCGTCGTTGTAGAAGTACTCCAGGCCCGCGTCGGCATAACTCTGCACAAGTCCGAGGCTCCTGGCGAGCGAGCCGGAAGCCGCTGCCATGCTGGAATTCATGGCGATGGTCTGGTTCTGCTGAGCAATCAAGGCGTTGTTGGCAGCTATCGTGCTGTTCTGCTCCTGGATTGTGCGGGCATTGTCGTTGATGGTATCGTAGTAATATAGATTGTCGAAGAAGTAGGCGAAGCGGCATGCTGCGTAGACTGCATCGGCAACAGGGCTGAAAACGTATCCGAAAGGAGGGCGGCATACCCAGTATCTGCCGGAATAGTACCTGTACCAGATGTCGTTGTAGTAATAGTAGTCGCGGCCCCAGTAGTGATGTACTACGTAGTGGTGAGGAAGCGTGTGCAGATAGTGACCGTAGTGGTGATGTCCGTGGGAGTGGAACCTTGCGGGATCGCCCCTCAGGGCCATGGGCTCACGGTGATGGCGGGGCGCTGCACCGGGGTGGGGATGCATCCTCACGCTGGCGGGCATGCGGCCGTGCTCCATTTCATGACGGGTGCCGGGAACGGGCCTCACAGCGCTGTGGCTGCGGGGGCTGTCGTTTCCGCCGGCATAGCTGCGGGTAGCGGTGCTTCCGCTGGCATAGCTGCGCGCGGAAGAGGAGGCACGGCGGGCTCCGTCGATGCGGGAACTGCCGGCAGAGGAAGGAGCCATGCGGGTGTCGGGGCGGACCGCCGCGGAACGGTGGGACTCACCGCCTGTGGACGGACGTACCGAACGGGTGCCGCCGCTATATGTATTGCCGGTGGACGGACGGCGGGCGGGAGTGCCGCTGCCGTTGTACACGCTGCCGCCGGAAGGTACGCGGGCGCCGTAACTACGGACATCGCCCGTGCGCGCACTGCCGCCGGAAGAAGGACGATGCGCTGTGGCACCGCTGTTTATATGGCTGCCGCCGGACGGGGCCGCCATGCGGGTGGAACCGGAGGAGCGTGTAGACATGCTGCTGCCGGACGGGCGGCTCGAACGGGAACTGCCGCTGCTGTATGAACTGCCGCCGGAGGAGCGTGTAGACATGCTGCCGCCGGACGGGCGGCTCGAACGGGAACTGACACTGCTGTATGAACTGCTGCCGGAAGAGCGTGTGGACATGCTGCCGCCGGACGGACGGCTAGAACGGGAACTGCCGCTGAACGATCCGCTGCTGCGGCTCGAGGAGTGGCTGCTGTATGAAGATCCGCTGCTGCGCGAACTTGAATGAGAGGATCCGCCACCGCCGTGACGGGACTGGCCACAAACCTGGGCACCGGGAAGGAAAGCAAAGATGGCGGCTGCCGTCATCAGTGCTGCAAATCTTGTCAAGTGTTTCATAAGGCAGTGGTATTAATTGTAAATCCAATACTTTCTGGCGAGGGACTCGAAGGCCGGGATGTCAGCGTTCCAGTACGGAAGGATATCCTGAACCTTGAACCGCTTGCTGAATTCCTTACTTACAAAGTCTGTTCCAGAAACTTTGTTGAACATGGAAATGCGCCCCTCAGACAGTTCAAATGGATTTTTTTTGTATAGTTCGTACACTGCCTGCATCACGTAGAACTGCACAAGAGTCAACGGTGCTGCATCGTAATCGGTAAAATAGTACTGCACTCCGTGGATCAGCTTTTTGGCCGAACTCCCGTAGAAAGGAGTATAGTGAACAGTCCTCCAGGCCACTCCGGGCACCTTGTAGCTGTCCAGGCGGGCTTTGAGGGCATCGGCGTCGATCCACTCGGCGGCGAAGGCGTCAAAGGGAATGGTATACCCTATGCCTATGTTCAGGTAGTTGTTGAATTCGCCTACAAGGCCGGCGCAGGGATAGCATATAGCGCTCCTGGGATAAGGGATGTTGGGAGAAGGCATTACCCACGGGAGGCCGGTCTTGTCGTATGTCATGCTGCGCTTCCAACCCTCCATGGGCACTACGGTGAGTTTGCATTTCACGGGGAGCTGGTCCCCCTTCTGGCCGCAGTTCAGGCCCTCTTCGTTGATAAGGACGGCCAGTTCGCCGACGGTAAGCCCGTAGATGTATGGTATCCTGTACTGGCTCACATAGGAATAAAAGCCTTTGCGCACCACATTTCCTTCCATCTTGAGGCCGCCCAGGGGGTTGGGACGGTCAAGGACCATCACAGGGATTCCAAGCTGTGCACAGGTGCGCATGGTAAGGCCGAGGCAGCTTATGAAAGTGTAGGAGCGAGTGCCGACATCCTGTATGTCATACACCAGTATGTCTATGTCTTTGAGCATCTCCGGCGTGGCCTGGCGGGTGGCGCCGTACAGGGAATGCACCGGCAGGCCGGTGGCATCGTCCTTCCCCGACTCCACCTTGCCGCCTGCCCAGATATCGCCGCGCACTCCATGCTCCGGGGCGTACAGGGCAACGAGGTTCACATTCTCCCGGAGTATATCGATGGTGGAACGCAGTTCCCGGTCAACGCCGCTGGGATTGGTCAGCAGGCCCACCCGCTTGCCTTTCAGGCCCTCGAAGCCGCGCTCGCGCAGCACCTCTATTCCGGGTTTGACCTGGGCGGCAGCAGAAAGGCTTACTGCAATCGCCGCCGCACAAAGAAGGTTACGAAGAAAGTAGCGACACAACATAGCATTACGAGTACAAAAAATCCTATATAACCGAGAGCTTCCTGCAAGTATCCGGCCACAAGTCCGGGAAGCATCATGGAAAGGGCCATGAACGCCGTGCAGATGGCATAATGGGAAGTCTTGAGAGGGCCTTCCGAGAAGTGCATCATGTAGAGCATATACGCCGAAAAGCCGAATCCGTAGCCGAACTGGTCCAGCACCACGCAGGCCCCGACGACCCACAGGCTCGCGGGCTGGGCGATGCTCATATAAAGGTAGACGGCGCACGGAAGGGCGAGGGCCAAAGCCATGGGCCACAGGCATTTCCGAAGGCCGTAGCGCGAAGCGGCAAGCCCGCCGAGTATTCCTCCGGCCAAGAGGGCGATGACACCGAAGGTTCCGTACACGACACCGTACATGTCGGTGCTGAATCCGAGCCCGCCGGCTTCGACTGGGTCCTTGAAGAAGGGGAAGAGCATCTTGACCGAGAAGGCCTCGGGAAGGCGGTACAGAAGCATGAAAGCGATGGCGAGCCAGACGCCTTTCTTGGTAAAGAACGAGGCGAAGGCGCCGCCGAATTCGCGGGCCACGTCGCCTGCCGTCCTGACCTCTCCGGCACTTCGGTCATCAGCCGGGCGAGGGAGGATAAACGCATGATACAGAGCAAGGAGCAGAAGCAGCGCAGCCGATACCAGCATGGTCACCGACCACGCGGCAGGGATGTTGTCCATGCGTCTTTCGAGCACTCCCGCCAGCACCACCAGCACCCCCTGGCCGAAAACCGAAGCTATGCGGTAGAAGGTACTGCGGATGCCCACGAACGCCGACTGGCGCTTGCCATCCAGGGCTATCATGTAGAACCCGTCGGCGGCTATGTCATGGGTTGCAGAGGCGAAAGCGGCTATGATGAACAGTATAAGAGTGAGCGTAAAGGTGCTCAGTCGCGCCGAAAAGGCCACCAGGCCTATGGCGGCGAGCATCACGAACTGCATGGTGACTATCCACCAGCGCTTGCTGCGGAAAATGTCCACGAAAGGACTCCACAGCGGTTTGATCACCCAAGGTATGCTTATGAGGCTGGTAAGGAGGGCCAGGGTGCCGTTGTCCATTCCCATATCCTTGAACATGATAAGCGATATGGTATTGACGATGAAGTATGGTATGCCCTCGACGAAGTACAGGGTAGGCACCCACAGCCAAGGGGTCTTACTGTTTGATTTCGGCTCCACGGTAGTAGAATTCAAGTATTTGCTTGTAGTCGAAGCCCTTTTCGGCCATCACTGCAGCGCCTATCTGGCACAACCCTACCCCGTGGCCCCATCCGCGTCCGCGCAGGATGAATGTATCCTCCTCCACGGACACTTCGAAGTTGGAACTTTTAAGGTGCGAAGTGCTGAGAGCCCGGCGGATCGCAAGTTCCTTGCCTACGAGGCGGGACCCCTTGCTGCCGGTGACCCGGAGGAGCTTTATCCTTCCCGAAGGGCCGCGCTGCTCGGGCTTGAGGCTTTTGACTATGCCTACGTCCATGCCGGTGCGTTTGCGGAACAAGTCGGAAAGCTCCCAGCGGGTGTAGCGCTGTTCCCATTCATAGAAGTCGGAGGTCTCGAGATCGTAGTCATTGAGTACCTTTGACAGGATTGCCTTGTCTTTGCAGTTGCAGTAGGGGTCCTCTACACTCTGCAGATATGGATAGTCGCGGTCTTCCCAGCAGGTGCTGAAAATCTCGGTGCGGCCGCCGCAGCACTTGGAGAAGCGGGCGTCACATATTTTGCCGTCGTATTGCAGCACCTGCCCCCAGGTCTGGTCGATCGCCTCGCGGACGGTGTCCCCTACGGCCAGGGTAAGGCCCTGGTAGCGCTGGCAATGGTCGTCGGCGCAGACATCGTAGCTGGAATGAGGCACCGCCGACTCGGCCTGGGCGGGATTGCGCCTGTCACGCATGCGCGCCATGGCCCAGCTGCGGGATATGACAGCGTGCGCCTTGAGGAACTCCAGCGATGCTGTAGACTTCATCTCGGAAGATATGACGGAAAGCAGGTAGTCCTCGAGGCCCACTTTGTTGATGGCGGTTATGCAGTTCCCCTCGGCGATGAACTTCAGGGAACCGGCAAATTTCTGGTGCTGTACGCGCTGCCAGTGGAAGTCCTTGCCTATGGGCACGTTGCGAAGGATGAACGAAGGCTCGGCAAAAAGAGTGGAGCGGGTGACGGAGTCGAAGTAAAGCTCGTCGTAGAGGGTGCCGTTGTAATTGATCCGCCCCTCCTTGACGCTTACCCGCTGGGGGCCTGCGCCGTCCGAAATAATTTCGAACTCTATCTCGGGAGCCGAAAGTATACCTACTTCTATTTCGGGCTGACGGCGTGTCAGGCGGGCCTGGATCATCTGCTCATCCGCAGGACTTACGCTGACTTCGGAGAGCATCTCTTCCAGCTGGGCGGGGATGGCCTTTTCGAAGTCTTCTTCTTTGGGAGCCACGAAGACGCCCGCCATCTCGGCGGCGCCGGGGCCTATGGTAAGGTGGTCGGGGCCGTCGGAATAGTAGTGATGGGAGCGCAGGCGGCTGCGAAGGACTACCATGATACGGTATTCGAGCGTATCGGCCTTGTACCATGCATACAGGTTGAAACGCGGCTCCAGACCGGGATCCGGCACCGGGCAGCAGTCGAGGAACTGGTAGAACAACTTGGCCAGCGACTTGGTGGTCAGGGCCTTGATGCAATATACTCCGCGGGTGAATCCGTCGTAGTGGAAGAGTTTGGCGTCCTTGACTTCGGAAAGAGGGACACCGGCAGAATCCAGGAAGGTGTCCACGGCCTTCTCAAGCGGCAGCTGTTCCCGCGGAATCGCCTGGAAATGGAGATGATCCGGCGCAGAGGCTCCGGCCTTGGGGCCATTGTAATACACGGTGTAATCCCTGTATGTACAGGCAAAGTCAAGCATGTCCGGGAGATGATGCCAGATGGCCTGCGGAAGATGCTCTTCGCGGGCAATTACCAGGTGGCGTTTGAAAATCGGAAAGGGATTGACCTGGATATTGTATTTGCGGCCTTTGCGGCCCTCGAATTTGATGTGGAACTGCTCCGGGGGACGGTTTTCGACGCAGAGGAAACAGGGCCTGGCCGCAAGCGTCGCCTCGTCGGTGTCGGCAGTGCTGGAGGCGATGCGTTCGGGGTTGAACTGTAACGTGGCGTCGAGTCCGCCCACCTTGACAGGGCGCGTTTTCATGGACTTGAGCGCACGGAAATTGGCTGCCGCCAGAGGCCACACGGAAAGCTGGTCCTTTATGAACTTGTTTAGGGTATCCATATCACAGAAGAGCCAGAAGGCTTTGCTTTATCTTGGGGAATTCGTATTCAAAATTGGGGGTGAGGATGCCTTTGCCGAAGGCGTTTTCTATCTCGGAGATCTCCCACCAGCGACCTTCCATCACCTCATTGCCATCGGGCTTCAGGGTAAAATTGCCGGCAGCGCCGAAAGCATTGACAAGTTCTTTCTCGGTCTGGGACTCATAGACGTACGTGGCCAGATGGACGGGGTTGAAGTCATAGAAGCCGAGTTCCTCGCCGGACTCGCGGAAAAGGGCCTCCTGGAGGTACTCGCCATAGCTGACGTGCCCGCCGACGGCAGTGTCCCAGTACAAGGGATAGAGCGACTTGGTGGCGGCGCGGCGCTGAAGATACACCTCACCGAAGCGGTTTATGATATGAAGGTGAACCACTGGGTGAAGCAGTTTGGGACCTGCATGGCAGGCGGAACGCGCGGCCCGGCCGATGACCGTCCCCACAGGGGTGACTACAGGAAGCATCTCCTTCACACTTTTTTCGGGCGAAGCCAGAGGGGCTATGTTAACGGGGTAGACCAGGTCCATCTTCGGGAGCGTTTATAATGGCAAGTTCTTCTTGAGTATAAAGCAGGCCGTCGGTCGAGCCGGGCGCAAGGCGCGAGACCAGCACGAAGGCCAGCAGCATGGCCGCGGCTGCGCCTGCCGCCCAGGCGGCTACGCGCAGCGCCCTGCGGCGCGGCCGCGCCGGAGTTGAAGCAGCAGCTGCAGGCTGGGGGGCTGCTGCGGGTGCTGTTGGCTCGGGGGCGGGGGCAGCAGCTACTGGCTGGGGGGAGGTTGCTGTGGGCGCAGGCTCGGGGGCGGGGGCGGGAGCGGCTGCCACGGGCTCTGGCTCGGAGGCAGAGGCGGGAGCGGCTGCCACGGGCTCAGGCTGAGAGGCGGGGGCGGGAGCGGCTGCCAAAGGCTCTGGCTCGGAGGCAGAGGCGGGAGCGGCTGCCACGGGCTCAGGCTCGGGGGCGGGGGCGGGAGCGGCTGCCAAGGGCTCTGGCTCGGAGGCAGAGGCGGGAGCGCCGTCAGATTCGGGCGATACCGCTTGTGGAGTCGCAGACACAGGAGACTCGGCGGGTGCGGAGACATCCTGCAAATCTGGCAGGTCGATTGTCCGGTGCGACTTGAGCGACACCGGACCGAGGCCGAATGCATCGGGGTAAATATCCAGGTCCTCGTCTGGAACAAAGAAGAAGTGGTTCTCCCGGGTGGCCCTCAAACGGCCAAGGCCGGGAAACTCCACGGTTTTTTCCAACTGCAGAAGATCCTTGAGGTCATTCAGGAATGCCTCAAGTATTGCCTCAGCCTCCTGATCGGCGATACCGTTGTCAGATGCATAAAGCTGCGCCAGAAGGCCGTCGGAAGACTCCTGCTCAATAAAAGACAGCCGGCGATAGGGCGGATTGATAGTATAGCCCCGGTCCGAAAAGGAGGCCGGCATATTCTCCGCCACGAAAGTTCCCAGCCCCGGAAGGGACAGGCTGTCGTGGTCGAGAATCAACTCCCCTATCATCCTGGATAAAAATTCCACATCCATAACAAGGCAAATTTAGCAAATATCCCTGACACCCACAAATCAAAAAAAAGTAAAAAAAATTTGCTTTTAAGAAAAAACGGCGTAACTTTGCAGTCCCATCAGAAATGACGGGAATGAAATATTCCTCCTTAGCTCAGTTGGTTAGAGCACCTGACTGTTAATCAGGGGGTCCTGGGTTCAAGTCCCCGAGGGGGAGCCAAAGCGGACAAATCATCGGAAACGACGGTTTGTCCGTTTTCTTTTTCTTCGTAACTACCTGATTTCAAGCCCCATGTGAACAAGAATTCATTCTTGGACAGAGGTTCAATATCGTCCGTTTCTTTGTTCCATATTATTCCGTCAGGAAAGGCAAGATTCTGAAGTTGACGCTTGTGGGCGAGATTTGCTATCTGCCACAGTTTCAGCATATTGTCGCGAAGGTTCAATCCGTTTTGAACATATTCGTCGAGGTTCAATATGGATTTGTCCTTATCTTCCAACTCTCGGAGAATCTCGTCCCTTTCCGCCTCCGCCTTGGCAAGCATCTTCGAGCAAGTCTCCTGTATCTTGGGCGTGGGTGCAGTGGCAAGGTTGTACTCTATCCGCTCTATCTCATTCTCCTTCTTGGTCAGGTTCACTTTGATGGACGCGACTTCATCCTGACTGTTCTTGTTGAGGATAGGCAGAGTCCTTGTCAGTTGTGCTTCCAACAACTCACGATGTGGGACTGATAAGGTCTCCAACCATCCTTCAAAAGCCCCGTTAACCTTCTTGGTGGAAGCATTGCACTTGCATCCTTTCCGGCTGCACACATAGTAACCGATGTCCCTTCCGAACCGCTTGCGCATCTTTGTACTCAAGGATGCCGTCAGGTTGTGACCGCAATGGGGACAACGGATAACGCCCAGCAACGGAGCATACGCCTTGTCCGTCTTGGTCTCATAACCGCGGGTGTGTGACTTCAGGATGATGTTGTTTACCTTCAGGAAATCGTCCAGAGACACAAGGGGCTCGTGGGGTCCTCTGATGACATCGCCCTGTAGGAAAGGATGGGCGAAGTATCCCGCGTAGAAGATGTTGCGGAAGATGGATGACCAGCGTTGTTTGTTCAAGTCCAATCCCATCGCCTTCATCCTGACGCGGACCTCCTCATTGGTCAGATTCTCGTTTACCTTCATGGCAAACGCCTTCCGAATCAACTCGCCGTCCGCGTTGACCGTTATGGTCTGCTGTTTCTTGGTGGTCTTCATATCATAACCCCGCGGTGGGGCTTGAATCCACCTGCCATCCCGCAGAGCTTTAGCGCCATTGTCCTTGACCGTTTGGGAGTTAATTGCGTTGCTACGACGAGCAATCAGGAGCTCCAATCCTTGAGTCATTTTCCCTTCAGGTGTCCTTGCATCATAATCGGAGGTGGCAGAATATACTGTGACACCCTTTTCTTCCAATTCATCTACTATGGAAAACGACTTCGTACCCGTTCGAGAAAAACGACTGGTAGAATACACAACCACTGCATCTATCTTGTTCTTCTTGTCCTTGACATACTTTAGCATCGCGTTGAATCGCTTGCGATTTGTATCGCTTTTGGCACTCTCGTGCTCCCCTTCAAAACACTTTGCCACCTCGTATCCATGCTTGTCAGCCCACTCATAGCATCGCTCCAACTGCGTCTCGGGGCTGAATCCATCCTCCTGCTCCTTGCTGCTGACGCGTTGGTATATGACGGCTCTGCCGCCCTTCTTCAGTTCGGTTTTCTTTCCCTTTCCAAATTGTATCAACACATCATTTTCCATCGTCGCCATCATCTTTCATCGCATTAAAAACAATCATCGCATACAGAGCTAAAAAGTCAATCAACTGATTTGCCTCCTGCTCGGTCACATTCTCATATCCTTTGAAACTTCGTATTTCATCTACGGTAAACTTTATACTGTCCAACTATCCATTACCGCTATTCGTGCCTTACGGCTTATTCTTGATGGCAGGAACCGCCCCGCCTATGGAGAATATACAGAAAAATGCCGGCAAAAACAAGTTGGAACAGTACGACTTACAAGATGATAGACTTCAGTTTGCGGAGGGTATTGACAGATGTGCCCGTGATGGCAACGATATTGCGGAGGCTGATGCCCTTACGGAGCAGACCGATTTCGCGGCTATATTGCTGCTTATAGGCATCGTTGGGCTTCCGATAGGATGCGGGACGGCCCATCTTGACTCCTTCCCTGCGGCACTTGGCGATGTATTGGTCTCTGCCGCTCGCCATCCGTTCCGCGATGGTCAGCCGCTCCATCGAAGCGATTTCAAGCAAGATGGTGCAGATAAGGGATGCGACGGGATTGACCTTGCCGTCGGGGTTGAGAGTCTCAAGGTTGTAATTCTTCACATAGAGACTGACCCCATGCTCGTTGAGGCACTGTATGACCTTGAGGGCCTCGAGGGTGTTACGACCGAGACGGCTGATTTCAAGACAGACCACCTTGTCAATGTCGTTGGCTTTCACATAATCGATTAGGTCCAAAATCTCGGGCCGCTCCTCCATCCGCTTCGCTCCGCTGACCTTGTTACTAAACACCGCCTCAACACTTCATCCAACGCGGGTGCAATAATCAGTCAATTCATTGACCTGCCTCTGATACTCTTGCTTGTCGGTCGATACCCGAGCTAATATGACAACCTTATCCATAATGGGTGTTAGCATTTTTACTAATAAAACATCATATCTGTTTGTCCGAGAGCTAATATACTGCTTATTTTTAATATATGCAAGTTTTTGGATGCTTATTTTGAATATTGGCAACATTTTACTACTTTTGGCTAAAATTCGTGATACGGATGGAACCGAAGAAGAAACAAGAACGGGCAATCGTCCATCTTGAGAAGGACGGCCAACACTACTACGGGAACCTTAAGGCCTTGACCGACCATTGGGGAAAGGATGCCATCGGGGTCTCGTACTCGTATTTGAAAAACCTCAACATCTCCGGGGACAAACCCTATCGGAATGATTATTGCTGCATCCATCGCGGAGTTATCATTACATCACCAAAGAAGTAGACATTTAATTTACGACATGAGACATTTAATCTTCATTATTTTTACTGGTACTATCTTTAGTATCAATGTAAATGCACAAGTAATAAAGAGAACTGAACCTGACTTATCTGACTACATTCCTCTCTTGAACGCAGCCGGATATGAAGTGTTTACATTTGATATTGCTTCATTGAAGGACGAGACCTACAACATACAGTTCACCATAAGAGAATATACCGAAGGAACATTGGTCTATGATTCGTCAAAGAGTGACTTTGTATTCTCTATCACTAATAGGACAATGATTTCCGACTTTCCAGAGGAATCTCAGAAGAAAATACTATCTGAGGGGCTTGCCTATGATTTGGCGAAAGGAATCTATACCCTAGGAGAGAAAATATCCATCGGTTTTACTCCTTCAGCCGATTCGTTGAAGACTGTTACCATGTCGATTGAAAATATGGGGAGCCTTCAGCGGTCTCTTTCCTTAAAGCCACTAACTGCTTCTAAGTGGAAAGGTAAATTCATGTATGGTTATCGTCCATTCAAAGTTAGTGATATTCAATTGGGATGTTTTACTCCACTTTTGATGGTCGGTTCGTATTGGTATGATGATAAATTCGATATTGTTCGTTTCTGTGGAGAGAATGAACTCTCTGTCGACTTGTCATCAGAAATGCTATCCTTGATTCCACATTACTATGTAATAGGTATTATTGTTACAAAGGAGTAGGTTATTCTTTTAACACAAAGTCATAAGGTGATACATCCGGCAACGGTGTGTCACCTTCTTTTATGTCTTAAAGTGATACGGTTGAGGTTTTGATACAAGGGATGGTTGGATGCAATGGCGGGGGATATTGTTATTCTATACCCTACCGTTGCACTTAAGGAGGGTCTCCCAATCGATTTTTCGCCTGCCACGAGTAAAACGGATGACTGCCGACAGATGGTAAAAGAACATTATCTTTAGGCTCTCGGCATCGAATAAATCCTCCGGCAACGGGTACTTGCCAAGCATTGCGAAATAATCCTTCAGTTCCTGGTAATGAAGACGGATTTCAAGGCGATAGAGCCGCTTGGGGTGGCCATAATGGTCAAGGATATACTGTTTATCGGAATGGTCGTCTATCTCCGCTTTCTTGTCGTATGCCTGCACCGTGATTCCGTTGCATTTGTTCGCAATGGCTTTCTTCTGCTTTACGGTGATGGTCGGATGATTGAGGCGGTCCAAGGTGGATGAATACTCGAAACTGACACCTTGAAGGACCTTCTTTCTATCCTTGACCGCTTTCCCGTTGATGATGGTTGTAACGGTCTTGTCTCGCATCATCCGCTTTATCAGAGACGGGAAATTGATGCCTCCATCCAATGCCAAATCAATCGCAGTGAAGTTGTTGAAAAGCATCCCATATTTGTCCGGTAGTGCCAACAGACGCTGAAGTCTTTCGGCATCGTATAGTACGGGATTCAGCACCTTGAGATAGACATACAAGGGAGAGTCTTCCTTATCCGTATAGTGCCCAAATTTCAAATGCGCCACCTCAACGCCATCCTCAACTACAGAAAAAAAGAATCGGAACCTCTCGTTGAGGAACCGATAGTACTTGTAGTGGTACATTTCAACCGATGCGCCCACCTCCACTTTGGCAAGGCAAGCCATCTGCTCTCTATCCGCAATGTAACAGAGTTTCAATTCATCAATGACAATCTCATCATTCTCATTGTACTGCATCCATTTCAGGGTTGAACATCGTTATTCTCGTCCGCGTTTGGTCGGTGCGGAACCGTTTGCCAATACTCCGCCATCGCTTGACTAATGTGCTGCCTATGGGCTTCAGATTTCTTTCTGCCGCGTTGGGCCGCTGCTATCTTCTCCTTGGTCTCATCGTCTAACTCACGATACTGTCTCTTGTACTCTTTCATAATCATTCTTTTCACATAAATAGGTAGGTGAGGTAAAAAAGCCAAGTATAGTAGAGACTATTTTGCTCGGAAGGCAGACAAAATCAATACGACAAACAGTTGATACCCTACCGTACCTTCTGTTTTCGGCAGGTTTTTGACGGGATTACATCTGAGAAAAACAGCATCATACGGGTATAGGGGTGGGGATGATACTGAATTTTCAGCAGTGTAATTCCATCATAGTTGCCGGTCTTGTTGACATAGAAAATACCTCAACAAATCACTCAATTTTGGAGGATACTTTATCCAAAAGCGGCAGCAGCCACCCTTTGTTGATGTCGATGAATTCAGCCACCTTGCGAAAGTCCCACCAAATGTTCAATATTTCCTTGCTCGGGGGAGCTCCTCAAAATCAAGCACTTACGGAAACGCAAGTGCTTGATTCTTTTTTATTTCCCGCCCCTCGCCGTTCTGTCCATAATGGACACAGCATCACCAACCGCTTTCGTCCATATCACCAGTTTGACCACATCACTTGTTGCCCACATCACCAGTACTACCTTTTCTACCAGTTTGACCATATCACCCCTTTGCCCACATCTCCTATTCGCCCACATAACCACATCATTGACATTGACAGTTTGCGGAACATACTTCAGACCCATGTCGCTCAAAGTCAACCACTTGATACTAAGCATTTCAAGCATTTCAGGGTGCCGAAAAACAAAGCACCCTCAAACATTTAAATCCCTACACATCAACAACTTAACCTTGCCGCACACCTCACACAAATTATCCCTTTCCTATCCCCTCTACTACTAAACTCCTCCACTCTCCGTTTCACTTCCCTCAACCACACATCCGACTGGCCGGGCAAAGTCAACCGCTTATTAATAAGCGTTTTATGTATTTCGGGGTACTGAAAAACAAGGTATCCTGAAACATTCAAAGCCCTGTTTATCAGAAACTTAACTTTGCGCCGCTCTACGCTTTCCGATCTCCAATCTTCATTCCACTCTTCATTCCACGCTTCACTCTCCGCTTCACTCCTTCCAACCACAGCATCCAAGTGGCCGGGCAAAGTCAACCGCTTATTAATGAGCGTTTTATGTATTTCGGGGTACTGAAAAACAAGGTACGCTTAAACATTCAAAGCCCTGTTTATCAGAAACTTTACTTTGCGCCGCTCTACGCTTTCCGATCTCCATTTTTCATTCAACGCTTGACTCTCTGCTTAACTCCCCCCAACCACACCATCCAACCAACCAGGCAAAAAATGTGTTGCTCACAACCTCCAGACCACTTGTCGGATAAGGTCAGTATTTACCGAGGGACTTCGTCCGGAGACACGCCGACAAGAGCGCTTTGAGGCAATTATATGCAAAGTGTGTTTATTTGCCGGATACCCGGCACGGCGATATGTTGCCTCGAACCGTTTGAAGCCACGTGACGAGCAAGGTGTGTTTATTTTGCCGGAGACCTTGCCCGGCGATGTGTCGACAAGGGTCCTCGGAGGCCACTTGGCGGGCAAGGTGTTAGACTATTTTCGGCACCTTGCCCGTTCGGCGGGCGAACAACTGTTTGAAGATGCGAACAACCGTCTGACGAGGCGAACAACTGCCGGAAAATGCGAACAACCGTCTGACGAGGCGAACAACTGCCGGAAAATGCGAACAACCGTCTGACGAGGCGGATAACGGCCTGAAGACCTGAAGATATGAAAAGATTATTCGCCGGCGATAGAAAACGCGGGGTGGTGGCTACTGCGCTGGCGACGGTGCCCGTGTCTCCATTTTTCCGCCTGGGACCTGCCGAAACCGGACGCCGCAGAGAGGCGGCATGGCCGAACCATGGTTGGAGCGCAGGGTTTGCCGGGGCCTGAAGTCTTGGAATTTTAGCGCAAAATGTGTAAACTTGAACTCGAATAAAAAACCTACAAGAAATGAAGTCTCTGAGAGTATTGCTGGCAGTATTGATTTCGTCAACATTTTTATTTACGCCCATCAAGGCGCAAAAGATCTACAACCGCTACGGCATGGTCCTGAACAAGGAGGGCGAAGGGAGTTACACAATAAAAGACGCCAAGGCGTATGAGGCACTTATCGGCGACCCGTACCTGCTCCCGAAGGCACTCGTCCCATACGATGCCAAGGTTCCGGCATACAGCAAAGCCGCCATGAAAAAAGTTGCCGCTGAGACCATCGTATACAAGAAAAGCGTGACTGGTGACGATCTCCCCATGATGGTATACCGATCCGGACGCAGCAACTCGCCGGTGGTCTTCCTGATCCACGGAGGTGGCTGGGTTTCGGGAAGTTACAAAGGAGCAGAGGCTTTTTGCAAAACCCTTGCGGGCAAGTACGGAATTACCGTGGTCAGCATCGAGTACTCGTTTGCCAACGCCCCTGGCGTACGCCTGGAGGACACGGTCGGAGACTGCTACGATGCCGTGAATTATGTGTTGTCCCGAGCTCAGGAATTCGGCATTGACCCGCAGAGGGTCGGGTTTGTGGGCAGTTCCGCAGGCGGGCACCTTTCGGCCTGCTGCGCCATGCATTTCCCCCAGACCAAAGCCTACGCGGGATGGTATGGGGCGTATGACCTGCAATACACCATGGACAATTACGCTCCCGAGTCAAACGTCAAAAAACATCAGCGCTACGACGTTTTCCTCAACGGATGGGCACCGGACTACATCGACAGGTTTTCACCCGTCAAAATGGCCGGATCCAAGAGCGGTCTTTCATACAAGGTGATGCTGTTCACCGGAACGGCCGACATTACTATAGGCACGGACAACGCCCGCCGCTACCACGAAGCCCTCGTCAAGGCCGGCATCAAGGATATCAAGATTGTGACTTATAAAAACGTCACCCACACTATCGGCAAATCCTATGCTGCGGCGGACATGTATACAAGCAGCATGAAACTGTTTGCAAGAGCCCTGTAATACCTCCCGCCGCATCATCTTCCGGATTCTGGCTGCGCGACATCATAGCCGAAGTCACGCGCCAGGTGGTCGACAATTCAGCGCTTGGGGGAGCCAGAATGAAGGAATTAATTATAGTTTTTCGACAAAATAGGCATACGCCACCTCGGGAGTGGAGGAGAATGATAATCGGTAGCCTATGATTCGGATTTTGTCCCCAGCATGCAATCCCAGACTACTGAAACTCTTATCATTCTTGGCGCCATAGCCGAGGTCGGTTGCCGTAAGACCATAGACTCTTACCGAACCTGTTTCATCATAGAGGTAGAAGTCTCCATAAGTCGTGTTTATGCTTCCGTCTATAATGCCTACAAGCTCGTACTTTTGAGAATCTGACTCTGGAGCAGCTATAAATTCAGCGACAGTCACCTTTTTAGGACTTTGGACGACCCCTTTGTTCACTACGGTCACATCGCACTTTGCGCTTATCGCAGGGTTGCTCTTGGATGTCGCCGTAATGGTCGCGGAACCTATGCCCATGGCGGATATCATACCATAATCATCCACTATAACTGCAGAAGGTTTGCTGGATTTCCAAATCACGCCTTTATCGGTGGCGTTATCCGGTTCCACAGTGACAGTAAAGGTGAAAGTTGAGCCCAGCTCGAGCGTTACTTCCGAATTGTCAAGCAAAATACCTGTCACTGCGACGCCAACGGAACCTTTGGCTATGACGGTTACGGTGACTGAGGCAGTGAATCCTCCGTCTTTGGAAGTGACCGTTATCGTGGCCGATCCGGGGGCGACTGCGGTTACACGGCCGGTATTGTCAACCGTTGCGACGCTGGTGTCGCTCGAAGAGAAGGAGACGTCCTTGACGGACGCATCGGAAGGCTCGACGGAGTAGCTGATAACGGCAGTCTCACCCTCAGTGATGCTGAAGGCCGGCTGGTTCACGGATACACCAGTCACGGGGATTTCTGTCCCATTACGCTTGCAAGAATTCAGCGAAAGGACACCAAAGCCTAGCGACACTGCAACTATCGCAGTGAGAGCGCTGAAAACAAAACGGGGAGTTTTCATAACGATTATCTCATTTTACGGATTAGAACCTTTATGTCGGGCAGAAGCGACGGCAGCTCGGAGATGTCGGTCTGCGAGTAGTGGTAAGGGATGAGGACCTTGGGAGAAATGGTTTCAGCAGCCTTGACGCACTGGTCTACAGTCATCGTATAAGGCTGGTTGACTGGCAGGAATGCCACGTCGACATCCTTTATGTCCGCCATCTCCGGAATGTTCTCGGTATCGCCGGCAATATAGATCCGGAAGCCGTCGATCGTGAGCACATAACCGTTCCCGTTCCCTTTGGGATGGAATTTCTCACGTCCGGGCGTAGTGTTGTAGGCAGGGACAGCCTCGAGGTTTATGTGCTGGGGGAGCTCGCAGCTGCCACCGTTGCGGACAACCTCGCCGTAGCCCATGACCGCAGCGCTCTTCTCATTGAGGACGAGCCTGGTATCAGGGCCGGTCAGGATCCTGATCGCATCCTTGTCCAGATGGTCCTGATGCTCATGGGTTATGAGAATCACATCCGCCTTGGGGAATCCTATGGAATAGTCGGTGCGGTCGCCGTACTCTCCCACCGGATCAACCTGGATGGACACGCCCTTAGCTTCGATCTCGAGCGAGCCATGCTTTATCAGGCTCACCCTCACCGGGATGCCGCCCGGGGTGAAGAAAGTCTCCACGTCGTAGTAGAAAACCGGCTTGCGCGCCTTGGTCCAGGCGACATAGCCTCCCTCCATATTGTAGACCGTGTAGCCCAGCCTGGACAGTTTGGAAGCGGCTGACGCGCTGCGTCTTCCGCTCCTGCAGTAAAGGGCAAGGGGGGCTGACTTGGGATAGGAGGCTTGCACCTGAGCCACGAAGTCGGAGGCGAACCAGTCAATATTGGACGCACCCCTGAGATGGCCGGCTGAGTACTCGTCGGCTGTGCGAACATCAATCAGAGCCACGGAATAATCGGACAGGAGCTGCTGGAAAGCATCTACATCCAATCCGGTGACATTCTCTCCCCTGCCGGAGAAAATGCTCAAAAACGACAATATTGACATCAGTAAGGCCTTTTTCATGGTTTTTATATCTGCTGTTGCTTACGTTTCCAGTTAAAAATGGGCAGGAGGAAGGAAATCACAGCCGATCCGAGCCAGAACCAGCTGACATAAGTAAAGTCATGGACTCCGTTTACGATGTGATTGTCCAGCAGCAGGCCGGTGACCACATTTTGGAGGCCGGCGGCGACGTATGAAGCCAGGCCGACGATTCCGAGGGCGGCTCCGGTGGCCTTGCGGGGAACCAGATCGACCGCCATGAGTCCGCCGATGAAGCTTATCAGCACTCCGATGGCGATGCCGAAGAGCACCATCGCAAGGATATTCACCCACTTGGCAGGGCCTCCGAAGAGGAACAGGGCCAGGGCGATCGATTCCAATATGCCGGCCGCGAAAGCCGGATACTTACGGTCTCCCTTGAACAGCACATCTGAAAGCCATCCCGACACGACCGTACCTATGATGCCGAATATAGGGTTGACGCCGATGATGGCGGCGGCTCCGGCAAGGTCATAGCCCTTTGCCTCCTGCAGGAAAATGGTACCCCACTCATTAATGGCGTAACGGCTCATGTACATGAAGGCGCTTGACAGCGCAAGGATCCACACTCCGGGATTCTTGATGACCGCACGCTGCAGCCTCTTGGTTTCGAGTCTGGCAGCCTGCTTGGCATCCGCTGCCGCCGCCAGCATGGACTCGCGGTCGCGTTCATACTCCTCGGCGCTCTTCTCGCCGGAAAGGACCTCGATGGGCGGGAGCCCGTTGCTGTCGGTGGAGTCGTGCAGGAAAAGCAAAATGACCAGCACGCCTATGGCACCCGCCAGCGCGGCGCCGAAAAAGCCCCACTTCCAGCCGAACGCCGCCACGATCGAACCCACGAATATGAACGACAGGCCCTCTCCGATATTGTGCGAGGAGCTGAAAATGCCATAGTAGGTTCCCCTGACCTTGAGCGGGAACCAACGCGAAAGCGAAATGATGGCGGGCGGTGCTCCCATGGACTGCGCCCAGCCGTTGATGGCCCAGAAGACGCAGAAGGAGACAAAGAGAATCGAAGTGGCAATGGTGCCATTCAGGGCTCCGACTCCCAAAACGCCCATTATCAAGTTCATGGCGGCCGAGATCACAAGGCCGGTGGCCATGAAACGCTTGATGTTGGAGCCGTCGGCCAGGAAGCCGTTGACAAGCTTGCCTACGGCATACGACCAGTAAAGGCACGCTCCTATTATACCCAGCTGGGTGGCATTGAGCAGACCGGCATCGATGATGGGCTGCTTCATGACGCCCATGGACAGGCGGCATACATAATAAAGGGCATAGCCCAGCGTGGCGGCTATGAAGGTCTGCAGGCGCTTGCTTTTATACACCTTTTGGACATTGTCCGGCGCCACTTTAATCTCGGAAGGCCCTCCGGCACGGAAAAAATCTATAACTCCCATGGACACCGGCTAAAGAGTATGGCGCCCTTTCTTGGTAAGCCAGCCTATAAGCAGCTCGGGACGGTCTGTCTGAATCATGGAAACGCCTTTGTCGAGGTACTGCTGATACACCTCGCCCGGATCCTTGGCCACGAAGGCGGCATCGTCATCGTTGCCGTATCCGCCGCAGAGAGACGCCCAGATGGTATTCACCCATATCTTGGAGCCCTGGTCCAGAATCTTGCGGCAGGCGTCTTCGAAGGCGCCGTCGTCGTTGTTCTGCCAGCAGACTTCGTATGCCAAAGGCACGACGCCCTGCTCGAGATAGGAATTGAACAACTCGATACCGGCGGGACGCTGGATGTCCACAATGGGCATGTACATCATATTGTGCTCGTAGGCTGCCTCGTGTGCGGCCACCACTTCGATGGGTTTCTTGCCCTTGATAAGTATCTGATCCGTGACGCCGAGCTCCTCTGTAATGGCCAGAACCTGGTCATAGTACTCATAGCCCTGGTCCACGTTGACGCAGATACGGTCCTTGCAGCACAGCAGCGCCTCGCGCAGGGTGGGCATGCGGAGAGTGTCGATCGTCACATTATGCGCACGCTTGAGGCTCAGGCTCTTGATCTCGGCGAGGGTGAGGTCCTTTACGCGGGCGCTCTTGCCGGGCTCGCCCTTGAACACGCTGCTGAAATTGGTGCAGCGGGTGACGGTTCCGTCGTGGCTGAGCACCAGAACGGAGTCGGCGGTCATCTTGAGGTCGAGCTCCATGATGTCCGCGCCCATGCGGATTATGCTTTCAATCGCCGGGATAGAATTCTCGGGGAAATTGCGCCAGTCGCCTCTGTGGCAGGTGACTACGACATACTTTGACTCAGGGTCATGGATTTGGGCTGCAATAGCCTCGGCCCTGTTGGCGTACTTGGGGGCGGCAGGGGCGCATGAGAAAAGAACCAGCGCCATTGCCAGCAAACAGATAACTCTACTCTTCTGCATGATCAAAAGTATATTTTTACAAATATAGTCATTTTCCAGTTTACAGTGTAATATCTATCCTTTGAGCTTCAGCGGCACTCGCCTCGGGGAGGGTAATCTCTGTTTTTCCCCCTCCCGTACAGCAGGCAGAAGCAGGCAGGGCGCTGCCGTTCACCACCACTGAAGACGGCGCCTTGTTGACCCCTTCAAGGACTATGCTTATGCGCCTGGTATCGGGAGCCCCGTTCCAAGTGCCCCGGCGTGCGCCGACGACCAGTGTGGTCTTGCGACCGGACATGCTCTTTTCTATGGAGGTGGAGGCGAACTCGCTGTCGTATGCCTGCGAGATACCGTCATCCTCGTAGTGGACAATCTTGCAGGGAGCCTTGCCGGGAACTACCATAAGACGCAGGAAGTTGTTCTGCTGCTGAAGGTTGGTGATGTCTTCGGAAGCCACGGGAATGACGGCTCCGGAACGCACGAACCAAGGATTCTGCTCGAGCGAATAGCTCAGCGAGTGCACCTTGCCGCCTTTAAGTAGCTTGCCGTGGGCCATATCATACCACTCTCCCTTGGGGAACCACACCTTGCGGGGTGCTGTGCCGTCGGGGCCGACCGGCTCCACGATGGCGGCAGCGATGATATTGTCTCCGAAGTAGTATTCCTCGTTCCAGTCGTAGGCTTCGGGGACCTCGGGGTGGTAGTAATACAGCGGGCGGCACATGGAAACGCCGGTCTGATGGGCCTGGCGCGCAGCGTCATAGATATAGGGCGTCAGGGCATAGCGGAGCTTGATGGCGGCCTTGAGATAATCGTAATGGTCGGGATAGACCCAGATGCGGCAGTCCAGGTCGGCGCTTTGGGTGGAATGAGTCTTGAAGATGGGCGTGAATACTCCGAACTGCATCCAGCGCGTATAGAGCTCGGCATTCCGGGGGCCTCTCTTCTCTTTGTGCTGCATGTGGCCGCCGATGTCGTGGCCCCAGTAGCCATAGCCCACGTTGGATGCCGTGGCTGTAAAGTAAGGCAGGAATTTGAGCACCGACCACTCGGTATAGGTGTCGCCGGAGAAACCCAGCTGATAACGGTGGCTGCCAAGACCGCCCCAACGGTGGTAGATGAGCGGCCTGGGGGCGTGAAGACCCTGGGACCTGGTCTGGCGCAGTTTGTCGTTCCAGAAGCTGAAGTTGCACCAGAAAGTATTGGAGAGGCCTTTGACATAGCGGCTTTCGCGCCACTGCTGCCAGTCCAGCCACCAGAAGTCAACTCCCTGGCGTTCAAGAGGATGAATTACGGAATTGAAGTAGGCGTCGGCCCATTCCTGCTGGTCCAGGCGGAAGGGCACCGGGGCGCGCCAGCCGGGACGCCCTACAGGCTCTGAGAGTCCGGCGAATTGATATCCTCCTTCGGGATAGATGTAGTTCTCGGGGCCGTCGTAGTCGGCGGTGCGGGACAGATAGTCCGTTACGAAATTGCTGTAGCAGTCCTCGTAGGGGCGGATGCCCGAAGCGGGATGGAGGTTCAGGGCCGTCTTGAATCCTTTGGCGTGCAACTCGGCGAGGAGTCCTTCCGGGTCGGGGAAGAGGTCGCGGTTCCAGGTGTAGCCCGTCCAGCCGCGCCGCTGGCCGAACTCGTCCCGTCCAATGCGCTCGTTCATTGGTTTCCAGGTCTCGTGCCAGTCCATGTCGATGATGAAAACGTCGGCGGGAATGCCGCGGCTGCGCATTTCGGACGCAAGCTGGAGAATCTCCTCGTCGGTGTATATCCAGTAACGGCTCCACCAGTAGCCAAAAACGTATCTGGGGGGAAGGGGGATGTCGCCAGCCACTTTGGTAAAGTCCTGCAAGGCAGCGATATAGTCATGGCCATAGGCAAAGATATACCAGTCCAGACGGTCGCCTGAGGGGCGTTCCGCCACCCACTCGCCCCAGTCCGAGGAGTCTTTCTGCAGGAGGTGGCGGGAACTCTCGTCCACGATGGCCCAGCCGTCGCGGGAGAGAATGCCGTCCTCCAGTTCTTTTTCTGTGTGGCTCAGACGGTCCCAGCCGTCACAACCGTCCAGGGTGCGGGTAGTGCCTTTGAGATTGCCCGAAGTGGCGTCTCCGGGGTGCCAGATGACGGTTTTGCCGTTCAGCTTGAAGGATACGCTGAGATTGTCGGGGGCGAAACGGCCGCCTGCGTATACGAGCGAGAGTCTGCCGGTAGTGATGGTAACTCCGCCGCCGGTTTCCTTGACCTTGAACGCGGGCACAGGAAGCCGCCGGTTTATTATGGCCAGGCTGGCCCTGTCTTCAAATACGCCGTCCTCGGCCCATTCCATGCGGATGAGGCGGTCGGTGAGGACGGTAAAGCGGGCGTTGCCGCTTATGACCATGGCCTCGGGGGCCGCCGCTGGGTTCACAGGCTTATCTGCAGCCGACGGGACCGGCTCAACATTACCGGCTCCAAGGGAAAGGGCGGCCAGAACGGCCACTGCTACGAGCAAGAGCTTTTTCATTGGCAATCAGTTTTGACAAATATAACAAAAATTGTCCGAAACCGTATTGCCGGAGCAGCAGCCTGATGGTTTTTTATAGATAGCGCCCTGTGATGCTGTCAGGGTTCTGCGCTATTTCGGCAGGGGCGCCGCATGCTACTATCCGCCCGCCATGTACTCCTCCACCCGGCCCCATGTCCACGACGTAGTCGGCGCTTCTGATGACATCCAGGTCGTGCTCGATGACTACAACAGTGGCCCCATTGGAGATAAGGTGCCAGAATACGCCCATAAGCGTCTGCACATCAAGAGGGTGTAGTCCTATGGTGGGCTCATCGAAGACGAATACGCTGTCGGCCTGCCCGCGTCCCATTTCGCTGGCCAGTTTAAGGCGCTGCGCCTCACCTCCCGAAAGGCTCGGAGTGGCCTCGCCGAGCGTCAGGTACCCCAGCCCGAGTTCGTGCAGCACTTGCAGCCGGCTGCGCACCAGGGGGAGGTCAGAGCAGGTGTCAAGTGCCTCGTCCACGCTCATTTCCATGAGTTCAGGAAGGGATTTGCCCCCGGCACGGAGGATTTCGAAAGCCGCACGTGAGTAGCGCGAGCCATGGCAGTCGGGGCAAGGTATGTCCACGTCCGGAAGGAACTGTACGTCGAGGCTTATGCTCCCGGTGCCGTCGCACACTGGACAGCGGAGGCGACCCGTATTGTAGGAGAAGTCGCCTGCCTTCCATCCGCCGGCCCTGGCATCCGGGGTACGCGCATACACCTTGCGCAGCTCGTCATGAATTCCGGCGTAGGTGGCTACAGTCGAGCGCACATTGATGCCGATGGGAGTTGCGTCTATCAGCTTTATGTGCTTGATTCCCGGAGCGTCGACCTCCTGCACATGCAAGGGCAGTTTACGTCCGTCGGCCCATGCCGCAACGCCCGGAACCAGACTCTCCAGCACCATGGTGGTCTTGCCCGACCCGGAGACGCCGGTGACAACCGTCAGACGGCCTTTGGGAAATCTGACGTCCAGCGGCTGCACGGTGTGGATGGCGCCGGTGCGCATGCTTATGGCACCATCTGCAAACAGGTTTCCGGCGCGCTCTTTCAGAGGCGTACTGGCACTCAGGAACGGAGCTATGCGCGATCCTGGCATGGATTTCAGATCCTTCGGCGCGCCCTGGGCGATGACCGTACCTCCTCCGGCGCCGGCCTCCGGCCCCAGTTCTATTATCCAGTCGGCATGCTCCAGCACCTGGGTGTCATGGTCTACCAGCAGCACGGTATTGCCGTCTGCCACAAGGTCGTCCATAACTCCCGTAAGACCTTCAAGATTAGAAGGATGCAAGCCTATTGAAGGCTCGTCCAGCACATACAGCACCCCGGTGGTGCGGTTGCGTACCGCCCTTGCGAGCTGCACCCGCTGGCGCTCGCCGGTGCTCAAAGTCGATGCAGCCCTGTCCAGGGAGAGGTAGCTGAGGCCGAGGTCCACGAGGCGCCTGGCCGTGTCGCCAAAGGACTCGCAGATGCGTTCGGCCATGGGACGCATGGGCTCAGGGAGCGAGGCAGGCACGCCGGCCACCCATTCTATAAGCTCTGAAAGCGTCATCTTGCAGGCATCGGCGAGATTGATGCCGCGGAGCAGCGGGGCCCGGGCGGCCTCGGACAGGCGCGTGCCGCCGCAGTCGGGACACACGTCCTCCTTGAGGAACTTCTCCAGGCGCTTCATCCCCGCTTCGTCCTTCACCTTGGCAAGAGCGTTCTGCACTGAGTAGACGGCGCTGTAGTAGGTGAAGTCCATTTCAGCGAAGCCGTTGGTCTTCTCGTTCTTGTAGATTATGTGGCGCTTCTCGGCGGGCCCGTGGTAAACGATTTCCTTCTCTTCCGGAGTAAGGTCCCGGAAAGGCACGTCGGTGCGCACGCCCAGGTCGCGGGCAATGTCTTTCATGAGGGACCACATGAGCGAGCCCCACGGGGCCACGGCACCCTGGTCGATGGTCAGCGAGTCGTCCGGCACCAGGGTGGATTCGTCCACGGTGCGGACGATTCCGGTGCCCGAGCAGGTGCGGCAGGCGCCCTCGCTGTTGAATGCAAGCTGCTCTGCTCCAGGAGGATATACTCTTTCTCCGCACACCGGGCAGAAGATGGGCTGCTCGGCGGCTACATCCAGCGTCGGCTCCAGGTAGTGCCCGTTGGGGCAACGGTGGCTGGAGAGGCGCGAGAACATGAGCCTGAGGCTGTTGAGCAGTTCGGACATGGTGCCGAAGGTGCTGCGTATCCCAGGCACGCCCGGCCTCTGGTGAAGGGCCAGGGCCGCCGGCACATAGCGGACCTCGTCCACCATGGCACGCGAAGCCTGCGTCATGCGGCGGCGGGTGTAGGTTGAAAGCGATTCAAGGTAGCGGCGGGAACCCTCGGCATACAGCACTCCAAGGGCAAGCGAGGACTTGCCGGATCCGGAAACGCCTGCTATGCCGACGATTTTCCCTAAAGGTATGTCTACATCTATATTCTTGAGATTATGGGCTTTGGCGCCCCTGACTTCGATATTCTTCGGCATTGTCACTTTATTTCTGAAAGGGCTCCAGTGGCGGAATCGATTATGAAGCCGCGGACCGTGACGTCGGCCGGGACCAGAGGATGATTGAGAATGGCTTTGACTGTGGAACGGACCGAGGCTTCGGTGTCGTGGAAGCCTTCCAGCCATGCAGTCAGGTCTATGTCTTGGCGCTGCAGTTCAACATCGGGGATACCGCGCTTTTTCATCTCTTGCTCAAAATGGCCGAAACTCATGTGGCAGGCGCCGCAGCCGGTGTGGGCCACCACCATTATCTCAGTCACCCCCAGCTCGTATATAGCCACGATGAGGCTCCGCATGGCCGAATCCCAGGGCGAGGGAATCACGGCGCCGGCATTCTTGATGATCTTGGCGTCACCGTTCCTGAGTCCGAGGGCATCCTGCAGCAGCACCGAAAGACGCGTATCCATGCAACTGAGCACGGCTAGCTTCTTGTCGGGGAATTTGTCGGTAAGATGCTTTTCATAGCCCTTCGTGGCAACATATTGACGATTGAATTCCAGTACCTGGTCGATATTTGTCATGGTCTTTCGTGTTGAATAATTACAGGCCCAAAGTTACTAAGGATTTACAAAAAATAAACTCCCGCCCCCCCTAAAACCTTCTTCCTCGTTCTCTCGCTCCAGACCACTTCCTCTATTTCCCGCCCCCAAATCCTCCTCATTATCCGGCCTGCATCTCATCCTCCCCCGCCGCCCTTTTCTTCTGTCCCTAACCTTTTCGCCCACTTCTTACCTTTTCTTCCGCCATTCCTCCGCCTCCCTGATATCCCGCCAAAGCATTCTCCCCTCCTCATTCTTCCGGCTCCCCATCCTCTCACCACCTCATTCTTCCGGCTCCCTGATATTCCGCTACAACATTCTCCCCACCTTATTCTTCCAGCTCCCCATCCTCTCTCCACCTCATTCCTCCACCACCCAAATCTCCCGACACCTCTTCCTCCACCACCCTGATATTCCGCTACAACATTCTCCCCTCCTCATTCTTCCAGCTCCCCATCCTCTCTCCTCCTCATTCCTCTGCTACCTTTCACATACGCCTGAAATCTCAACCCCAGGAATTATCCGTCAACCCCTACTGACCAGTTGAGGACATTATTTCACTTTTTCTGTCCAGAGCGGCCGTTGATGCCACGTTCCCGGACAATTTTTGCCGATTTCTGTCCAGAGAGGCCGTTGATGCCACGTTACCGGACAGTTTTCGGCGTTTTCTGTCCAGAGAGGCCGTTACTGCCCGGGGTCTGGACAATTTATGCCGATTTCTGTCCAGAGCAGCTGTTGATGCCACGTTCCCGGACAATTTTTGCCAATTTCTGTCCAGAATGACTGTTGGCTGCCACGTCCCCGGACAGTTTTTGCCGTTTTCTGTCCAGAGCAGCCGTTGCTGACCATGTTCTGGACAGTTTTCGCTGATTTCTGTCCAGAATGACTGTTGCTGCCACATTCCCGGACGGTTTTTGCCGATTTCTGTCCAGAGCGGCCGTTGATGCCACGTTCCTGGACAATTTTTGCCGATTTCTGTCCAGAATGACTGTTAGCTGCCACGTCCCCGGACAGTTTTTGCCGTTTCCTGTCCAGAGCGGCAGTTGATGCCACGTTACCGGACAGTTTTCGGCGTTTTCTGTCCAGAGAGGCCGTTGGTGACCATGTTCTGGACAATTTTCGCTGATTTCTGTCCAGAATGACTGTAGATGCCACGTTCCTGGACAATTTTTGCAGTTTTCTGTCCAGGATGTTCATGGATTAATGTTGTTCGGGGAAAAGTTGAGCCAAGGTGGCAAGGTCTATTTTTAAAAGCCGATGAATCTGTTTGTTGCCAGCGTTGTAATCCCGATGGAGCTGAATGGCAAGTTCCCTTTTGGCATTTGCGGGAATAAGAGATGGTTTATACTGTCCGTATCTCTCTTTGCAGATATTACTGATAATGCTAAACAGTTCATCATCAGAGTAATAAATACTCTCTCCAATTTCTAAGGCAAGGGTTTTATGCGCCTCAATATTTCGGGATATGTCCCTGAAATAGTGCGATGCGTTACGGTATAGTTTTTCAGCAAATGTTATCGCGCAGAAGTCCATCGGGCAAGCATAATCGTCAACTGTTTTAATCTTGACGATTGTATCCGAGTCGTGAGAACGGATTAATTCCCTCCGCTTTGTCCTGGAGAGAAATGAAGTAGATTCGTAATACCTTTCTTTAGCCGCGTAGTTGAAGAAGTATGAGTTAGCGCCCCACCGGTATGAAAAGGGAGTATCATCGGGCGAAATAACGAATCCATTTCGGTTTGTATAGCTGATAACATTTCTTAAGTCCTGAAGAGTTCCAATCATTCTAAAATGTGGTGTGAAAGATGACAAATCGCAACAGAATCCTTTGGATCTCAAATAGTTGCCAAGGAATCTCCGGAAAAGTGCAAACAGTTTCTTAATATTGTTTTCAGTCCCGGCAGCAGTTATGTGAATGTGATTGGACATGAGTTCAAAGGTAATGATATGCACTTCAGGGACAAGCCTCGAACATATGGCAAGAATATTCATACCTGCCTTGAATGCGGAGGCATCGTGAAATATAACCGGGTGATTTTCAGGAGTCCAAATGTGCCAGTAGGGGCCGGACTGATCAAAAGAAAGGGAGCAATGGCTCTCGAGTGCAGAGAAATTTTTCATAATAGTTTCGCGGGAATCAGATCCCTCCCTGCAAAACTAATCAAAGAAGTCAATTTCACCAAAAATAACTAAACAATAGGATAAAAAAACAACATATTCTATCCATTACAGCCGCCGCAACCATGCACGGGACAGCTTTTGCCGTTTTCTGTCCAGAGAGACCGTTGGTGCCTAGGTTCTGGACAGTTTTTGCTGATTTTTGTCCAGAGCTGCTGTTGCTACCGCGTTACCGGACAGCTTTTGCCGATTTCTGTCCAGAGAGGCCGTTGGTGCCTAGGTTCTGGACAATTTTTGCGGGTTTTTGTCCAGAACGGCCGTTGCTGCCCAGGTTCTGGACAGTTTTTGCTGATTTTTGTCCAGAGCTGCTGTTGCTGACCATGTCCCGGACAATTTTTGCCGATTTCTGTCCAGAGCGGCTGTTGATGCCACGTTCCTGGACAATTTTTGCCGATTTCTGTCCAGAGCGGCTGTTGATGCCACGTTCCTGGAC
>CAMJHF010000006.1 GCA_946405435.1 uncultured Bacteroidales bacterium
AGCTGCCGCTTTTCGAAAGGCTCGATTCCGAAAGGAACCGAGCCTTTTTTGTATTATAAATGAGATGTCACATTTAGGTGAAATAATTGCCCTTATGGTATCGTTCTCCTGGACGATATCTTCTATCTATGCGGATTTGGCATGCCGGAAGATTGGCACCATGAGTACCAATGTCATCCGTCTTTTCATGTCATTTCTGTTGCTGGGTGTAGTTCTATGGGTTACGATCGGGTATCCTTATCCTGTCTATGCTGATGGCAAGACACTTCTGTGGCTCGGCCTTTCTGCTGTAGTTGGATATATTTTCGGCGACTGGTGCCTTTTCAATTGTTATATGTATATCGGAGCTAGGTTCGGGCAACTTCTGATGACTCTTGCTCCTCCTATTGCCGCTGTGACTAGTTGGATTCTTCTGGGAGAAAAAATGGCATGGACATCTCTGATTGCTATGGTAGTCACTCTTGCGGGACTTGCTATTTCAATTCTCGGAAGGGGAGAGGACCACAAGGTTCAGCTTACCCTGCCGTTGAAGGGCATTATTTTCGGTGTCAGCGCCGGACTCGGGCAAGGTGTAGGCCTGGTTCTCAGCAAGATTGGTCTTTCTTATTATGCCGAAGCCGTTCCTCCTGATGCACCTGAACTGCTCAATACTATGCTTCCTTTCGCATCCACCATGTTCAGGGCAATAGTCGGTGGATTCGGTTTCCTCGCCATCATGGCCCTCCGCAAGGAAATGCCTGTCCTGGGAGCCGCCCTTAAGGACGGTAAAGGACTGAAATACACGGGCATTATGACTGTTTTCGGTCCTGCTCTGGGCGTTTCCATGTCGCTTATGGCGGTTAGGTACACAAGTGCCGGCATAGCCTCTACGCTCATGGCGCTGTCGCCCGTTTTTATCATGGTGCCTTATTCTGTGATTTTCAAGCAGAGAATAAGATTTCGCGAGGTTGTGGGCGTGGCCATCACTATGACGGGCGTGGCCCTGTTCTTTCTGTTGTAAGTATTATAAAAGGGGCTGACTAAAATTTTAGTCAGCCCCTTTTATAAGTAAATGATGCAGAATTACTTTATTGCTATCTGCTTGACTGTATCGGCCTTGGCGATTTTCTCTTTCTTGGGAAGAGTGACCGTAAGAACGCCTTTCTCTACGTGAGCCTCGATTTTTTCGGCATCTACATCGTCGGGCAGAAGCAGTGTCTGCTGGAATTTCTCATAGGAGAATTCGCGGCGCAGGAACCTTCCGTGTTTCTTGCCTTCCTTGTTCTCGGACTTCTTTTCCATCTCGATGTGCAGATTGTTGTCCGCATCCACATGCACTTGGAAATCTTCCTTGGAGAGTCCCGGAGCGGCAAGCTCTACTTCGTATTCTTTCTCTGTTTCAATTACATTGATGGCCGGTGCTGTATAAGTGGGCCTTTCCATCCAGCTGTTGTCGAAAAAGTCATTGAAAATGTCCGGCAGCCAGCTATCACTCGTTCTTCTCATTGGTAACATAACTCAAAAACTTTTAAAACTGTTCCGGTTTGGAACCGTAGCTTCGGTTCTTATTCCCGGGGTTCCTTTCGGAAACCGAAATAGAGTATGGCAAACCCCGGACCAGTGACAAATGCTGTACTTTTTGGCATGTAAAAATGCCAAATAGTCAAAATTTTTCAGAAATAGCCTGTGCCACAACCCACGCCGTGCTCCATGCCGCCTGTAGGTTGAATCCTCCGGTAATGGCGTCAATATCAAGCACTTCGCCAGCAAAGTAGAGTCCTGGCACGCGGCGCGATTCCATCGTGTCCGGCTTGACTTCCCGCAGTGCTACGCCTCCGCAGGTAACGAATTCCTCCTTGAACTTTGCCCGCCCGCAGAAAGGGAAAGTATCAGCGGCAAGGGTGTTTACGAGCCTGGACAATCCTTTGCTCCCAAGTTCTCCCCATCGCGCGTTCTCCCTTATTCCTGCACGCTGGACCAGATAGCTCCATAATCTGGCGGTAAGCTGTGCGGGGTGGCTGTTGGCTATGGTCCTGCTGCCGGATGCCAGTTCTGAAACGATTTGGCGGGCCAGGTTTTCGCCCCCTCCCAGCCAGTCTACCAGGAGCGTTCCCGAGTAGCCGCAGTCTGAAAGGTGCCTTGCGGCGTAGGAGGAAAGCTTGAGCGTGGCAGGGCCGCTTACTCCCCAGTCCGTCACCAGCAATGTGCCCTGCGAACGGAATCGCGTGCCGGCAATGCCCAGGGTGACGTTTTCTACCACCGTACCCATGAGCGAGCGCAGGCCTTCGTCCTGGACTTTCAGGGTGAAGAGTGACGGGACCGGAGGCACAAGTTCTATTTCCGTCCCCTCCAGGATGCCGGCCGTGCCGCCGCCTGTGGCCAGGACGACCGCGTCGGCGCCTTCCGGTATGGACTTGGTCCTGCAGCCGCATCTGACTTGAACTCCTCCGCTTTTGATGCAGTCTTCCAGGGTATGCACGATCTGCATGGCGTCCTGACTCGCCGGGAAGATGCAGTGGTCTGGCTGGACCACCAGCCGCACGCCGCGTTCTTCGAACCACTTGCAGGTGTCCCGCCATCCGAAACGGCCGAGGACCTTGCGCATGACTTTGTCGCCGCGTGGATATGCTTCGGAAAGTGACTCAATGCCCTCGAAAGAATTCGTGAGGTTGCAGCGCCCGCCGCCGGTTACGGCCAGTTTCGCCATCAGGCGCCCGCCGGCCTCCAGGATTGTAATATTCCATCCCGGGCGCAGCGCGGACAACTGTGCAGCGCAAAAACAGCCTGCAGCACCACCCCCTATAATTACAACGCTAGCCACGGAGTAAATATAGGAAAAATTTGCTTATATTTGCCTTTATACACCAAACCTCCACAATTATGGCAAAGAAAAAGAAAAGCACAGGCTACGATTGGAGCTACAGCTCCTTTGGCGGCGTGGTCCGCGTAAATGTTCGCAGCGGCGAAGATATCGCTCATCTGGGAGAACTGGACAAAAAACTATGGACTGTCCTGAGCTGCCCCACCGAGGGCCTCGAGTTCCCCTCGGAAACACTTAAACTCATCGACACCGACGGTGACGGCAAGATCCGTGTAGATGAGATTGTCGCAGCTGCCAACTGGCTGTGCAAGGTTCTGAAAGATAAGGAATTGCTTATCAAGGCCCCGGATACTCTCAAGCTTTCGGACATCAATACGGATGTACCCGAAGGCGAAAAACTCGAGAAATCGGCCCGCCAGATTCTTTCGAACCTCAAGCTTCAAAAAGACGATATTTCAGTGGCGGATACTTCCGACAGCGTGGCAATCTTTGCCGACACCGCATTCAACGGTGACGGTGTGATTACCGAGGCCTCCGCAGCAGACGACACCCTCAAGGGGGTCATCAAGACCATTGCGGCACAGATCGGATCCACGACCGACCGCAGCGGAGCGGAAGGAGTCACAGCCGAGCAAATAGAGGCGTTCTACACCGCCCTTGCCGATTATGCTGCATGGCAGGCTGCCGCCACTCCCGATATTTTCCCCTTCGGAGACAATACCCAGGCGGCCCTGGATGCTGCCGACGCCATCAAGACCAAGGTCTCCGACTTTTTCATGCGCTGCAAACTCATTGCCTTCACCGAGGCAGCAGCGCCCGCCGTCGATGTGTCAACCGACAAGATAAGCGCCATATCCGACCACGACCTCTCCGGAGAGGCCCAGGAGATAGCATCCTACCCTCTTGCCCGTCCGTCCAAGGACGGAGTACTGCTCTTTGATGCCATCAACCCCGCCTGGAAGGCTAAAGTCGATGCCTTCAGGACCCTTGCCGGCCTGGATGCCAAAGACGGTATCAATGAGGCGGAATGGAATGAAATAGTGTCCAAGTTCTCTGCATTCTCGGCGTGGAAGGACTCAAAGAAAGGCGCTGAAGTGGAGGCTCTCGGGCTCGAAGAAGTCAAAAAGCTTATCGCCGCCGATAACAAGGCCGCCCTGCTGGAGCTGATTGCATCCGACAAGGCCCTTGAGGATGAGGCGAACTCTATTGACGAAGTAAACAAGCTGACGCATCTTGTCAGGGACTTCTACAAGCTGCTCAAGAACTACGTGGTTTTCAGCGACTTCTATTCCCCCGACCAGAATGAGATGTCTGTATTCGAGGCCGGCAAGCTCTACATTGACGAGCGTTGCTGCCGCCTCTGCGTGAGGGTTGAAGATATGGGCAAGCACGCCGATATGGCCGGTCTTAGCGGCATGTTCCTGCTTTACTGCGCCTGTACATCCAAGACTACTGGCAAATCGATGAATATCGTTGCCGTAATGACCGACGGCAAAACCAGAAACCTGCGCCCCGGCACCAACGGTGTATTCTACGACCGCGACGGACTTGACTACGATGCCACCATCATAAAGATAGTGGAGAACCCGATAAGCATCAAGCAGGCATTCTGGTCTCCTTATGTCAAATTCTGGAATTGGATAACAGGCTTGATCAACAAGTCGGCCGCAGAGAAGGATGCCAAATCCATGGAGAACCTTCAGGCTTCGGCTACTGCGGCTCCCGCCGATGCGGCAGCCAAGAAGCAGCCATTCGACATTGGCAAGTTTGCCGGTATCTTCGCTGCCGTAGGCATGGCCATTGGCCTCCTGGGGGCTGCGATAGCAGGTATCGTCACCGGAATAGCCAAACTGCCCTGGTGGGGTATACTGCTGCTCATCGTCGGCATCATGCTGCTTATCTCTGGCCCTTCATGCTTCATCGCCTGGGGCAAGCTGCGCCGCCGCAACCTCGGCCCGGTGCTCAATGCCAACGGCTGGGCCATCAACTCCAATGTCATCGTCAACATTCCTTTCGGACGCACTCTTACGAGCATTGCGAAATATCCCAAACTCAAGCTGGACGACCCCTACAAGCCCAAGGCACCGCTTTGGTGGCGGATCTGCCGCTGGCTGCTCCTGGCCCTTGTCGTCGCTTTCTGCGCATTGTTCTTTACGGACAACCTGAAGTGCATAGGCCTGCCGCTGCATAAGGAGAAGCCTGCCGTGGAGCAGGTGGGAGAAGCGGCTCCCGAGGCTCCTGCAGAGTCGGAAGCTGAAGTAGAAGTTCCACAGGAATAGTTTCGTTATGGATATTTCTAACTTGCTGCTGAAAAAAGACCAGGTCAATGTAGGCTTGTTCAATGAGAGCTTTCCTCCGGTCATGGACGGCGTTTCAGTTTGCGTCGAGAATTATGCGAACTGGCTCCAGCAGATGGTGGGCAATGTGAGCGTCGTGACGCCCAAGGTGCCCGGAACTGACTATAGTGGACTGCCTTTCGAGGTCCTTACTTATTTCAGTTTCCCGGTACCCAAGCGCCCTCCGTACGTTACCGGGATTGCCGAAGTGGACCCGATGTTCGTGTCGAGCCTCCTGAAAAAGCGCTTCAAGATCATACATTCCCACGGACCCTTCGGCGCGGGCAGCGTCGGCCAGCGCGTGGCCAGGTTCCAGGGCATCCCCCTGATTGCAACATTCCATTCCAAGTTCCGTGATGATTTCTCGCGCGTGTTCCCAAAGGCGATAGTCGATGTCATCATCAAGTATATCATTGATTATTTTGAAAGCGCCGACCTCGTATGGGTGCCGCAGGAGTCCGTGATCGACGTCATAAGGGAGTATGGCTATAAAGGCCATGTTGAAGTCATGGACAACGGCTCCGACCTTGTGGCCGACTATCCTGAAAAGTATTTCGTGGAGTCGCGCCAGCATCTTGGCATAGGCCCGGAGGACTTCGTCCTGCTTTTCGTCGGCCAGCATATATGGGAGAAGAACACCCGTCTGATCATAGACAGCCTTGCCCGGGTAGCCGACGTTCCTTTCCGGATGTACTTCGTCGGAACCGGCTACGCCGAGGAGGAGATGAAGCGCATGGTTTCCGAATACGGCCTGGACAGCAAGGTGACCTTCGTCGGGACCGTCACAGACAGGGATAAACTCAAGGAGTACTATGCGGCTTCCGACCTCTTCCTTTTCCCCTCGTTGTATGATACTCAGGGACTTGTGGTGCGGGAAGCCGCCGCCCTTCATTCACCTTCCATCTTGGCGGCAGGCTCTACCGCAGGAGCGGCCATCACGGACGGCGTCAACGGTTTCCTTACTGCCAACGATGCCGACAGCATGGCCGGCCTGCTCAGGGAACTGATAAACGATCCGGAGCGCGTGCGCCGCGTTGGCCTGCAGGCATCTAAGACTTTGGTGCGTTCCTGGCGGGACTGCGTGGAGGAAGCCCTCGACCGTTATAACGTGCTCCTGAAATCCAGGAATCTGCCTACGATCGAGAGACTGTAGTTAAAATACAAAACTGCTGCATTCCGTATCCCATAATCAAGGGAAAACAGACTCGGAATGCAGCAGTTTGTATGTGGATATATTATTTTCCGAAGTAGAAATTCAGCAGGCGGGCGAGACGGTAGCCGGCGTCGCGGAGCTGGAGCGTAACGATATCCCTGGACTTTTCCACTGTGTCAGGGTCGAGGACCTTGGCCCGCGGAGGATTGATTTCGTATATGTACGCTACGCGGTCTGCGGTGGCTTTTGCCCAGTCAACCGGGGTGCCTTTGGCTATCTTGCGCCTTTTGCATGCCCCGCAGTCGTCAATGAGCGAAGCGATCTGGTCTGCGTTCATGTCTTTCCACAGGAGGGTGGGCATGGCGTCGTAGAACGAGTGGAAACTGTGGTAATCCTGACCGTTCCAGCTGAAAGGCCAGTTGTTTTTGAACCCGGGGAAGTAGGAATGTACCGGGCAGTGCATGTCGCCCACGAAGTGGATGAGCATGCGTACGTTCATTACGACGGCGGAGTCGGAGAGCTCTTTGTAGTGCCTGAGGTTGTAGTCTACGATCTGCAGAGCATGTATCGCGTCGCCGGTCTTGAGACGGGGATTAGGGTCGTAGTTGTGTTTTGAATCGACGGCGTATACGTGCCATGCGGTAGTATAGGCGATTTCCTTGTCCCTGCGGTGCTCGTCCATCCATACGGCATCTTTCTGCAGGTTGTAGTCGAAATACTGTGCAATGTTTTCCTTGGTTTTGCTGCTTAGGTAGTGCTGTGCGACGGCTATCACCGTCTCGTGTCCGAGTTTTCCCCAGGCGCTCGCACCGAAGCTGCACAAAAGTGCAGCAAACATGGTCAGAATAATCTTTTTCATGATTCAAAGATAGAAAAAAATACTTGAATTATAAAGAATTATTCGTATATTTGCAGGCTTTTTGCCGCGGTGGCATAAGCATAATCAATTAATCACTTAAAATTTTTTGCACGATGGCTGAATACTTAATGCCAGAGAAGAAGCAAGAGATTTTCGCGAAGTACGGGAAGTCTAATACTGACACCGGCTCTCCTGAGAGTCAAGTTGCTCTATTTTCCTACCGTATCGCTCACCTTACCGAGCACGTCAAGAAGAACAAGAAAGACGTTGTAACACGCCGCAGTCTTCTTCGCCTCGTCGGTAAGCGCCGTCAGGTTCTGGATTACCTCCAGAAGGTTGACATCGAGAGGTACAGGGATATCGTCAAGAAGCTTGGTCTTCGTCGATAAGCACAATAGGAAAATGCGGGGTGGCTCCCAATGGGGGAGCCATCCTTTTTTAAAAGACGTAATAGGAAACAGTAATGAACATCATCAACAAAAAGATCGAGCTCGCGGACGGCCGCGTGATTGAAATCGAAACCGGCAAACTTGCCAAGCAGGCAGACGGTTCCGCAGTCGTAAAGATGGGTGGCACAATGTTGCTTGCCACAGTATGCGCTGCGAAAGAAGTAAAAGAGGGTACCGACTTCATGCCCCTCACCGTAGATTACAGGGAAAAGTATTATTCCGCAGGCCGCTTCCCCGGCGGTTTCCTCAAGCGCGAAAGCAAGCCCTCCGACTACGAGGTGCTGGTGGCCCGCCTTGTAGACAGGCCCATCCGTCCCCTTTGGCCGGACGATTTCCATCTTGAGGTATTTGTATATATCAGCCTCATTTCAGCAGACAAGGACACTCAGCCGGACGCTCTGGCCGGACTGGCCGCATCGGCAGCCCTCGCAACCTCCGACCTGCCCTTCGGCGGCCCTGTATCCGAAGTGCGCGTGGCCCGTATAAACGGACAGTTTGTCATCAACCCCGGTTTCTCCCAGATGGCCGACTGCGATCTTGACCTCATGGTCGCCGCCACCGAGGAGAACATCATGATGGTCGAAGGCGAGATGAACGAGGTCAGCGAGCACGACATGCTCGAGGCCATCAAGTTCGCCCACGAAGAGATCAAGAAGCACTGCCGCGTGCAGAAAGAACTCATGGCCGAGCTCGGCACAGCAGAGACCAAGAGGGAGTATCCCCACGACGAGCAGGACGAGCAGCTCCGCAAGGAGGTCTACGACTTCTGCTATCCCAAGTGCTACGCCCTGGCCAAGAGTGCCAAGCCCAAGCACGAGAGGGAAGATGGTTTCGAGGCCATCAAGGAAGAATTCCTTGCCACCATCCCCGAGCCCCGCACGGAGGAAGAGAAAGAGGCCTACGAACTCAAGACCGCGATGGCTGCACGCTACTACCACGATGTGAAGAAAGAGGCCATGCGCAACATGATACTTGACGAGGGCGTACGTCTGGACGGCCGCGTCTGCAATCAGGTGCGCCCGATTTGGTGCGAGGTAGATTATCTGCCCTGCGCCCACGGAAGCGCCATCTTCACCCGCGGCGAGACCCAGTCGCTCGCTACCGTGACTCTCGGTACCAAGCTGGATATGAAAGAGATGGACGAGGTCCTCATCCAGGAAGACCAGCAGTTCGTACTTCACTATAATTTCCCTCCTTTCGCCACCGGCGAGGCCAAGCCCATGCGCGCTCCCGGCCGCAGGGAAATAGGCCACGGCAATCTTGCCATGCGCGCCCTCAAGCCCGTCATCCCCATGGCTCCCGAGAATCCCTACGCAGTGCGTGTGGTTTCCGATATCCTCGAGTCCAACGGCTCTTCTTCAATGGCCTCCGTATGCGGCGGCTGCCTTGCCCTGATGGATGCCGGCGTCAAGATCAAGAAGCCCGTCGCAGGCGTTGCCATGGGCCTTATCACCGACGCCGAGCGCCCCAACGAGCGCTATGCTATCCTGACCGACATCCTCGGTGACGAGGATCATCTCGGCGACATGGACTTCAAAGTCACCGGCACCGCAGACGGTATCACCGCCACCCAGATGGACATCAAGGTTGACGGCCTGAGCTATGAGGTGCTCGAGAAAGCCCTTGAGCAGGCCCGCCAGGGACGCATCCATATCATGGGTGAGATGCTCAAGACAATAGCCGCTCCCCGTGAGGATTACAAGCCCTTCGTGCCTCGCATCGAACAGCTTCGCATCGCCTCCGAGTTTATCGGCGCCGTTATCGGCAAGGGTGGCGAAACCATCCAGAAGATACAGAAAGAAACCGGTGCAACCATCGCCATCGAGGAAGTTCCCATCCCCGGAACCAACCTCACCGAGGGCGTGGTCGACGTGGCCGCTACCGACAGGGATTCCATGAAGAAGGCTCTCGACTGGATCAAGGGCATCTGCGCAGTCCCCGAGGCCGGCAAGGTCTATCACGGCAAGGTGGTGAGCATCCTGGACTTCGGTGCTTTCATCGAAATCCTCCCCGGCAAGGAAGGTCTGCTGCACGTCAGCGAGATTGCATGGACCAAGACCGACAAGGTGGAAGATGTGCTCGCAGTCGGCGACGAGGTAGACGTCAAGCTCCTCGAGTACGATGCCAAGAGCGGCAAGATGCGCCTTTCCATGCGCGCCCTCACCGAGAAGCCCGAGGGCTATGTCGAGCCCAAGGGTAACGGTGGCAGGGGCGGCAACGGCGGCGAGCGTCGCGAGCGCCGCGAAGGCGGCGAACGCCGTGAGCGTCGTGACGACCGCCACTCCGAAGGCCACCGCACCGACGAGCGCCGTCCCCGCAGGGACGACCGTCCCCGCCGCAGCGGTCCCCGCAACACCGCTCCCGCTCCCACCGCGGACGATTTCAAGGAGCCCGTCGATGAACTCTACTAGAGATCTGACGCAAAGTCAATCATTTGACAATTAACGCTTTAAACAAATCAGGGTACCCCAAAACGGGGTACCCTGATTTGTTTAATTGTCTGATTACCAGAAAAATAAGATCTACCAAAGATTGGTGCTCAGAGTCTTGCGTCCCGTGTAGCAGTTGAGGAAATCTATCTTCTGGTCTTTCTTTACGGTCATGATGATTGCTCCGTGGGGGTAGAGGACCACAGGATTCATGTGCTCGCCGTACTTTGTTTCAAACTGAATGTCGGAGATGTTGCTGACCTCGATGCGGCCTTTCTTGGCGTCGATAACCCTTACTTTGAGAGAATTGTGCACAAGTTGCTCAAGCCATGTGGCGTCGCCTGCAAGGGTATTGTCCCAGAAAGCGACCATACGGCCCGCGAACATGGCCTCGCGCACGGATTCCAGCGTGTATTCCTTTGCGAATACCAGAGTCATGGGCCGGATTACGTGGCCGAAGTCAAAGGCCACAGGCCGATGCTGATCGGTGTTTGCCGTCATGGGAATATGGTATTCGTCGAACCAGTCCAGGACTTTGGGATACCATTCCTGGTGGTTGCATATTTCAACTGCGTTAATCAGGCCTTTGGCCAGCATTTCCTTGTGGATGTCATACATGTCGCATTTGCGGTCGGGCCAACCGGGGTGATTCCACTGGATGAAGCACTCTTGTTCGATGGCGGCGGCGATGTCGTCTTGAAGGGTTTCCATGTTGTTGACGCTGCGGCCCTGCTCGTCTTTGAGGCTGTGTCCGTCCTCTCCAATCATGTATCGGTCCTCACTAAATACATTGGCGTCTTTGACAAACAGAAAATTCATGTGTCCGAAGGGCTTCGCCCGTGTTAGTTCTACACCAGGTATGACTATCATTCCCCATTTCTTGCCTTCTGCCATGGCTTTCTGGTTGGTGATGTTGCGGTCTGGAAAGTCGATGCCAGTCTTATGCACGCCGACGTGCTCCGTCATTGCCATGACGTCCAGTCCGTCGAACCAGTCTTCCTGTACGCGTCCTTCCGGAGACACCTGGGCGTCGGCGTAAACGGTGTGGGTGTGAAAGTCGCATTTCAAGGTCTTGTATCCGTCGATGTCGGGAATGGCGATTATTCTGCGCACACCTGACATCATTCTGTAACATGCCACGCGATCGTCGGAATTCTCGGGCGGATTCTGTGCAAACAAGGTACAGCAGGCCGCAAGGGCCATCATAAGAAGTAGTGATTTTTTCATAATTGGTTATATCGTGTTTACAAAAATAACATAAAATTCATAAATTTGTCACATATGAAAGTTAAACTCTTAGTCGCAGCCGCCCTGCTTGTGTGCGCCTGCAATACGGTCCCCAACGACCTTGAAAAGTACGGCCTGAGCTGCAAGGCCAGCGAGATTTCAGTAAAGTCCGACACTCTCGAGTTCAGTTACGACGTCTTTTTCAATCCTGCCGGCCAGGTGGAGCTCATGAAGCGCTACAACTTTGACGGCAGTTTCCGCTATCGCGAGGAGTATACCTATGACAAATCCGGTCACCTGGCAGAAATACATGGGGTCAATGCCGAGGATGAAACAGAAGTCCGTTATGAATATGACTGGGATGGTCGTTTCATTTCCGAGTGCCGGGTATATGGCATGAACAATGAGGAACTCCACCGCTGGGTACATACCAATGACGGACGGCACATAATCAAGTCCGATTACTACGCAGAAGGGGAGTACATGTATACTACGACTAAGAAATTCTCCGGCAGCGGTTATGATGAAGAATCGGTGACTTCGGAGGGCGATGTCATGGGCCGGGGCCATGTGGACTACTTCATGGATGAAAACAAGCCCACAAACATGCAGAGCGACGCTTTTGACGTGGAAATAAAGTATAATGAAAAGGGCCTTCCTGTATGGAGCAGGGGTACCGTTCTTAACTCAATCTGCGAGATGCAATGGGAATCAGGACTCGAAGAGAATCCAGAACGTTTCTATACTTACGAATACGACGAGCGCGGGAATTGGATTTCCCGCGCCGAAAGGGTTCATCCCGACAGCACTGCGATAGTTGTGCTGCGCCGGACGATCAAGTATTAGAAATAGAATTCCTTTGCAAAGTCTGCTTCGGTAGAGATCTTTTCACATGAATACTCATGGGTTATGGAACCTCCGGGTATTTTTTGTGTGGCTACTACAACCCAGTCGCTTTCGTTTGCCGGCTCGCCGGAGGCGGGCTTGTAATACCAGTAGTGGCTGGCGGTTGTGGATGAGTAACTTGAGCTGTTCTTGCTCTTTACATTGAAATAGAATGCAGACATGGCTACATTGGTACTCGAGCCGTTGGCCAGGCGCCTGAAGTCACCTATCTTCTGGCCGGTGCTCTTCTTGCGCAGTTCGACGCTCCAGTAAGTGCCGTCGTCGTTGAATACCTGCGCCACAAAGCAGTTTTTGAGGTTCGCGTTTCCTTTGACGGTGATGGAACCGGTGCCGGCTTTCTGGCTTGTACTGTACCAGTTGAGGGGGTAACTCTTTGATTGGTAATACACTTCGTTGCCGTCGAATACGCGCAGCTGGAAGTCTGCAGGCTTGTTGGTCCCCTTGAATTTCCAGTCTTTGATGTGCGGCCCTTCGATGCTGTAGATGGTGTATCCAGAAGGCTCTCCGGTAACGGTGGAACTGCTTGTTGTGGTCCACCATGCGCCGCAGGCCGAGCCGTGGATATGCTCGTAGAGGGGGAGTCCTCCCTTGCCTTTGTGGGTGTTGGTGTAGATGTAGTTCTGGGTGTAGTGGGTATGGCCTATCATCAGGTGAGCCTCCTTGAACTCATCCATCAACTTAAGTACATCGGGGTAGTGGTTTGCGCTGGAGTTCCTGAACGGTATGTGGCAGCAGATGAAGATCATCTTCTCAGCCTTGTTGTCCACCAGTGCAATATCCTGTTTGAGCCAGTCGATCTGGGCCTGGGTGAATCCGCCGCTGTAGCTCCAGGTCTTGCCGTTGCTCTTGCTGGAACTCTTCTGCTCGGTGACCATTATGTCGTCCATCGACACCACGTGTACATCACCCCTGTCGAACGAATAATTGACAGGACCGTAGAACTTGCCGAAGGTGGACGTAGCGTTGTAGTCATCCATCTGGTTGTCGGAAGTGTCGGGCTGCAGTGAGTCGTGGTCGTGGTTGCCTATGGTCTGGAAGAATACGATGTAGCTTGTGCCGTTGTGCACAGAAGACATGGACGCCTTCATGGTGGGCCACATGTTCGTACTGTCGAAGACTATGTCCCCAAGGGTCATTGCGTAGACGCTGGACAGGCCGGCGGTGGCCTTTTTGAGGTCGGGAATGGTCTCGGTGGAGTATCTGTTGGCCTCGGACGTCTTGCAGCACTGGGGGTCGCCAATGCCTACGAAGGTCCAGCTGGTTTCCTTGCCGCCGGGAAGGGGATCGAGGGAGAAATCGGTGCGGATGATTTCTCCTTCGGGCTTGACGGCCTTGTAGAAGACCGGGATGCCGGGCGATGAAGTGGTCGCCACCTTATATTCCGCGGGGGTTGTATAGTAGACGAAGCGGGTAAGGGAGTTGGACTTGAACTGGTAAACGCCGTTCGCGTCGGTCTTGACGCAGTCATATCCGTCGGTGACGGTCACTCCCGGAATGCCGCGACCTGTGCTCTTGTCGGATACAAGACCCACCAAATCGTTGCCCTCCGAGATTACGGATCCGTTGATTTTCAGTGTCTTGTCGTCGGGCTTGTCGTCAGGCTCCTCCGGCTTTACCGGAGCGTGTGAATCTTCGAATATGCTTACTTTGGCAAGCCTGTACCCTTTGGCAGAACCGGAGCCGATGTAATCGAAGGTCATCAACTCCGGTGACTGGCTCACAAGGGTATAAACTCCAGGCAAGGATTCAAAAATGTAATTGCTGCTTTGCCCGATTTTTGCCGAATAAGATTTGCCGTCAGTGCGGGAGAACTTGCTCTGGTCTGCGTAGACTTTTCCGTTGTAGTATGTTACGCCGGAAGATCCGGCACTTAGGCTTTTTACTGTGTAACTGCCTTTTCCGTCAAAAAAGTAAACGTCGGACACCTTGATGTCATCCCAGCCCGAGCCCTTGTTCTCCGCAGAGAATACCCACGGGCCACTTATTGATGCAGGGGTATAAACCTCCTCTTTGGTGCAGGAAAGGAGTGCCGTGAACAGGATGAGCGCAACCGCCGCCCTATGTAGTTTATGAAAAACCATTAGAACTGACTGTAATCTGTGGTGAATGTAGTGCAGCCATAAATATTCTCATGACCGCTGGTCGGGATGGTCTGTGTGGCACGGACTTCCCAATTCTTTTCTTCGGATGGCTTTTTGGAGCTGGGAACGAAGTACCAGTAATGGCTGGCGGTCTTGTTGACCCAGGTATCGGTATTCTTCCCCAATTCGTTGAAGAAGTACGAGGTGAGGCAGATATTGCAGCAACTGCCGTTGGAAAGCTTCTTGAAATCACCGATTTTCACGCCGTCCTGATACATCTCTAGTTTCCAGTAGCGGTCGTCGTCGTTAAACACTTCTGCCACGAATGCGTGCTGGAGGTTTATATTGCCGACTGCGGTAATGCCGTTGCTGCCACCCTTGTTGGACGTGCGGTACCATGCATATTCATAGCCCTTGCTGCCATTGTAGATCTGGTCTCCGTCGTATACTCGAATCTGGTAGTCGGCACTTGTCTTAGACCCTATTGCCGTCCAGTTCTTTACCGTATTGCCTTCGATTTCATAGACGTTGAAGCCGTTGGGGGCTCCTGTGACATTGGAATCACAGCTCCACCATCCACCGCATGCAGCTCCGTGAACATGTTCATAGATAGGCTGGCCGCCCTTGCAGATGTAGCCGGTATGGACATAATTCTGCTGGTAATGCGTGTGGCCTATCATGATGTGGGCTTCTTTAAATTGCTTGAGAAGCGTCAGAACCTCTGCATAATAAGCGGATTTATTGACTGAAGATCCTCCAGAACTGGCTCCCGCGCGCATGGGGATATGCATGCAGAGGAATACTACCTTGTCGGCCTTGTCGGCTACATGCTCAAGGTCTTGCTGCAGCCAGATGTACTGATTCTTGGTGAATCCGCCGTTATAGCTCCAGGTATATCGGTTGGGAGACGAATTGTTGGTAACGTTCGTCACCATGATATCATCCATTGTAATGATGTGCGCCTGTCCTCTGTTGAATGAGTAATCGGTGGGTCCGAAGTTTTCGACATATTTTCCAGTTGCGGCATAATCGCTGCTCTGCTGCAAAGAGTTATGGTCGTGGTTGCCTATGCATTGGAAGATGGGGAACCAGCTTCCATCCTGCAGCTTGAGGTTGGACATGGATCCCTTCATGCCTCCCCAGAGCTCGGTGCTGTCGAAAGTGATATCGCCCAGCGTCATTCCGTATGCGTTAGGATAACGCCCTTCAGAGTGGGCGCCATTCAGGCAGGAGATCATGGCCGGAACAGTTTCTGTCTTGTAACGGTTGATTTGGGCCGTGGTCTGGCACTGGGGGTCGCCAATCATTATCATTGTGAACTTGTCCTCTACGGCCTGGGGCTCAAGCGAGAAGTCGTTTCGGTTGACCTTGTTGTGGTCGAAATCCTTTGTGGAGTAGAACAACGGCAGGTGGGTATCAGGATCAAGGGGAATTTTGAAGTTTGAAGGCACGCTCATGTAGATGTTGCGGGTATAGCGGTTGGCCTTCATTTGGTACACGCCGTTGGCGTCTGTTGTTACGTAAGTGTAACCATCGGTAATGGGAATGTCCGGGATTCCGGCTCCGGTGACGGCATCTTTTACAATGCCGCAAGCGTTCATCCCGTCGGCTATGGTAGTGCCGTTGATTGCATCCACGGGAAGTTCGTCCTCGCTTCCGCCGCCTTCTCCGGGATTGTCAGGAGTGGGCTGAGTGCAGCTGACCGCAAATGCAATGATGGAACTAAACAGGATTGTTGACAGTAGTCTGATGCTTTTCATTGTATGATTGTTATTTATAGTCTATCTCACAAATATAATTATTATTTTTTAAAGTTGAAACAGATAAAAAAGAAAGCCGGCCCAAGCGGACCGGCTTCCAAAGAATGATCACAACTGTTACCAGCCGAAGTTCTGCCCGAGTTTCGGGTTGAGGACGGTGGCGGTCGAAGGAATAGGACGGCAGTACATTCTGTCTTCCCACTTAAGTTTGTAGTTGTATACCAGGAAGTAACCGTTGCCTGACTTTTCGAGGCTCCAGCAGCTGTTGTTGGTACCTGAGATAGGGTAGCAGTTCTCTGCAGCTTTCTTGATGGTTTCGTTCATGGTGTAGTGCACGCCATTGAAGTCGAAGCCGTTCTTGACTTCGTTCTCGGTCATCCAAATGCCGGTCCAGCCGTTACCGCGGCCACCGCGGCGGGGGATAATGTCGCAAATGCCCCAACGGTACAGATCCTGTTGACGGCTCTCGGCCTCGAAGCACAGCTCGGTAACCCTTTCACGGCGGATTTCCAGTGCCACGGCCTCGTTGCCGTCGGTAATGTGCTGGTTCTTGAGGTCTTTGGTGTAGTACTCCTTGAGCCAGGGATCAGGTGTGGTGGGGTAAATGCTCTTGACACCGGCCCTTTCACGGATGGCGCCGACTGTCTGGTTCCAGATGCCCTCGTTGAACTGTCCCAGTTCGTTCATTGCCTCGGCATACATAAGCAGTACTTCGGGATAACGGATGATAGGGATGCAGTTCTCGTCGACGGAGTTCTGCCAGTGTGACTGATCGGGAACGCACCACTTGATAATCATGTAAGCAGTCCAGCAGAATGTGCAGTTGATAGGCTGCAGAGCAGGATTACCCTTCAGGTCGTCAACCATGTGGCCCGGACCGAGAATGGTCTTGGCAAGACGGGGATCGCGTCCGGTGAATTCCTCATTGATGGTCTTCTCATCTGTCGAGATGGGAGTGCCGTCGGCATTCAGGAAGTGGTGCAGAAGCTCCTTTGTTCCCGAATACTGCTGCCCGAGGGTAGAGGAGTTGAAGTAGCGGGTATAGGCGTGACGTCCGTTGCTTTCGAGGATGAACACCTGTCCCCACAGGACCTCGTCGGTAAGGAGCTCGTTGCTGAGGAACAGCTTTTCCCACTCATCACCTTTGTGCAGGGAAAACGCCTTAGAGTCAATGATGTACTTGCAGCAATCGGCTGCAAGCTGGATGAGCTGGTCGGGCGTTTCGTAATCGTTCTTCCAAGGCTGATTGGTTGCGGGATTGACAAGGTGGTTCTTGCGGAAGGTGCCTTCGTACAGAAGCATGCGGGCAGCCATTGCGTTTACCACATATTTGTCGACCTGGTTGCGGGTGTTGGCAGTAGAGGAGTGAACACGGTTGTCAACATTCTCGCAGGCGAATTTAAGGTCTTCGACAATATTGTGGACCACGAATTCACGGTCGTCGCGTTTGCCGTATAGAATCGCTGTGTCCGAGGGCTGTACGTATACGTCAACCCAGGGGACATCCGAGAAAAGCTTTACCCTGGACATGTAGTTGTATGCCCTCCAGAATCTGGCGAGTCCAAGATAGTGATTGTAGGTAGCGTCATCAACCACACCCTTGGCATTCTTTTCCATGCCCTGGATCATGAAGTTGATGCGGCGCAGCCACCCCCAGCTCCAGGAACCCTGCTTTGCTCCGTCCCACTCCACGTCGCCGCGGAAATAGTCGGTAGAGGTCTTGGTGGCGATGAGGTCGTTGTATGCATCATTGCCGCTGGTCTCGGTGTAATCCGGAATGTAGGCGTTGAGGAGGCCGTCGGTGTACATTTTCAGCTCGCTTTCGCTGCGGAAATAAGTCTCGGCGTCAAACTCGTTGATAGGAGTTCTCGTGAAGAACTTTTCGCATGAAGACAAAGCAAGGACAGCGGAGGCGCAGAGAATTATATTGAAAAACTTTTTCATATTCTGATCCTTTCTTTAGAATGTGAGGTTGAGACCGAAGGTATAGGACCTGAGCATAGGATAGCTGTAGCCCTGACCGATACCGCTAAGACCGAAATTGCTGTAACTGTCGAAGTCGGTATCACCGAGGTCGATGCCTTCAGGGTCGAAAGCTTGTGTGTTCTTGAACATAGGCGACCATGTGAGAAGGTTCTCGAGAGCGACATAGACTTTAACATTGTCCATGCCGACCTTCTTGACTATGTTCTTGGGAAGGGTGTAGTCAATGGTGAGATTCTTCAGACGAATATATGCAGCATTCTGCATGTAGTAGTCATTCTCAACGGTGAGAGGACCTACGTTACGGTTGGCGCAATAACCGACACGGCGGGTCCAGTAAGGGTGCTTGTCGGCGTTGGTGACTTCCCAGTAAGGGTTCACGCTGCCGTCCTCGTTGGTGTAGTTGATCTTTACGTAGTTGTCGCCGATCTGAGTCTTCATTACACCCATGTACGGACGGTTGTAACCACCGTAGAACAAACCGGTTTCGCAGGAAGGATACCAATCGCGGTGACCTACGCCCTGGAAGAAGATGCTGAGTCCGATTCCGTTCCACTTGAAGTCCATGTTCAGACCGTACTGGTAGCGGGGGGTTACGTTGCCGATGACCTCAAGGTCGCCGGTGTCGAGGGTGACGACTCCGTCCTTGTCCATCTTGAAGCTCTGGTTGCCGTAGTTGATGGTTCCGTTGCCGTCTACGTCGATGAACTTAAGGTCGCCTGCGTATGCGCGGAAGTTGGATCCGTTCTTGTGATATTTGTCGGTGGCCCAGTTGTTTGCCTCGGTGTAGTTGAGGAAGTATCCATCTGTGCGGAAGCCCCAGATCTCTCCGATTTCCTTGCCTTTGTACATGGTAAGGATGTTGCCGGAAGTGGCCTCATACTTGGATACGAAGGTGCGGCTGTCCCATACGCTTCCCTTGATGCTGTATTGGAAGTCCTTGCCTCCGAGCTTGAAGGAATCCCTCCAGGAGAGGGTTGCCTCCCAACCGTTGGTGGTCAGCTCGCCGTAGTTGCCTGAAGGGGCGCTGGCTCCGTAGATGTCAGGAAGCTGGGGGCCTGTGGTGATCAAGTCGGTGTTGTAGCGGCGGTAGATGTCGCCGGAGAAGGAAAGCCTGTTCTTGAGGAGGTCGAAGTCCAGACCAAGGTCGTATGTGGTAACCATTTCCCATGTCAGGCTCGAAGGAATAGGGCTGGGAACGCTGGTGTAGTTGGCCTTAACACCGTTGATGGGGATGCCGGTCTTTTCGATACCCATGGTCTCGAGGAAATAGTATGCGCCGATGTTACCGTTGCCCAGTGAACCGAAGTTTGCGCGGATCTTGAGGTTGTCAAGCCAGCTGCGGCTCCACTTCATCCAAGGCTCCTCGGATACGCGCCAGCCCACCGATGCGGAGGGGAAGAAGCCCCAGCGTTGTGCGGCGGGGAACTTGGAGCTGCCGTCCACACGGGCGGAAGCCTCAAGGATGTAGCGGTTCAGGAGGGTGTAGTTGACACGGCCGAAGAAACCGATCGTGCCGTAGCTGCGGTCGTACTGCTCAAGCTTAATGTCCGTACCGTCGAAAAGCTCATATGATTTGTATTTGTCGGGGAAGAGCATGCCCTTGCGCTGAATGTAGAAGCGCTCGTATTCGTAGTCTTCCATATTCCAGCCGGCAACAACATCAAGATCGTGATTCTCACCGAGTTTCGGAGTCCATGTGAAGTATGCGTTGGCAGTGATGAAGTCGTAGTCGTAAGTCCAGCGGGACTTGTATGAACCTTCCTGGGCGACGTATGCGGTGAATGCTCCGGGAGCCAGCGAGAAGGACATAGGGGCACGGTAGCGCTCCTTTACCTGGCGGTCGGCCTTGTAGGAGAAGTCGGCGCGGAACTTGAGCACGTCCTTGATGAAGTCGACGTTCAAGCCGGTGGACGTTACCATCTGGATCTTGGAGTCGTACTGGCCGGTGTTACCCTCGATGAAGGAAGTGAAGCCGGACTTGTTGGCGGCCAGGGTCCAGGTACCGTCCTCGTTGTAGGGCACCAGCACAGGTGCTGCGTGGCACTGAATCTGGTATCCAAGAACGGAGGATGTGGTGAACATCGGCTGGCGCTGGATGCTGCGGAACATGGATGTATTGTTGTCGATGGACAGCCAGTCGTTCAGCTGCAGCTTTGCCTTTGCGCGGACATTGAACCTATTATAGGAGTCCTCGCCGATCTTGTAGACGCCTTCCTGGGTGTAATAGCGTCCGGTAAGGGAATAGGACAGTCTGTTAGTGGCGCCCCTGAGACTGATGTCGTGGGTCGTGGAGGAATAGCCCTTCTTGTAGAACTCGGAGAACCAGTCGGTGTTGCCATAATATGCATACGCACCGTTGTACATGTCATACACATTGTAGTTGCCGGCGATGCGGCGCTCGCGGAGGCGGTCCAGATAGTCGGCTCCGATCGTGAATGTATTGATGGTTGATGCGAGTTTACCAGTAGAAGTAGGAGTACGGGTGTCGCCTGCGTAGAGTTCGTAGAAAGCTTCGGTGTACTCGAGGCCGTCGGTGACGATATGATCTTCCCACTTGACGATACGGTCATTATACGAATATGTGCCGTTGTAAGTGATGGAGAACTTCTCGTTGCTCTTGGCGTTTTTGGTGGTCACCATGATAACGCCGAAGGCTCCCTTGGATCCGTAGATGGCGGCCGAAGATGCGTCTTTGAGGACGGCGACAGTCTCGATATCGGCGGAGTTGATGGAGTTGAGGTCGCCCTCCACGCCGTCAATCAGCACGAGGGCCGAACCTCCGGTACCGATGGATCGCGTTGCACCTGCTGCTGAAGAGTTGAAGTTGGTACGGGTGTACTGTGTAGTCTTGTTGCCGCGGATGTAAACATTACCGGTGTGCGATGCTTTACCGTCAACCTGGATAATGTTCAAACCTGCCACCTGGCCCTGAAGGTTACGGGCGATGTTGGCGTTGGGACGGTCGTCGATGACATCTCCGGAGAGGTTCTCAACTGAACCTACGAGCTGAGTCTTTTTCAGAGTACCATAACCCACAACCACGGTAGCGTCGAGCATGGTGGTGTCATCGGCGAGGGTGAAGTCGATTTTGCTTCTGCCGCCCACTGTTTGTTCCTGGGTTTTGTAACCGAACAACTGGCATACAAGAACGGCGTCATCCTTTGCCTTGATGGAGTAGGAGCCGTCCGCGTTGGTCATGACACCGACTGTGGTCCCTTTCACCATAACGGCGGCGCCAATGACGGGCTCGCCTTGGGAATCGCGAACCACACCGGTTATTGTAGAAGTCTGTGCGAAGGCGCTCAGTCCGGCGAACAGGGCTATGAGAGCCAGCGCAAATCTTCTTGGAATCGTGATTTTCATCATAAATGGTCCTTAGTTATTAAATTAGAATCTTGCAAGCCAGGACGAAAATGTGCTGAAAATCAGATGGTTTTCAAAGGAGTGATTAAAATTTGGTTAGTTGTCGTTATTAAATATTTTTAAAATGTTTTACTGCGTTTCGTAATTACAAGGCGAATATATATCAAAATTTTGAAAAGGTGAATAAAAACGGTCCAAAAAAAAGAAGATTTTTCTTGCCTTTAAACAAAATATGTATAAATTTGTGCTCGCAAGTCAGACGAAAGGCCGGAAGGCCGGCTGATAATGGATTGTTTGTCAAAGGCGCCCCGATGAGAGGCGTTAACTTATCATTGTTTTATCAATAACACAAACAATTCAGTATGAAATCATTCAAAATCCTGATCGCTGCCGCAGCTCTCATTGCCGTGCTTTTCTCCGGATGTAAGAAGGAGGAAGTGTTCACCGGCATTGACAAGACCAAAGCAGGCGTAACGGACTTCGCTTATGATGAGACTATGTCGTCCGCAACGACTGTGTCCCTCGTTTGGAATCCTACTGAGGCACAGAAGGCCGGAGCAACATCTTTCTCCGTCCAGCTCGCCCAGAAAGACGATTTCTCAGACGTTGATATGTATGAGCCTTCAGTGGGCCAGACTATCATGATTAATGCATCCCCCAACGACGGAGTCGTTTTCTCCGGCCTGAAGGAATACGCTCGCTATTACGCCCGCGTCAGGGCCAATTATCCCCGTTCCGTCTATTCCGACTGGACAGTCCTTCAGGACGGCGGCGAACTTGCCTGTATCAGCGTAGGCCATGGAATGGTGGCAATGAGTTTCTCCGCTCCCAAGGAACTCAAGCTCGATGCCCCTTCATATTCCAAGGTAACTGCTTCGTGGAGTGTCGTCGGGCTTGCCGAGGGTTATGTCCCTGAGTGGAAGAAGAGCAGTGACAGCAACTGGACCGTCATGGACGAGCTTGCCGGCACCTCCGTTGATATTATCGGTCTTACCGAGAAGACCTCTTACGACGTGCGTGTCCGCGGCTTCCGCAACAATGATGGCGTAAAGGAATACACCGATTATGTAAGCGCTTCTGTCACCACTCCCGAAAAGCCTGCCTTTACCCCCCAGATCGAGGACAAGGACCAGCTCATAACATTCTTCACCACTGTAGCCGCAACGGCATCCGCCTCCGATTCATATACCCTGGAGAAGGATATTGACCTGGAAGGTGCGGATCTGCCTCTTGTTGAAGCTTTTGCCGGTCACTTTGACGGTAAGAAGCACGTCATCAAGAATGCAGTCGCAAGCGACGGTATTTTCGGCACCGTCAGCGGAAGCATCAAAGATGTGACCTTCTCCGCTCTCAAGCTTGGTAACAGCATGATCGGTACAGCAACCGAGACTGCCAGCCTTTCCGGAATCGTGCTTGACAAAGATTGTGCTGTCGCTTTCCCCGAGCCTGCTGAATCCGCCAACTTCGGTTCCCTGGTCGCTACCAATGCAGGTACTGTTGAAGGCTGTGCCAACAACGCGGCCGTTACTTGCGACTATGCCGCGCTCCCCGCTGCTTCCTGCAACTGGGGCGGTCTGGTGGGATACACCACTGGTCTTGTCAAGGATTGCTCCAACACCGGCAAGGTAGCCCTTGCCGTTGCTGCTCCTAAATCCAGTACTTACCATACCTTCGGTGGCGTTGTCGGTATGTATGAGGGCACGGCAGGTCAGTCGTTAGTCATTGGCTGTACAAACAAGGGCGATGTGAGCGTCGAGTATAAGACTGCTGTTTACTTCTTCACCGGCGGCGTTGTCGGCGGATCTCCGTCCGCCAAGGAGACCCCCGGCAATTATGGCGTCATCGAAAACTGCACCAATGAAGGAGATGTGTCTATGCACTATCTTGACGGTGGTTCGGGTGCTTATCCCAACATAGGCGGCGTGGTAGGTTACACCGAGGGCCAGATCAAAGGCTGCACCAACAAGGGCTACATCCATCTCGAATGCGATTCCGTGTCCGCTACATGGACTTGTATCCGTCTTGCCGGTGTCGGCGGATCTGTTACGCAAGGCGCTTCCGATTGCCATAATTATGGCAAACTGTCCTTGAAAGCTTTTGGTGCCGGTGGTACAAAAGGTGCTCGCGGAGCTGGCAACTGGGATTCCAGCCAGATTGCAGGAGTCATTGCCGCTGCCGGTCCCTATGTGCACGATGGCTCGGTGTTGTTCGAAAAGTGTACCAATGAGGTGCCCCTTGACGTTTCGTTCGACACAGAAACCCAGACACCCAATAGTTTCTTCGGAGGCGTATTCGGCTTTGTTACTGCAAAGATTGTCGACTGCGAAAATAATGCTGACGTGACCGTCACTAGCCCTCAGGCGGTCGTTCGCCTTGGTGGAATTGCCGCTGGTTGTGCATATCAGGTAAGTGGCTGCTCCAATAAAGGCGCGCTTAAGGTTATCCAGCTGAGTACGATGGCTAATGTTAAAGACGCTTCAAAGCCAAACTGGAGGGATTTTATTGGCGGTATCGTAGCCGATGCCAGTTCTGCAGGTGCCACCACTTATACTAAGTGCGTCAACAGCGGTGATATTGATCTGAAGTCCACCACGGCACAGCCCAGGACACACGTAAGTCGTTTGGGCGGTATTGTCGGCGGCAAGAAGGCCGGTGAAGATATAACTTTTGTAGATTGTTCCAACACCGGAACGATTACTTATACGGCAGATAATGCAGTGACCACCGGTGATCTTTGCGGCGGTGATTACAACTAATGGATTAAGCATATGAAAAGTTTAAAGATATTCGCTGTTGCGGCCGGTATTCTTGCCCTCGCCGCATGTACAAAAGAGCAGGAAATCTACAGCGTTGCAAAACTGGATGAGTCCAAGCCCGCTGTCGCTTCCTTCTCGTACGATGACGCCGCTTCCGGCGCCACTTCAGCCGGATTCGCATGGAATGCCGATGCAGCACTTACCGCAGGCGCCACTTCCTTTACTCTGGAACTGACTGCTGACGTTTCCGTGGAAAGCGTTGAGAATGCTTCTAAATTCAAGGTGGTTGATGCTCCCGCTGTGTCTTATGTGATGAACGGTCTTTCCAAGGGTGCATTTTATTACGCCCGTATCCGTGCCAATTATCCCGGATTCCTGTATTCCAAATGGACATACCTCGGTTCTGAAAGCAATCCTATGGCGGTCTGCGTAGGGACCGGTGTCGTGGATGCAAAATTCGGAGCACCTGCCAACCTCAAGGCCAATGCAACCGAGACCAGCTTCAAGGCCACCTGGGACCCTGTGCCTTTTGCAAAATCCTATGTGTTTGAGTACAAGGCTGCAAGTGTAGGCGACTGGTCTGTTATTGGTGATCTTACCGCCACTTCCTATGAAGTTGAGGGCCTGGTCGCGAAGACAGCCTATGACATCCGTGTCAAGGCCGTTGCAGAAGACAAGGAGTCTGAGTATTCCACCGGTTCCGTCACAACCCTTGAGCCCAGTAAATTCAATCCCCAGATGAGCAAGGTTACAGATCTGGTTGAATTCTTCAAGACCGAGGCTGCACTTGCCAGCACAGGCAACGAGTATTCTCTTGAAACTGATATCGACCTTACTGGCGTTGAAGTCCCGAGTGCGGCAAGCTTTAAGGGTACGCTCGACGGCAAGGGCCACGCTATCAAGGGCCTCGCCATCACGAACCCTCTGTTTGCCGAACTTTCCGGATCTGTCAAGAATTTGACTCTTGAGGGAACCGCGACACCTTCCGTAAAGGTATTCGGTGTCCTTGCGGCTAACAGCACCGGTTCTCTTTTCAAGGTTGTGAATAAAGTTGCCGTATCCTACTCGGTTGACACTATTTCTGACGAAACTCTTATTGCAGGTATAGTCGGCAATGCTTCCGGCTCCATTTCAGAGTGCTCAAATGAGGGTGCTGTCGCAGTCTCGGCTACCGGCGGTATAGTCAATCTTGCAGTCGGAGGAATAGCCGCGAAGGCTGCAGCTGCATTTGAGAAGTGCACCAACAGCGGGAACGTCAGCGTCGATAGCCCCTATGCCTCCATGAGGAAGGCCGGGAACATTGTCACTATTCCCGATTATGCACCTTGTGTGGCGGGTCTCGTCGGCTATGCCCTTGATGGATTCTCCATGACTGGCAGTTCCAACTCCGGAACCGTCACCTACAAGAATACCACAATCGATAAGACCGATGGCGCCGTTGAGCGTATTCTTGTTGCAGGTTTGGTCGCTGCTACCAACGGCAGCATATTCAACAGCAACAATTCCGGCAAGATTGTTATCGATGTCAAAACATCCGACAGGGCTCCCCGTACCGGAACCGGTACATCCTACATCGTGTGTGTAGGCGGTATTGCAGGTGGCGACTATTATGCCGGCACTACTCAGACCGGTACGACTATCGACGGTTGTACCAACAGTGGCGCAATTGATTATGTCAGCGATGCTGCGAATGCCAATTCTACTGTGGGTGGAATCGTTGGCTGGCCTGGTGTTGAAGGTGCAGGATCCACCAGTACCTCCAATAAGTGTATAAACACCGGAAAGATTACAGTCGACGGCGTGTCTAAAGTCAGGATTGGCGGAATCGCAGGTGGTAGCGGTCATATAACTGACTGCCAGAACGACAACGAGATTGTTATCAATTCTGCCAATAGCTCCTCTGTTGCTGGATTCATTTGTGGTTTCCACACCCAGAACCATGTCTTTACAGGCAATGTCGCCAAAGGAAAGATGGATGTCAAGTGCCAGATTGACGGCGCTGGCGGTCTGCTTGGAGGACAGGGTAACCAGGCAATCGAATCAGGTACCGGATGCAAGGCTAACTGCACCTTTACCACAACTGCCGAGACTACCAATATCGGTCTCGTAGTGGGTAAGATTAGTTCTGGAGACAAAGTTGTGGTCCTTGGCACCGAAGCCGATCCTATCAAGGTCAAGGGTAGTATAAACGGAACCGAAATTACGGCCAGCAATTTCGCCGACTATATTGGTGGAAACTATCCTCTTGCAAACAAGACTATTTATGCAGCTTTTGGTGAATAGTTCCCTGGCTGGTTTTAAAGAAGGGATGGCGAAAGCCATCCCTTCTTTTTTATCCCAGCATCTCCAGCGCCTCGTCGATGCTGATGGCGTCGGATTCATGGAAGCCGCCGTTGGCGGTGCGGCGCAGCGAGCCAAGGAAGGCTCCGGTGCCGAGCGCCTCGCCAAGGTCGCGGGCCAGGGCACGGATGTAGGTGCCCTTGGAGCACTCGACGCGGATGCGCGCGTAGCTCAAACCGTAGGGCCGCACGTCGGCAACGTTGATGCGGCCTTTGCCCGCTGTGGCCGGGATGGGCTCCGGAGCGTCGAAGTGCTCGCTGAAGCTGAGAAGCTCAAGGTCGTAGATATTGATAATGGATGACTGCAGGATGTCCCCCGGGTCGAAGGCTTCGCCGCGCTCGCGGGCCTCGCGTAGCATGCGCCTGGCTGTCTCGTATGCCCTCACTCCGTCTACCGACTTCGCGCTGAAAAGGGGAGCCACTTGCTGCTGTTCGCCCACAAAAGAGGGGAGTACCGACTCCAGCTTTTCGCGTGTCATATGTCCTTCGGAAAAAACCCGGTCGACATCCTTTTCAAGATCGTAGGACGGTGTGGTGGCTCCGAAGCACACACCTGCGATGTATTCTTTCCGTGAGGCTTGAAGTTCTTCTGCGCGCCTGGTTGCGGGGCCGATGCAGACCAGCAGGATACCGGTGGCCAGAGGATCCAGAGTGCCGGCGTGTCCTACTTTGAGGTTTTTCTTGCCGAAGTGCCGGCAGGCCGCCCATTTTATCTTGCGGATCGCGTCTGCCGAAGTCCAGCGCCACGGCTTGTCAACCGGCAGCACTATGCCGTCGGGATAGTCGGTGATATCGTTCGAGAACATTATTTGACGGGTATCTTGGCAATGCGGCGCTCGTGCCTGCCGCCTTCGAATTCGGCGGTGAGCCACTCTCGGACCATGCTGACCGCCATGCGGTAGCTCACGAAGCGGGCGGGCATTACGAGCACGTTGGCGTTGTTGTGTCCTTTTACGAGATGAGCTATTGCAGTATTCCATGCAAGCCCGGCGCGTATGCCCTGGTGCTTGTTGAGGGTTATGGCCATGCCGTTGCCGGTGCCGCAGATGGCGATGCCTTTGTCTACTTTGCCGCTTTCGACCGCCTGGGCAAGGGGATGGGCGAAGTCGGCGTAGTCACACGAATCCTCGGTGTCCGTGCCGAAATTCACTACCTCGTAGCCTTTGCCTTCAAGGTACTTGACGAGTTTGAACTTATACTCCACGCCGGCGTGGTCGTTGCATATACCAATTTTCATATTTCTTCCTTTATGTTATAGTGGTTGCGCTCGGGGGCGGAACGGGAAATCATCTCGCCCAGCAGTCCGGCCAGGAACAGCATTACGCCCAGAACTACGGCGAGCAGCGCCAGATAGAAGAGCGGCTGGTCGGTTACAGCCCTGAACTTGAGGCCTTGCGCCTGGTGAACCAGCTTGGCGGCGATGATCCACACGGTCATCACGAATCCGACCAGGAACATCAGCAGGCCGCTGTAGCCGAAAAAGTGCATGGGCTTCTTGCCGAAAGTACTCAAGAACCACAGGCTCTGGAGGTCAAGGAAGCCGTTTATAAAGCGCTCCATGCCGAACTTGCTCTTGCCGTATTTGCGTTTTTCGTGGTGGACGGGCTTCTCGCCTATGTGGGTGAAGCCGGCGTTCTTCGCCAGGTAGGGAATGTAGCGGTGCATCTCGCCGTAAACTTCGATGCTCTTGACGACGTCTTTGCGGTAGGCTTTGAGGCCGCAGTTCATGTCGTGCAGCTTTATGCCGGTTATACGGCGCGCCGTGGCGTTGTAGAGCTTGGACGGGAGGTTCTTTGTCAGGGCATTGTCTTTTCGGTGGCGCTTCCACCCGCTGACAAGGTCATAGCCTTCCTCAAGTATCATCCGGCGCATGTCGGGTATCTCTTCGGGGGAGTCCTGAAGGTCTGCGTCCATGGTGACCACGATGTCGCCGGAAGCGCGCTCGAAGCCGCAGTACAGGGCGGCCGACTTGCCGTAGTTGCGCCTGAACCGTATGCCGTGGACGTTGTGATTCCCGGTCTGAATAGACTTGATGCATTCCCACGAGCCGTCTGTGCTGCCGTCATCCACGAGCAGCACTTCGTAGGAGAGCCCCTCGCAGTCCATTACGTTCGCTATCCTTGAGCAAAGCTCCGGCAGGGACTCTTGCTCATTGAACAGCGGTACTACAACTGAAATATCCATTTTGTCCATTATTCTGAATCATTGCCGGCAAAAGGATTGCTGGACGGAATGTTGCGGCTGAAGATGGCCGAAAGCACCGTGCCGAAAAGCCAGCACCAGAAGAAATTAAGGAAGAATGTCATGGTGGGGAGCTTTGGAATCATCTCCTCCATCATGTCCATCTGCGCAGAGGTGAAGGAGCCTTCATAAGTGCCCAGCGCAAGGTCGATGGATTCCTTGAACATGTCTGGCTGGATGAGCAGCACCCAGGCAAGGTAAAAGCCGGAGTACAGAAGCGCCGACAGCAGGGCCGTGGCGCAGCCCATCCGGAAGCTGTCCCGGTTGGTGACGTCTTCGTGCCTTATGGCAAACCGCTGCATGAAGAATTTCATCAGACGGATGCAGAGTATGAACTTGAATATCCACAGCAGGACGCTGGAGACATTGACGATCACCGACACTGCCGTGCTGCCCTGGATCTTTGCCAGAAGCAGGCTGCAAACCATGTAGGCAATGGACACGCCTCCAAGGACAAGGCCGCTGCTGGCGGCGTCGTTCCAAACTATCTTTCTGTCAATCATAGCACAAATATAGATATAATTTTGTAACTTTGCAGACTGCAAATAAACTATTATATGTTGACAATAGCATTTACTGATGGAACCATCCGTCCCTGGGAGGACGATGAAGCGAAACACATTTTCTGGCATTCTTCGGCGCACCTCATGGCCGAGGCCCTGGAGGCTCTCTATCCGGGCGTGAAATTCGGCGTGGGTCCTGCGGTGGAAACAGGATTCTACTACGACGTGGACCTCGGCGACCGCCAGATCAGCGAGGCCGACCTCACAAAGATAGAGGCCAAGATGATAGAACTGGCCCGCACCAAGGAGACTTTCGAGCGCACCGAGGTGTCCAAAGCCGATGCGCTCAAGTACTTCACCGAAAAAGGGGACCCCTACAAGGTGGAACTTATCCAGGACCTGGAGGACGGCACCATCACTTTCTATAAGAACGGCTGCTTCACCGACCTGTGCCGCGGCCCTCACGTAAAGCACGTGGACGATATCAAGGCGGTCAAGCTTACTGCTATTGCGGGTGCTTACTGGAAAGGGGACCAGAACCGTCAGCAGCTCACCCGCATCTACGGCGTGACCTTCCCCAAGAAGAGCATGCTCGACGAGTATCTCCAGATGCTTGAGGAGGCCAAGAAGCGCGATCACCGCAAGCTCGGCAAGGAGATGGAACTCTTTACTTTCTCCAACCGGGTGGGTTTGGGCCTGCCTCTCTGGCTGCCCCGCGGCGCCGTCATGCGCAACACCCTGGAGAATTTCCTCCGCCGCAAGCAGGCTGAACTGGGTTACCTGCCGGTGGTCACTCCGCATATCGGCAGCAAAGAACTTTATGTTACTTCCGGCCACTATGCAAAGTACGGCAAGGATTCATTCCAGCCCATCCATACTCCGCAGGAAGGAGAGGAGTATATGCTCAAGCCCATGAACTGCCCTCACCATTGCGAGATTTTCCGCTCCTCGCCCCGTTCCTACCGCGACCTGCCCCTCCGCTTTGCGGAATTCGGCACCGTCTACCGCTATGAGCAGAGCGGCGAGCTCCACGGACTTACCCGCGTGCGCGGTTTCACCCAGGACGACGCCCACCTTTTCTGCCGTCCCGACCAGCTCCAGGAAGAGTTCGAGAAGGTCATCGACCTCATCCTCTACGTGTTCAAGACGCTCAAGATGACGGACTACATGGCCCAGATATCCCTGCGTGACCCCAAGAACACCGAAAAGTACATAGGCTCGGACGAGAATTGGAACAAGGCCGAGCAGGCTATCATAGACGCCGCCGCCAAGAAGGGCCTCAAGACCGTCGTGGAACTTGGAGAGGCCGCTTTCTACGGCCCCAAGCTCGACTTCATGGTCAAGGACGCAATCGGCCGCAAGTGGCAGCTCGGTACCATCCAGGTGGATTACAACCTGCCCGAGCGCTTCGAGCTTGAGTTCACCGACGCCGACGGCCGCAAGCAGCGTCCCGTCATGATCCACCGTGCTCCGTTCGGCTCCCTTGAGCGCTTCACCGCCGTGGTGCTCGAGCACACTGCCGGACACCTGCCGATCTGGCTCTCTCCGGATCAGGTGAAAGTTCTGCCTATCAGCGAAAAATATGCAGATTATGCAGAAAAAGTTTGCAAATTGTTGAAAAATTCCGATATTCGCGCTTCCATAGACTCTCGTAATGAGACACTTGGCAAGAGAATCCGTGAGATTTCCCTTCTCAGGGTGCCTGTAATTGCGATTGTAGGTGAAAAAGAGGCCTCGGAAGGCACCGTCTCCGTACGCAGGGAAGGTGTAGACCAGGGCTCTATGACTGTGGAACAGTTTGTACAATACATTAATTCAGCGATTGCTGAGGAATTAGCTTAATGGCAGGACCTTACAGACCAAAGCCGACCTTCAAGCCAGGAGGTCGCCGCCCGGATCCCCGTCTCCAGAAAAAAGACGAGGACGGACTCAACATAAACGGACAGATTACTGCTCCGCAAGTCAGGCTCGTCGGAGACAACATCCCCGAGCCCGGCATCTGGCCCATTGCCAAGGCTATGCAGCTGGCCGACCAGCTGGAACTGGACCTTGTGGAAATCAGCGCCAAGGCCGATCCCCCCGTGTGCAAGATACTGGACTACCAGAAGTACATGTATCAGCAGCGCAAGAAAGCCAAGGAGATGAAATCCAATGCTGCCAAGGTGGTCATCAAGGAGATCCGCTTCGGTCCCAACACCGACGAGCACGACTTCCAGTTCAAGCTCAAGCACGCCGCTGAATTCCTTCAGGAAGGCTCCAAGGTCAAAGCCTCCATCTTCTTCCGCGGCCGTTCTATCATGTTCGCCGAACAGGGGGAAAAACAGCTCCTCCGTTTCGCAGTGGAGCTGGAGCCCTACGGAAGAGCCGAAAACATGCCAACACTTGAGGGCAAGCGCATGACAATGATGCTTGCTCCTCTCAAGAAAAAATAACTTATTAACAATTAATTATCAACACAATGGCAAAGCTTAAATCCAACTCCGGTGCCAAAAAGCGCTTCACGCTTACCGGATCGGGAAAAATCAAGAGGAAGCATGCTTACCACAGCCACATCCTCACCAAGAAAACCAAGAAGCGCAAAAGAAATCTGGACCATTTCGCCCTCGTCGAGAAGGCAGACCTGGTCAGGGTAAAAGAAATGTTGGTTCTCTAAAAGTATTGAATTATGCCTAGATCAGTTAACTCTGTTGCCTCAAGGGCACGCCGCAAGAAGATTCTCAAGAGAACCCGCGGTAATTTCCTGTCCCGCAAGAACGTTTGGACAGTTGCAAAGAACACCTACGAGAAAGGTCTCACCTACGCCTATCGCGACCGCAAGAACAAGAAGCGCAACTTCCGCGCCCTGTGGATTCAGCGTATCAATGCGGCTGCACGCCAGTACGGCATCTCCTATTCCCAGTTCATGGGTAAGCTTGGTGCCCAGAATATCGGTCTGAACCGCAAGGTACTCGCCGACCTGGCCATGAACAATCCCCAGGCTTTCGAGGCTATCATCAACTCTGTAAAATAAGTAGAAGGTGGCGAGGAGGAAAAGGTTCCGTACCAAGAGCAAGGTCCTGAACTGGATACTTGACTGGGTGGACGCGATACTGTTCGCAGTGGTCGTGGTCACTCTGATCAACGTATTCTGGTTCCAGTCCTTCAAGATTCCCTCCTCATCAATGGAAAGCAGCCTGTATACGGGCGACCATCTTTTCGTGAGCAAGCTGACCTACGGAGCGCGCATGCCCATGACGCCACTCACCATCCCGTTCACGCACAACGTCATCGGCCGGAAGGAATCTTATTCCACCTCAGTCCAGTGGAAGTACAGGCGTCTGCCGGGATTCAGGAAGGTGCGTCGCGGCGACTGCGTAGTCTTCGGGTTCCCTCACGGAGACACGGTGCTGTCCAAGGCTCCAGTCGAGGATTATTACACAGTGGTCCGCTACATGGGACGTGACGCTGCAGTCAAGGCCTTCGGCCCTGTCATCGTGCGCCCGATGGACAAGAAAGACCATTATGTAAAGCGCTGCGTAGCTCTTCCCGGCGACACTCTCGAGGTCCGCGACGGCCTTGTGTGGGTCAACGGCGAGCAGCAGACGGTATATCCCGGCGTCCAGCTCAGCTATCAGGTGATAACGACCGGCAGGGAGTTCAACCCCAAAGTGATAGACCAGATTGGCCTCAACACGAAGGAGCTGCGTTTCTCTTCCGCGTTGCCCGGCTACCCCGAAATGCCTCTTACGGCCGAAATGCTGGAGAAGGTCAAGTCCATGAAAAACGTGGTTTCCGTAGAACCGGTCCTCCAGACCGACACCCTGTCCTGGAAGGAGATTTTCCCCTTCAGTCCGGACTTCACCTGGTCCCGCGATTCCTACGGTCCGCTGTGGATTCCCAGTGAAGGGGCCACCGTTGAGATCACCGCCGCCAATCTTCCTCTGTACGAGAGGATTATAAGCGACTACGAGCATGCAGACGTGGCTGCCGCCCTGGCTTGCGGTTCCTACACTTTCAAGCAGAATTATTTTTTTATGATGGGAGACAACAGGCACAATTCCCTGGACTCAAGGTACTGGGGGTTCGTACCTGAAGACCATATAGTCGGACGCCCGTCCCTTATATGGCTCTCCACCGATGCGGGACGGAAATTCCCCAAGAACATCAGGTGGGGCAGATTCTTCAAATTTCTGTAGTCCATGGTTTGGATTTCCCGGAAATTAGAGCGATATTTGCACCCCCTTACAAGAAAACAATAAAAATCAGATAGTTATGGCAAAAGTTTGTCAAGTCACCGGACGGAAAAGAATGAAAGGCAACAACGTTGCCCATTCCAGGCTCCGCACCAAGCGCGACTTCTCCCTCAACCTCAAGAACAAGAGGTTCTGGAGCGAGGAGGAGCAGCGATACATCACCCTCAAGGTATCTTGCAAGGGTATGAGGATCATAGAGAAGAACGGTCTCGAAGCTACCATTCGCGACGCTCAGAAGAAAGGACTTATTAACCTTGTTTAATTTTTAGAGTTATGGCAAAGAAAGCAAAAGGAAACAGGGTGCAGGTCATCCTCGAGTGCACCGAGCAGAAGGCTAGCGGCGTACCGGGCATCTCCCGTTACATCACCACCAAGAACAGGAAGAACACTCCCGAGCGCCTGGAGCGCAAGAAGTACAACCCCTATCTTGGCAAGGTTACCGTTCATCGTGAAATCAAATAATTAAAGGAGAATAGATTATGGCAAAGAAAGCCGTTGCAACGTTCGCTGCCAAGGCCGGTGCCAAGAGCATGGTCAAGTGCATCCGCATGGAGAGATCTCCGAAAACCGGCGCTTATGTTTTCACCGAGCAGCTGGTAGAGGCTGAGAAAGCCAAGGATTTCTTCACCAAGAAGTAATCTACGATTTACGCCGGAGTTTCCGGCAGACTGCAATCCTCCGGGGCCCAACTAACATTGAAAAGGGCTTCGGGGGATTGCAGTTTGCCGGAAATTCGTTGTTAATGGTCCTTCTGGGGATATCTGTGTCGCGGAATTTCGTTTTTACAGAGTTTATTTGTAAATTTGTAAGTTATGGCATTTAGTTTCTTTCAGAAGATAGGCCGGGCCATCGCCGGACGCTCTCGGGTGGACGATGATACGCTTGACGCTATAGAAGAGGCGCTCATAGAGTCCGATATGGGGGTGGATACCACCCTCAAGGTTATCGACAATCTCGAGGAACGCGTAGGCCGGGACAAATATCTCAGCCAGGACGAGCTCCGCGGCATGCTTCGCGAGGAGATTTCCGCCCTCATACCGCCCTCGGGCCCCGTCGAGCTGGCTACCGCCCCCTACATCATACTGGTAGTCGGCGTCAACGGCGTAGGCAAAACCACCACCATCGGCAAGCTTGCGTACTACTGGAAAAGCAAGGGCAAGAAAGTGCTCCTCGGAGCTGCCGACACCTTCCGTGCCGCAGCGGTGGACCAGCTGGGCATCTGGGCGGAACGGGCAGGCGTGGACATAATCAAGCAGCAGATGGGCTCCGATCCTGCGGCAGTGGCATACGATACGGCCAAGGCCGCCGTTGCACGTGGCGCCGATGTGGTGCTTATCGACACCGCCGGCCGCCTGCATAACCGCATAGACCTGATGAACGAGCTCACCAAGATACGCAATTCCGTGCGCAAGGTGGTCCCTGACGGGCCTCAGGACGTTTATCTGGTGCTGGATGCCAGTACCGGCCAGAACGCCTTTGCGCAGGCCAAAGAGTTTGCCCGCGCCACCGACATCACCGGTCTGGTCGTGACCAAACTCGACGGCACCGCCAAGGGCGGAGTGGTGGTGGGTGTGAGCGACCGCTTCGGCATCCCGGTCCGGTTCATTGGCGTAGGAGAAAAAATACAAGACATAAAGCCGTTCGACAAGGACTCCTTTGTCGCGGCCCTTTTTAACCCAGAAGATATATGAAATTAAGTTACAGTTGGTTAAAAGATTACCTGAAGTGTGACCTTACCCCTTCTCAAGTGGCCGAGGCCATGACTTCAATCGGTATTGAAGTGGACAGTGTAGAAGAGACCGAAGAGATTCCCGGCGGTCTGGCCGGTGTGGTTGTGGCCAAGGTCCTGGAGTGCGAACCGCACCCGGACAGCGACCACCTTCACATAACCAAGGTCGATGCCGGGGCGGGGGAGCCTCTCACCATAGTATGCGGCGCTCCCAACGTGGCTGCCGGACAGAAAGTCCTGCTGGCTCAGATCGGCACCGTCCTTCCCGGCGATTTCAAGATAAAGAAATCCAAGATCCGCGGCGTAGAGTCCCTGGGCATGATATGTGCCGAGGATGAGCTCGGCATCGGGACAAGCCACGAAGGCATCATGGTCCTGCCCGAGTCCGCAGTGGTCGGAACTCCCGCCAAGGAATACCTGCACCTCAAGACAGAAGCTGTAATCGAATACGAAATCACGGCCAATCGTCCCGATGCAGCATCACACTGGGGAGTTGTCCGCGACCTGTACGCGTGGTGCGTGTTCAACGGTATACCCTGCAAGCTCGAGGCGCCCCTGCCCGAGTGTCTCCCCGGCAACGATCCGGACGTGACCGGCCTCGTGGAAGACGCCTCCGCCCCTGGACTCGACCTGGAAGTGCTCGATTCGGAAGGTGCTCCACGCTACTGCGGAGTGACCATCCGCGGCGTCAAGGTCGGCCCGTCCCCGGAATGGCTCCAGAAGCGCCTGATGAGCATCGGAAGCCACCCCATCAACAACATCGTCGACATCTCCAACTTCGTGCTTTTCGAACTCGGCCAGCCTCTCCATACATTCGACGCCGGCAAGATCTCCGGAGGCAAGGTCATCGTGCGCAGGGCAGCTGACGGCGAGCCTATCCGCACCCTTGACGGAGTGGAGCGCAAGCTCCGTTCCACCGATATGGTCATTGCGGATGCAAACGGCCCCATGTGCATCGCGGGCGTATTCGGCGGCGAGGAAAGCGGCGTCACCGATGCCACTGTGGACGTGTTCCTGGAGAGTGCATACTTCGACCCCTGGTCGATCCGCAAGACCTCCAAGAGAGAGGGACTGCAGACCGATGCATCATTCCGTTTCGAGCGCGGATGCGACCCCCGCATGCCTTTGTATGCCCTGAAGAGGGCCGTCCGGCTCATTAAAGAATGTGCCGGCGGAACTGTCTGCGGCAAGCTCTACGACGTATGCCCCCAAATGCCCGAGCGCAAGCGTATCGAGCTGGACTACAACAGGATCCGCAACTTTGTCGGCAAAGACATTCCTGATGCCTCCATCGAATGCATACTCGAAGGCCTGCGCTACGAATTCCTGGAGCGCGGCTCAGGCAAGTCTGTAGTGCTTGCGCCTTCCTACATGGTCGACGTGTATCGTGAGTGCGACGTGGTGGAAGAGATACTCCGCATCTACGGCTACAACAACATAGACCTGCCGCATCACATGAAGATGTCCGTCGCACCTTCGCCGGTGCCCGATCCGGAGGCTGTGCGCAACAGCATCTCCAACTTCTTCGCCTCCAACGGGTTCACGGAGATCATGAACAACTCCCTTACCAAGAAGGAATACTATACCCGGCTGGAGTCTTTCCCGGCGTCCGTCTGCGTGGATATAGTCAACCCCTTGAGCCAGGACCTCAATGTCATGCGTCAGACTCTCATCCCCGGCGCCCTTGAGGTGGTTGCATACAATGTCAACCGCCAGATTTATTCGCTCAAGACCTTCGAATACGGCAATGTGTACCGCAGGCTCGAGGGCCGCGACTCCACCAAACTGGAAGGCTACGAGGAACATGGGTGCTTCTGCCTCACAATGTCCGGCACACCCGAAAAGTCCTGGAAATCAGCTCCTTCGCGCAGCGATTATTTCCAGCTCAAGGGTTATGTGGAAGTGCTTCTGAGGCGCTATGGAGCCGATCTGTACCAGCTTGTAAGCGAGCCAGCACCCTCCGATGTTTTCTCCGAGGGCATGGTATTCAAGCTGCCCGGCAAGGGCCAGACGCTTGTGACTATGGGAATCGTCAATCCCGCCCTGTGCCGCAGCTTCGGCATCAAGCAGCAGGTGGTGGCGGCCGAGATCTGCTGGCCGGCCCTTTTCGAACTTGTCAAGCGCGACAAGGTCGGCTTCAAGGAACTTCCCAAGTTCCCCGAAGTGCGAAGGGACCTGGCTCTGCTGCTCGACGAGAGCGTGAGTTATGCCGACCTGCGTGCAGCCGCCTTCAAGCAGGTGCGCAAACTCCTGGTGCAGGTAGGGTTGTTCGATGTGTACCGCGGCGATAAGATCCCTGCCGGCAAGAAGCAGTATGCCCTGAGCTTCGTTATCCGCGACGAGGAGAAGACTCTCACCGACCAGGATACCGAACGCGTGATGGACAAGCTCCTGCAGACTTTCAAGAACGATTTCGGCGCCATTCTTCGATAATGCGAACCCTGCGTCACTCCCTTCCGCTTCTGGCGGTGCTTGTCCTGCTGTGCGCATGCAGCGGCAGGCCCCGCATCATACCCAGGGGAGTGATGACGAATATATACGCCGACATGTTCCTTGCCGACCAGTGGCTGGAAGACAATGGATCGGAGCGGAGCCGGGCTGATACCATGCTCTTCTACGACCCCATTTTCAAACACTACGGCTATACCTTCGAGGATTACGACGCCTCCATCCAGTATTATTTGAAAGACCCGGAAAAGTTCTCCAAGATCTTCAGGGACGCCTCGCTCAAGCTGAAGGACGGCAAGGAAGCATTCCATCAGCAGTCCGAGCGTCTTCGTAAGATAAGGGAATTCAATGAATCCATCAAAGGATACTCCTCCAAGGATTTCCGCAAGGATACGCTCGTCTGGAGGAGCCATTACAAGGATTCGCTCCGTGAGGCCATCAGGATCCATGATTCCCTGATGAGGGATTCGCTGTATCTTGACTCGCTGCGCATCGACTCCTTGCGCCGGGACTCCCTCAGGCTTGACTCCCTTGAAAAGGCCAAGACACAGAACGTAATAGGAAGGAGGGCGAGCCGTGATATAATTGACAAGTTTATAACCAAACCCTAATAAGTATGTCATATCTAGAAAAATACGGGTACACTCCCGATGAGGGCAAGATTGCGGCCGGCATCAAATCCATTGCCGAGAATCTCAATCAGCTGTCCTCTCCCGAAGTTCTCAAAGAGTGCTTTGCCATAATGGACCTCACTACCCTTCACACATCCGACACAGTGGAATCTGTGTCGAAGCTGGTGGAGAAAGTGAACAAGCTTCCTGACGCTTTCCCCGATTATCCGGCTCCTGCGTCAATCTGTGTCTATCCTAATTTTGCAAGCACAGTAAAGGCTCTCAAAAAGGATCCCCAGGTACACGTTACCGCCGTTTCCAGCTGTTTCCCTACGGCCCAGAGTTTCCTTGAGGTGAAGGTGCGGGAATGCGAACTGGCTGTCAAGGCCGGTGCCGACGAGATTGATATAGTGTTGGCCCTCAATGCTTTCCTTGCCGGCGAAATGGACCGTGCCTATGAAGAAATAGTCACGATGAAGAACGCGATCGAGAAGGCAGCGGCAGCGGAAGACCGCCATGTGGTCCTCAAGGTCATCCTGGAGACCGGGCTTCTTGTCACTCCTGCCAATATCGCAGAAGCTTCCTTCCTCGCCATGGAGGCCGGTGCCGACTTCATCAAGACCTCTACCGGCAAGGTGGATGTAAACGCCACTCCCACGGCTGCCTACATCATGTGCGAGGCCATCAGGCGCTACTACGAGCTGTCTGGCCGCAAGGTGGGATTCAAGGCGGCAGGCGGTATATCCACAGCAGCCGATGCAATTTGCTACTATTATATTGTCTCCAACATACTTGGCCGCGATTGGCTCTGCAAAGACCGTTTCCGTTTTGGCGTAAGCCGTCTTGGAAACAATCTGATCAGCGCAATCGAGCAGAAAACTGTCAACTTCTTTTAGCCTATGGGGGCTGCCAAGTGGATTGCAGGTTTTCTGGGATGGGTGTCAGGCGGACCGATTGGGGCCCTGGTGGGTTTCCTGATCGGCTCCGTTGTCGACAGCGGCCTTGACTCTGTCCGTATCTCGTCCGGTTCGTCCTCAAGCACTTATTCACGGGGCTCTTCCGGCCAGCGTGGTTATACGGCTACAGAACAGCGCAACAGCTTCTTCGTGAGCCTGCTGGTGCTTTCGTCGGCCGTAATGAGGGCGGACGGGGTTACGCATCAGTCGGAGCTGAACTATATCAAAAGCTTCATCCGCAGCAATTTCGGGGAAAACGCCGTCTCCGAGGCCATGCGCATACTCCAGGACCTTGAGCACAAAGATGTAAACTTGTATTCCGTCTGCTCGCAGATAGCGGACAATATGAATTACTCCCAGCGTCTGCAGCTGTTTCACTATCTGGCCCAGATAGCCAATTCCGATTCAGAATTCAACCAGCGCGAGAAAGACGTGCTGGAGACGATTGCGACATATCTTCGCCTCAGCCAGTCGGATTCTTCCTCAATTATTTCCATGTTCTGGAAGGACAGTTCGTCCGCCTATTTGGTGCTGGGTATTTCGCCGTCGGCCACTGATGATGAAGTGAAGAGCGCATACCGGCGCATGGCCATGAAGAATCATCCCGATAAAGTGGCGACTCTCGGCCCCGAGGTCCAAAAGGCGGCCGCCGAAAAATTCCGCCAGGTTCAGGAAGCCTACGAAACAATCAAGCGTCAGCGCGGAATCAGTTGAGGATATAAAACGCAATCATTTGTGCCGGAGGTTCCATTTGCGGAGGAATTCGGCAAGTTCAGTGTTTTTAGGTATCTTTTCGTAGCAGCTCATAGGGAACTCAAAGGTAAGAATTTTATAACAACTTTATAGCTATGTGCGCGCAGGCTTCGGCGTCGGCAAGGGCGTTGTGATGTCGGGTAAGATCGTATCCGCAGGCGGCGGCGACGGTCTGCAGCTGGTGGTTGGGCAGGGCGTGGCCGAAATGTTGCCGGGAAGCCAGCAGCGTGTCGTAGAAGACATAGTCCGGATAGTCCATCTGGTACACGCAGTGTGCGGCTTTAAGGCACCCTTCGTCGAAACGGGCGTTGTGCGCCACCAGCGGCAGGCCTTCTATGCGCGGGGCGATCTGTCCCCAGACGTACGGGAAAACGGGAGCATCCCAGGTGTCCTCTTCGCTTAGCCCGTGCACCCGCTGGCAGAACCACTGATAGTACTCCGGTTCCGGGTGTATCAGCGAGTAGAACGAATCCACAATCTCCCCTCCGCGCACAATCACCACCCCCACGCTGCACACGCTGCTCGGGCACTCGTTGGCGGTTTCGAAATCTATTGCTGCGAAGTCTGTCATAGACCGTATGTTTTATACATAGCCGATATCTCTTCCTTCACTTCTTCACTGTATGTAGTAAGTGAAAAGTGTACCAGATTCTCGTTTAAAAGTATACCAGAGAAGTACGCATCAAAGATAACGAAAGTCTGTTTATAAACACTTATTTTTTCGTTCAGTTTTTTCGTTTCAAGGACCCGGTATGATGGGCCGGACATATTGATCAGGTAGGCCTTGTGGCAGAGCCTGTCGACGAGTGGGCCGAATATCACACAAACCATGAGCCCGAGGGATTTGGGTTTCAAGTCGCCAATAATAATTAAGAACCGGCCTCAGAATAACTCTGAGACCGGTTCTTGTGCGCGAGATGAGACTCGAACTCACACAGGTTTTACCCCACTAGCTCCTGAAACTAGCGCGTCTACCATTTCGCCACCCGCGCTCGGATTGGACTGCAAATATACAACTTTTTCAGAAAATGTACGAAATTGTGAGAAGAATATCGTTGGGAAGAATGAAAAATTTTTCTCCTTCGCCCTTAATCTTGCCACAATGAAGGCATTCATAGGCGGTGTAGACATCATAACCGCCCCACAGTCCGAGTCCGATATCAAGGTTCAGGTGTGTATTCAGCATGAAAGTGTATCCGGCCGACAGGCTTCCGCCGTAGCGGTCGCCGTCCGATGCAAGCGGAGAGGTAATGCCTCCCTGATTGTATTCCTGCCATTTGAGCTTGCCGGCCATCCACCATCCGGAGTAAATGTGCCAGGGCCAGAACCTGGCTCCCGCCTCTACGCTTCGTTGGCGGTCGGCCACCTCCGTTCCTTTAATCTTCCAGTAGAACGGGTTGTACTTTACCCCTGCAAGCAGGGTCCACTGTCTGGCAATGCCGCAGGACGCTTCTATATTCATCGTCCCGAAATCCATGTAGTCGAGCACATTCGTAGTTACTGCATAATTCTGCGCTCCGACTGTCACCCACAGGAAGAGCCCTGCGGCTGCCGCCAGTAAGTTTTTCATAATGAAAGCTTTATTGATTTCCATATCTTATGAAGGCTTCGTTGATGACTGCCTTGAAAGCAGGGTAGTAGCTCAGCAATTTGTTGTGCAGGGTCTCCATGTCCGATACGTCGGCGGTGAAAAGCGGAGCGATCTTGTCTGCCCCGAGTCCTCTCTCGTCCAGATACATAAGTAATTGCGGAGAGAACCAGTATTGTGTGCCGAAGACCGCCGAGGACTCTTTGTAATGCATCCTGAACAGGACGCTCTGGCAGTAGTAGGCGTACACCTCTGCGATTTCGCAATAATTCGATCCGTCGTCGCCCCTTGAGCCGTGGGGGCTGTGAACAGATGATGAGATGAGGGTTTTCAGCATGTACTCGGTGTAATCTCCCCACCATTCTTTGCCTGCCTGCGAAAAGTGTCCGCCGTGGGCGAAGGCATGAAGCGCCGCTGCGTAAATCTCCGAGTAAGTGGCATTGCCCTTCTGGCCCAGGACAACGTCCGGCGGCAGAATCTTGATAAGGGGCGCATATTCGCCCACCACGCTTGAAATGGGTTCGTAGGTCTCGATTATGGTCCCGTGGTGCATGAGCAGCGGCATTTCCCCGTCCCAGAAGCCCAGGTTCCATATCCTGAAGTCCTTGGGCGCTGCAGGAATAGCATTTGACGATGCCGAAGCGGCGGCATAATAGTCATAGCCGGCATTGTTGACGACGCAGCGCATGAAGAGGCGCCTGTCTGAATTCTCATCTATCACCAGGCTGTATCCGGCAGGGGACTGCCTGCCCAGCGTCGACGTGGAAGCGGGTATGATAATCAGGTTGAGGCCCTGGCAGAAGCCCTTTACGTTCTTGAATACAAGGCGGTACCTTACTTTGGAGTTGAAACTCCGGTTCATTTTGTAGTATCCCTCTTCGTCGGTGAAGCACGAGCTTATTTTAACAAATACGTTGCAGCTTACTTTTACGCCCTTCACTCCCACCGGCTCTTCGTCGAACATGGGGTCCATGATGGCGATACGGCCCTGCGGGGTGCCGCTTTTCACCTCTTCGCCATCCTTGGTGGCGGGCGGGAGCAGGTCTTCGTTGCCGGTCAGGCGGAAGGACTCCCTCTCCACGGCGTCCCAGTCTATGCCGTCGGCTTTGGTGGCGGGGTCATGCTCTGCGATGTAGCAGTCGTCCAGCCGCTCGTAGCGTATGCCTTTGGGGAATTCGAACCCCACCGGCACCACTGCGTACTGCCATGTGATGTCGCCCTCCGGCACCGAAGGGTCGTGGTACCAGTCGCCGTCCTTGACTATCCTGTAGTCGAGAGGATGGTCCAGAAGCTCAAGCCCTGCGTCTGCCAGCGCCTGCATCTGACTCTCCTCCGCAGGGAGGAAGCGGACATAGAAGTCCGTTGGGTCCAGGGTGGTGCGTCCCGCTCCGGCTGGGGCGACGGACTCCAGTGCCTTTGTCATGTTCTCTACCGAGTAGGGATCTTCGAGTTTCTCCCCGAGCACTATCATGTCGTGGGACAACTCATCCTGGGCAGCATCTTGCCTGTTCCACGGCAGGAAGCCGTTTTTGGAGCAGGCAACCAGGGATGCAGCCAGCGATAAAAGCGTGATGAACTTTTTCATAGTCTCAATTTATTTCTGATGCAAAGATGATTCAAATTAAGCGTTCGTTCAAACATTGTAACGCTTATTTGCAAAATCGTCCCGGGAAGGCCGTACAAGGCGTGCCCGGGGAATGAGGTTTTACCGAAAAATGATTATATTTACACGCTAATCACTGTCCTATGTACAAGTACACACAAGTTTCTGACACCAAGTACGTCCTGAGTCTGGACAATCACGTAGAGATTATGACGGCTCTTGCCGCCTTCTGCAAGGAATGCGACATCTACGCCGGCGCCGTATACGGCCTGGGGGCCATAAGCGAGGCCACCTTCCGTTTCCTCGACCCTGCCACCAAACAGTATGTCGACAAAACATTCGCCGAGCAAATGGAGATAACCAACCTTACCGGAAATATTTCCCTCAAAGACGGGGAAGTCTACCTCCATGTACATGTGACTGCTGGGCGCAGGGATTATACCTGCGTGGGCGGCCATCTGCTCCAGGCGAGGATCAACGGCGCATGCGAGCTTGTGGTGGAGAATTTCGAGGACGGCTTCCTGGGCCGCCGCTTCGATGAAGAAACAGGACTTAATCTATACGAATTCAAGAATTAACCGATATGTCATTCTTAATGGTTGTCGAACTGCTGATAGTGCTCGCGGCCCTCTACGTGGGCTCGCGCTACGGCAGCCTTGCGCTTGGCGCTATATCCGGAATCGGCCTGGCAATCCTGGTCTTCGGCTTCGGCCTTACCCCCGGAACCCCTCCTACGGACGTAATCTACATCATAATAGCTGCGGTGACCTGCGCCGGTACGCTCCAGGCCTCCGGCGGTATGGACTGGATGATACAGATAGCGGAAAAGATGCTCCGCAAGCACCCGGACCATATCACTTTCCTGGGTCCGCTGGTGACATTCTTCCTCACAGTTCTGGTGGGAACCGGTCACGTGGTGTATACCATCATGCCCATAATCTGCGACATCGCCCTCAAGAAGAACATACGTCCCGAGCGTCCCTGCGGCGTGGCTTCTGTTGCATCACAGGTCGGCATAACCTGCTCGCCCATCGCGGCCGCAGTGGTGGCTTTCGTCACCATTTCCAATGCCAACGGATACATGGTGTCCATCCCGCAGGTGCTCATGGTGACCATACCTGCATGTCTTCTGGGCCTGATGTGCGCTGCTGTAGCTTCGTTCAAGAGGGGCAAAGACCTTGACAAAGACCCTGATTTCATCAAGCGCAAGTCCGACCCCGAGCAGTACGCCTACATGTACGGCAGTACCGCCACCACCTTGGACAAGGTCATCACTCCCCAGGCCAAGGCTTCGGTTTTCATTTTCCTGGGCTCGCTGCTGGTTATCGTTGGATTCGCTTTCATGCAGATGTTCCATACTGCCGACGGCAAGACGGTCGCGCAGGCCGTCAATCTCCCGAAGATGAATATCTGCATCCAGATAATCATGCTCATGGCTGCCGCGTGCAACATTATGTTCTGCAAGGCGTCTCCCAAGAAGGCGGTTGCCGGCGCAGTGTGGCAGTCGGGCATGGTGGCAGTCGTGGCCATCTACGGTATAGCCTGGCTTGCAGATACTTACTTTGGTAATTACATGGACGAGATGAAGTCCATGCTCACGGGGCTGGTGACCAACTATCCCTGGAGTATAGCATTCGTTTTCTTCCTGGTGTCGGTGCTGATCAATTCACAGGGTGCCGTGGTAGTGGCCATGCTGCCGCTTGCCTACGAACTCGGAATCGCCGGGCCGGTGCTTCTGGGCGTGCTTCCCAGCGTGTATGGATACTTTTTCATCCCCAATTATCCTTCGGATATCGCTACGGTCAATTTTGACCGTTCTGGAACGACCGTAATCGGCAAGTATCTGCTGAACCACAGTTTCATGATGCCCGGCCTCATCAGCGTGATCGTCTCCACCGTGGTCGGCTATCTCATCACCAACGTCATCTTCCCAGGCTACTTCTCCTCCTTCATCCAGTAGCCCTCCAGTCATATTTACGGTGATAGGTAGGGGCTGTTTTTATGCTGCAGTTTTCGGAGCGCAAGCGACCGGGGGAGTCTGAGGGGATCCTCCCCTCAGTCAAATGATTGGGCTGTTTTTATGCCATCGCATAAAAACAGCCCCGGGACCGGTGTCAACGTCTGCTGCTAAACCCTAGAAACAACGCAGCGTCCGTATCTTCCGGTCCCGGACTATTCAGAAGACAGCCGCTAAGCTGCAGCCGGGGGGAAAGTAAGTCGGCAACGGGACCGGAACCTTGTCCAAGGCCCGTGCCCCGTCATTATATAATTAACCGCTCTTCGGCCCTATGGAAGCGCGCAAGCGCCTCCTCCCGGCCTATGAAACGCATTATATCAGCAATACCGAGTCCGTTGGACGAACCCGTGAGGGCGAGGCGGATGCAGTTCATCACCTTGCCCATAGGCCACTCCTTCGAACGAATATACTCTTCCATCGAAGCGGCGCTGTCAGTGCCCTCGAGGGCCTCGCGTGCCATGTCCACGTTCTCTTTCTTCCAGAACTTGGAGGCATCCTTCTCCACATACTCTTCGGGGGCCTTGAAAAGATACCAGGCTATGTCCCAGAAGTCCCGGACAAAGGTGGCCCTTTCTTTTATGAGAGTCACAACCTCACGCACGAACGAGGGATCCGCACTGATGCCGTGCTCCTCGAGTATCGGCATGAAGTCGGCCGCGAGCGTCTCGTCGGGGCGCATGCGGAGGTACTCCTTGTTGAACCATTTGGCCTTGTCGGGATTGAATTTGGCTCCCGATTTGCCGACTTTCTCGAGCGAAAAAGCCTGAGAGAGCTCCTCGAGCGAGAATATTTCCTGCTCCGTGCCGGGGTTCCAGCCCAGCATGGCCAGGAGGTTCACGAACGCCTCGGGGAAATATCCGTCCTCGCGGTACCCGCGGGAAACCTGTCCGTCGGGGGCTACCCAGCGCAGGGGGAATACCGGGAATCCCATCTTGTCTCCGTCACGCTTGCTCAGCTTGCCGTTTCCGACGGGCTTGAGGAGCAGGGGCAGGTGGGCGAATTCCGGCCTTTCCCATCCGAAGGCCTTGTACAGCATGTAATGCAGGGGAAGCGACGGCAGCCACTCTTCGCCGCGGATTACGTGGCTTATCTCCATGAGATGGTCATCCACGATGTTTGCCAGATGATAGGTAGGAAGCTCGTCGGCTCTCTTCCACAGCACCTTGTCGTCCAGGGTGGAGCTGTTCACCTCGATGTGCCCGCGGATCAGGTCATCCATCTCGACCACCTCGTTCTCGGGCATCTTGAAGCGTATTGTCCAATCGCTGCGCTCTTCCAGCAGTCGCTGCACTTCGCCGGACCCGAGAGTCAGGGAATTGCGCAGACCGCCGCGGGTGGCGGCATTGTATATGAATGTCTGCCCCGAGGCCTCGGCCTGCGAGCGCTCTTTCTCCAGTTCTTCGGCGGTGTCGAATGCATAGTATGCAAAACCGTCCGCTACCAGTTGTTCGGCATATTTGCGGTAGATTCCGCGCCTCTGCGACTGGCGGTAAGGCGCATGCGGGTTCCGTGCATCGGCAGTTTCCGCCAGCTTGCCGTCGGCGTCCAGTCCTTCATCGGGCAGGATTCCGCACCAGCGTAGCGACTCTATGATGTACTCTTCCGCTCCTGGGACGAAACGATGCGAATCGGTGTCTTCGATACGGAGTATGAAGTCTCCTCCCATCTTCTTGGCGAAGAGATAGTTATACAAAGCTGTGCGCACTCCGCCCATGTGGAGCGGGCCTGTAGGGGACGGCGCGAATCTTACTCTTGTCCTTTTCATGATCTACGAATTGCGGGTATGTTCTCAAGGTCTGAAAGCTGTTCTCCGGTGCTTACCAGCAGGGCCGGCTTGTGCTCGGGGTCGAAGCGGAAGGACCTCAGGTTTTCCGAGGAACTGTATCCGATGCGGGAGCCTACGCTGTCCTCGATCAGGCTTATGCCCTTGGTGCTTGCGGCCTCGCTTTTGTCATAGGTGAAACTGCGGGTGATCATTATATAGTTGCCCATGTCGCGGCGGGAGCCTACGATGTCTATGAATTTCAGGCCGGTGACTATGGATGTGATGTGGATATGGTCGCCCACGCCGGGATCCTCGTCCCAGATGAGGCCGCGCTTGAAGTTGTTGGCTCCGCCGGTATACTCGTCTATGCGGCGGTTTATCTCGGACATGTCGTCCATCGTGAGGCCCTGTTCGTTTTTGCCGCCGGTAATGTTCACAAGAACGTTCTTGGCGGTGGTGAGGTCGAAATCATTGAGCAGGGGAGACTCGAATGCCTGCTTCACGGCGTCCTGGATGCGGTTGGGGCCGCTGCCCTCGCCGTAGCCCATCAAGGCCATGCCGCTGTCTTTCATCATGGTCATCACATCTTCGAAGTCCACATTGATGTAGCCGGGCTTCTGGATGATTTCGATGATGCCTTTGACGGCGGTGGTGAGCACCTCGTCCGCCTTGGGGAAAGCGTTGTGCGTGAGCTGGTCGCCGAAGTGCTCGTATAATTTCTCGTTGTTGATGATGAGCAGGGAGTCCACATTTTTCTCCAGCTCCTGTATGCCGTCGATGGCCCTGGACATTGCCCTGTCGCCCTCGTTCTTGAAGGGCAGGGTGACCACGGCGACGGTCAGGATACCTTTCTCCTTTGCCATCTTGGCGATGATGGGGGTGGCTCCTGTGCCGGTGCCGCCTCCCATGCCGGCCGTGATGAAAAGCATCTTGGTGCCGGTGTCGATGATTTTCTTCTCTATCTCGGCCTGGCTGTCGATGGCCGCGTTGCGTCCCTTGATTGGGTTGGTTCCTGCACCGAGGCCGGCGCCCATCTGTATTTTCACGGGCACCGGGCTGCATTCAAGGGCTTGCGAGTCCGTGTTGCACACCACGAAGCTGCAGCCTTCGATACCGGTCCTGTACATGTAGGAAACAGCGTTGCAGCCGCCTCCGCCCACGCCTATGACCTTGATTATCTGGTCTGAGCGCTTCCAGTCATTGGGCACTGTGGCCTCCAGGTCTATATTGAAATCCTCGAACATAGCTTATTTCTCTTCGTTGTTGTTGCCCATATCGTCATAGAGTCCGCCGAGCACTCCGTCGAACCCTTTTTCGAACAGTTCGCCCATCTTGTTCCAGATGACCTTTATTCCGTTCGGCTTGTCGTTCTGCTTGTTGCCGTCCTTTTTGTCCTCCCTTCCGGGACGCTGAGCTTTCTGGCGTTTCTTGCCGCCTGAGGGTGTCCTGTTTATCTTGTCTTCCACCTTCTCGAATGCGGTGTCGGAGAACAGGTTGCCCTGACCGTTGGCATCCGGTGCAGGCTGGGGCTCCGGCTCCGTCTCCAGCTCAGGAGCGGGCTGGGGCTCGCTTTCGCCGCTTTCGTCGGCGATGCAGTTGAGGAATGGATCGGTCGAGGACTCAAGCACCATGCCCACTGATGCGGCGGCTTCGGCTTCGCCTATTCCGGCACAGCCGTCGGAGGAGAACTTGCGTGCCAGAGGGAAGCCCACGCGCACGTTGTAGCCCGATTCTTCCTTAATGAGGTTGGTAAGGTTCGCCAGGTTTGCGCCGCCTCCGGTGAGGACGATTCCGCAGCGGAGCCTGTCGGCAAAACCGCTTTCCTGGATGAGGTAGAGTATGGCCTGGATTATCTCGCGGCAACGGCTGGTGATGATTTCGGAAAGGTACTTGACTCCCAGATGTTCGTATGTGCCGTTCTCTTCATCGTTGATCTGCAGTACTTTGTCTCCCATGGTCTGGAGCTTGTCGGGCAGGCACGCCCCGAAGGCGAGCTTGATATTCTCCGCCAGGGTGTCGTCGAATGCACACTCCAGGCGTATGTCGCTTGTGATGCTCTTGCCTCCGAAGGGGATGGAAGCGAAGTAGCGCATTATGCCGCCCTGATAGATGGACAGAGAAGTGACTCCGCCTCCCATTTCCACGAGGGCTACGCCGTTGGTCTTCTCATCTTCCTTGAGCACTGCTTCGCCTACTGCGATAGGAGTGAAAATGGCCTGGGCAAGCGCCACCCCCGCATTGTTGAGCATGATGTCGATGTTCCAGACCGACTTTTTCTTGCCGACGAAGATCTTGAAGTTGCCGGAAAGAACCTCGCTGGTGGTGCCCACCACGTCTTCGTCGTTGCCGATGAAGTCGTCGGTGGCGAAGGACTGGGGTACGGCTCCGTAGATAACCTCGCTTTTGTCCGACAGCGGATAACTGTCCAGGGCTATGCTCTTCAGGGAGGAAATCTCTTCCTCACCTATGAGGAGCGAAGGGTCGCTGCGCTCTATCTTGGCGCTGGCGGTCTCCTGGTGTACGTTGTAGCGGGGGAGGCCTACCACCACCTGTGTGATTTTAACCTGCAGTTCCTCCTGCGCCTCCGCTATTGCAGCGCGGAGAGGAGCCGCCGCCTTCATGGGGTTGTACACGCAGTTGTAGCGTATGCCTGCCGAAGGACGCTCTTTGTAGTAGATGATCTGGACGTTCTCGCCTATGATCTTTGCCACGCAGAGAGCGAGTTTCGAAGTGCCCAGATCGACTGTCGCTATATATCTTTCCTGCATATTATTTGTTTGTTGTATTTCAGGTTTACGCTTTTGTACAAGCCCTCTTCCTTTGCGGGGCGTATGACAGAGCAGTATCTGCCCATCTTCTCGAACTTGTCTTTAATCTTGTCAGGTGCGCCGAAGATGAACCTTTCTTTCCCTTCCACGGTCTTGAGTTCCACCTCTCCGCCGTCGTTCACACGGATTTTCTCTATTTTGTCCTTCCACTGCTTTGATGAAGCTATGTAGTCGGAAAGATTCAGGAGTCCTTCGCTCCACGCCGCCAGCGAAGCGCTGTCAAGCGCGGGAAGGGTTCCCTCGATCACGGGGACGTCGGCGGTATAGCTGCTGTGCAGCGGGAAAACATATCCGGTACGGTCCATGTAGAATCCTTCTTCGCCCTTCTGGAAGCGCAGTGCCGGGGCCCTCTGCACTATGCTTATGTGCAGGACTCCGTCCTTGGTGGTCCAGGCCTCGCTGTTCATTACTATGCTCTTCTGCTCCAGCAGGCGCTCCATCCTTGCCAGGTCGAGGCTGTCGAGGCGCACACCTATGTAGACGCCGTATTTTTTGTCCAGGAAGCCCTTGATGTCCTCCGGCGTCACAAACTCCCATGCGTCCTTGATCTGAACGTCAAGGGCGTTGCAAAGTGCCTTGGAGCGCTGTGAACGGCCGCATCCGGCCAGAATCAGCATTCCTGCCAGCACCAGCGCCGAAACGGCGGCGGAGAATATGTGCCCGGGACGTATTTTCATCTTGATTCGAGCATCTTGGTTATGGGTTTAACAAAACGGTCTATGTTGCCGGCACCGAAAGTCACCAGGACATCCAGCTTTTCGGCGGCGAGGGTGTCCATGAGCTCCTCCTTGCGTACAAGCACTTTGTCGGCTATGGTGACGTCGCGGAAGATAATCTCCGAGCTTACTCCGGGGATGGGCTCTTCGCGTGCAGGGTAAATGTCGAGCAGGATCAGCCTGTCCAGCCCGCTGAGGGCCGCGGCGAATTCGGGCGCGAAGTCCCTTGTGCGGGTGTACAGGTGGGGCTGGAACACGCCGGTTATTTTCCGTCCCGGGAAGATCCCGCGAAGCGACGATATCGCGCTGGCCAGCTCGGCCGGGTGGTGGGCGTAATCGTCGATGTAGGCGAGTCCGGGGCGGTTGACATGTTCATCAAGGCGGCGCATGGCACCCTGGAAAGTACCGATGGCGTGACGGACCTTCTGTCCGTCGGCACCATGGCACAAGCATGCTGCGGCTGCAGCGATGCTGTTCTCCACGTTCACCCAGCCCAGGGTGCCGCATCGAATGTCTCTAAGTACGCCGCCGGGATATACCAGATCGAAAGTGTAATGCCCGTCCTCTCCCAGCCTGAGGTTGGAAGAGCGGAAATCAGCACGGGCATCGTCGAAATGGTAGGTAAAGATGCGGGCCTTTACCTGCGAACTGCTGATGGGCAGTCCGTATTTCAGTATAATCGTCTCCTTGACCTGCGAAGCAAACTCTCGGAATGCTTCCTGTACATGCTGCAGGTCGCCGTAGATGTCCAGATGGTCGGCATCCATTGCAGTGATGACAGCGATGTCCGGATACAACTGGAGGAAAGAACGGTCGAATTCGTCGGCCTCGGCCACTACTACCGGAGTGCGGCTCATCAGCAGATTGGTGCCATAATTCTTGGAAATGCCGCCCAGGAAAGCTGAGCACCCGTATCCCGATTCGGTGAGAATGTGGGCGATGAGGGTGGATGTGGTGGTCTTGCCGTGCGTGCCGGCCACTGCAAGGCAGTGCTGTCCGCGCGTTATCTCCCCGAGGGCGCGCGAGCGTTTGATCAGCCTGTAGCCATGCTCCTGCACGAACTTGAGTTCGCCAAGTTCTGCGGGAATGGCAGGCGTGTATATTACCAGGGTTGCAGCTATGTCGGAAGGAATGCGTGAAGGATCATCCTCGAAATGCACGTCTATGCCCTCGGCCTGCAGGTTTGCGGTCAGGTCCGAAGGAGTCCGGTCGTATCCCGACACCGAAAGGCCGCGGAACTTGTACCAGCGGGCTATGGCGCTCATTCCGATTCCACCTATTCCAATGAAATAGACATATTTAAGCTTTCCTTCCGTCATTTTGCGAGTATCTTGTAAATTTCGTTTACGATTGTCATTGCAGCATCGGGCAGTGCCATTGCGAGTGCATTCTGCCCGAGGGTGGCTATGCGTTCGGGGTCGTGTACGAGCCTGAGGGCTGCAGGCAGCAGTTCGGAAGGAGCGTCGGCATCCTTTACGAGAACGGCTGCGTCTTTGCGCACCAGGGCCATGGCGTTATGCGTCTGATGGTCCTCGGCCACGTTGGGTGAAGGCACGAATACTGCCGCTTTGGCGGTGGCGCAGATTTCCGATACCGACGAAGCGCCGCTTCGGCTGACTATCACGTCTGCCATGGCGTAGGCCAGGTCCATGCGGGTTATGAAGTCGCTGTACTTTATCGACGGCAGGTCGCGGCCCTGCATGAAATCGTCTATGCCTGGTTTGTAGTATTTCCCGCACTGCCAGAGTATTTCTACGTCTTCGCCGCCCGGGCATCCGGCCTCTATCCATGCCTTCATGGACTTGTTCAGGGTGCCGCTTCCGAGGCTTCCGCCTACTATCAGTATGTGCTTCTTCGACGGATCGAAGCCATAGAGTTTCAATCCCTCGAGGCGCTCCTCGGCGCTGTAGGGATGCATCTCGGGCCGTATGGGGTTGCCGCTCATGACAATCTTGTCGGCGGGGAAGAACTTCTCCATGCCTTCGTATGCTACGCAGATGCTCTGGACCTTGTTGCCCAGCATCTTGTTGGTAAGTCCGGCAAAGCCGTTCTGCTCCTGGATGAGGGCGGGCAGTTTCATCTGTGTCGCGGCCATGAGCAGGGGAGCGCTGGCATATCCGCCCACGCCAACTGCGATATCGGGCTTGAACTCCTTGAGGATCTTGCGGGCCCGCGAGATGCTGGCGATAAACTTGAACGGCACCTGCGCGTCGCCTATTATGTTCTTGAGGCTGAGCTGTCTCTGCAGACCGGTAATGGGAAGACCGATTATGCGGAAGCCCTCGCGGGGCACTTTCTCCATCTCCATCTTGCCTTCTGCACCCACGAAAAGAATCTCCGTGTCGGGATTCACTTCCTTTAGTTTCTTTGCGATTGACACGGCCGGGAAGATGTGTCCCCCGGTGCCGCCGCCGCTGATTATTACCCTGAGTTTCTTATATTCCATATTCATCCATTTCGTCGTTGAGTTCCATAGCCGCACTTTCATCCTCTTCGCGCGGTATGCCATTGGTTTCGTAGTCGTCGAGTTCGTCCAGGCCGGCCTGCACATTCTCTTTCAGCTCCATAAGGGGCTTGGCATCGCGCTGCTCCTTCTCTATGCGCCTCTGTGCTATGCGGCTGAAGGAGAGGATGATACCGAACGCCAGGCTGAAGCACAGGAAGGCGCTGTTGCCGTGGCTTATGAGGGGCAGGGTCTGTCCAGTCATGGGACCGATGTCGGCATTCACGAACATGTGCAGGAACGCTTGCCCTGTGATGAGCAGGCAAAGTCCGGCTACGCTTATCTTGGCGTACAGGTCCTTGCCGCAGTTGCGGACTATGATGGAGCCCCTCGCCAGCAGGGATACGTACAGGAAGATGATGATAAGCGCTCCCCACAGTCCGTATTCCTCGATTATGAAGCTGTACATGTAGTCTTCCGAAATGTCCGGCACCACGTACCGCTGCGTACTCTGGCCGGGGCCCTTGCCCAGCACTCCGCCTTCCTTGATGGCAATCTTGGCGCTGTAGGGCTGGCGTATCTTGTCCAGGGCCTTGTAGTATTCGTCGGAGCCGGGCCTTGCGTCCAGCACTTTCTGCTCCCAGTCCTCGCTTTCCGATATACGGCTCACTGCAGTGCCGATGCGCCCGAACACCTTTCCGTCGCTGACTTTGTATATTCCCCAGGCGCCTCCGAGCAGCAGCACGGCAATGAGTCCGAGCAGCAGAAGGTCGCGTATGTTGCCGCCGCCAAGGAGAATCACCAGGAACATTATCCCACCTATGAAAAGGGCTGCGGAGTTGCTTCCCGGCACTATCATCACGAGCGTGACGACGAAAGGAAGGTTTATGTATATCCACCTTCTGACGTTCTCGTTGCGGGGCTTTTTCAGCTCGCCCTTCTTGAGGGCGTCTATCGCCCAGGCAAGGTACATGACCATGGCCACCTTGACCACTTCGAACACGTGGATCTGGAATCCTGCTATCTGGAGGATACGGCGCGCTCCGTTCAGCTCGATGGAACGTACCACCGGAGTGTCTATCTTGGATATCAGCAGCGCCAAAAGCAGGAACGAAAGCGGGAAACCCCACTTTGACAGCCACCGGAAGAACTTGATATTCTTTATGTTGTAGCAGACTATGATGACCGCAAGGCCGCCGGCTACCACCAGCAGCTGGCTCTTGACGATGCTAAGGCGCGTCTGGCTTCCCTCCAGCAGGCGGGAGGTGGAGGAGAATATGCACACGATGGAGATAAGGATCAGCATGAGCACGATGATCCATACCACCTTGTCGCCTTCGATACGGTCGAAGTAATTCCAGACTGTGCGCTTCTTGTCTGCCATTTTCTACAGTCTCCTTACTGCTTCTTTAAACTGTTTGCCGCGGTCTTCGTAGTTCTTGAACAGGTCGAAGCTGGCGCAGCAGGGGCTCAGGAGAACCACGTCGCCTGCAGAGGCCATCATGCTTGCAGCCTGCACGGCGGCGTCCGCGCTGGCGGTGTCCACGATGTTTTCGCTGCCCACTATGTTCTCGAATGCCGCATGTATCTTGCTGTTGTCAACGCCCAGGCACACGATGGCCTTGACCTTCTCCTTCACGAGGTCGTTAAGGACGCTGTAGTCGTTGCCCTTGTCGGTGCCGCCCACTATCCATACCACGGGCTTGGTCTGGCACTCAAGTGCGTACCATGCAGAATCTACGTTTGTGGCTTTGGAGTCGTTGATGTACATTACGTCGCGAATGCTCAGGACAGGCTCCAGACGGTGCTCGATGGGGGAGAAACTCTTGAGGGAGTTGCGTATGACTTCGTCCTCGATGCCCGATGCCTTGGCGGCAAGGGCGGCCGCCATGGAGTTGTAGATATTGTGCTTGCCTCCCAGGGCGAGCTCGCGCAGATAAATCTCGCTCTCGCTCTGTTCGTACTTGACCACTATTCGGTTGCCGTCCAGCCATGCACCCTGATCCAGGTTCTTCTTCTCCTGGGTGAAGGGGAGCATCTTGGCCTGCAGCACTATCTTGCTGAGGTGCTCGATGGTTATGGCGTCGTCGGAGTCGAAGATGAAGCAGTCTTCGGGGCGCAGGTTGCGGACAATCTTGAACTTGGCCCTTACGTAGTTCTCCATCTTGTGGTCGTAGCGGTCGAGGTGGTCGGGGGTGATATTGGTGATGACTGCTATGTCGGGGCGGAAATCGTAGGTGTCATCCAGCTGGAAGCTGCTGATTTCCAACACATAATAGTCATGCTTCTCGGTGGCCACCTGATAGGCGTAGCTCTTGCCTATGTTGCCTCCCAGTCCTACGTTCAGACCGGCTTCCTTGAGCAGGTAATGAATGAGGGACGTGGTGGTGGTCTTGCCGTTGGAGCCGGTTATGCATATCTTCTTGGCGCTGTCGTAGCGCGATGCAAACTCGATCTCGGACACGATGTGCGTGCCCTGCGCCGCGAGGGCCTTCACCAGAGGCGCCGTGGAGGGTATTCCGGGACTCTTTATCACCTCGTCCGCATTCATTATGCGCTCGGGGGTATGACCTCCCTGCTCGAAGGGAATGTTCCATTCGCGCAGCGTGCGGGCGTATTCATCCTTGATCGTTCCGTTGTCGGAGAGGAATACGTCGAATCCTTTGACCTTTGCGAGCACCGCGGCTCCTACGCCGCTCTCGGCCCCGCCCAATACAACTACTCTTGCCATTTCTATCGTATCTTAAGTATAGCCAGCGTCGATACCGCCAGTATGATTCCTATAATCCAGAAGCGCGTGACGATGCGCGGCTCCGGAATGCCTTTTTTCTGATAATGATGATGGAGGGGAGCCATGAGGAATACCCGCCGGCCTTCTCCGTATTTGCGTTTGGTATATTTGAAGTGGGTCCTCTGTATGATGACCGACAGACTCTCCATGAGGAAGATGCCGCACAGCAGGGGGAGTATGAGCTCCTTGCGGATGAGCACCGCGCTCACGCCTATGATTCCGCCTATAGTGAGGCTGCCCGAGTCGCCCATGAACACTTGTGCCGGGAATGTGTTGTACCACAGGAATCCTATGAGCGCACCCACGAACGCCGCCATGAAGATGGCCACTTCGCCTGCGCCGGGTATGTACATGATGTTGAGGTACTTAGCATCAAGCACGTCACCGCTCAGCCAGGCCATCACGCCTATCGTCACGCCCACTATCGCCGAGGTCCCGGAGGCCAGTCCGTCCATGCCGTCGGTGAGATTGGTTCCGTTGGAGCATGCAAGGGTGACGAGGATTATCATTATCATGTAGATGCCCCAGGAGCAGTACACGCCCAGCTGCCCGCGGAAGGGTGAAAGCCATGAGTAATCGAACTCGTGCGCCTTTACGAAGGGGATCGTGGTGATGAGCCTGTCGGTGGGGATGTCGGGGCTGATGCAGACGGTGAGCGCCACGACGAGGCCCAGGCCGAACTGGAGGATGAGCTTGCCTTTCTCGCTCATGCCCTCTTTGTTGTGCTTGAACACCTTGATGTAGTCGTCGGCAAAACCTATTCCTCCGCACCACAGCGTGGTGATGAGCAGAAGTATGGTGTAGATGCTGTCCAGACGGCAGACCAGCAGGACGGAGCCAAGGAGGGAGATGATGATTATTATGCCTCCCATGGTGGGGGTGCCCTTTTTCTGCATCTGGCCTTCGAGTCCCAGGTCGCGTATGGTTTCGCCGATCTGGTGCTTCTGGAGCCAGCGTATTATCTTTCCGCCGGCCAGGAAGGCGATGAGCATGCTGATGACGACTGCAAGCATCGCCCTGAACGAAAGGTAATGCATCAGTCCCATTCCGGGGAAGTGTACTCCGAGGCTTTGCAGCCAGTCTATAAGGTGGTAGAGCATTGTGCGAAAATCTCCTTTACTATTTCTTTCTCGTCAAAGTGATGTTTTTCTGTTCCGATTATCTGATAGTTTTCGTGGCCCTTGCCTGCCAGCAGCACGGTGCTGCCGTCCGGAGACAGCATAAGGGCTGCGCGGATGGCCTCCTTGCGGTCGGCAATGAACAGGGCCTTGGCAAGACCTGCGGGGGAGAAGCCTTTGCGGATATCCTCGAGGATGTCTTCCGTCTTCTCGGTGCGGGAATTGTCGGAGGTGACAAAAATCTTGTCTGCCCACTTCTCCGCCACGGCTGCCATTTCGGGGCGCTTGGTGCGGTCGCGGTCTCCTCCGCAGCCGAACAGGCACACCAGGTGTCCGTCGGGCGATACCTCGCGCAGTGTCTTGAGCACGTTCTCCAAGGCGTCGGGGGTATGGGCATAGTCTATCACGGCGCACAGGTTGCGGGGCCCGTGGATGGTCTCGAGGCGTCCCGGGGCCGATTCCAGGCGGGACAGCGCCACCAGTACCTCGTCCTTCGGTGCTCCGAGGGCGATGGCGGCGCAATATATGGCCAGCAGGTTGTATGCGTTGTGCGCTCCTATCAGGCGGCTCCAGACTTCGGTTCCGTCGATGCGGAGCAGCATTCCCTCGAAGCTCTGCTCCAGTATCCGGCAGGTATGGTCCGCTATTCCGCGGCAGGAGTAGCTCACTTTGCGGGCCGCAGTGTTCTGCAGCATGACTTCGCCGTGCTTGTCGTCTACGTTCGTAATGGCGACCGCGTCCTTGCCGAGGCGGTCGAAGAACAGTTTCTTGCAGCGCAGGTACTCGGCGAAGCTGCCGTGGTAGTCGAGATGGTCATGCGTGAGGTTGGAGAAGATGCCGACTTTGAATTCGAGTCCGGCCACCCTTTCCTGCTCCACGCCTATTGAGCTGACCTCCATGAAGCAGTATTCGCATCCGGCCTGGATCATGCGGCTCAGCAGGCTGTTGATGGTGACGGGGTCGGATGTGGTGTTGGCCGTCTCCAGACGCTCGTCGCCTACGTAGTTTGCTATTGTGGAAAGCAGTCCGCATTCGTAGCCGAGGGCCTTGAAGAGACGGTAGAGCAATGTCACCGTGGTGGTCTTGCCGTTGGTGCCGGTGATTCCGACGAGATTCAGCTTGCCGCTGGGGTGTCCGTACCAGCTGTCTGCAGCCATGGCCACTGCCTTGCGGCTGCTGTCGGTGATAAGGTATGTCACGCCTTCGGGGCGCTCGGGCACTGCGGGACCGTCCTCGCCGGGGGCCTCGAACAGGACCGCTGCCGCACCTTTGTCTATTGCGCTCTGTATGTATGCGCGGCCGTCCGCCCCGCAGCCGTTGACAGCCACGAAGAGACTTCCGGGAGTGACCTTGCGGGAGTCGTTCGTGACCCCGGTGATTTCAAGTCCGCTCCTGCCCTGGATCTGCAGGATGCCGCAATTCTTTATTATCTCGCCCAGTTTCATTTGCTTGCGCTAAGTGTTGGTTGGAAACAAGGATCTATGCTGTATATGCCGTTCACAAGGCTCTTTATGGCTCTCGCGGGGATGCCGCCGCCCTGGAACTGCTTTGATGTGGGTTTGCTGAAAACGGTACAGATTACGCTGTAGCGGGGATCTTCGGCAGGGAAGAAGCCCACGAACGTACCCTGATATTTGCGCCGGCCGCTCTCGTCGCGGTATGAGCCTCCTGCGTAGGTTCCGAAGGAAGTTCCGGTCTTGCCGGCCACCGTGCAGCGGGCGTCCTTGAGCCTGCGTGCCGTTCCTTCCTCGGTCACGGCCTTGAGCGCCCTGGTGATGGTGTCGGCCACAGCCTTGCTGCAGATGGTGGACATGAGCGCCGGACCCTTGCGGGTCTTGACGATGCCGTTCTGCTCTATGTCTTCGACGAGGTAGGGTTTCATCATCTTGCCCTTGTTGGCTATTGCATTGTAGAAGCTCAGCACGTGCATCGGGGTTACCCTGATGCCGTAGCCGTAGCCCATCACCGCCAGGTCGCTGAGGCTCCAGTAACGGTTCTTGTCGTTGGGAGAGGGAATCGTTGGAGTCGCGAGCCCTTCCAGGTCGAAGGCGAAGGCCTCGGACAGATGATAGCTGTGTATGTTCTCGATGAAGCGCATCGGCTTCTTGCTGTAGTTGGATATGGCAAGGGAACCGAAGACGTAGTTGGAGGAAATCTTGAATCCGTCGATGATGGAGATGCTGCTGGTCTTGTGGTTCCGTTCATGGTCGAGCATGTGCACGTCCTGGGGGACGCCGCGTACGCCTTTGATGACGCCGTGGTTCGTGGGTATCGTCTGGTCCAGGCTGCTGATGTATCCGTCGTTGAGCACCTGCATGAGGGTGACGGTCTTGAATACGGAACCGGGTTCGATGGCCCTTCCGATGGCAAGGTTGCTGACCTCTTCGAAATCCATGGAATTGCCGTCACGGTACAGGTTGACCATTGCCCTGACGGCGCCGGTGGACGTCTCCATAAGCACCAGGCAGGCTCCTTCCAGGTCGTCCTCCACCTTGATTTCGTCGTAGAGCGAGCGCCAGGCTATGTCCTGATAGTCGATGTTGAGGGTGGTACGTATGTCCTTGCCGTCCTCGGGACGGGTTTTGGTGCTGTCGTTGTCCACCACGTTGCCCGCATCGGTCTTGCGCAGCCATTCCTTGCCCTCGCGCCCGTGGAGCACGTAGTCGAATTTGCCTTCGAGGCCTACGTGCGTGTTGCCCACGTCGGAGCGGTTGTTGCGCACGAAGCCTATGGTGCGGCGGGCCAGCTTGCCGTAGGGGTAGATGCGCACGTTCTGCTGCTCGGCTATGAATCCGCCGCGGTAACGGCCTTCCTTGAACAGGGGGAAGGTGGCGATGCGGTTATAGAGATTGCGGTCTACGGGTTTGCCGAGCCTGAGGTATTTCTTGCCGTTGGCGCGGCCGTTACGTATGAGTTTTAGGTACTCGTCGGCTGTCTTTTCGGGGAAGACCTTGGCCAGTTCCTTGCTGAGTTCGCCGGCCTTGCGCATCCATTCCGCCTCTTTCTGGGCGCCGTTCTTGTCTTTGGCGTACTCCTCGCGCCTTACGGTGCAGTCCATCGCTATCTGGTAGGTGGGGCAGGACATGGCGAGCAGGCGTCCCTGGCAATCGATGATGTTGCCACGCACGGGCTCGATGTAGCGGGCACGGCTTATCGGGGTGAGGGCGGTCTGGATCTTGGGGTCGGGCTTGAAGAATATCTGTATGCCGACGATCTTGACAAACAGCAGGACGGAAGCCAGCAGCAGCACGACGTACAGCACATAGAGTATCACCCCTATGCGGTCCCTTTTCTTTTTCTCTATGCCGTTAACTGCTTCCATTTCTTTACTTAACCAGTCGTGTGGCGGGCTCCTGAGGCTCTGTGACCTTGGATCCCATCTGCTGTAGCATTTCGTTGATGGAGGAGCGGCGCGTGAGCTTGACCATGTCGAAGGTCTTCTGGGTATGGATGATTTCCAACTCCCTCAGCTCGGCCTTGCCGCGCTCCACTTTTGTCATTGTTCCTTCTATCATCAGCGATATCCAAATCACCATGGCGATGAGGAAGAAGGTGTATACGATATGGATGAAGTAACGCCCGATGTTGAGGCGCAGCAGAAACTCGCCTTTCAACATGGCGCGGAGGCTGTTCTTCAGCCCCTTGCCCAGGTCCTGTATTTTCCAGGTCTTGTCCATATCAAATCTTTTCGGCCGTGCGGAGCTTTGCGCTCCTGGCGCGTGTGTTCTGTTCTATTTCGGTTTCCTGAGGCACCGTGGGCTTCCTTCCAATGGCCTTCAGGGGGGCTGAGGAGGCGCCGTAGATGTCTTTTTGCTCTACTCCGTCGGTGCGGCCGCTGCGGATGAAATTCTTGACCATGCGGTCTTCCAGGGAGTGATAGGTGATCACTGCAAGCCTGCCGCCCTTCTTGAGGGACTTGGCGGCACCCTGTAGGAATTTCTCCAGCGAGCGCATCTCTTCGTTGACTTCGATTCTGAGAGCCTGGTACACCTTGGCCAGGTATTTATGCTCCGCGAAAGAAGGCAGGGCTCCCGCTATTGCATTGTCGAGGTCGCCGGTGGAGAGGATCTGCGCCTTGGAGCGAGCAGCGACGATGAGCTGCGAAAGCTTTCTGGCGCCGTCCACCTCACCGTAGAGTTTAAAGATCCTTTCCAATTCTTCTTGCGTATAAGAATTAACAATGTCAGCGGCGGTTTTAGCGCCCTGCACATTCATTCGCATATCGAGGGGTCCGTCGAAGCGGAAGGAGAAACCTCTTTCCGCCGTGTCGAACTGGTGGGAGCTGACGCCAAGGTCGGCGAGTATTCCGTCCAGTCCTTCGGGAGCCTCGAGGAGAGCATAGTTGTGTATGAATCTGAAGTTGTTGTGTATCAGTTTGAAGCGATTGTCGGCGGGGACGTTTGCCTGCGCGTCGGCGTCGCGGTCGAAAGCTATCAGACGGCCTTTGGGGGAGAGTGCTTTAAGGATGGCGCGGGAGTGCCCGCCGCCGCCGAAAGTGGCGTCAGCATAGATGCCGTCCGGGTTCAGGACCAGGGCGCCTATGCTTTCGTGGAGAAGTACGGGATTGTGGTATTCGCTCATTGCCTCCGCGTCTATTTGCGGGAGAGGCTTCTGGCAATGGAGATGAAACTTTCGTTGCTGATACGGGACTGCTCGAATGCCTCCCTCGCCCAAACTTCCATCTTGAAACCAACGCCGAAGAATACCACTTCCTTGGTAATACCGATTGCGTCAAGAAGTTCACGCGAAATGGAGATACGTCCCAGTTTGGAATCCGGCTCTACGATGTCCACGTCACGCATATATTCTCTCCAGAATATCACGTGGTCGGGGTTGAAGAAGTCGAGATTCTCTTTGATCTTTTCCGTCTGCCTGGTCCACTCGTCGAAAGTGTACATCTCCAGGCAGTTGTCATAGATGCTTTTTTTGATTACAAACCTCATATCGCCACCCGCCGGCATGTCCCTGCGGACGGCGGCAGGGAGCACCAGGCGCCCCTTGTCGTCAATCCGAGCAGGATATTTACCGTAAAAAGTGACCATAATAATTCTTATACGCAGGGGCAAATATAGCAAAAATTTTCCACTTTATTACATTTCTTTACAAATTTTTCCACAAAGATATTAACACCCTGCAATTTTGCCCTTCTTGAGCCGTTTTCTGCCCTGAACCTTCGGTTTTTTTCCATTGGTTTTGCCTGTCGTCTCGGGGCCGGTTTAGCATTGCCGGCACCCCCTTAAGGCTCTTTTGCCCGTTTTCGTCGTTTGAGGTCCATCCGCCGGCACCCCAGACGACGTTTTCGCCTTTTTTCGTCGTTTGAGGTCCATTCACTTGCACCCCAAGCGACGGTGGTTCTGAGTTTGGCGGCCGGCGCATCCCCTTCCACCGCCTGGTTTTCCGTTCATCCCTCTTTTCCATCCTCTCTAGAAACTTTTTCTCCCTCTCTCCGTCGTTTGTGGTCCATCCGCCGGCACCCCAGACGACGTTTTCGCCTGTTTCCGTCGTTTGAGGTCCATCGGGCGGCACCCCAGACGACGTTTTCGCCCGTTTCCGTCGTTTGAGGTCCATCCGCTAGCACCCCAGACGACGCTTTCGCACGTTTTCGGCGCTTGAGGTCCATCAGCTGGCACCCCAAGAGACGGTGAGTGCAGAATTTGAAGGCCGGCGGAGGGGGATGCTCCGGAAAAAGTCGCTACGCGACCCCTCCCACTGCGCTGCGCTTGTGGGCCCCTCCCTCTTATGATGCCGAGGGTGGCACATTTTTCCGGAGCATCCCCCTCCGCCGACCTGACGTCCTATCAATTTCTTCCATCCGTCCTCCCTGAGGCCAGATTATAAGACAAACATCCGAAAATACACCATTCGTCCTCGCAGAAGACCATTTCGGAGGACAAACTGCCGAAAACGTTTCATTCGTCCTCGCAGAAGACTGGTTCTGAGGACAAAATGCCGAAAACATACCATTCGTCCTCGCAGAAGACCATTTCGGAGGACAAACTGCCGAAAACACACCATTCGTCCTCGCAGGAGGCTGGTTCTGGGGACAAAATGCCAGAAACACTTCTTTCATTTGGGGCACGACCGTGTCGGGGTACGCTATGTTGGGCAAAAGGCTCCAGGGAAAGTGGAGGCATTATCGAGGCCAGAGTGAGTCGGGGGCGCTATGTCGGGCAGAATGCTCCGGGGGACCGTACGGAAGGGAAAACGTGATCGTATCCCGACCGTATCGGGGTACGATATCCCGTGCAGAAATCTGCGGGTGGAAGGGTGGAGGGGTTGTCTAGATCTCCTTGCGCCAGCGGGCGAGGGGGATGCCGAGCTGGCTGCGGTACTTGGCGATGGTGCGGCGGGCGACGTTATAGCCGCGCTCGGACATCTTTACTACCAGCTGTTCGTCGGTGAGGGGCTTGCGCTTGTCTTCGGCGTCGATGCATTCCTGCAGGACTTTCTTGAGCTCGCGAGTGGATACTTCGTCGCCCTCGCTGTTTTCCATGCCCTCCGAGAAGAAATATTTGAGGGGGAAGATGCCGAAATGGGTCTCGATATACTTGCTGTTGACTACCCGGCTGATTGTGGAGATGTCGAAGCCGGTTTTCTCTGCAATGTCTTTCAGGACCATGGGGCGCAGATTGCTTTCGTCTCCGTCCAGGAAGTAGTCGTGCTGGTAGTCGAGTATGGCACGCATGGTTTTGCTGAGGGTGTTCTGCCTTTGTTTGAGGGCCTCGACGAACCATTTGGCGGAATCGAGCTTCTGCTTGACGAATGTCGCCGCCTCTTTCTGGGCGCGCTCCGAGGAGCCTTTTGCGTCGAGCAGCAGGTCGGCGTATTTCTTGTTGACGCGGATTTCCGGCACGTTGAATCGAGGCATGCTGAAGTCCAGCACACCGTCGTGCTCTTCAAGGATGAAGTCGGGGATAATCTGCTGGGACTGGTCGATGTAGGTGTCGTCAACCTGTCCTCCGGGGGAGGGGTTCAGCTTGACTATTTTGCCGAAGGCCGCCTTGAGCTGGTCCTGGCTGATGTCAAGCTTGGAGCAGATCTTCTGGAAATGCTTGTTGGAAAAGTCCTGGAAGCATTCATCGACTATGCGTATGGCCGTCTTGACTTCAGGCGAAGGCTTGAGGCCCCTGAGCTGGATGAGCAGGCACTCCTGCAGGTCGCGTGCGCCTACACCCGCCGGCTCGAATTCCTGGATCACTTTGAGCATCTTCTCCACTTCGTCTTCGGACACTTCCATGCCGGCGCGGAATGCCAGGTCGTCGACAAGGGTGGGAATGTCGCGGCGCAGGTAGCCGTCATCGTCGAGGCTCCCGATGATGAAGGTCCCTATTTCTTCCTGCCGCGGGGTCAGGTTGCGGAATCCAAGCTGGCGCTGGAGGCTCTGGGTGAAGCCTTCCTGCACCGAAAAAGTGTTGTATTCGGGCCTGGGATCCTTGCCCCAGTTGTTGACTTTGAGCCTGTATGCTGGGATGTCGCCGTCTTCCTTGATGGCATCGATTGAGACATCCTTGCTCTCCGACGGACTCTCGGGATCGGGCTCGTCGTCCAGCACAGGGTTGCTTTCCAGTTCTGCACGCACCTTCTGCTCAAGCTCCTGGATGGGCATCTGGATGAGCTTGATGGTCTGGATCTGCAGGGGAGAAAGCTTCTGCTGCTGCTTGAGTTCGAGTCCTGTCTTGAGCATTAGTTCCTAACGATGAAAGCTGCGGGGAATTCCTGCTGAATGCTTTTGAGTGCATTGGCGGCATCGGCCTTGGTGGAGTAGTTGCCCACGGTGACCTTGAAGAAAGGATCTGTGAAAGAGCGGGTTACAGGCACACCTGGGTGGAGGCTGCGGAAGCGTGATGCGGCTGCTTCAGATGCTGCACGCGCGCTCTGGCCGCTGTCGAAGAAGATGCGGATGCGGAAAGTCTGGTCCGTGAGCCCGGAGGCCGCCCGGCGTGCATTGCGCTCCACGTGTGCTGCCATTGCCGCCTTGATTTCGGGGCTCTGGTTGACCTTGAGATTCTCCGACAGGTTGTTGAACACGTCGTACACGGCGGTACTGTCCTTAGCTGCCTGGGTATCCTTGACTTCCTGGGCGGAAAGGCTCAGGCTCAGGCTCAGGCAAAGCGGCAGGAATATGGCGAAGAGTATCCTTTTCATAACTGGCTCACTAGGTCCGTTAATGGTAAGTCTTTGTATTCGAATTGCTTGCCAAGACCGCTCTTGAGCGCTCCATAGAAGGAAACGTCGATGGTCAGCGGCTCAAGGCCCGGGCTCCGGAGAAGCGTCATGAGCGAGAAAGGATTGAACCCTTCGTCCATGGTGCCGTGGAGGACAAGAGGGTAGACCTGCTCGCAGCGCGGGGCCACGGTCACGTCGTCGGCGGTGAGGTGCAGGCACGGCGCGCCGTCCAGCTTGACCACAGCGTTCACCTTGCTGAGTGCGAACTGGACAGAAGGATTGTCAACTCCCAGGTCCACGGTAGCATCGAAAGAAGTCAGGCCCCTGGGGGAGAAGGAGGTAATCTCGTAGTATGTAACCTTTATGTCCTTCAGCGACTTGGCGCAAGAGCTCGCCATGAGGACGAGCAGTGCGGCAGCAAACAGTTTTACAACTCTTTTCATCGGACTACAAAGATAATCAAAAGTTCCAATATTCTGCCCACCTTGCTATTTTCGTGCCCGCCAAGGCAACGGGGACCTTCGCAGGACGTTCGAATCCTTTGGTCTGGCAGGCAAGGTGTGTCTTTTTCCGCGGACTGTGCCCGGCTGGCTCTGGTGTGCCCAGTTGTTTTCAGCGTTTCCGGCCGATCGCAGTGTGCCTTGCCGGTTGCAGAGTGGGCGGGCAGGGAACGAATAAGCCACTATTCGTAGCGGGCCCGCCCGCTCAACGTCCAGCAGGGCACGAAGAGCAGGTGCGCTCCGGCTCTACGTGCTCCAACCGCACGGCCCGCGATTTAAATGAGGACCTGAGCTCCTGGTCTTCTCCGCAAGTCACAAGTGTGCTTCTCGGTCCAATCCGTGGACCGAAAAGTACAAAAATGCCCAAAAACGTGCCTCTCGGTCCAAAGTTTGGACCGAGAAGCACAGCCAGTCCGTCCTTTGGAAAAGCCATCCAGCCGAAAAGTCCAAAATCCTACCGCGGAGCATGAGACCATGTGATTGAGTGCTAAAACAAAAAAGGCCGACCCAAAGGCCGGCCTGAACAAAATAACAGAAGCGTCCTATTTAGCTACTTAACTACATTTGCAAGTTCAACGGAGTTGCCGTTGAGTTCACCGACTTCGGGCAAAGATGCAGCTGCTCCCATAATAGTAAACGGAGCGCCTTCAGCGCCAAGAGTCAGAGTTCTCGTTCCGTTATTGCGGAAGCGGCCGAGAACGGATGCTCCGGTGGAAGCTCCAGTGACAGAGCAATTTACCAGGCAGTCCGTCCATTTCAGATTTGCATCCCCAAGACCGCCGACAAAACCACCGGAAAAGCCACCCGCTGCAGCATTTGAAACGTTGCCGCTGTTCTCGCAGTTGGTTAACGTAGCGTTGGCATAGCCCACAAGGCCGCCCACCTCGGCTTCCTTTCCGGCTGTAGTGGATGTATAAGAGCTTGCGTTTGTCACAGTTCCCGAGTTGCTTGTACCGGTCATCGTACCGTTAAATGCGCCCGCTATGCCACCAAGGCAGATTGGATTCTCGGCATCGTATGTAACGCTGCCGCTATTTGAACAAGAGGTCATTGTGGCGGAGCTGACATATGAGCCCATCAAGCCGCCAAGATACGACAATGTCCCGGGGGTGGTGGATATATTGACCATCGAAACGGCTTTGGTATTATGGCAATCTTCAATGGTCACACCCTTCTTGCCGACATATCCAACAACGCCGCCGACATAATGTTGCGAGACAACTGTTGAAGGGTGATTTTCCTTATCTGCATCAACAGCAAGTTCACCTTCATTGTTACAGGAAATGAGATTGCCTGTCGCAAGCCCGGCAACACCTCCGGCGACTATCCAGCGTGGCTGGGAAACTATCGCGATATTTTTAGTGTTCTTGCAGTTCTTGAGATTGGCTGTAGAAGAGCCGATTACACCGCCGAGGAGGAATTTGGGACCTCCACTTTGAATCATTTTTGGATTCAGCGTTAATGCGACCTCATTGGTGCAGTTTTCAACAAGAACTGTAGATGTAGGCGGGGCAAAAAGGGTTCCTTTGTCTTTAGTACCAGAAATAACTTCTCCGCCGGCATATTCGCCAGCTGCTCCAAATACACCACCAAAAGAGCTGCAACTGGTATTTCCGCCGTTTTGGGCCATTGCTGTTCCACCGGCGAAAGCAGCATCCAAAGTAATTGTACCATAGTTGTGGCAATCCTTTGCCCCTAATGTAACATATCCAGCGACACCGCCAATACTGGCGTCAGTCACAGCTGTTGTTTTACTACCGCTATACTTCAAAGAACCATAATTGCTGCAGCCTTCGATTTTGCCTTCAATAATACCGGCCACGCCGCCAAGAGCGGGATAACTGCCAGAACCACCAGCTGTATACTCCCATTCAATACTACCCTTGTTGACGCAATTCTGGATTATACCATAATCATTCGTTGCGTTCGCAATTGTAACCGTTTGCCCAACTACGCCACCAACACCGAATTTTTTCATTGCCTTTGCTGCTCCACTGAACAGAAATTTGACAGAACCGGTATTCTCACAATCACTTACTATGATTTTATTTGCCGTCGCCGTTTCCTCGCCAACCCTTGCGACAACTCCAGCAATCGAGCTCTCGTCAGCAGAAGTCCCGGAAAGAGTAACGTCAATAGAACCACTGAATATACAGCCCTCTACATTTCCAGATGTGGACTCTCCAACAACTCCAGCGCAATAGAAAGCACCGGCTTTTGCCGAATTAACGGTAATAGTTCCAGCAACTTCACAATCCTTAACTGTTCCGGTATTCGTTTTAGAAACGATAAAAGAGATGCCTGTATTTGCCGCTATTTCCTCCGATCTGTTTATCTTGCAAGTATTGTCGATAGCAAGATTCTGAATGGTGCCGGCATTGGTAGCAAACAGCGCATTGCTCGCTGTCCAGTTGCTGATACTGTGCCAGAGGCCGTCGAAGGTTTTGTCGTAGGTGGCGCAGGAGGTGACGGTTTTGCCGGTGAGGTTAAGGTCGTTGACGATGAAGGCGTCGAGGGTGGGAGCAGTGGCGAGGTAGCTTACCAGGCCGTCACCGTCCTCGATTACGGCGACTTCGGTGCCGCCGGCAGCTACTGTCTTGACGGTGCCGAGGTTCTTGCCCTTGCCGGAGGTGCTGAGGTCGATGGTCTTGTCCGTTACGAGGTGTGCGTACTTGCCGTCGGAGCCAAGGGTGAAGACGTGGATGCCGGTGTAGGAGGCAGGGTTCACCGCGGCCCAGAATACCTTGGTGCCGTCTGCGGCCGAGCCGAGGTTGACGGTGACCGAAGGTGAAGTGCCGGCGATGGTCTCGTCCTTGGTGGCCGTGTGTATGATGACCTTGGTGGCGCCTTCGGAAGCCTTGAACTTAAGAAGGCTTACCGCGCTCTGGAAGTAGAAGTTGTACTCCGTGTCGGAGACTTTCTCTCCCTCGGCCTTGGCAATCAGGCCAAGAGGATCGGCGGACTGGGTGTCTACTGTCTGCACGGCCGGTATCGATACGGCAGCCTCATAGCTGTCGCCGGCAGCGCTGTACGGGAAAACGCCGGTAAGGGAAGTGAATCCTTCCGCTACCTTGCCGGTGAACTTGGCCACGGCGGAGCCGGCGGCGGACTCATCAAGGGTGAACTCTCTCTTGGCCGTGCCGTCAAAGACGGCCAGCTTGTCGCCGGACTGCCAGGTCCAGACGTTGCCGACCATGTCGGCCTTGGCGGACTCGAAACTGGCGGTAATGGTGATGGGGATGAGCTTCACGTTCTGCTCGACTTTCTCTTCGGGGGTGTCGATCACAAGCTCCTTGGGCGTGCAGGAAACTGCCGCGGCGGCGCAGATGGCCGCAAAAATGAACAAACTCTTTTTCATGGCCATGCGATTTAGAAGATGGGGTCGTCGTCGACTTCGACGGGAACCTGGTTCTGGTTCCCGGATGTCTGCTGAATCTGGCAGGGTGCCGCCACACAGATTATTCTAATCTGGGGGTTAATGTACGTTAAAACGTTCATGGTGAATTAGTTATGTTAAGTTATTAATTGTCGTTAAAAAAGTACAACCTTCAAATTTATCAAATAATCATTAAAAACAAAAGCATTTCGCTTGATTTCGTAATAATTATTCAGCCCGAGTGAGTTGTAGGACTGTAGGTTGAGAGTCATGAACAAAGGAAGCGCAGCGGAGGGAGATTCTTCGCTGCGCTCAGAATGACAAGAGGTGAAAGATGCTATTTTGCGGTCTCTTCCGCCTTGCCGGCTTCGTATTCGGCGCGGACTTCGTCAAGGAGTTTCTCGGCCTTGGCGTAGCCGTCGGCAGGTTTGTTCCATAGGAGGGCCAGGAGCATGGTTCCTACAATGCCCATTGCTATGGCTGCGATGTAGACGTAGTTCCATCCGCCTGGCATGTCGGCGAGAGCTCCGAACACAGCGCCCGACACGATGGGGCTGAGGTAGCACACGATGCCGACGATGCCGTTGGCCGTGGCTGCGGCCCTCTTGGTGGCCTGGTTGGACGCTGCTATGCCCAGCAGGGCCTGCGGTCCGTAGATGAAGAATGCCGAAAGGATAAGCATCGTGATGAACAGCCAGGGCGTATCTTTGACCTGCCAGAATATGAACAGGCATATAACCGCCAGCAATGTGCATATTGCGCTGGTACACTGGGCCTTGCTCTTGAAGAACTTGTCGGTGGCCCAGCCTGCCACAAGCATGCCAACGATACCTCCCACAATCTCGCACGCTCCCACGATTGACGCCGCCAGGGTAATGTCGAGCCCCTTGTCCTGCACCAGTATGGTGGAACCCCAGTCCAGGATGGTGAAACGAATCACGTATACAAAGAAGTCTGCGATAGCTATGATCCAGATTATAGGGTTGCCGAAGGCCATCTTGCTGACGAACTTCTTGTAGGCCATTTTGGTGAACGCGGGGTCCTCCTGCACGGCCGGTGCCTCTTCTGCCTTGTGGGCGTCCATGTCCTCCGGATTGGGCAGGCCGACAGATGCGGGCGTGTCCTTGAGTCCGAAGAAAATCATGGCTGCACCGAAGATGGCCAGCACTGCCGGAGCCCAGAAGCACCACTGCCATGCAGAATTGCCGAAGGTGCCGAGAATTCCGCCGATCATGAGCGCCAGAAGACCTGCGCCTATTGAGTGCGACGCATTCCAGATGGACTGTTTGGTGGCAAGTTCCGAGGGCCTGATCCAGTGGGCCATAAGGCTTGAGCAGGGAGGATAGCCCATGCCCTGCAGGTATCCGTTGATAAGCCACAGGGATCCAAGTATGTACACGAAGCCGATCGTGGCCTTGCCCGAGGCGTCCAGCACGTTGAAGAAACTGTTGACAGCGGGAATGAAGCCTATGATGATATTGACGATGGCGGACAGAAGCAGGCCCAGGGCCATCATGCGCTTGCGGCTGAAACGGTCGGCGAGCATGCCGTTGATAAATCGCGAAACGCCGTAGATAACTCCGTTCAAAGTAAGGAAAATACCCAGCTGCGTCTTGCTCAGGCCGAGCTCGGATTCGAGAGCGGGCATCGCGATGCTGAAGTTCTTGCGCACGAAGTAGAACAGGGCGTAGCCTATCATTAGGATGATGAGTGTGCGCCACTGCCAGTAGTTATACTTTTTTACTGTTGCCTTGTCCATACTATTTCTTTATCGTTTTATAAACCTTGTGAAGTTCTTCGTCCCACAGCCACTCGATTTCCAGGACGGTCTGACCGTCGTCCGGGAGGTATTCGCTGATGGGGAACGACGAGTAGAAGGTGAAAGCCACATCTCCCTGGTCCTCTGCCGCGTTGTGCATTATCCTGACTTTCAGGGTGTCGGATGCAGTGGGGAACTCCTTGACCAGAAGACTTACGCTGTGCTGCACGTCCATGGATCCGTGGGTGAAGGTGTTTATCATGTTGAGGCATCCTCCGGAATACCATCCGTCCTCGTAGAGTATGGGGTCGGTGCCGAGGGAATCCACGACCTGAGGTGTTTCTCCTACGAAAGCTTTCTTGTACAGCGGGAAGTCGTATGCTATCAGTTTGGCCGAGTAGCGGTTCTCCGAAAGTTCCTTGGTCACGTCTATCACCGTGATGATACGTTCTGCGTTCTGCCATGAGTGGCTCTGGTCCACGTTGCTGAACACGTACGTGCGTCCGTCATCTCCATTGAAGCTCCCGTCCTCCTGCAGGAAGCCCATCATGGACGCCCTGTACAGGATAGGCTCGGAATCATTGTCGCAGGAGCAAGCCAGCGCAGTGGCCAGCATCAGGATCATAATCTTGCTTTTCATAATACTTTTTTCCTTGTAGGATGACATATTATCTGAATGTCGATGCCATCGACTTTGTAACCTTTGAATCGTTTGCCTTTGAGGCCGGCCTCCGCCAGCGGCAGCAGAGAGTCGTCGGAGATGTCCAGGATTTCGTCGTTGCGTGAATCGTAGAGGTGCACGTGTTTCCGGGAGTCGATATCGAAAAACATCTTCCTGGTGGCGCTCATGCGGCGGGCATAGATGCCTTTGTCCGCAAGCTCGGAAAGGATGGCATACACGCTCACTTTGCTAATTCTGCATGAGTCCCCGATCTGCTTTTTTACCATGTCGGCGCTGGCGTGCACCAACTCCATCATGGCGCGGTGTACGGCAAGGCGCTGTGGGGTGACCTTCATGTCATGACCCTTTAGCAGACGTACGAAAGACTCTTCGTCCCTGATTTTTTTCCTGGATACTCGCGGCATGGCTCTCAGCTTTGTTTCATAAGAGCCCTGGCGTTGGCTATTGCTTCCGGAGTGACGGAAGCGCCGCTCAGCAGGCGGGCGATTTCCATGACGCGCTCTTCGCCCTCGACGGGACGGACACTCGTACTTGTGCGGGAAGTCGCCTCGTCGAATTGTTTGCTCACGACAAAGTGGGCGTTGCCTTTGGCGGCCACCTGCGGAAGATGGGTTATGGACATCACCTGCATTGAGCGGCCCATTTCGCATATCATCTGCCCCATCTTGTCGGCCACGCTGCCGGAAACTCCGGTGTCGATCTCGTCGAAGATCAGTGTAGGCATGCCCTCGAACTTGGCCATCATGGCCTTCAGGCTCAGCATTATACGCGAAATCTCACCGCCCGAGGCGCATTTTGCGACGTCCATCCCCCGGGTTCCGTCGGCAGCGAACAGGAAGCTCACGGCGTCGGCGCCCGACGCTCCGAGGGCAGCAGGCTGCAGCTGAACCTCGAAGCCTGCCCTGTCGAGCTCCAGGAAGTGGAGATGGCTCTCTACGCTGGAGGCGAACGATGGTGCGGCCTTGCTGCGCTTAAGGTGCAGCTCGTCGCAGATGGCCTTGTGCTCTTTTTCCAGACCGGCAACTTTTGCCTTGAGGCTCCGGGCGAGTTCTTCCAGGTCCTCCGTTCCCGTGACTTCTCCGGCAAACCGGTCTCTGGCTTGCAGCAGGCCTTCTATGCTGTCGCAGCCATGCTTGCGCATGAGCCTGTAGAGCAGCGAGAGACGCTCTTCCACTTGCTCGAGACGCCGTCCGGAGACGTCGGTGCGCTCGGCTGTGTCTTCAACTTCTGCGAATATGTCTTCGAGCTCTATGCGGGCCGAGTCGAGACGGTCGCAAAGCTCCTGCATGCCTGGAAGGTAGCGTCCGGCGTGCTCGAGGGAGCGGCGCGCTTCTTTGAGCGTTTCGCCGATGCCTGCGCCTTCCTGGGGGGAGTAGCACGCAGCGGCCGCCGCAAGGTTCTCGCGAATCTGTTCTGCATTGGCCAGCGCCTGCTGCTCCTCTTCGAGCTCCTGGAGCTCACCCTCGCGGAGGGCGGCCGCCTGGAGCTCCTGCAGCTGGGCTTCGTTGTAATCCCGTTCGGCGTTGCTGCGGGAAAGCTTTTCCTGCGCTTCTTCTAGAGCCTTGCGGCTTTCGCCCAGCTCGTGCCACAGCTTTCGGCAGGCCTCCACAAGGGTTGTGCTGCCTGCAAAGTGGTCCAGGACCGACAACTGGAACTGCTTGTCGGTAAGCAGCAGGCTGCGGTGCTGCGAGTGGATGTCGAAGAGAGTGGCGCTCAGGTCGGAAAGCTCCTGCAGCTGCGCAGGACAGTCGTCTATGAAGCTTCGCGAGCGTCCGGATGAGTAAAGCACCCGTCGTATGATTCTCAGACCGTCAGGCGTGTCGAATTCTGCCTCCACCACGCAGCTCTCCGCTCCCTGGCTGATAAGGGATGCATCTCCCTTTCCGCCGGCGAGAAGGCCGAGGGCGCCAAGCAGGATGGATTTTCCTGCTCCGGTCTGCCCCGTAATAATCACAAGGCCCTCCGGAAAAGTTATGTCCAGAGAGTCTATGAGGATGTAGTTGCGTATGTGAAGGCTGCGGAGCATAAGCGGAGCTCCGTTTATTCTGCCTTGGCGTCGGCTTTTGCGAAGCGGAAAGACAGTTCGCCGTTCTCGAATTCCGAAATGGCCACCAGACCGGGCTTGGGCAGGCTCTCGAAGTGCTTCGAGATTTCAATCTGCTCTCTGTTTTCGAAAGTCTCCTCCATGGTGTCGCGCTCGTTGCGGAATTCCTCGAGGCGGTGGTTGAGATCTTTCTTTTCGGCCAGGGCTATCTGGTTGGCACGCTGTGCCAGGATGACGGTAGTCTCGTAAATGTTGCCGGTAGGGGCTGCGAGGTCTTTGATGTCCCTCGTGATGGTGTTGTCAGGTATTTTATTCTTCATATTAGTATTACGAATACATTCCTTGAGGAAGTTTCAATATTTTTCTTTCGCTTTGTCGTAAAGTTTCTCAAGCTCCTTGCGCCGTGCCGTTTCGGGGAATTCGCCGGCATAGTTGAAGTAGTCGTCGTAGAATACCAGGAAACGCTCCTTGCGTTTTTCCGGAACGCTCAAGCTGGCGTATTTGTAGGAAGCCATGGCGGTGTAGTAAAGGATATCCTCGCGGTAGCGGTTGTCAGCATCGTCCTTTAGGACATTGCGAAGCGCCACGCGGGCGGCCAGATAGTCCTCCATCTTATAATAGAGGTATGCATTCTCGTAGGCCTTGCGGTCCAGACGCTCGTTGAGGTCGTCGAGCATCTTGTCGCAGACGCTGCGGTACTCGCTGTCCGGATGGTTGATAAGATACTCGCTTATGGCCGTGATGGTCTTGTAGGTAGGTGTCTGGTCGAGCTCGTAGCGGAGGGTGCTGCGGAAGAGGCAGTCCAGGTAGAGGAATGCGGCCGACTCGGCAAAAGGGCTGCGCGGGTAGACCTGGGTGAATGTCTCGAAATTAGTTTCCGCCGTGAGGTAGTCCTTGGCCCTGTAGTTGCTCAGGCCCCAGTAATACTGGACCGTGTCGTCGCGGGACGTGCCTTTGGTGATGACCGACAGGGACTCGAAAAGCTGGCTGGCCTTGGTGTATTTGCCCTGGTTGAAGTAGTCGAATGCGGCGGCGTACTTGGCGTCGTTGTCGTTGCCTTCGAGCAACAGTTCATACTGGGTCTTGCAGGCGGCAAGGGATGCTGTGAGCATCAGCGCCAGGCATGTTCTTATTGCGAATCGTTTCATTGCTTGAGGAATTTTTCGGCGTCCAGGGCGGCACGGCATCCGGAGGCCGCAGCCGTTATCGCCTGACGGTAGCGGGGGTCCTGCACGTCTCCAGCCGCAAATACGCCTTCTACGTTGGTGGCGCTTGTGCGGCCGTCGGTAACTATATATCCGGCCTCGTCGGTCTTGATCCAGGGGGCGAAGAGCTCCGACTGGGGATGGTGGCCGATGGCCAGGAAAAAGCCGTCTATGGCTATGTCGAACACCTCTCCGTCCTTGCGTTCGAGGCGCGCGCCTGTGACGCCGGACGAGTCGCCGAGGACCTCGCGGGTGTTGCAGTTCCAGAGGATTTCGATGTTGGGAGTATTGGCAACCCTTTCCTGCATTGCGGCGGATGCACGCAGCACGTCGCGGCGCACTATCATGTAAACCTTGTTGCAAAGTCCGGCAAGATATGTAGCCTCTTCGCAGGCGGTGTCGCCTCCGCCCACGACTGCCACGTCTTTGCGGCGGTAGAAAAATCCATCGCAGGTGGCGCAGGCAGATACGCCAAGTCCCTTGAACTTCTGCTCCGAGGGGAGTCCGAGGTAGCGTGCGGTCGCCCCTGTGGCGATAATCACGGACCCGGCCTCAATCTCTGTACTTCCGTCGACGGTGATCTTGAAAGGCCTGGAAGAAAAGTCCACGGCGCTCACGACTCCGCTGCGAATGTCTGCACCAAGGCGGACGGCCTGGGCGCGCATGTCGGCCATGAGGGCGTTGGCGTCGACTCCGTTTGGGTAGCCGGGAAAATTCTCTATGACGGTCGTGGTGGTAAGCTGACCGCCGGGTTCCATGCCCTCGTAAAGCACCGGGCTGATGGCTGCACGGGCTGCGTAGATGGCTGCTGTGTATCCTGCGGGGCCGCCCCCTATGATGAGGCACTTGACTTTTTCCATGTTAGCGAATAACTGAGATGGTGTTGTTGGTATTGTACAGAAGACGCCTGACGGCCTTGTTGTTCTTGCCGCTAGCGTCGAAATTGAAATCGGTCTGAAGCCCCCTGCCGGGATTGGCTGCAACCTTTTGGGGCAGCGGTTCCCGGCGGTCGGCGGCAAGGGGACCGAAGTATGTCATGAGGTCGTATCCCTGGTATACCCATTGGCCCGGTTCGCCCTTGAACATGGCCTTGTACTGTTCGGCGAAGCGCCTGACGTTGAGCTCTTTAGGGTCTGCATAATAGGATGCGGTGATGCGCGTTGCAGCCGCGTGGACGCTCTCGATCTCGAGGTCGGAGAGGGACCTCAGGCGGGAGGTGCTATAGACGGCGTTGTGGCCGCCCTTGATGTTCATCAGGGCTATTTCCCTGATGGCTGCACTGCAGAATTCATCGTTCTCCGATGCTATGACGAAGCGGCATGTGCCGGCAAAGCGGCCCTCGAATGCCGACGGCGTGGAGGAAATCATGTATGGGACGTGGGCTTCGCCCAGCTTGAGAGCAAGCCGCGTGGTAATCTCTCCGCTGCCTTCTTCGGCGCTCTGCAGGAGCACGACGCCGTCGCCTCCGCGGCGCTCTTCTGCCACCCAGCGCACCAGTTCGTCAACCTGGTCTTCCCAACCGGAAGGGGCCTGGATTATGTTGTGCGTTTCGGTGAGGGCGGCAACTTTGGGGTCGAGTGGAGATACGATGTACTTGCCTCTTGCCCGTGGCAGCAGGCGCTGGACGTCCTCGTAACTTACCGGACCTATGATGAGGTCGCTGTTCTCCAGTTCCGCTACTCCGGGCATGCCCACGGTGGAATCGAATACCGATACCTCGTAGTGCATCTGGGGCGAAGAGAGGGCGTTGGCGGCCATCAGGACTCCGCTGTAGAAGTCAAGGAAGTTGCTGTTGGGCGTGCCGGTGCTCTTGAAAGGCAGTATGAGAGTGACATGCAGTGACGGAATATCTTCCGAGTACTCATCCACTTCTTCGGACTCGGCGTCCCGCACCGGAACGAATACGTTGTCGCTCGTGCTGACGGACGTGCTGTCTTTGGCGGGGCGTCCGCCGGGGAACAGGTACCATTGCGCAGATGCTCCCAGCGGCAGCAACACAGTCAGTATCAGTATGCTAAGCAGGTATCGTTTCATAATGATTCAGTAAACAGTAGCAGTTCCTTGCAGAATCCGGACCAAGACAGGCGCCGGCGTTCCCCTCGGATGTTATTTATGCAGTATTCCATGATTGCGGGCGAACTGAAAAACTTCAGGATGCCGTCCCTTACGGCCTCCGGAGAGGGCTCGTCCACCACCAGGCCGGTGCCGCGGCCTTCCACGGTGGCCTTGAGCGATCCGGTGTCGGTGACTATCATAGGCACCTCGAAATGGCAGGCAAGGGCGTTCACTCCGCTCTGGGTGGCGCTGCGGTACGGGAGTACGGTTACGTCCGCGGCGGAGAAGAACCATTTGACCTCCGAGTCGGGTATGTAGTTGGTAAACAGGTGTATCCTGCTTTTTGCCGGACTCTCGTCGATGGCTTTCCGGTATTCCTCGAAGTCGCCGTAAGGCTCGCCGGCCACTATCAGGCGGTACTCGCCGGGCAGCTGCCCAAAGGCCCGGATCAGGATGTCGAGGCCTTTGTACTTGCGGATGAGCCCGAAGAACAGCAAGGTTTTGCCTCCGGGTTCCAGGCCAAGGTGCCTTTGCGCTTCGGCCCTGTCGACCTTTTCACCGAAATGGGTGTAGAGAGGGTGGGGGAGGACCTTGTAGCGGGCGTCCCGTTTCCACTTGAGGAGGTCCGCCGCCACTTCGTCGCTCATGGTGATGCAGCCGTCCACTCCGCCAAGGAACCATCGCGTAAGCGGCTTGTCGAAGAAATGCGGCTCGTGGGGGATGACATTGTCCATGATGGCGACAACCTTGCAGCCCGGGCCGACATGGCGGGCCACGGTGCCCAGGGAAGGTGCGAACCACGACATCCAGTAGCGCAGGATGAGCAGGTCGGCGCCCCAGGCGCGGATGACCTTCGCTGCCTTGAACCAGGAGATAGGATTGACGGTGCTGAGCACCGGCTCGGCGTCCACCTTGATAGTGCCGTCCCCGGCAGCGACGTATTGCGTCTTGCCGGGGAAGAGCAGTTTGGGATATTGTGTTGTGAAGTTGAAAGCCTTTACCGTGTGGGTGCGGCCCAGCTCTTCAAGCAGACTTGCATTGAACTGGGCAACTCCTCCCCTGAAAGGATAGAAACACGACAGTATGGCTATCTTCAACTTGTTTACTCTTTATTTTCAGCCTTGCTCTTGACGTAGGCGGCGTTGAGGCCTTCCAGGATCTCGTCGGTGATGTCGAGCGCGGGGTCGGCGGTGACGACGGGAGCGGGCAGGATGTCACCCTGGGTGGTGAGGATCATGGCGTAGCCCCTGGTGGCGTTGAACTCGTCGATGAAGGTCTTGATGGCGTCGGCGATCTGGTTCATCATGACCTGCTGCTCCTCGGTGATTTCCTGCTGCTTCTGGGCTGCATACTGATTGAAGCTGTTCTGCTGGTCCTGGAGCTTCTTGCTCTGGATCTCTGCTACGGACTGGGTCATGAGACCTTTGTTTATCTTGTCCTGGAAAGTCTTGATGTCCTTCTCGAGCTTGGAACCGCGGCGGTTGACCTCCTGGTTGATGCTGTTTATCTTGGTTTCAGCGACGCTGCGCAGGTCGTTGGCCATGTCGTACTCGTTGAGGACGCGGTCCAGATCGAAATAGACTATGGAACCGGCGACGGCTGTGGAGTCTGCTCCGTTCTTGTCGGAGGTGCCGGTGGTTGTGTTGCAGCTGGTGATGGAGAGAAGGGCTGCGGCCCCAGTGATGGCGATGATGCCGAGGATGGATTTTTTCATTTTATTTGTGTGTTTTCTTTAATTGCAGAATGCAAATGTAACTATTTTTTCCGAATCTCTGCCAGGTATGCGCCGATAGTCTTCTCCAATCCCATGTAGAGGGCGTCGCAGATGATGGCGTGGCCTATGGAAACTTCGTCTGTCCAGGGTATTGTGTGCAGGAAGTAGGCGAGATTCTGCAGGTTGAGGTCGTGACCGGCGTTCAGGCCCAGGCCGCAGGCCCGTGCAGCCTGGGCTGCACGCAGATAGGGCTTCACGGCTTTTTCCGGGTCTGTTGCGTAGCCGGCTGCATAGGCGGCGGTGTAGAGCTCCACCCTGTCGGCGCCGCAAATGGCTGCTCCCTCGACCATTGCGGGGTCGGGGTCTACGAATATGGACACTCTTATTCCGAGCGCCTTGAATCCGCTGCATATGGAACTGAGGAATTCACGGTTGCTTATGGTGTCCCAGCCGGCATTCGATGTTATGGCGTCCCGTGCGTCGGGAACCAGCGTCACCTGGTCGGGAACGACTTTGCACACCAGGTCCCGGAACTCCGGAATGGGATTGCCCTCAATGTTGAACTCGGTCTGCACGAGGGGCCTGATTTCCAATACGTCCGAGTAGCGGATGTGCCTCTGGTCGGGCCGGGGATGTACGGTAATGCCTTGAGCGCCAAAGCGCTCGCAGTCCAGGGCGGCCTTGGTGACGTCCGGCATGTTGCCTCCGCGGGCGTTCCGCAGAGTAGCTATTTTGTTGATGTTAACACTTAATCTGGTCATGATTGCAAAATTATAAATTTATATCCGAAAAGTGGAAATAAAGTGCTAAATTTGAGGCCTGATATGAATCTTGCTTATTATTTAAAAGATTCCAGCCTGGAACTAGACCCCAGGGTGCTTGGCCTGCTCGCCGAACTTGGCGCCGCAGGCTTCGAGGTGTATCCTGTACGCGACAGCGCGGATGTGCGGGAGGGTACCGACATGCTCCTGAGTTTCGGGGGTGACGGCACCTACCTTTCGGCCGCAGCCCTTGCCGCAGAGCTGTCCCTGCCCATCCTGGGCGTCAACTTCGGCCGTCTGGGTTTCCTGTCCGAGAACAAACCCGAAGACGTGGCTTCGGCCCTTTCCCGTGGGGATTACTCCATCCAGAGGCGCGGCATGGTGCGGGTGTCGGGGCTTGCCGGAGGCGACGGCCCCCAGCTTGCACTCAACGAGATCTGCTTCCTCCGCGAGGGGGCCGCTATGCTCGGGGTGGATGTGGAAGTGGATTCGCGTCCTCTGCCGACTTACTGGGCCGACGGCCTTCTTGTCGCCACCAGTTCCGGCTCTACGGCCTATTCGCTGAGCGCAGGGGGCCCCATCTGCCTTCCGGAGTCGAAGGTATTGATCATAAGTCCAATAGCACCTCATAACCTGAATGTCCGTCCGCTGGTCGTTCCGGACAGCGCCAGCATACGCGTATCCTTCCGGTCCAGAGACGCCGCAGTGCGCGTCACCGCAGACAACAGAGGATACGACGTGCCGGCTTCTTCCTCCCTCACGGTCAGCGCCGTGCCCGGAGCCGTCGGGCGCGTGGTACTGGGCGGTTCCAACTTCATCAGCGCCCTCAAGGAGAGGCTCATGTGGGGAGGTGACATTCGCAATCACACTGAATAGATATGGATAAACCTGCAATAGTTCCGCAGCACGTCAGTTTCATCATGGACGGCAACGGCCGCTGGGCCCGCCAGCGCGGCAAAGACCGCATCTTCGGACATTTCGAGGGCGTGGAAAGTGTGCGCGCCGTCCTGGAGGCAAGCGTCGAGTGGGGCATCAAATATGTCTCTTTCTTCGCTTTCTCCGAAGAGAACTGGGGCCGTCCCGAAGCTGAAGTGAAAGGACTTCTGGACCTTATGCTCAGAAGTATACATAACGAGCTTAAAACATTCATCGATAACGGTATACGCTTCAGGCTCCTGGGCGACCTGAGCCGCATCTCGCAGTCGCTGCGCGATGAAATCAAGCATATGGAGGAAGCTACCGCCGGGGGCAGCAACATGACCGCGATAGTTTTCTTCAGCTACAGCGGCAAATGGGATATCAGGCAGGCCGCCCGGCGCATGGCCGACTGCGGCGGAAGCGACATTGCCGATTATCTGGTAACGGCCGGCATTCCCGATCCCGACCTTCTGATACGCACATCAGGCGAGGAGCGCATAAGCAATTACATGCTCTGGCAGCTCGCCTATACGGAATTTGTGTTCACCGACACACTTTGGCCTGATTTTAGAAAGGAACAGTACCTGGATGCGCTGCGGGAGTACGCTTCACGGGACAGACGTTTCGGAAAAGTCAAATAATTCCGTATATTTGCGCATTTATCGGAAAAGAAGGATGAAACATAGATATATTGTTGCCCTGTTGCTGCTGACCCTTGCCTCCTGCCTGCAGGCTTTCGCCCAGGTAGAGGCACCGGAAATAGACTATAACCGCCCCCGGAAGTACATCGTGGGCGGTGTTACCGTAGAAGGCAACAATTATTTCAACTCCCAGCAGATTATCCAGCTGGCCGGGCTTGCCAAGGGGATGGAAATCACCGTGCCGGGCGAGGAAGTGTCTGCAATAGTGCGGAGACTCTGGCTGCAGCGTTACTTCGAGGATATCTCGCTGGTGGTGGACCATCTTGGCCAGACACCCGACTCGGCATATTTCAAAATCATCATTAAAGAGCGTCCCAGGGTGTCCCAGTGGAGTTTTTCCGGCATCAAATCCGGAGACAAGAAGGAACTCCAGGACCGTCTCAACCTGCGTCGCGGCGGAGAATTCTCCGAATACGTCGAGAAGACATCCGCCGACATCATCAAACGTTATTATGCGGAGAAAGGTTTCCTGAACGCCACGGTCAAGGCCGAAACCAAGAAGGACACCATAGTCATGAACGCCATCCGCGTCAATTTCAACATCGACCGCGGCGAGCGTGTGCGCATCAAGGACATCAACTTCATAGGCAACGAGCACGTCAAGGACTTCAAACTTGCCCGCGCCATGAAGAAGACCAAGTCCAACAAGTTCTACAACTTCTTCAACAGCAAGAAATTCAACCAGAAAGAATACATCAACGACAAGAAGCTCGTGCTCTCCGCCTTCAACGAGGCCGGATACCGTGACGCCCGCCTTGTGCGCGATTCCGTCTATTACATAGAGCCCAAGCGCCTTGCCATCGACCTGGTATTCGAAGAAGGCGACAAGTACTACTTCCGGGACATCACCTGGACCGGCAACTCCGTGTACCCTTCCGAAGTGTTGAACAGCGTCCTGCAGGTTCAGAAAGGAGATGTGTATGATGTGGTTACCATGGAGAAACGCCTCCGCGGCGGCGGCAAGCAGACGGACATGGACGTCTCCAAGCTCTACCGCGACAACGGCTACCTGTTCTTCAACATCACTCCGGTAGAAACGAACATCCAGAACGATTCCGTGGATGTCGAGCTCCGCATTTCCGAAGGTAAGCAGGCCACTCTCAACAACATAGTCATCAACGGCAACGACCTTACGAGCGAGAAGGTGGTCCGCCGCCAGATTTTCACCCGTCCCGGCTACCTGTTCAGGCAATCCGACTTCGAACGCTCCATCAGGGAGATTGCATCCCTGGGACAGTTCGATCCCGAGGCTATCATGGGCGAGGGAGGCTATTCCATAATCCCCAACCAGCTCAACAACACAGTGGATCTGGTTTACAACGTCACTGAAAAGCCGTCCAGCCAGCTTGAACTGTCCGGCGGTTGGGGCGCGGGCACATTCGTGGCCACCGTGGGCGTGAGTTTCAATAACTTCTCCACCCGCCGCATGTTCGACAAGAGCGCCTGGCGTCCCGTCCCTTTGGGCGACGCACAGAACCTTGCGTTCCGCTTCCAGACCAACGGCAAATACTATACTGCCCTCACCGCCAGCTTCGTGGAGCCATGGCTCTTCGGCAAGAAGCCTACGTCCCTCAGCCTCTCCGGCTACTACACCCGCTACACCAACTCCAACCTGTGGCTGGGCATCTTGAGCAACGACCAGCAGATGGAGGTGTTCGGCGTGTCAGCGTCCCTGGGCAACCGTCTCAAATGGCCTGACAACTATTTCGTGCTGTACAACGGCCTCAGCTGGCAGACCTACCGACTCAAGAACTGGGACCACGGCTATTTTATCTTCGACAATGGTATTTCCCACAATATCAGCTATACCATCAACTTGATGCGTAACTCCACCGACCAGCAGATATACCCCCGTCAGGGTTCCGATATATCTCTGTCGCTGTCGCTCACCCCTCCTTTCTCGCTGCTGCGCAATTATGACTACGACGCCGCAGGCAATAAGATCACCGAGCGCGGCGGCAAGCCCATCGGCTGGAAGGATGTCCAGTACGACAACTGGTCGGTACAGAACCGCTACAAGTGGATCGAGTATCACAAATGGAAACTTTCCGCCGCCACCTATACCAAGCTCATCGGCGACCTTGTGCTCATGACCCGCGCCCAGTTCGGCTACCTGGGATATTACAACCGCGGGTGGGGTTATTCACCGTTCGAGGGCTTCGTAGTCGGCGGTGACGGTATGTCCGGATATTATTCCTACGGTACGGAGGTCATTGCCCTCCGAGGCTACGAGAACAGCAGTCTCACCCCGTATCTGCCTACCCAGTACAACTCCAGCCGCTATGCCTATGCCGGCAATGTGTATGACAAGTTTACCGTGGAGTTGCGCTATCCTGTAATCCTCCAGCCTTCTTCGACTATATTCGTACTGGGATTCCTTGAAGGAGGTAACTGCTGGAGCGACATTAAAGACTTCAACCCCTTCCAGATCAAGCGCAGTGCCGGTGTCGGCGTGCGTATCTTCCTGCCGATGATTGGTTTGCTCGGCGTCGACTGGGGCTATGGCTTCGACGACTCGGCCAACGGAGGCAGTCAGTTCCACTTTGTTATAGGACAACAATTTTAAATTATTTGATATGAAAAAGATTATTTTGGTTGCCGCATTGGCAATGATGAGCGCAGCGGCGTTTGCACAGCAGAAGTTCGCTTATGTCAATTTCACCGAGCTGGTGCAGTTGATGCCCGAGGCGGACCAGGCTCGTGCTACAATTGACGCTTCCACCAAGGAGGCCAGCGAAACTTATCAGGCAATGGCCGATGAGTTCAATTCCAAATATCAGCAGTATCAGCAGAAGGCCTCTACCTGGACACAGGCTATCCGTGAGACCAAGGAAAAGGAGCTGACTGACATCCAGCAGCGTATCCAGGAGTTCCAGCAGACTGTCCAGGCCGAGCTCCAGCAACAGCAGCAGCAGCTCATGGCCCCTCTGTACAAGAAGGCTCAGGAAACTATCGAGAAGCTCGCCAAGGACGGCGGATATGTTTTCGTAATCGACCAGACCACGGCCCTTTACATCGATCCGGTTCAGGCGACAGACCTCACGGCCCCTGCCCGCAAGGCTCTCGGAATCCCCGACGACCGCACCATGGAGTCTCTTCAGAAGGAACTCCAGGCCAAGGCAGAGCAGCAGCAACTGCAGCAGTAGACCTCTGAATATGAACCTGCAAACTCCTACCGGGGTTTGCAGGTTTTAAAAAAATAACCAACCCTTTTTAACACTATTATGAATACCAATGAAATTCTGGCCAAGCTCCGGGCCAAGTATCCTGGCGAGAACGAGTATCTCCAGGCTGTTCAGGAGGTTCTGGAATCAGTAGAAGAAGTGTACAATCAGCACCCCGAGTTCGAGAGTGCCAAGATTGTCGAGAGGATGGTCGAACCTGACCGTATCTTCACTTTCCGTGTCACCTGGGTAGACGACAGGGGACAGGTTCAGACGAATACCGGCTACCGCGTTCAGTTCAACAGCGCCATCGGCCCTTACAAGGGCGGTCTCCGTTTCCATAAGGCAGTTACGCCTTCCATGCTCAAGTTCCTGGGCTTTGAACAGACCTTCAAGAATGCCCTCACAACTCTTCCTATGGGCGGTGCCAAGGGCGGCTCCGATTTTGACCCGGTCGGCAAGAGCAATGACGAGATCATGCGTTTCTGCCAGGCATTCATGCTTGAGCTTTGGCAGTGTATCGGTCCCGACCAGGACATTCCTGCAGGCGACGTCGGCGTGGGCGGCCGCGAGATAGGTTATCTTTACGGCATGTACAAAAAGCTGGCACGCCAGTACAACACCGGAGTGCTTACCGGCAAGGGAGGCACCTGGGGCGGCAGCATCCTGCGTCCCGAGGCCACCGGTTTCGGCGCCCTCTATTTTACCCAGCACCTGCTGGAGAAGGCAGGCAAGGACATCAAGGGCAAGAAGGTTGCCCTGTCGGGCTTCGGCAATGTCGCCTGGGGCGCTGCCACCAAGGCTACCGAGCTTGGAGCCAAGGTAGTTGCCATATCAGGCCCCGACGGTGTCTGCCATATTCCCGGCGGCATAACCAAAGAAATGATAGACTATATGCTGGTCATGCGTGCCTCCAACCGCAATAAAGTGGAGGATATGGCCGTCAAGTTCCCCGGTGCCTGCGAGTTCGTCGCCGGCAAGAAGGCATGGAGCATCCCCGTGGATATAGCTCTCCCATGCGCCTTCCAGAACGAACTTTCCGAAGACGACGCAAAGGAACTTAAGGCCAATGGCTGCTGGTGCTGCTGCGAGGTTTCCAACATGGGATGCCAGCCCGGCGCCATCCGCTACTTCCAGGAGAACGGAGTTCTCTTCGCTCCCGGCAAGGCAGTCAACGCCGGCGGCGTTGCCACTTCCGGCCTGGAGATGACCCAGAACGCCGAGCACATCTCCTGGGACGCCAAAGAGGTGGACGACAAGCTGCACTTCATCATGAAGTCCATACATGAGCAGTGCGTCAAGTTCGGCACCCGTCCCGACGGCACGGTCGACTATGTCAAGGGAGCCAACATCGCCGGCTTCATGAAAGTCGCCACCGCCATGCTCGAGCAGGGAACAATCTAGCTCTTCATCAGGGCGCACACCCCCGGCTTTGTAAGGGACGCCTCCGCCTCCCTCACCACGCTCCGGGCCCCACCGCCCCTTAAAGATATTGTGGGCGACTAGAAATTAGATTCTTCACTTCGTTCAGAAAGACAGACCCTTGTCATTCTGAGGCAGGTTCTCCTGCCGAAGAATCTACTTTTTAGTCGCCCGCTTTTATGCCCCCTTCCGCCGTATGCTGTAATTGTATAATGATAAAGACAAGGATATTCCGGCCTCCAAGGCCGGATTCCCCAAAGGTCCCAAGACATATCCTGGGCGCAACAGGAACTGAATCGCTCCGACTCTCCGTGCCCTGGTGGACAAAAGTATGCTGGGCGCAACAGGAACTGAATCGCTCCGTCTCTCCGTTCCCGGGTGGACTATGTCTTGGCGGGCTTGCTACGAAAACCGACTCTATTGTGCCCAGCCCGCCCCCGCTGCACCCACCCAGGCACGAAAGAAGCGCAAGGCAGAAAGAATCTGGCATAGAACAGAAAAAACTGGCGTAGGTTCAACAAGGTCGGATTCCCCAAAGGAATCAAGAAGTATGCTGGGTGCAACCAAGAAGTATGCAGGGCGCACCAGGAGCATAATCGCTCCGGCTCCCCGTGCCAGGGCGTACGCTGGATGGGCGGTCTAGCTACGAAAAGTGGCTATATTGTTCCCAGCTCACCCACGCTGCAACCACCCAGACACGAAACTGCGGCAGGGCAAAAAGAATCTGACGTAAGTCACCCAGCCGAAAACACTCCTGCCCACAATAAGTAGGACCCGGTTTAAAACTCGTCGTGCCGGAGCCAAACACGCAGGATCAGCACCAAACACACTGAGTCTGCGCCAAATTCGCTTGGAACTGATCCGGAACTTATCGGGTTTGCATCAAACACCACTTCCCTTTATTTTGAATAGGCCTTTTGTAAAGGCACTATTATACCCCTGCACCTTATTCACGGTAACATCCTCTAACAGTGCCAAAAATGATTACCTCGACAAGCTCTCAGATACGGCCTTTTCGATGATGCACATTATGTTTTCAGCGGTTTATCCTCAAAATAAGACTTTTACGAGGATGGATGACATGTTTCCGGATGTTTGTCCTCAGAAACGGCCTTTTACGAGGACGAATGAAATGTTTCCGGATGTTTGTCCTCAGAAAGAGCCTTTTGTGAGGGCGGATGATGTGTTTTCAGCAGTTTGTCCTAGAAATGGCCTTATACGAGGACGAATGGTATGTTTCAGGAGATTTATCCTCAGAAATGGTCATCTGCGAGGACGAATGTTGTGTTTACGGCGGTTTGTCCTTAGAAGTGGCGTTTGAGGAGGACGGGAGGAAAAAAGGATGGGAGGAAGGAAGGACTGATGGAAGGAATCGGTGGAAAGGGTTGGTCGGCGGAGGGGGATGCTCCGGAAAAAGTCGCTACGCGACCCCTCCCACTGCGCTGCGCTTGCGGGCCCCTCCCTCTTATGATGCCGAGGGTGGCACATTTTCCCGGAGCATCCCCCTCCGCCGACCTTCAAATTCAGCACTCACCGTCTCTTGGGGTGCCGGCAGATGGACCTCAAACGCCGAAAATGGGCGAAAACGTCGCTTGGGGTGCCGGCAAATGGACCGCAAACGACGGAAACGGGCAAAAACGTCGTCTGGGGTGCCGCACGATGGACCTCAAACGACGGAAACAAGCGAAAACGTAGCTTGGGGTGCCGGCGAATGGACCTCAAACGACGGAAATGGGCGAGAACGTTGTCTGGGGTGCTGGAGGATGGACCTCAGAAGACGGAAAGCGGAAGAAAGAAATGAGTTTCCGGCGACGATGGACAGGAGGGATTGGCGGGAAAGCCAGGCCAGCAGATGGACCTCAAACGATGAAAACAGGCGAAAACGTCGCTAGGGGTGCCGGCGAATGGACCTCAAACAACGGAAACAGGCGAAAACGTCAACAGCGGCGGGGAAGGATGTTCAAGAGGGGACAAAAAAAGAAGCTCGGTATCGAGCTTCTTTTATCTTATCTGGAGATTTTTTTACTGCTCCTCCTGGAGACGGAGGTGCTGGACGTAGATTGCCTTTTGTTTGGCAATACGCTTCTTCACTGAAGGCTTCTCGAAGTTCTTGCGGGAACGCATTTCGCGGACCGCACCAGTCTTTTCGAACTTGCGCTTGAATTTTTTAAGGGCGCGCTCGATGTTTTCGCCTTCTTTTACCGGTACTATAATCATTCTTTTACCACCTCCTTTTCATTTTGGCTGGCAAAGGTAAATAATTTTTTTTATATTTGTTGTCTGTTGACACTAAAAATTATGAAAAGATTACTAATCACAGCACTGGCGGCCCTGGTGGCGCTTTCTGCCTATGCAACTGTTCCTCACAAGGCCCAGATTCCCGACATTCCCGGTTACAAAACCCTGAAGGGAGATTTCCATATCCATACCAATTTCAGCGACGGCCATGTATGGCCCGAAACCCGCGCCGACGAGGCCGCCTTCGACGGTCTGGACTTCATTGCCATCACCGACCATGTAGAGAACCATCATCAGCACATGATCAAGGACTACAAGGCCGATGTCGACCGCAACTCTTCCTACGAGCTTGCCGCCAAGGCTGCCAAGAAGCACGGAGTCCTGGTAATTCACGGCGCCGAGCTCACCCGCGGCGCCCGCAGTTTTCCCGGCCATTTCAATACTCACTTCATCTCCGACGGTGATGCCGTCAACGCTGCCGCAGTAGCTCATGAGGGCAAGTACGGAACGGACGAGATCCGCCAGGAAGAGGAGGCCATCAAAGCCGGCCTGGCCGAGGCCAAGCGCCAGGGAGCCTTCGTGACCTGGAACCATCCCGACTGGGAGCAGCAGGCCCCCAACGAAACCAAGTTGTGGCCCATTCACACCGAGCTCCTTCAGAAAGGCCTTATAGACGGCATCGAAATCTACAACAGCTTCATAGGCTACGACCCCGAGGCCTTTCACTGGGCCATGGAAAAAGACCTTGCCATCACCACCGGAACGGATGCCCACGTGCCCATGTTCCAGTGGGTGGACTACGAAAAGGGGGAGTACCGTCCCATGACGCTGGTGTTTGCCACCGAGCGCTCCGCAAAGGGCATACGCGAGGCCCTCGAGGCCAGGCGCACCGTTGCGGTGGCCGACGGATGCGTGTACGGCAAGGAGGAGTGGATAAAGCCCCTGCTTGAGGCATGTATCGAGATAAGCGACATCAAGTTCTCGGAAAAGAAGTTCAGCTGTACGCTGACCAACCACAGCACTATTCCCGTGCACCTATCCAAGGCTCCCGGCAGCGAGATGGTCGTCTACGCCCGCCAGGTACACATCAATGAGGAAGAAGTTGCCGGTTTCTCCGTGAACGGCATCGACAGCCGCAAGCCCTGGAATGTCTATGAATTCGACATCAATTTCTGCGTGGACAACTGGCTCACCGACGCCGGTACACCGCTCAAAGTCACATATCACATCAGCGTGCCCGAGAAATACCGTAAAAACTAATTTATATAAATTATGATCAAAAACTATTCGTCCACACCTTATGCCGCTCCCGAATGCAACATTCAGGGAGCCACTCTCGAAGAGCTCCTGTGCCAGAGTCCTACCGGAACCACCGAAGACTTTGGCCAAATCGATGATTTTACCTGGTAAAACGTGAGCCTTATGAGAAAGTCATTCATTTTCGCGGCTCTCGCACTCGCCGCAGCTGTTTCCTGTACCAAGGAACTTCCTGTTGCCGACCAGATTCCCGGGACATCTTCCCGTGAAGGTTATGTTCAGATTACCCTTTCCGCCGGAATGGACGCCTCTACCAAGGCTGCGCTTGACGGCAAGACCGTTCTGTGGACCGTTGGTGACGAGGTTGCAGTTTATCCTGGCGACGCCACCAAGGCCGAGAAATTCACCGTCAAGACCGTGGAAGGCAACTCCGTATCCATTACCGGCGAGGTGCCCGAGGGCACTGCCAGCCTGGTGGCTGTGTACCCTTACGATCTTGCAGATGGACGTAACGGCAATTCGGTGGATATCTATATCCCTGAAAGCCAGAATATTCCAGCTGGCGCCACCGTCAACCCCTACGCTCTTGTTTCGGCAGCTGTCTATACAGACCTGGAGGCTCCTGCGCAGTTCAAGAACCTCTTCTCGCTCGTGGCCATGAACCCCGGAACGGTGGATAATGCCTCCGTGCTGGGAATCTTTGCTGCCGGCGAGACTGCTGCTATCGCGGGCGAGTTCACTGCAACCCTTTCTGCTGATGCCGCTCCTGTAGTAGCCCCCATAGAGGGCGGAACGGAGACCGGAGTCGAGCTTTTCGCCGAGACTGTGTTCGAGCCCAATACTACCTACTACGCCGTCGTGGCGCCTTGTACCATTAATGGTTTTACCACCGGCATGGGCTGCGAGAACAAAATCGGCATGGTGGATTCGGAAAAGACCATCGCCCTTGAGCGCAACAAAGGCGTCAATCTCGGTGATATCAGCGGCAAGCTGAGCTGGAAGTACACCAAGATCCGCAATGCTGCCGAACTCGCTGACTTTCTTGCAACATCCGGCAACTATACTGCTGATGATATTGTAGAGTTTGCTAATGACATCGACATGAGCGGAGTTACTCTTCCTGCATGTGTCGTTCCTACAGATGATAAGCCCAAAACACTCAGTGCTGCAGCGGAAAGCTTGAAATGTACTCTTGACGGCAAGGGCTTCAGCATTAAAAATTGGACTTCAGACGGCATTTCTCTGGTGGATCATGTCGCCAAGGGAGCCGTCATGAAGGGTATTGTCATTGACAAATCATGTAAGGTTACTCCTGATTCCCTGTATTTTGGTTTGTTTGCCAACCGCCTTTCGGGCCAGATAATTGAATGTAGGAATAATTCTGATATAGCGCTTACTGTTGATGGCATCCATCAATACGTATTCGGTCCTATTGCAGGACGCCTGGCGGATGCCGGGGCAACAGTCCAGTCTTGTTCCAATGCCGGGGATATCTCAATCACTGTCCAACCGTCGGAGAATATGAAGGCGACACAATATTTCGGTGGTGTGGTAGGCATTGTAGGTGTTGCCAGCGATGCTTTGAGGCTTGACTCATGCACCAACGAAGGGGATAATCTTACAGTTAAAGTCATCAACCCGAGCCCAGGGACAAACGATTACCTGAAGAGTATCTATGTGGGAGGTATTGCCGCAGCTTCCGGTCTTAACAACGGCGCTGCCGCTGCCAAGGCTTATGGGCAGATTAAGAATTGTGTTAATAAAGCTGCTATCTCGGCTTCATGGAATGGAGGAACAGGCGGATACTTCTCGGTAGGTGGTATTATCGGTGCCTCTGAATGCGAGCTTGTCTCTTGTACCAATGAAGGCGGAGTAAGCTATACCAACAGTGATACTGCACCGAATGCAGCCCCGAGAATCGGCGGTATAGCAGGCGCCCTTTCCAACAGCGCGGAGGTCAGTGCAAAGGATTGTGTCAACAAAGGTACAGTCCGTCTTTCGGGAATGTTCTCCAACGGAGGAAGCAGCTCGCAGAACAATGCTCCAATCTACGGTAGTTTGTACGCCTGCCTTGGCGGTTGCTTCGGTATCGTAGGTGACTCATCCAAGACAATCGAGAATTGCGATAATTATGGAAAAGTTGAGGCTGAAGCCCTTATGGCCGTTACAGCCGGTTCTTCTTCTGCATTCGGCGGAGTTGCCGGGTATTCTTTTGCCTCGTTGACCGGTTGTGACAATTTCGCCAAAGAATTGGATTTCTTGGGCATGGCCCTGAACGCCCACTTCGGGGGAATTGTCGGCTATGGTTGCAAACCTATCACCAACTGTAACAATGACGCTGCTATACTTGTCAAAAGGGATGTGTCCACTCTTACTAATACTAAAGCTGCCAATGGAAACATTGCCGGAATCGTTGCTTATGCCCTGGCAGGAGCTGTGGTGTCCTCTTGTGTAAACAACGGCAATATTACAGTGACTGAGGCATGCCACTCCATACGCGAGGGCGGTGTGGCAGGCATCTCATACGACGAAATCAAGGACTGCAAAAACTATGGTACAATTAACCTTGTAAGAAAGAATGTTGAATATGCAGTTACTCCTAACTCTGTAGTAAGTTCAGTAGGTGGCGTTATCGGTATGCATAATATTGCTGTTGAGGTCAGCAATCTTGAAAACCATGGAAAGGTAGACGTAACTCTTGACAGCCAGGCAGGAACAGCCAATGTCGGAGGGGTACTTGCCCGTATGGCGCAAGCAACCAATATCCGCAATGCAAAGAATACTGCCGATATTTCCGTTGATGCCGGCGAATCCACTCCTTCCCACTATGTGGGTGGAGTCGGTAATTCCGAGGCCAAGGGCTCCGGTTTTTACGATTGCACCAATTCAGGTAATATTACTTACAAAAACGGCAAATCGACTTCGTTTACCTATGTCGGAGGAGTTCAGGGCTTTTATAAGAACAGCGCGCAGGTTATGGAGCGTTGTGTCAACACCGGAAATGTGACCAGCGATTCACCTGCCAAGATGCGTGTTGGCGGTCTTGCAGCGGCCATGTATGGCGATATTAAAGATTGTAGCAGCAGCGGTGAGATTACTGTGTCCAATGCTGGTGCCGGCAGCCGTGTCGGCGGTGCATTCGGCTATGCCAGCGTAAACATGACCGGCGGCACTTTCAACCACAAGATAACTATCGGCGACACCGCCGGGGCAAGCCATGCCGGCCTCCTTTTCGGTGATTGCGCACGTGAGAACACCCTTGCGGGCATGACCGTGGACGGCAGCATAACAGCTGATGCAAATGTCAAGGTGGGTATCTTGATAGGAGGTTATAATAGTGCGGCCAATCCTGCAGCCTATACTTTAGGTACAGCCGAGTCTCCATTCATCATCAAGGCAACGGCTACTGCCAACGGCGTGGCCGTGTCCGCCAATCCATCCGGTGATGCCGATGTGGTTGGCGATACTGTAACCAATGCTCCAGAGGGTAATGCAATCACCTTCGCCAATGTTATTGTACAATAAGCTAGTCTTCTAAGCTCTTCAGGCCGACCCTCCGGGGCCGGCCTGTTTGTTTGTCCCTGACATTCATCATTTGTTGGGATTTGCAGTTTCACAATTTATTTCTATTTTTGTAAGTTACCATACTGTTTGAAAATATCAACATAATTTATAACGTTATGATTATTAAAACAAACCGTGGAGCCTACAAGACCCCTAAATGTGAAACCGAAGGTGTCCTCTATGAGGAATTCCTCTGCCAGAGCCCGGTAGGAAGTACCGAGGACTTTACCGAGGACGAGCCCTTCACCTGGTAAATGAGAGCAGCCATGAAAAAGTATTTTGTGTTTGCAGCTCTCGTGCTTGCTGCCGCAGTTTCCTGTACCAGGGAACTTGCCACCGAAGAAGTCGCAGCCCCCAAGAAAGGCTACGTGCAGATTACCCTTTCCGCCACATGTGATTCAGACACCAAGGCCGCCCTCGACGGCAGCAAGGTCGTCTGGGCCGTGGGCGAAGAGGTCGCCGTCTTCCCCGGCAGTGCCACCACCGCCGAGAAGTTTACAGTAAAGGAAGTCGACGGCTCCAATGTCACCATCACCGGTTCCGTACCCGAGGGCACATCTTCTTTCATTGCCGCCTATCCCTACGGCAAGGTTATTTCCGCCGCTTCCGGTGTCGTCACCATGAGCATTGGGGCTCAGACCATTTCCGGCTCGGAAGTCATCGCTCCCGATGCACTCGAGTCGGTGGCATATTTTGAAAGCGCAGAGGCTACCCCCGTGTTCAAGAACGTCGTGGCCCTGGCCTCTTTCACCGTGGCCGATGAGGGTATTACCGAAGTTACGCTCGCTCCCACTGAAGGTGCTTTCGGAAGCAATGTCGCAGTGACCGTCAGCAATGCCGATCCTGTGATAGAACTTGCAGACGGTTCCGAGACCAATTCCGTAACCGTCACCAAGGCCGACGGCTTCACCCCCGGCACTACCTATTATGCAGCTGTCGTCCCCGGTGCCTTTACCGGCCTCAAGGCAGATATTGCCAAGGGCGATAAGTTCGCATCCAAGACCAGTGAGAAAGCCGGAACGTTCTCCCGCAGCAAGGTTCTCTCCCTCGGTTCCCTGGCCATCGAAGGCGCATGGAAACTTGGAGTGATCACCAATGCTGCCGAACTTGCGGAGTTCCTCGCCGCTGCTGACACTTACGCAGCCGGCGAAAAAGCCGAACTCGGCAACGATATCGACTGCTCCGGAGCCACTATCACTCCTGCCACGACATTCGAAGGCATCTTCGAGGGCAACGGCTACACTATCAAGAACCTCTCCATCGCCAACGCCCTGTTCGCAAAGCTCAAGGCTAGCGGCGTGGTGCAGAACGTCAAGGTGGATGCAGCCAGCTCCATCAACTGGACCGAGGCTGTGCCTGACCAGACAGGCGTTGCCTTCATCGTCTCTTCTTCCAATGGTACCGTCAAGAACTGCGAAGTGGCAGGCAAGATCAAAGTCAAGTCCGATGATGCCGGCCGTATTTACTGCGCCGGCGTTGTGGGCGAGTCTCCCAAGGGCCTTGTCGAGGGCTGTAAGTTCACCGGTTCCATTGACGTTGAGTTTACCACCAATTCCGCGTCCTGCAGCGCCATAGCCGGCGTCGTGGCCCGCGTAGGCCATACGGACACTGCCGGCAAGGTCATAGTCAAGGACTGCGAGAACACCGGCAGCATCAAGTTCGTCTTCAGCGGCGCTACCAAGCAGATGAAGAAGTTTGGTGTCGGTGGCGTCGTGGGCCAGACCGTTTCTGTGGATGGAGCCGCCAATGACTATGGCATCATCGAAGGATGCATCAATCGCGGTAATATCGAGTGGCAATATTCTGCAGGTGGGTCCGGCAGCTATCCTGCCCTCGGCGGCGTCGTGGGAATTGTGGAAGGCCAGCTGAAATCCTGTGCGAATTACGGTACTGTTAAATATACCGGTAGCAAGACCGTTGCCGCGACCGACGCCAGTATAGGCGGCGTGGCCGGTTATGTGACTCTCGGAGCCTCCGATTGCCACAACTATGGCGAACTTGTGCTTGACGCTGCTTTTGCCGGTGGAACGGCCTTGGCCCAGAGCGGCGGCAATACCAGTTGCAGCGCCTTTGGAGGCGTGTTTGGCGCCGCCGGCCAGTATGCTTCAGGAGAGATTCTGAAGGATGACGATTCTTTTACTCCCCCGACTGCCACTGAAGTCGTTATAGAAAACTGCACTAATGAGGCTGTCTTGTCCCTTACTCCTATGATGATTCAGTCCGGCGGCCCTAAATTCTTGATTGGTGGCGTTATCGGTGCATCTACGGCAAAACTGAAGAATTGCAAGAATCTTAAGGACGTCTCTATCAAGAGCCAGCCAAGGTGGATTCTTGCCGGCGGCGTTGCCGGAATCCAGACTGCAGATGCAACATCATGCAGCAATGAGGGTACCCTCAGCGTAGATGCCGATAAGGACAATCATCCCGGCAGTGTCGCGAAGCAGCAGCATTATATCGGCGGTGTATTTGGATACATATGGAAGGGGACTACGATTGACGGCTGCAGCAATTCGAAGGCTGTCTCTCTTGTCAATATCTTCACTACACCTACTGCGTTGTCTTACCTTGGCGGTATTATTGGAAGTTACAAGGGTTCCAATACCCTGCAGAATTGCGTCAATAGCGGTGCTGTGTCATATGATGCTGAGAATCCCATCTGTCTCGGCGGTGTAGCCGGAGGATTCAACGGCACCATGACAACTTGCAGCAACTCCGGTATAGTCAATAACAAGAGCACCTATACAGCTGCGGGCAAGGAGTCAGAAGTCGGTGGTCTCGTGGGTTATGCCAATGCATCATTCAGCAATTGTACCAACACAGGTGCCGTATCAAGTGCTTCTCCTGATGGCGCTACCGGCGGCTTTGTCGGAGGTTTCGGTGAAGCCGAGAAGATTTGGACGGGCCTTTCCGGTGCTCCTGTGTCCGGACCCAATGCCGGATCGATATTCGGATGGTTCAGAAAGGACACCGAGCACACAATAACTCTCGGTCAGGCCGATGCTCCCTTCACCGTTTCTGAGAAAGCTACTGTAAACGGCGAAGCTCCTACGGTGGACAGCATTGTCGGAAACATCAAGAACGGCAAGACCGACAACGTAAACCTTGTCATCGCAGGCAAGGCCATCATTCCTTTCGAGGAAGACCTCGCGAACAACAAGTTCACTTACGCCGGAAGAGAGTATCCCATCGTAAAGCTGAAAGACGGCCGCTGGTGGATGGCAAAGAATCTTGCCTATCTTCCTTCCGGCATGACTCCTGCAACCGATCTTACCGCAGTTTCTGCGGGCGTATTTGCCCCCATCAGGGTCAAGGCTGACCAGACCGGAGCGGAATTTTCAACCGACGAGTCTGTCGTTGCTGCAAACGGATACCTTTATCAGTCGGAAGTTGCCCTTGGCCTGAAGGTCGGTGATATTACCACCGTTGCTCAGGCCAAGGCCCTCGAGAAAGCCCAGGGTATTTGTCCTCCCGGCTGGCATGTGCCTGGCCAGGACGAGATTTTGGCCCTTGTCGGCGTCAGCGCAGGTGCTACGACCAATACTTCTGCACCTTACTACGACGGCTCTAAAGGCTCTTTGTCAATGCTTAATGCAGACGGTTTCGGAATGAATGCCTATGGCTTTGTATCCATCCAGGATAATACTAAGACCTCCGGTACAATAGTTGGGTGGGTAAAGGGATACCCTGACAAACTGTCTTCCGGAATGTTCTGCGGCTCTACTCAATTCAATGTAGTGACCTATAATACGTCCGGTGATGAAACGAGCGGTCTTAAGAATATTCAGTTTGCAGGCTTTATGACTATGACCAACAAGGCTACTGAAGAAGATTATTCTTGCAGCGGTACAAATGTAAGTTACCGCATTGCTGCTCCTCTTCGCTGCATCCGCAACGCTGAGTAGTTTATTCGCTTGATCCTTATCATTAAGGCCGGCTTCGGAGCCGGCCTTAATTTATATCTCGAAGTAGTACTTAGTTACCCAGTATTCGAACAGGGGATCGATGATGTGGGGGATGTCTTCCTCGTCGAAGGTGATTATCTCTTTTTTGCACAGGGCGTCCTTGAGGCGGCGGACGTTGGCCGAGGAGTTGAGGCCGTAGTGCTGGATCACTTCGGCGCTGCTGAATTTGGTGTGGCCTTCCACTACGGCCCGCAGCAGGCTCACCTGAAAGGTGGTAAGGTCGCTCATGACGGCCTTGAAGCGGGGCTCGTGAATGGCCAGGAGGTCGCTCAGCGCCTCGGTGAGTACAGGCTCTGTCATGTAGCCTTTGGACAGGGAATCGCAGATGGCGGCGAAAGTATTGATGTAGAATATGTTGCCTCGCATCAGATTGCATGCGCCCAGCATCAGCCCCCTGTCTACCACCTTGCCGCTGGAGAGGAATCCGCGGTTGATGGATTCCACTATGTCCTTGGGATCGATCTCTCCGAGGACGACGTGCTCTACCTGCCTGTAGAAGAGTTTCCGATGCTCGAAAATCTCTTTCATCGCGTTGACCTGCGAGCCGTAGAGAACATATGATGCAGCCGCCTTGTCCTCCGGCGTGCGGGCTTTGAAGATTTCCTGCAGGATTGAGCAGATATCTTCTCCGTCCTCGGTCTGCATGATGTTCTGGAAGTCGTCGATGCACACGAACAGCCTCGTTCCGTCGGAAGAAGCCAGCTTGTAGGGGAGTCTCAGCAGGGCGTGGATGTCCTGACGGTCAAGATCCCAGCCCAGGGACAGTATGCGTCCGCGGGCGGTGTATTCCCGTTCGTCAAATACGAAATGGGTGCCGCCCAGATGCTCGGAGACGAGAGACTCGTATTCCTGGGGGGTGCTGCCGTAGAGACGGAGTATGCTGGTTCCCAGGAGGGAGCACAGTTCAGCGGTGCTGCGTACGCTCAGGAATGAGACGCTTGCTATCCTGAATTGCCGCGAGGAGAGTTTCAGGTCGAAGAAGACCTGCTGCAGAAGGGAGTCTTTGCCGGTTTTTGGGCCTTCATACATGACTACATTCTCGCCCTGGAGGAGAAGGTTGGTAAGTATCGACGCCTCGGCTTTCCGTCCTACGAAATGCCTTCCGGTAACTGGTTTATTGTAAATAAAGGGAGAATCCATTTGTCAAAAACAAAAATGTTTCACAAAGATGGCAAGAATTTTCAAATTAGCAAATACTTGTAAAATCAAGAATAATTGTTATCTTTGCGGTCCGTTAATGACCGATGAGCTTGTCAAGAGTTGCCACAAGGGCAGCCGCTTACGGCCCAAACATTTAAAAATTAATTGTTTGATGTACGCAATCGTAGACATTGCAGGCCAGCAGTTCAAAGTAGAGGCTGGCAAAGAAATCTTTGTGCAGAGGCTTTCCGACGCCAAAGGTGCTGATGTAGAGTTCGGCAAAGTGCTTCTCGTCGCCGACGGCGAGGCAGTCAAGGTCGGAACTCCTTATGTAGAGGGAGCCGTAGTCAAGGCTACCGTTCTGGATGACGATGCAAAGGCCGACAAGGTGCTTGTATTCAAGAAAATCCGCCGCAAGGGCTTCCAGACCCTGAATGGCCATCGTCAGAAACTTACCAAGATCAAAATCAACGAAATCGCTTAAGAATTATGGCACACAAGAAAGGTCAATCCAGTTCAAAGAACGGACGTGAGTCGCAAAGCAAACGCTTGGGTCTCAAGAAATTCGGCGGCGAGGTCGTAAAGGCCGGTAACATCATCGTGCGCCAGAGGGGCACCGTCCACAACCCTTCCACCAACGTTGGCATGGGCAAGGACCACACCCTTTATGCACTTATCGACGGCACTGTGAAGTTCTCCCGCAAGAGGAACGACAAGTCATACGTGTCCGTAGTCCCTTTTGAGAACTGATCTCGAAGGTTTTATGAGGTAAAATGACCCTGCGCTTCGGGATCGGAGTATAGGGTCATTTTTTTAATTTCGAATAGTTATGTTGACGCTCAAGATGCTCAGGGACGACCCCCAGGGGGTTGTCGAAAAACTGAAAATAAAGAATTTCGATGCACAGCCCATAGTGGACAAGGTGCTGGAGCTTGATACGCTCCGCCGTAATCTGCAGACCGAGTCCGACGCGCTGCTTGCACAGCAGAAGCAGAAGGCGGCCGAGATCGGCGCCCTCATGAAGCAGGGACTTCGCGACGAGGCCGAAAAGGCCAAGGAAGCCGTGGCCGAGCTGAAAGCCCGTTCCGGCGAGCTGCTGTCCAGGATGGACCAGGCGGCTGCCGAGATGCAGGAGAATCTGGTGCTCATGCCCAATGTGCCATGCAGTCTGGTCAAGCCCGGCAAGGGCGCCGAGGACAACGAGGTGGTCAAGATGGGCGGCCCGGAAGTAAAACTCCCCGAGGGGGCTCTGCCTCACTGGGAGCTCGCTTCCAAGTACGATATCATCGACTTCGAACTGGGTGTCAAGATTACCGGAGCCGGCTTCCCCGTGTACAAAGGCAAGGGTGCCAAACTCCAGAGGGCTCTGATCAACTTCTTCCTCGACTGCAACACTGCAGCCGGCTACAAAGAGGTGGAGCCTCCCGTAATGGTCAACCGTGACTCAGGATTCGGCACCGGCCAGCTCCCCGACAAGGAGGGGCAGATGTACCACGCCGAGGTGGATGACTTCTACATGGTCCCCACCGCCGAAGTGCCTGTGACCAACATCTTCCGCGACGTAATACTTCCCGCCGACAAGATTCCCCAGCGCCTCACCGCCTACACTCCCTGCTTCCGCCGCGAGGCTGGCTCGTACGGCAAGGATGTGCGCGGACTCAACCGCCTGCATCAGTTCGACAAGGTGGAAATCGTGCGCGTCGAGAAGCCCGAAGACAGCTACAAGGCCCTGGACGAGATGGTCGCCCACGTGGAGGGGATCGTGAACAAGCTCGGCCTCAAGTACAGGATACTCCGTCTTTGCGGCGGCGACATGTCGTTCACTTCCGCCATTACTTATGACTTCGAGCTCTGGAGCGCGGCGCAGGGCCGCTGGCTCGAGATCAGCTCGGTGAGCAACTTCGAGACATTCCAGGCCAACCGTCTGCACCTGCGTTACCGTGACGATGCCGGCAAGACCCAGCTGGCACACACCCTCAACGGCAGTTCGCTCGCCCTTCCGAGGGTGGTGGCGGCCCTGCTCGAGGACAACCAGACGCCGGACGGCATCATCATCCCCGAGATACTCCGCCCCTACACGGGCTTCGACAAGATTGATTAAGCAGCGCACCATACTTGGCATAGATCCCGGAACCAATCTGCTTGGTTTCGGGATTGTGCGTGTGGATGCGGCAGGCAAGCCACACTATGTGGACATGGGCGTGCTAGACCTGCGCCGCGTGGACAGCAGCTATGAAAAGCTTCGCATCATTTTCGAAAAGGTAAGCGCCCTGTGCGAACTGCACCACCCCGGCGACCTGGCGATAGAATCACCTTTCTACGGCCGCAACGCCCAGGTGATATTCAAACTCGGGCGCGCCCAGGGGGCGGCTATGTCCGCGGCCCTTATTCATGATGCAGATGTGTACGAATACGCTCCGCGCAAGGCCAAGCAGGCCATCTGCGGCAACGGAGCGGCTTCCAAGGAGCAGGTGGCCCTGATGGTGGAAAAGACATTGGGCATCAATATAGACCCCGGTCATCTTGACGCCACCGACGCCCTGGCGATTGCAATGTGCCATTATTACGAGATGTCGAGTCCGTTGGCCGGCAAGGCTTCCGGCGGTTCGTGGGAGAAATTCATTGCAGCAAATCCCGACCGGATCAAATAAGCTTTAAACCTTGAAAGACATATTGCGTCTAACCAGCGTTTATATGAAACTGTTAGCTAGAATAGTGTGCTTTGCAGGGGTATTGCTCCTTGGCACCGGCGTTTTCGCCCAGAACCGCCTTACCGCGGTTCTCACCGACGAATCCAACGGAGATCCCGTGGGTTTCGCCACCGTCTCACTTACCAAGGAAGGAGCCCAGAAGCCTTCCAAGTATGTGCTCAGCGAGTCCGACGGCAAGGTGCTCATAGAGGGCATACGCCCCGGCACCTATACCTTCAAAGCCGAGATGCTCGGCTACGTGGCTTATGAGAAGGAAGTCAAGATTCCGGACGTCAAAGACCTCGGCGAAATCAAGATGAAACTGGACCAGCAGCAGCTCGACGCCGCATCGGTGTCGGCCGTGGGCAATCCTATAGTCATCAAGAAGGACACCATAGAGTACAACGCATCGTCGTTCAAGACCACGGAGAACGACGTCCTTGAGGACCTGCTCAAAAAGCTCCCGGGCATAGAAGTGGCCGAAGATGGCACCATAACACACAACGGCCAGACCATCAGCAAGATAACCATCGATGGCAAGACCTTCTTCCTGGACGACCCCCAGCTGGCCTCGAAGAACATTCCCGCCAAGATAATCAACAAGCTCAAAGTGGTGGACAAGAAGTCCGACCAGGCTGAGTTCACCGGCATCGACGACGGTGAGGAAGAGACGATAATCGACCTCAGCATCAAGCCCGGCATGATGAAGGGCACCTTCGGCAATGTCATGGCCGGCGGCGGTCACGACATCCCGTCCACCGACGTGCAGGGCGACTGGCGCTATCAGACTGCGGCGTTTGCAGGGAAGTTCACCGACAAAACCCAGCTTTCGTTCATCGCCAACGGCAACAATACCAACAACCGAGGTTTCAACGACCTTGCCGGTTCCATGATGGGCAGCATGCGCGGTGGCGGCGGCGGAATGGGCGGCGGCCGCGGAGGCAACAGGAACGACAACGGCATCACCACCTCCTGGATGGGCGGAGCCAACGGTGCATGGACCCTTTTTGACAACCGCATGGACCTTGGAGGCAACTACCTCTACAGCAATACTTCCAAGTTTGTCGAGGAAGAGAGTTCGCGCACGACCTACCTTCAGGATTACAACCAGATTTATAATTCTTCCGGCACCAATGACACCCAGACCTGGGGACACCGCTTCGGAATGCGTCTGGATCACAAGTTCTCAGACAATACGTCTATCCTTTTTCAGCCGCAGGTTAACTTCGGCGGCGGCGCTTTTGCCCAGAACAGCGAATATCTGACCGATTACGACAGGGATTCCGCCATAGAGCATATCAACTCCGGTAACTCCGTCAATTCCGGCGTGAACCACAATTTCAGCACAAGCGGCTTCGCCCTTCTGCGCCAGCGTCTGGGACGGCCAGGACGTACCCTGACCGTGATGGGCCGCTACAGTTTCTCAAACAACGACCTCAGCTCCATAAACCTGTCCAACGTGTATTCCGACTTCGTGTCCGAAGGCAATTGGGCGACGCATCAGGAGACCAACCAGAATATAGAGCAGACCAGCCGTTCCCACTCACTTTTCGGAAGGGTCACTTATACCGAACCCATAGTGGAGCATTGGTATGTGGAAGCCAACTACGGTTATTCCTGGTCCAGGTCTCACTCCGAGAAGAATACCTACGACAACACCAACGGAGGGGCGCTCGACGAGTATTATTCCAACAGCGTCACCAATGATAACAAGCGCCACGGTTTCGGCGCAGACATACTGTACCAGCTGGAGAAGTTCCGCGCCCAGCTCGGCTTCTCCGCGCAGCCTACCAAGACCCACAACGAAACCGTACGCGCAGGCAAGATGCAGCCTTATGATGATACCCGCTGGAGATATGCCCCTACCGCCATGATGTGGTGGGAGATGGGAGAGAATGCCAACATGCGCATATTCTACCGCGGCTGGTCCAACCAGCCTTCGGTGTCGCAGCTGCTTCCCGTGCCGGACAATACCGACCCTCTGAACATCAGTTTCGGTAATCCCTCGCTGGCACCCTACTTCAGCCACAATTTCAACGGAGACTTCAGGCTCAACAACCGCAAGACCTTCACCTCGGTGAATGCGAGGTTCAACGGAAGTTATGTCCAGGACCCCATCACCAGCGCCATCTGGTACGGCTCCAACGGCGCCCGCTATTCCATGCCTTTCAACGGCCCGTCTTCGCTCAACTTCGGCTTGAACCTGTTTGCCAACATCCCTCTGGGCAAGTCCAACTTTTCCATCGGCGAGATGGGACGCATAAGCTACAGCAAGAATTCCTCGTTCGTGGGAGGTGAGGACGTGACCAAGCAGGTCGACAATTTCTATGATGTCACCACTGGGGATATGGACTACGAAGGCTTCCTTGCGGCTTATGCCAATGGGGACTTCAAGTTTGACGAGAACACAACCAGGACGCTGAGCGCCATGGAGCGCCTGCGCGTAACTTACCGCAGCGACGCTCTCGAAATCTCGGCGAGCGCCCGCACCAGGATAAACAAATCCTGGTACACCATTTCGGAGACTGCGGACAATACCCTCACGTTCAACAACCAGATCAGGGCCTCCGTGAACTGGACCTGGGAAGCCCCTGGCATCACCCTGAAGTCCGACTTCAACTACAACTGGTACAATGGTTACGCCAGCAACCTTAATTATAAGCCTGAGTATATTCTGAATGCTGAAATTCAGAAACTTCTGTTCAAGAAGAAAGCTACGCTGGCCCTCAAGGGCTACGACATCCTGGGACAGGCCAAGAACCTGAGCGTTTCGGACAACTCGAACTATCACTCCGAAGTGTACAACAACACTTTGGGACGATATATTATCCTTTCGCTTACATGGCGCTTCGGCAGTTTTGACCGCAACCGCATGCGCGGTCACGGCGGTCCCGGCGGTCCCGGCGGGCGCGGTCCGAGATAGAAAAAAAAGATGCGGAATTTTCTTCCGCATCTTTTTTTTCTATATATTTGTGCGAATGCAAGCCGGATTAATAACACAAGTCAAGTCGGGAGACCGAATCGCCTTTGATATGCTGTGTCGGGAACGCTATGCGTCCCTGATATCCTTTGCGCGCCTTTTCCTGTCCGGCGTAAACCAGACCTGGGCCGAAGATGTGGTGCAGGATGTGCTTTTCGGCGTGTGGCAGAACCGCCGCCGCCTCCGCGAGGATGAGTCGGAACTGCAGGCCTACCTGCTTCGCGCGGTTTACAACCGGTGCATCAATTATCTCAAAAGGGCCCGGCGGTCCAATCTTTTCAACGGGGAGTACGAGGAGCGTATGCTGGCCCTGGCCGGCGACTGCTGGTCGCCGGACCGCAATCCGGTGATACGCAGCGTCTTCAATGCCGATCTCAGGGATATTATCACCGAGGCGGTCAACAAGCTTTCCCCCCGTTGCAAAGAAGTCTTTACCCTCAGCTATATTGACAATCTGTCCAACAAAGAAATCAGCGAACGTCTGGGCATTTCTCTCAGCACGGTCGAAAATCACATGTACATAGCCTTGCGTCAGTTGCGGGCTTCTCTGTCCGGCGTATAATATATTATTTATTTTGCTTTGGGTGTTTTGCCCTCAGCTATTGTATATAATATAGAATATGCAAGAAGAATTATTGGACATATTGGTGCGGCACTCCCGGAATGCCGCAAGTCCCGACGACAAAAAAACACTGCTGAACTGGCTTGAAGAGTCGGAAGAAAACCGCCGTTTTTTCTCCCTCTTCATGGCTAATTGTTCGCTTCATGATACTATATCATCTCCCTCGTTGTACAATGATACCGAGTCCATGATTGCACGGCTCGGTGCGCGTATCGATGCGTCAGAGGCGCAGCGCCGCGCCAGGATGCCCTTCCGGGCTATAGGGTGGGCCATGGCGGCGGTGGCGGCCGTTGTGGTGGCGGTGTTCGTGTTCCGCGGCGTCGCTGCGGACAAGACGGTGCCCATCCCCATGGAGCATACGGCCAATCTCACGGCGGAGACCATACATTTTGTTCTTGACGACGGCACGCGAGTCTATCTTCATCCCGGGGCTGAATTATCTTATAATGTAAGCACCATTGAGGACCGCAGGGAAGTCTCCCTCAAGGGCGATGCTTATTTCGATGTCAGCCGCAACGAACTCAAGCCCTTCCTGGTGCATACGGACAACATCGGCATCAAAGTGCTCGGGACGGCTTTTTCCGTGTCGTCCTCGCCCGAGATGTCCCAGGTGGTGCTGGAGCGGGGGAGCGTGCGCCTTCTCTCGCCCGAAGGTTCCTCGATGGTTACCCTGAGTCCCAACCAGAAGGCCACCTTCAAGGCCCTTACCGGCGATGTGCGGGTAGAACCGGTTTATGCTACCGCATTTGTCACGGACAAATACAACCTGATGTCCATAACCGATGCCACCATCGGCGAGATAACGGCCAAGTTGTCTACGATCTTCCACAAAAAGATCAGCGCCCGTGGCGGCGACGACGAGAAGCGCTACAATCTGGCTGTCCTAAAGTCGGACAAGCTGGAGGATATTCTATACATTCTGGAATACATGACCGGAGCTGAATTCACTATTTTATAAATAAACTACTTCTAACCAATTAATTATGAGAAAAAGAATTCTGTTGGCCCTGGGTCTGTCCCTGCTGCTCGGCCTGTTCGCGGGCTCTGCAGCCATGGCGCAGACTTCGGGGAAGCTCTACGATGTGGACCTGTCCATACCGGGAGCTACAGTGAGCTCGTTCACGGCCGCCCTCACCGGGCAGACCGGCGTGCTGTTTTCTTATGAGACCGATCTGGCCCCCAAGTCTCTGGGGAACATTTCCATCAACCAGAACCAGGCCTCATTGGAGTCTATTCTCACAAGGGCTTTCAGCGGCAAAGGCATTGCCTGGAAGGTGGTGAACCGCACTGTGGTTCTTACCGCCGAGCAGCCGCAGGACAAGAGCTCCGTGGTGTCGGGCCGCGTGACCGACTCCAACGGAGATCCGCTGCCCGGAGCCGGCGTCATGATCAAGGGTACGACCAAAGGCACGACCACAGATGCCGACGGCCGTTATTCCCTCCCGGTCGCTCCCGGTCAGTCCCTTGAATTTACCTTCATCGGCTATGCTACTCAGGTTATTCCAGTGGCAGGCAGGGCGATTGTCAATGTCACCCTTGCCGACGACCAGAACGTGCTTGACGACGTTGTGGTGGTGGGTTACGGTACCCAGTCCCGCAAAACCTTGAGCACCGCCATCGCCAAGGTGGACGGCGACAAGCTCATGGACGCTCCTGTTTCCACGGTGGGTGACGCCCTCAAGGGAAAAGTCACCGGCCTCCGTATCGCCTCCAACAACAACCTCCCGGGCGAGAGCCCCCGTTTCCTTATCCGAGGCGGTTCATCCATCAACCGAAGCAACGACCCTCTGTTCCTTGTGGACGGTGTGGAGCGCGGTATTGACGACTTGAACCCCAACGATATCGAGTCCATCGAAGTGCTCAAGGACGCGGCTTCGGCAGCCATCTACGGCAGCCGTGCGTCCAACGGCGTTATCCTCGTGACCACCAAGAAGGGCAACTCCTTCAAGCAGCCCCAGGTGGTGTTCGACTCGCAGGTCGGTTTTACCTCTCCCGCACGCACATGGAGGCTGGCCAACGCCACCGAGTTCCTGACCATCGTGCGCCCCGCCGCATTCCAGGGTGCTAATTCAGCACTTATACTGAACGGCGCCAACGGTGCCGGTATAGGCAATACCGAGGCTACTTCCACCTATTCCACCCGCTATCTCAAAGCAGGCGAGGAGGTCCCGGCCGGCTATCTTACCATGGCGGACCCCATCGACCCTTCCAAGACCATCATCTACACCGACCGTAACTGGCAGAACGAGTGGTATCATCCCGCTTTCTACCACAAGCAGTACGTGGGTGTGAACGGCGGTAACAAAGATGTAAAATATGCAGCCTCAGTGGGTTACATGGGAGATGACGGCATGGTGGCCATGAGCGCCTACAAGAACTTCACGATGCACGGCAACACTGCCTTCAACGTGACCAAATGGCTTACGGCCTCCACCACTTTCGACTTCTCGAACGCCGTCAAGAACCCCATGACCAACGACTACTTCACGGTCCTCGGACGTGGTATCATGATGTCTCCTACCCACATCGGCAAGTACCCCGACGGCACCTTCGCCACCGGCGGTACCAACAAGAACCAGCAGACAGCAGAGTTCTACGAGACCTTCTACGACCGCGAGACCCAGCGCCACAAATTCATGGGCAGCATGAACCTCAAGGCCAAGATCACCGACTGGCTCACAGGTACCGCCCAGTATGCGCTGTACGACAACAGCTACCGCGGAAGCTACTACACCAAGGGCGAGGTCAACGGCTCTACCAACTTTGTGAGCACGGAACGCGGCACTACGGAAACCCGCACCCAGACGCAGAGGGAGAACTTCCAGGCCTACCTCACGGCTGACAAGCAGCTGGGCAAGCACCGCCTGGGCGGCACTGTCGGCTACGACTGGTCCAAGTGGCACTACTGGTATCTGAATGCAGGCAACAAAGGCTCCCTGTCCGATAAAGTGCCTATCCTCGGCTCCGGCGGTTCCAACACCGCGGGAACCATGAGCATGAGCAACCAGGATTACGAGACTGCGCTTATTTCTTACTTCGGACGTTTGAATTACAACTACGCCGACCGCTACATCCTGTCCGCCACGTTCCGCGCCGACGGCAGCTCGCTCTTCCTGGGCGAAAACAAGTGGGGCTATTTCCCCTCTGTATCTGCCGCGTGGGTAATCAGCGAGGAGCCTTTCTTCAATGTGAGCAAAGACAAGGTGAACATGCTCAAGCTGCGTGCTTCCTACGGTCAGACCGGTAACAACGACATTTCCCGTACCGACCCTCTGGGAGCCTATGCTGCCAGTACATACGATGTTTACAACGTGCTGCTGCCTTCCAAGATGGTCAACACCGGCCTTAAGTGGGAGACCACCACGCAGTTCGACCTTGGTGTGGACGTGGGCCTTTTCAACGACCGCGTTCGCATCATCGCCGACTACTACGACAAGGTGACAAGTGACCTTATCTACGGCATCACACTTCCCGATACAGGCCAGATAGGCAGCGTCAACGCCAATGTGGGCAGCGTGCGTTTCTGGGGTGCCGAGCTCGAACTGCACACGGTCAACATCCAGAAGCGCAACTTCTCCTGGGAGACCGACTTCACTTATTCTTATTCCCGCAACGTGGTCCTTTCACTGCCCGACGAGTACAAATACCAGCTCAAGGACATGGACGGCAACCTGCTTTACAACGAGGCAGGCGAGCCCGTTTACGGCTGGCGCATAGGCGGCACTACGACCGCCAGCGGCTATCGCTTCGGCGGTACTGCGGTGGGCGAGCCTCTGGGCCGCATCTGGGGCTACAAGGTGGCCGGCATACTGCAGACCGACGAAGAGGCTGCAGCCGCATACTATGACACCCAGTCTCACGGCTACCGCCGTGGCGACGGCCAGTCCATCCAGGGACGCAAGGATGCCGGCGACTTTGAGTGGCTCAACCGCTACGGCACGTCCAAGACTGCCGACGGAGCCGAGCAGATCGACGGTCAGGACATGTTCCTGCTGGGCAACGTCATGCCTCACTCCACCGGCGGTATAAACAATACCATCCGCTGGAACAGGCTCACCTTCAACATCTATTTCGATTATGCCCTGGGTCACAGCATCTACAACTACATGAAGACGCGTATGCTCCAGAACACCCTTGGCAACTGTAACTCCAACCTGGATGTGAACCTCATCTCCGGATGCTGGCGCAGGCCGGGCGACACCAACGCCCAATGGGCCCGCTTCTTCCCCAATGATGCCGACTTCGGCAACCGCAACTACTCACGTGCCTCCAGCTTCAACGTGGAGAACGCCAGCTACCTTTGCCTTCGCGACGCTTCCCTTTACTACGACCTTCCCGACAAATGGGCAAAGGCCATAGCCATGAAGAAGATCACCGTCGGCGTCACCGGCAATACCCTCTGGTACTTCACCCGCCTCTCCGGAGCCATCAGCCCCGAGACCGGTATCAGTACCGACTCCGATTCCAACATGTACTCTTCGGTGCAGATGGGTTCGGCGACCTCCAACATCATGCCGGCCGCCCGCAAGGTGCTGTTCAATCTTAAGTTAACATTCTAAGGAGGACATGGTTATGAAAAATATTCTCAAAACATTCTGCCTTCTGATAGTTTGCTCGACCGCCTTCAGCGCGTGCCACAAGGATCTCGACATCCCTTACGACAACGCTCTGTCGGTCAGCAACATGTGGATAGACGCCTCAGACCTGGAACAGTCCGTTCCCGGTATCTACAAAAGGATGCAAAACTATTTTTCCGCTTCTGAGTGCAATGTCTTCTATTTCGGAGAGCTCCGCGTCGGTGACTATATGTGGGGACCTTCCCTGGAAAGCCACGCGGTGGACAATTTCAAGATTGCCTGCCGTCACAACACTATGAACTCCTCCAATACCATAGGCTGGTCGGGGCTGTATTCTACAATTGACCAGGCCAATGCAGTCATTGAGCACGGCAAAGAGTGCAACGCACCCCAGGACCGTCTGGACTGGGCATTGGCGCAGGCTTATTTTGCACGTGCCTACTGCTATTTCCATGCAGCGCGCGTGTGGGGAGACGTCCCTGTGAACCTCAAGCCGGTGGAATCGACCACACAGCCCGAATGCTACCCTGAGCAGCAAAGTGTCGACGCCGTGTACAAGCAGGTCGAGGAAGACCTGAAACTCTGCGGCGCACTTGCCGACAAACTGGGCAGCGAGAAGTACTTCGCTACCAAGGATGCATACAACACCCTCAAGGCCGACTATGCGCTCTGGATGTATGCGACCCGCGGGGGCGACGCCAAGTATCTGGACATGGCCCAGGAGGCCCTGAACGCCATCGGTATTTCTTCTTCCAAACTGCTGGACGACTACGCCAAGGTCTTCGACCGCACCAACAAGAAGAACAACGAGATTATCTTCTCTCTGGCTCTCAGTGCATCGGATACCGGCGGTTACCAGATTTTCTTCTGCCATCCTTCCAACGCCATAGCCAAGGCATATCAGAACAAACCGGTCCCTATCTCCTCCACTCAGTGGTGGAGCTATTCCCAGGAGTTCGTGGATGAGCTCAAGGCAAGCGAAAGGAACGGCGACACCCGTGTCAAGACCAATCTTGGCTACGGCAATTATTCCTCGGCTGCCGACAAGCATGAGATTACATGGTGCAACAAGTTGGTAGGTGACCTGTCCAAGAGCCCTGTGGTGCAGGACAACGACCTCATCTATTACCGCTACGCTTATGTGGTGATGCTGGACGCCGAGCTCAAGTACTACAAGAAGGACTACGCCGGGGCCAACAAGAGCCTTAACCTTATTGCCAAACGTGCTTATGGCAAGGATAATTACTACACCAGCACCGCTCCTGCGGATGTCCTGAACAACATTGTCCATGAGTACTTCATGGAGTTCCCGGCCGAGGGCATGATCTGGTGGGCACTGATCCGTACCGGCAAGATCTGGGACATGGAACCCAACTCCGAGATTCCAGGACAGACCTTCCGCAGCATGCAGGCCAAGAACCCCAACATCCTTCTGTGGCCCATACCTCAGGGTTCCATCAACAAGAACTCCAAGCTGCACCAGATAGAAGGGTGGTCTTAATGCCTAAAAAGAAAGAAGTATGAAAAAGATCTTTATTATAGCTTTTACAGCGCTCCTCTCCTTTGGTATGCTTTCTTGCTCCAAGGAAGAATTCCCCGAGGGCGCCGATCTTGCCAGCGTCCGCGCAGCCATGACTCCGGAGCCCGCTGCCATTCCGGCGGCAGGAGGTTCCTTCGAGGCCGCGGTAGTGGTGAACCAGGGCCCCAGCCTTAACGTGCCGTGGGAACTGTCAGTGGACGGAAATCCGAACTGGATTACGGCTTCCAAGATTCGCTACAAGTCCCAGTTTACAGGTACTTACAGCGGCGACGACGTCGAGGTGGAGCATGACGGAGTGTCCTGCACTGTGTCTGCCAACACCACCGGCAAGAAGCGCACAGCCAATCTTCGTTTCACCGTGGCCGACGGCCGTTCGGTCATTTATACAGTTACACAGTCAGCTAAGTAGATGAAAGCATTCAAAATATTTGCATTGCTTGCCGCCGCAGTTCTCATGGCTTACTCCTGCAGCAACAAGATAGACATTCCCCAGCCCAAGGGAGGGGAGAATGAACAGCAGCAGGATGACAAGCCCGGGATCTATACCACGGAGCCTGCGCCCTGTGACAACAAGGTGGTGGCGCACCGGGGCGGGGCCCGCGAAAGCGGGAATCCCGACAATTCCCGTGCAAGCCTGAAGTACACTATGTCCCTTAAATGCTATGCCATGGAGTGTGACATTTATTGGACCAAGGACAACAATGTCATCATCGGCCACGCCACGGATACATATTTTATCAATGGTCTGAAGCCTTGGGAGCACACGCTTACCGAGATTCGCAAGGCCGGCGTGCTCAAGAACGGCGAAACCATTCCCACCCTTGAGGATTTCCTTGAAATAGTGCAGGTTGAAGGCAACTGTACCAAGCTGGTCCTGGATATCAAGAACCTCGACGGCAGTCTTACCGCCTATCCGATCAAGGCGGTACAGCGTGCCTGCGAGATTATCAAGGAACGCAAGGCCGAGAAGTTCTGCGAGTTCATCTGCACGGGCAACGAGACCGTTGCTGCTGCTGCAGCCAACTGCATGGTGGTGTATGGCATTCCGGTGGGCTGGATGGCCAACAAGAATCCCGCCGGCCACAAGGCCAAGGGCTTCAACTGGGCCAATCTGTCCGCCAAAAGCTACATGACACCCTACGGCGACGGCGAACGGACTATCGACGAGTTCAAGAATGCAGGCATGCAAATCAGCGTTTTCAACATCGACCTTACGGCTGGCGACGGCAACGCCGTTTACTCCGAAGAGGCTGTGAACTACTATATCAACCGCTATTCTGACCTAAGGTTCATATGTACAAATTATCCCAAGTGGATGTTATCGAAACTATAATAATCACATAATCATGAAAATCAAATCCATTCTCCTCTCTGTCCTGGCGCTTTCGGCCCTTGTGGCCTGCCAGGAGAAGCAGACTATCCTGACTCCCTCCAGGGTAGCCTTGGATCCGCTTATCATAAAGGCGGCCGCCGACGGTGAGACCAAGACTGCAAAGCTGACCGCCAACTGCGAGTGGGAAGCTACAGGTCCCGCCTGGGTTACGGTTTCGCCTGCAGCAGGAAACGGCGACACCACCATATCCCTGCTCGTAGCCGCCAACGACGGCAAGGAGCGTGACGGTGAGGTCACCATCACGGCCAAAGATGCCGGCAGCACTGCCAAACTTCTTGTCTATCAGGCCGGCAAGGCCGTGGACCCCGTGGGACCCAATCCTCCTGAACCTCCCACCCCCGAAGATCCTACCGTCATCAAGACTGCAGAAGGCTGGCTTAACTTCCTGAGTGAAGCTTCCACCTACACGGCCGAAGAGACCTATTCTATCGAGGCTGACATCGACTGCGGCGGCGCCAAGATCAGTCCTGTGTCTTCGTTTGCGGCCACTCTTGACGGCAAGGGCCACAAGGTCTACAATTTCAGCGTAGAATCCACCGACGCCAAGTCCGGCCTCGTGCTCGTCAACACCGGTACCATCAAGAACGTGGTGTTCGGATCGGCCGACGGCAAGACCTATGACGGCAAGAGCTCCATCTCCGCCGTCGAGGGTGCCGGCGGCGAATTCGCCGGCCTTGTGGGCGACAATGCCGGTACGCTCGAGAACGTGACCACCTTCGTGACCGTCAACTATGTTGCCGGAACCGAAAAGCCTTCCGATTACATCGGAGTGGGCGGCCTCGCCGGTACCGCTTCACTTGCCGGTACCTTTGTGAACTGTACCAACTACGCTACATTCAACACCTCCGGAACGCTTACCCAGGAGATGGGTATCGGCGGTATCCTCGGATATACCAAGTCCAAAGACGTGACCATCACTTCCTGCGTCAATGCAGCCAACCTTACCATCACCATGCCTGTGGCAAAAGTGATCATGATAGGCGGTATCGCCGGACGTACCAACGGCGCCATCGTTATCGACAAGTGCGAGAACAAGGGTGACATTTCCTACGAGCAGGCCGAGAAACCCGGCACCTGGATGGCAATCGGCGGTATCGGCGGAGTGTTCTACAACGGCATCACGCTCACCAACTGCAAGAACAGCGGAACCATTTCCTCCAACCTGCAGCAGGTCAACCGTATCTCCGGTATCCTCGGCACCCTCAACCGTGGCGGTACTGTACAGGGATGCGAGAACAGCGGTGACATTATCCTCGTCCAGGCTGAGGACAACGCCAACTGGCAGGCAGCCGGCGGTATCGTAGGCTCCCAGGAGAGGGAAGATGCTGCACCTGCAAAGGTTATAGGCAACACCAATACCGGCAAAATCAGCGTAACCCTGGCCAATAATACCACCGCTCACCAGAACAGGATAGCGGCCGGCGGTATATTCGGACTTGGAACTCTTGTTACCGAGGTCAGCGGCAACACCAACAAGGGAGATGTGAGCCTCGTGAATACGGCGGGCACGGCCGACAGCTGGGCAGGCGGTATCGTTGGCGCCATGGTATCCACTACGACCGACTATCCTACGGCTCTGTCCGGCAATGTCAACGAGGGCGCAGTGTCCTGCAAGACTGCAGACGATGCCCTTAGCGCGGCCGGCGGCGTGATAGGAAACGTGGGTTATTATCCCACCAAGAGCGAGAATACCAAGATCACCGTCACCGGTGACAAGAACACCGGCGCCGTGACCTGCGCCAACGTGGCCCGCGTCGGCTCCGTGGCTGGTTACAATGTCGCATCGCTCGTCAACTGCCAGGCCGGCGGCTCCGTCAACGGCACCGCCCTTACTGCCGAGAACTTTGCAACGCTCATCCAGGGCAGCGGAAGCTCCGGCTCCGCCACCGGAACAACTCTCGCAAAGTAGTATTCTGACATAGTTTTGAAAAAGAAGGCCCCAAAGTCCTTGGACTTTGGGGCCTTCTTATATGCTAATTGCATAAAAGGGCTGCCGGAAATATCGGGAAGTGGGGTGTAAAAAATCAAATGCCAGATACACGGCAGCCCATAGATTACAAAAAGGTGCAGGGTGCACCTTCTCGGAACGGGCTGCTACACCCCTTGGCGATAGGTGTCCCCCGCACCTAAAGCGCGGGCCTACCGCCAATCTCGCCAAGGACTTTTTGATGTAGCAGATCGTTCCGAGGACTGGCGAGATAGTATTGCGAATTGCTTATTTTGCTTTGCAATATTACAAATTATTTTTGATTTTTCCCAATTCAACATATGTGTATGGTTTTGGCTTTGCAAATACCTAATAACCAGCATGTTGCGAATAATATTTCAGGTTATTTTTCATTGGCGTCCGCTTAAGTTTGGCTAACTTTGCAGGGTAAAAAATCAAATGCTATGAAAAAGAGCCTAATCTCGCTTGCGGTCATACTAGGTATGAGCACGGCAATTGTTCCGGCAGTTTCCGGAAATGATCAGACACCTATTTACATTGTTGTTTCCCAGCAAGATCAAGGAGGGAACATTCCAAGAAGCCCAGGAGACTCTCCCATCAAGGGATACATCCTTGGTGGCACAATCATCCTTCAGTTCAGTGAAGACATTGGAGAAGTTGATATGTGTTTAGATGAAGCATCTTCCTGTAACGTAATGAGCAATGTAGTGTTGGATACTTCTGTAGGGTACGCTGTCATTCCTTTCAGCGGTGCAGAAGGATCATACACCCTCACCTTTACCCTTGAGGACGGAACAGTTTATACAGGCCGATTCGAGGTACTATGAAACGCTCCACATACCTACTTAGCCTTGCCGTATCATTACTGGTATGTACGGCAGGCTATGCCGACGGCACCGCGGACCCTCATCTAGCGGCGCATCAGATATGCCAGGACGGGGTGTTGAACCCGTCCAGTCCGGAGATGTGGACGATGTTTCACTTCGGAGACAACTTCCGGGTCGACCCAAACCAGGGAACGCTCGGACTGAGCATCCCGATATTCCATTATGTCGACGAACGCTTTGATATCCCGGTAGAACTCTGCTACAACACCGCCGGAGGATACCGGCCGAACATGCAAGCCGGGGCATACGGTCTGGGGTGGACGCTCTCCTGCCTGGGTGCAGTCACCCGGGAAGTGCGCGGCATTGCCGATGAAGAAGGATACACTACTACAGACATGTATTCCTTTAAGAACAAGTTCCATCACTACGACGACTCGAACCTGTCTTCACCCAGCGTGTTTGGCTGGGGATCCGTGTACGACACCACCTATGTGGCAAGTTCTTTTCCAGGCAATTACAGCCACGACATTCGGCATGGATACTTCCGTGACTTCGCCTTTACCGGCAAGGCAGGGGCTGAGTATATGCCGATCTGGACCCATTCGAACTCGTATGGCTACACGCGTCCAAGTTTTGAAACATTGCCGGACATTTTCCACTTTTGTTTCCTTGGACGCAGCGGTTCGTTTGTCCTACAGCCCGGCGGGCAGGTCGTGGTGTACGGCACAGCCGACAGCCCGCATAATTACAAGGTGACGGCAAATCTGAGCCGTACCGCCAACGGATTCGAATCGTTTTCTATCACAACGGAAGACAACTACGTCTATACTTTCGGCGGCACCATTGGGTCCGTAGAACACTCATCCTCAAGTGACGGCATCAACTCTACCAGCGACCTTTCGCTGGCGTCCTCGTGGCGGCTGCGGTCTATAGAATCCCCCGATGGAAGGGCCGTGTTTTTTACCTACGGCGACAGCATGACCACCAGGACCGTCACGCCTACACACACATACGACCTTGTGGACTATTATTCTACATATACCGATCCTGTTGAACAAGAGCCACCCTCCGACGATTTCAGGAACATACTCTACATCCAGGACACTCCAACGACCAGCGAGGTGCAGGCTCTGCTGCTGACCCGTATAGAGATAGCGGGACGGGCGGAAATCGTATTCAGCTACGGGAATGCCTGCGCCGAGCAGGGAGCCGACGGGACGAGTGCAAAAAGGCTTGAAAGTATACTTGTACGTTCCGTCCAGAGCAACTCCACAATCCGCTCCGCAACACTCGGTTATCATCTCAGCGGAACCGCTGCCGGATCCTCCTATCCTTCGTCAGGGACGGGCGTAACTTTTCTATCCTCCATATACATTCCCGGCGAGGGAAGGTGGTCCATGCACTATGACTCCGAAACCGACTCGTTTCCAGACATGAGCACCAGGGCCATAGACTGGATGGGATACTATAACGGAAATACTCAACAGGACTCTTACGTCCAGGCTTTCTGCCCGTCCCTTCAGGCCGCATCGAATACATCGGACAAAAGTTGGATGCTTTCCATGCGCCAAGGGAATCTTTCATGTGCCCGCATGGGAATGCTTTCATCAATCAGCTATCCCACCGGAGGACGCTCCGACTTCGAGTATGAACTCAACGATTACTCTATAGACTTGGCATACGAAAGGTCCATACCGTCAGGGGCAACGCCGGGATACGGGATACGCATCTTCCGTATCCTGAACAGAGATGCAGACGGACTCCTGAAAAACACCCGTAAGTTCACCTATACCAATACCGACGGCTCCTCCTCCGGCACTCTTTTATGGCGGCCGATGCTGTATTCCCACTATGAAATGCGTTCATATTATTTCAACAAGATAACCCGAACCACATTGTCCACCGCCGACTCCTTTCCGTACTCCAGAGGAGTGTTCATTGAGTACACCCGCGTGCTGGAAACGGTAATGGGTGGACCGGGAAATACCGGGGCGGCCGTAACGGAACGAACATACGATTCTTACAACGCAGGGACGTCCAGGGATTACACCGAAAACTGGGAAGACAATTACTACTTTACGGCTGAAAATGGGTGGTATTTTTACCTGCTGGGTGAAGATCCCGCCACGCGTATTTCCCGCCAGGAATTCAATACATGGCTTCAGTCCCGTCACGGAGGGAAACTGCTCAGTGAAACTGAGTATTCCGGCGACCTCTACCATCCGGTAAGGGAGACTCTTTTCGCCTACAATACATATAGCCAGAGCGCTTCGCAAGTGTTATTTGCCGATATGCAGTACGGATTCCTGCTGGACTTCTGCCTGTCGCTTCAGGATCCATGGCTGAGCCAGACAATTACAACCGACTACTCACCCTCGGGTCAGGTCACTTTAACGCGTACGCTGACAAATACTATCGATTCCGACTACAGGCCCGCCTCCGAGCAGCTGACCGACAGCTCCGGCGGAACCGTCACAACATCCTTTAAATGGCTCCAGGTTTGCCCGTCCCTCCTGTACGAGATGACCGTGGTTCGCGACGGAGTGCTCAGCGAGGGAGTCAGGCGCATCTATTCGGGAGTGAGCGGCCATCCGGACCTGTACGTCCCTACCGAAGTCCAGTCTGCCGACCCGGGCAGCAGCGTGTCGTCCCCGACATGGCGCAAAGAACAGTCCTGCAATGTGTGGTCCTCAAGGGGACTGCCTTTGGAAATTTGCGACAAGGCTGGCGTCCCGACGGCCATAGTATGGGCATGGGATGGGATGTATCTCGCAGCGAAGGCGACAGGAAAGCATTTTTCGGATCTCGTCTCGGCTGACTCATCCCTTCAGGGCGGCGTACTTCAGGGCAACATCGCCTCAGGGTCCGAGACCGCCATACGGGCCCTGTCTCCAGCCGTCGTGAACACGTTCCGCTGGACTCCGCTGGTCGGGCTCATCCAGACCGGGGCTGAATCCGGCAGGAAAACAGGGTATAATTACGACTCCGCCGGAAGGCTTTCATCAGTGGAGAACGACTCCGGAACTACACTTTCCTCGTACATATACGACATATACACCGACAACCTATGACGTGTACAGCCATGAAACGCATTATTCTATACAATATATACATCCTTACTGCCATATTATGCAGCGTTCTGCCCTCGCACGCTCTTACGGCGGAATACACCATAAACTGGAATGCGGGTTCCTGCAATGTGGAGATAGCAGCCGCCGAGGGAGAATCAGGCTATGCCGTCGGTTCGGCCATATCTGCTTACATATCATCAAACTCTATCTCCTGGCTGACTCTGGATTACGTGGAGTCGGGCAGTACCAGTGAACTGTGGGAATTATGTTTCTCTGTAGCTAACAACACCGGCGGCAGCAGCCGTTCGGCTGACTTCACCCCTTGGGGGTTTCGCATCGTCCAGGCGGCACAAGGCGCATCGGGGCCGACAGTAACCGCCCCGACGGGGGGTGTGGCCACCGTTTATCCGGGAGCAGCGGTTTCAGTGACCGTGGATAACCTCACGGCATCTGCGCGTGTCGCACTCAGGCGAAAGCCTCTCTCGGGGGGTGTATGGACCGTGTTGGATTCCCTCTCACTGACTGCCCCCTCGTGCTCTTTCAGCTTGGTGCTGGAAGATGGAGAATACGAATTCTCTCCCCTGGGAATAGGGTTCAGTGTCACCTATCCGGACATCATGTACTACAGATACTCGGTATCGGGACTGTACTCCAATACTACCATCGACTGCGACGGGGAGAGGAAAACCGGGTATATTACAGGCTACACTGATGCAGGAGGGGTTTCACACTCAGTTGATTCCGCCCTTGCGGGCCAGCTCCAGCAGCTTTTCAACTGGTATAACTCGGGCAGCGTCGGCGGCTGGGATGCCGGCTTGCAATTAAGCGCAAACCTTTCTTCTGGACGAGTAGTCATCACGGCTGTTGCACCCCCCAACTTTGGAGCGGGGAAGAGCTGGGATACGGGACTTCATCTGTCCGCCTCGTCATGTATTGCCTTCTCTCAGGCAGCAGGCGGGGACCTCATGCAAAAGGCCTGTTCGGTAAACTCTACCCGTGCGCAGATATCCTCTTCGCAGGTCGGCGTGACATACACCGTTACCGACGGGGAACACGCCATCAACGCCACCGGCACCGGATCCTCCCTGAGCATCTACCTGTCGGGGTCCGGGATAAGCGGAGCGTACTCTGTATATGCTTCCTACGGAGGCCGGACCAGGCTCATGAAAAGCTATGTTCTCGACAACGACCTCCCTCCGGCGGACGGGACGCTGGAAGGTGCCGGACCGAACAGCGTCAGGACGACAACCACGAACGGAGCGGCAGGCAGCGCCGTGGATGTTGTGTATTATGACGGACTAGGACTTAAGAAGCAGGAGGTGGCCGTAAGGGCTTCTGGCGACGGACTCCAGGACATCGTCCGTCCTGTCCGCCTCGACCATCTCGGAAGGGAGTGGCGCTCCTATCTGCCCTATGCGTATTCAGGTACGGCCGGCGCTTACAGGGGAGATGCCTTCAACGAGCAGGCTTTATGGTGGTACAACCAGGGCGGCTGTGACGAGGGGGCGGAATATGCCTACTCATCCAATGTGATGGAAGCGTCGGCAGTAGGTCGAACCCTCACCGAAAAACTGCCCGGGGAAGCCTATCACGACGAATCGCACGACACCGACTATTCCTATACCGGAGGAACCCTGCGACGGCTGGCTGTCAATAGCAGCGGGGTCCTTTCCTGTTCAGGTTTTTATACTCAGGGGGCCGTGTCGTGTACTTCCGTCACCGATGGCGACGGGCATGTCAGATTGTCTTATACCGACAGGGAAGGACGCATGCTTGCCGAGGGCCCGTCAGGGGCCCTGGCGTATTATGCATACGACTCCTGCGGCAGGCTAGCATGGATGATAAGCCCCGAGGGAGCGGCGCTCCTGACCGGCAACGGCAGCTGGACCCCGGAGTCCGACTTTGCCTCCAAATACTGTTATGTATATATCTACGATTCGCGCGGGAGGCAGGTGGAGAAGCACCTGCCGGGAGCCGCGGTGCAGTACTTCGTGTACGACGCCGACGACCGCACCGCCTTCTTCCAGGACGGCAACATGCGCGCGGCAGGCAAGTGGAAGGCGCTCTTCTACGACTCCGCCGGACGCCTTGTGCGCGAAGACCTGAGGACCGGCGGCGGCGCGACCAGGACCTCACTCCAGTCGGCATTCGACGCTTCGGTGGGAGCCGCCCCCGCACTGTACACCACCACATCGGGCGTGACGCTCCTGCGTACCTATGTCTGGGACGCCTATCCAGCCGGCATGGACTCCCGCCTTGCCTTCTCCTCCAACTCCGTGGCCACGCAGGCTGCCTTGCGTTCATCCCACAAGGGGCTGCAGGTATATGAAGACCTCAACGTACTGGGCACCGCGCAGTATGCCCGCAGGGCGCGCTACTTCGACCGCGAGGACCGCGTCATACAGGAAGTGACTCTTTACCCCGACGGTACCCTCCTGCGTACAAGTTCCTCCTATGACATTCAGGGACGGCCTCTGGAGACCATATCCGCCTTCTCTGACAACTCGGCCGTCACCGGCAAGAGCGTACGCCTGGAAGACTCATTCGGCTACGACGCCCGCGGGCGTCAGACGGACAGGCATTCCTACCTTGTTGCCGACAACCAGAGCGCGTACAGCAATGTTGATTATACCTACGACGACATAGGCCGTCCGTGGAAGACCGTCTATGGAACGGCATTCGAACCCCAGACAACGCAGACCATCAGCTACACCATGCAGGGATGGGAGACGGAGCGCACCGTGGTGGATGACGACGACAACCTGGTCTTCTCATCCATCCTCCGCTACAGGACGCCTCTTTCGGAAGAAGGGTATTCTGGCGTCAACAACCCCGTATCCTGGACGGGCAACGTATCCTCGTGGCAGTGGCAGCACGGAGGCATGCCCCTCAACGCCTGGGCCCTTTCAT
>CAMJHF010000007.1 GCA_946405435.1 uncultured Bacteroidales bacterium
ATGATGTCACCATTCTCGTAAACGGCCTGCCCCTCGTTCATGTGGAACTCAAGCGCAGAGGAGTAGACATCAAAGAAGCCTTCAACCAGATCAACCGCTACCAGCGGGATTCCTTCTGGGCAGGCTCCGGACTCTTCGAATATGTACAGCTTTTTGTCATCAGCAACGGCACATTCACCAAATACTACTCCAATACAACCCGAAATGCCCATGTCCGGAAAACTCAGGAGCTCCGCTCCAAGAACACCCAGAAGACATCCGGTAGTTTCGAGTTCACTTCGTTCTGGGCAGATGAGAAGAACAATCCCATCTATGATTTGGTGGACTTTACCGCCACCTTCTTTGCCAAGCACTCCCTGCTGAATGTCCTGACGCGTTTCTGCGTATTTACAGCCGAAAAGGAGTTGCTGGTCATGCGCCCGTACCAGATTGCCGCTACGGAGAAGATCCTCCAGCGCATTCTGATTGCCACCTACGATAAGAAGAAACTCGGAACCCTCGCAGCCGGAGGATATATCTGGCACACTACCGGAAGCGGCAAAACACTGACTTCCTTCAAGACTGCCCAGATCGCCTCCAAGATGCCGGAGATAGACAAGGTGCTGTTTGTGGTTGACCGCAAGGATCTGGACTACCAGACCATGAAAGAGTATGACCGCTTTGAAAAAGGTGCGGCCAACTCCAACGCCAACACCGCCATCCTGCAGCGCCAGCTTGAGGATTCGAACTGCCGAATAATCATCACCACCATACAGAAGCTCAGCCGCTTCATTGCCAAAAACAAGAAGCATCCGGTATTCGAAGCGCATGTGGTGTTGATTTTCGATGAGTGCCATCGCTCTCAGTTCAACGAGATGCACGAGGCCATCACAAAGGCGTTCAAGCGTTACCACATGTTCGGATTCACCGGGACTCCTATCTTCCCGCAGAATTCCAGCAGCAATGGCCTGCCGCATCTCAAGACTACGGAACAGGCCTTTGGCGACAGGCTCCACAGCTACACAATCGTCAACGCCATCAACGACCAGAATGTGCTGCCTTTCCGCATCGACTACATCAAGACGATGAAGGAGAAAGAGGGTGTGCGGGAAGACCAGGTATGGGGCATCGATACCGACAAGGCTTTTATGTCTCCGGAGAACATCACCAATGTCACCAAATATATTCTGGAGCACTTTGACCAGAAGACAAAACGTAATTCCTTCTACAAACTGAAGGACAAGCGGGTTGGTGGATTCAACTCAATCCTTGCCACTTCCAGCATCCCGGCATCCATCCTCTACTACAACGAGTTTATGAAGCAGATGGAGTCGCTTCCGGAGGACAAGAAACTCAAGATTGCATTGATATACAGCTACGGCCAGAACGAGGCCGAGCTTGAGCAGGAAGGATTCATGACCGAGGAGAACTCGGACGATACCACCGGGCTGGATGCCACCTCCCGCGACTGTCTGGAGAGGGCCATCAAGAACTACAACGAGATGTTTCATACCAGCTTTGACACCTCATCCGAGAAGTTCCAGAACTACTACAAAGACCTCTCGATGCGAATGAAAAACCGCGAGGTAGATCTGCTGATTGTGGTGAACATGTTCCTCACCGGATTCGATGCCAAGACGCTGAACACCCTCTGGGTGGATAAGAACCTGCGCATGCATGGTCTGCTGCAAGCGTTCTCCCGCACCAACCGTAAACTCAACTCGGTCAAGACATTCGGCAACATTGTCTGCTTCAGGAATCTGGAAGAAAACACCAACGAGAGCCTTGCCCTCTTTGGAGACGAGAAGGCCGGAGGTATTGTGGTTCTTCGGAATTTCGAAGACTACTACAATGGCTTCGATGATGAGAATGGAAAACACCATCTTGGCTATTCCGAATTGGTCGATGAATTGCTCAAAGAGTTCCCGGTTGGTCAGCCCATCGTTCTTGAAGAGAAGCAGAAGCAGTTTGCAAAGCTCTTCGGCAATCTGCTCAAGGCCGTCAACCTCCTTCAGTGCTTTGACGACTTCAAAGACAAGGTACTCGTCAGCGAAAGGGACATGCAGGATTACCAGAGCATGTATATCGATGTTTACAACAAGTTCCGTAACCGCGAGAAGCACGACAAGGAGGACATCTCCGAGGATGTCGTTTTTGAGATTGAGCTGGTGAAGCAGGTGGAGGTGAACATCGACTACATCATGCTCCTGGTAGCGAAATATCACGATGAACACTCCGGCAATGCAGAGATCAGACTATCTATAACCAAAGCCATCGACTCTAGCATTGAGCTCCGCAACAAGAAAGACCTCATCGAGAACTTCATCGATTCCCTTACTCCGGAAGTCACCGATGTGGATGTTGTCTGGCATGAATACGTCCAACGGCAGAAGGAGCAAGAACTTGAAAACATCATAAATGAGGAGAGACTCAAACCCGAAGAGACCCGCAGGTTTGTAGAGGCATCATTCCGGGATGGATCTATCCGCGAGAATGGAACAGAGGTGGCCGCAATCCTGCCGCCCATGTCCCGCTTCAGTAAAGACCGTGCCACCAAGAAGGAAACCGTTCTCTCCCGCCTCAAAGCATTCTTCGAACGATTCAGAGATATTTTATAGATCATCAGCATAACTATTTATGGCCGAGAAATATAATGTAGAAAATAAGCCTCTCGAGCAGGTACTTGGATTTATTAAATCCGGAGAAATAGCCATCCCTGAGATTCAGCGCCCCTTTGTATGGAAACCCGTACAAGTTAGAGATTTGATAGACTCCTTGTATATGGGGTATCCGACTGGGTATCTGATTATGTCCCAGAGCCCAGACATGAAACTAAAGGACGGGACAGTCACAGCTGGAAAGAAAATCATGATTGATGGCCAGCAGCGAATCACTGCGCTGATGACCGCAATCGTAGGGGAAGAGGTTACCAACGCTGATTTTAAGAAATATCGCATCAAGATTGCATTCAATCCGCTTGCGGCTGACGATGATGAGGAAAAGTTTAAAGTCCAGACTCCGGCCGTCATTAAAGATAAACGTTGGATTGCAGACATTGCAGATGTTTTCAAGACGGATTTTGATAGCTTTGAGTTTGTCCAGAAGTATTGCTCAAGCAATGAGGGGGTAACTCCGAAGGAACTCAACAAGGTGATAATGAGGCTTATCGACATCAAGAATCGTCAAATAGGTATCATTTCGCTTAATAACGAGCTCACAATCGATGAAGTGACGGAAATATTCATCCGCATTAACAGCCAAGGCACCAAATTGAATCAGGCCGACTTCGCAATGTCCCGAATGGCGGCAAATGAAAAATTTGGAGGGAATACGCTGCGCAAGGCAGTGGAGTATTTCTCCCACCTTGCTGTTGCTCCGGAATGGTACAGCGATATGTGCAAAGACACCGCTTTTATGGAAACCCAATATGCCTCTCGACTCGCATGGCTGCGCAATGACAGAGAGACAATATATGATCCGGACTTTAATGACATTCTTCGCGTCTCATTCATGTACAAGTTTGGCCGGGCAAAGATGAAGGATTTGGTTGCTTTGCTGGAAGGCCGTAATTTTGAGACGCGGGAGAACGAAGAATCCATTTCAGAGAACACCTTCAAGATATTGTCAGAAGGCGTTATGGATTATATGAGCCAGTATTCATTTTCCAACTTCATCCTCGCAATCAAATCAGCCGGGTTTATCAGCACAAAGCTGATTAACTCTCAGATGACGCTCGATTTCGCCTATACCTTATACCTTTTGCTTAATGCTGACCCTGAGATTGAGAAAACAAAGATCAAGCATTATGTGCTCAAGTGGTATGTCTTGACTACATTGACAAGCCGTTATATCACCTCTCCGGAGTCATTTATGGATTACGATATCAAGCGTATCAAGGAGAGGGGGTTCCTAAATTATTTCTATGAGGTTGAGAATGCAGACTTATCAGAAAACTTCTGGAAAATGCAGCTTCCACAGAGATTAGAATCGGCTTCAGTTAGTAGCCCATATTTAAATGTGTTCTTTGCCGCTCAGATTTTCTTTGGTGACAATGCGTTATTCTGCAACGGAACTAAGGTGGGAGACCTTATAGATGTCGTTGGCGACGTACATCACATTTTCCCTCGTAAGTACCTCATAAAGAATAATATCAGCGAGAGAAACAAATATAACCAAATTGCTAACTTTACTTACCTTGATCCTCAGATTAATAAGGCAATCGGAGATGATGCACCAGGCGTATATTTTAAAGCCGCACTTGAATCGGCAGAGCATGGTAAATCACTTTATGGCGATATCGTAGATAGAGGTGAATTGATTTCCAATCTGGAACTCAACGGTATCCCAGCTGAAGCGGCTGACTGGTATTATGGAGATTACGATGCTTTCCTGACGGCCAGAAGACTCAATATGGCTCAGAAGATAAGAGCGTATTACGATAAACTATAAGATGGATCCCATACATGACTCAGAAGAAACCCCTGTGCGCGCGAATTATTCCGATAGAGCGCTTGGTATCGTACCAACTCAAGAGTCTCTGATTGCATTTTTGAGGAATCTTATCCTTGACAAAAGCTATGAGCTGAGGAATCGGTTGTTGCATATTGATTATATGCCGGGTGCTCCAGTTCAAAGTTCAGAATCATACGGTTCAAAGTGCAATAATTGCACTTTGAAATGCCTCACGGTAAAACTGCAACAAAATGGTTATCTGGCCCGGAAAAATGGTCGGCGCGATGGCTATTGGGGATGTGTTGACTGACCTGTAAAATTAGTTCCTGGTTGTATCACATTTTGGTGTGACCTGGATTTTATTAAAGAGCAAAAAAGAATCAGAACAAGCAAGTTTGATGAGGGAAAACGAAAGTTACACACCCCGCTCTATGGATCAGGTCCTTGGGTGCATGATAGGAGGGGCTGTAGGGGATGCCCTTGGATATGCGGTGGAGTTTATGTCGTATGACTCCATCGTTAAGGAGTATGGGGAGAGGGGCATTACGCGCTACCGGCTTGACAGGCATGGCGTTGCGGAGATTTCCGACGACACCCAGATGTCATTGTTCACTGCGGCGGGCATTCTGCTGGGGATGACGCGCGGGCAGATGCGGGGCATCATGGGCCGCATCGATACCTACTGCCACTGGACATATCTGGACTGGCTCCATACTCAGGAATGGAAATCCAGGCACGAGGATGCACGCGTGGACTCTTGGCTCATGGACGTATCGGAGCTGTATGCCCAACGCGCGCCTGGCAATACTTGCCTGTCGGCCCTTCGCTCCCTTGAGGCGGGGAAGGAGGTGCGCAACAACAGCTGCGGCTGCGGCGGTGTGATGCGTACGGCTCCGATGGCGCTGCTGAGTGAGTTGCATGGCTATGCGGACGGAGATAAACTCTACTGCGATATGTGCGCTTCCGAGGCTGCCCGGCTTACCCACGAGCATCCTCTGGGCTTCATTCCTTCTGCCATCCTCAATGACATGCTGATGCAGATCCTGGAAGACGATGGCAGGCGGCTCGAAGACTATGTGGCAGAGGCGCTGCAGAGGCTTCCAGAAATCGTTTCGCGGGAGGACGAAGGAAAGAAGTACGGCGATCTATGGCCGGACGAGATCCGGAAGCAGGGCAGGCTCCTCGGGAAGGCGCTGGAGCTTGCCGCTACTGACATCGAAGACCACTATGCCATCGAATCCATCGGCGGAGGCTGGACGGGGCATGAGGCGCTCGCGATCGCTGTCTACAGCGCCGCCAGGCACAGGGGCTCTTTCGAAGATGCAGTCGTAAGCTGCGTCAACCACTCCGGGGACAGCGACTCCACCGGAGCCATCTGCGGCAATATCATGGGTGCCCTGCTGGGCCGCAGTGCGATTCCGGCATGTTTCATTGACAGCCTGGAGCTCAGGAATGTCATCGAAGAGATTGCCACCGGACCTGTATACCGGGTGCATCATCAGCGAATACGATCCCTTCGACACTCCCGAGAAGAAGCGCTGGAACATGAAATACTGCGCACATAAATGGACCCCTGAAAGGCCTTCAGACGAAAAAAGCCACTGAAAAACAGTGGCTTTTTGTGGAGTATAGGGGATTCGAACCCCTGACCTATAGATTGCGAACCTATCGCTCTACCAACTGAGCTAATACCCCGAAAGCGGATGCAAAACTACAAAAAAATCCCAATCCTCCCAAATTTTAATCTAATTATCTAAAATACCCCTCCAATCTTTGTTATCACCGAATTAATTCTTAACTTCGTAGTCCCACATACAACCACATATTTTAAACATTATGGAAATCAAAAACGCCTTGGCCGGCACCTTGGAATCTGGAGATATCGTAATCCAGATAGCCCCGGGTGACGGCCTTACAATTGACCTCCAGAGCTCTGTTTCCGCACAGTTCGGACGCCAGATCAAAGAGGTCATCACCGATACCCTCAAAGGGCTCGGAATCGACAATGCATATGTAAAGGCAACGGACAAGGGAGCCCTTGACTGCACTATCCGCGCCCGTGTAACTGCGGCTGCAGTCCGCGCAACAGGGAAGGACGTATGGAAAGACTGAGAAGAACCATGATGTTCGTTCCCGGCAACAACCCGGGAATGATGGCAGACGCCCACATATACGGTCCCGACTCCATCATGCTGGACCTCGAGGACTCCGTGACCATGGCGGAAAAGGACACCGCCCGCCTGCTTGTCTATAACGCCCTCAAATCCATCGATTACGGCGACACGGAGATGGTCGTCCGCATCAATCCGCTCAGCACCCCTTACGGCCGCAAGGACGTCGAGGCGGTGGTCAAGGCCGGCGTGGACGTAATACGCATGCCCAAGACCGAGACCGCCGACGAAGTCCGCGAGCTCGAGGCCGAGATCATAAAGGTCGAAACTGAACTTGGATGCGTAGGCCGCACCAGGATAATGGCCGCCATCGAGAGCGCCCTCGGCATAGTCAATGCCTTCGAGATCGCGAGTGCCTCCAAACGCATGATGGGCATAGCGCTTGGCGCCGAAGATTACTCGGCCAGCCTCAAGACCCAGCGTACTCCTGGCGGAGCGGAACTTCTACTTGCCCGCGAAACCATAGTCGTCGCCGCCCGTGCCGCAGGTATATCCTGTTTCGACACTGTGTATTCCAATCTCGATGACATGGAAACCTTCCGCAAGGAGATCGAACTCATACGCGACCTCGGCTTCGACGGCAAGTCCATAATCAACCCCCGTCAGATCGAAGTTGTGAACGAGGTCTTCACTCCCACGCCCAAGGCGATAGAGAAGTCGCTGCGCATCGTGGCCGCGATCAAGGAAGCCCAGGCCAAGGGCTCCGGCGTGGTGTCGCTCAACGGCAAGATGGTAGACCGCCCCGTAGTCATACGTGCCGAGCGCACGATAGCTTACGCAATAGCATCAGGGGTTTTAGCACAGGAGGACGTGTTATGAGAAATTCTAAAGTAGTAACCCTCGAAGAGGCAATACGCCGTTCCGGACTCAAGGACGGCATGACCATATCATTTCATCATCATTTCCGCGGAGGAGACAAAGTCGTCAACCTCGTGGTGGACAAACTTGCACAGATGGGCTTCAAGAACCTGCAGCTTGCAGCTTCCAGCCTTTCCGACGTGCATGCCCCTCTTATAGAGCACATCAAGGCCGGCGTAATCACCGGCATCTCCACTTCCGGTCTCCGCGGCGAGCTGGCCAACGCCATTTCGCACGGACTCATGGAGGAGCCTGTGGTGTTCCGTTCCCACGGAGCCCGCGGAAGCGCGATAGCGGGCGGCGAACTCCATATCGACGTCGCATTCCTCGGCGCCAGTTCGTGCGATGAACTGGGCAACGCCTCCGGCTGCCCCCGTTCCGAGAATGCAAAATCCATATGCGGCTCCCTTGGATACGCCCTTCCGGACGCCGAGTATGCCGACCACGTCGTAGTCCTCACCGACGACCTCGTGGCCTATCCCAACGTGCCTATGTCCATAAGGGCCAGCAGGGTAGAGTCGGTAGTGGTGGTGGATTCCGTAGGCGACAGCTCCAAGATTTCTTCCGGAGCCATACGCGACTCCAAGAATCCACGCGACATCCTGCTTGCGAAACAAGCCGCCAAAGTAATCATCAACAGCGGTTACTTCAAGGACGGATTCAGCATCCAGACGGGCACCGGCGGTGCGTCCCTGGCCGTTGTCAAGTATATCCGCGAGAGCATGATAGAAAAGGGCATCAAGGCATCCTTCGCCCTCGGCGGCATAACCGCCCACATGGTTAAGCTCCACGAAGAAGGCCTCATCGGCAAGCTTATAGACGTTCAGTCCTTCGACAAGGTAGCAGCCGAATCCATCGCCCATGACCAGTCTCATCAGGAGGTTTCCGCAGTGGACTATGCCAGCGGCGAGCACACAGGATCGGCCGTTCACGCGCTCGATATCGTGATACTGTCCGCCCTCGAGGTCGATACAGAATTCAACGTCAATGTGCTCGTAGGTTCTGACGGCGTCATACGCGGCGCCGTGGGTGGCCACCCCGACACTGCCGAAGACAGTGCGCTTAGCATCATAGTCTGCCCGCTTCTTCGCGGCCGCATCCCTTGCGTGGTTCCCAAAGTCACCACGCTTATCACTCCCGGCAAGGGCGTTGATGTGGTGGTCACGGAGTACGGCATCGCTGTCAATCCTGCAAGGCCCGAGATCGCCGAAAGCCTTAAAGCCGCAGGCCTCAAGATTGTGGATATACACGATCTGGCCGCCAAGGCTACCAGCATAATCGGCACTCCGGACCCTCTGCCTTTCGGCGACAAGGTCGTCGGCATAGTTATGGACCGTCACGGAAAGGTCCTTGACAAGATCCGCAACATCGAGGAGTGATTACGCTGGAACAGCTTCTTCAGAGCCGCGACGAGCGTGCCCGTCACCAACAGGACCTGCTGGGGATATACCCCGGCAGGTCCATTGTTTGCTTGACCGTGCAGTTCCCCGGGTCCTTGAAGCGCAGCCCCGATTCAGTCATGATAGGGGAGGCGGGAGTCAAGGCCCTCCGCGGGGCGTTCCCCGGCAATGAAATAGAAGTGCGTGACCTCGAGACCGGTTTCGAGGCTTACCTGGCGGTCGGTATGCCCGCCCAGCAGCTCAAGCGTGTTTGCTGCGGCATCGAGGACACCCATCCTCTGGGCCGGCTGATGGATATAGATGTCATCACACCATCAGGACCTCTGGACCGCACATCGGTAGGCTTCGAGCCTCGGCGGTGCCTTATCTGCGACAAGCCTGCACGCTACTGCATGCGAGCACATTCCCACTCGCAAGCGGAGCTGCTGGACAGGATCCGGCAAATGGTAAACGCTTACAGGCAAGGATAATGGAATCATTCGACATCCCAGACATTCAGGAAGTACTCTTGCAATCCGCACCGTTCCGTTCCAGGGTGGAGCGATTCCTGTCGGCCAACGGCCTCAGGTTCGAGACGGTGGACCGGTACTATACGGTACTGGACTCCCGCGGAGAGATAGTCGCGGGTGCCGGACTGGCCGGAGATATCATCAAGTGCGTGGCGGTGTCGAGAGATTACCGTTCGGGCGGAATGATGGTTCCGCTTGTTTCGCGTATTATCTCGGATGCCTCCTCCTGTGGTGTCAGCTGCCTGAAAGTTTTCACCAAACCTGATTATGAAAAGCTGTTTGCGAGCCTTGGCTTCCGCACCCTTGCCAGCGCGCCCAAGGCCGTGCTGATGGAGAACGGCAGGGGACTGGAAGAGTACTGCGCATATTTGTCGCACTTCCGAAAAGACGGCAGCTGCGGCGTCATAATAATGAATGCCAATCCTTTCACGCTCGGGCATGAGTATCTGGTGCGCCAAGCTGCCGAAAGCATGGACCAGGTGGTAGTCATACCTGTGCGGGAAGATCTGTCGCTGTTCCCTTATACGGAAAGACTGGAAATGATACGGAAGGGGTGCAAAGGCCTTGCCGATGTTGCGGAAGGGTCTGATTATCAGATATCCGCCGCTACCTTCCCGACCTACTTCCTCAAAGACCTTTCCGACGCCGCGGAAACTCAGATGCGGCTGGATATCGACCTGTTCGGCAGGCATATAGCACCTGCCCTGGGGGCGGTCGTGCGCTTTGTCGGCAGCGAGTCTTCCGACCCTCTGACCGCCCGCTACAATGCCCTGATGCGCGAAATCCTGCCCTCTTACGGCGTGCGGGTAGAGGAGATCCGTCGCCTCAAGTCGGACAACGGCCGTTTCGTGCGGGCGTCCCTTGTGAGGCGGCACCTTGCCGACGGCCGCTATCATAAGGCCGCTTTGCTCACTCCCGATTCCACCCGCCCGTATCTGATGGCCCGCCTTGCCGAAAGGGCGCTGCTTGCCGAGTTGGAGGCACCCATGAAGCCGGGTTTGGTGGGGCCGGATTCGCAGGGAGCGCACAAGGACATGGATTATGCCCTTATGCGCAGGAGTATTGCAGCCATCCGCCCGTTCTTCCCGGCCATGGCTCTTGCCGGTTCTGCAGGCAGTCTCCGCCAACTCGGAATCGATGCGGAAAAGGCCATGATGGCAGCAACGGGCGGCGTCAATACCCACCGCGGTGCCATCTATGCCTTGGGCATCGCCCTGAAGGCTTTCGCTGGCGTTTCTGCCGGCAACCCGCAACCTTCCAAACTCAAACAACTTATGCGTTCTGCGTGCAAGAAGATTGCAGAAGGTGTGTTGCGCGAGTCGCAGGAAAGCAGGGGACAGCAGCCCGCAAGCCTTTCGCATGGGGAGGCCGCCGTGCAGGCTTTCGGAGTGAAGGGGGCGAGACAGATGGCACTGGACGGCTATAAGCAGCTTCTGGGCTCCTGGCTGCCATATTATTCCGAGATCAAAAAACAGCCCTACGCCATTCAGAGGACATTGGTATTCTTGATTTCAACGCTCGATGATACCTGCATAATACACAGGGCCGGCTACGAACGTTCCCGGCAGCTCTGTGAAGATGCGGCCGATGTTTTCGGCAAGATCGCACGCGGTTCGGATTACGACGCTACGAAACAATTGCTTGAAACAATGAGCCGGCAATACGCCGCCGAGGGCATCTCTCCCGGCGGAGCTGCAGATATGCTGGCATTGACTGTCTTTATTGACTCTATATTAAATTAATACTTTAAACATAAATCCACAAACACTTATGGTAGAACTAATTAATCACGGTGTTTATCTGCTCGACGGCAAGACCGTCGCCACTGAGGCTCCCGTCGCACCCGACGAAGCCCGCGAAAACACCATCGCTTACGGCATCCTCAGGAGCCACGACAAAGACGGTGGAAAGGGCAAGAAAATGCGCATCCTCTTCGATGCCATGGCTTCCCATGACATCACCTATGTCGGCATCATTCAGACAGCCCGTGCCAGCGGTCTGGAGAAATTCCCCATCCCCTACGCCATGACCAACTGCCACAACTCCCTTTGCGCGGTAGGCGGTACGATCAACGAAGACGACCACGTGTTCGGCCTTTCGGCAGCAAAGAAGTACGGTGGTATCTATGTTCCTGCAAATCAGGCTGTCATCCATCAATATGTGCGCGAGGAAATTGCCGGCTGCGGCAAGATGGTGCTGGGATCCGACTCCCATACCCGCTACGGCTCCCTGGGCTGCATGGGTGTAGGAGAAGGCGGCGGCGAGCTGGTAAAGCAGCTCCTTCGCAACACCTGGGACATCAACGCCCCCGAGGTGGTGCTGGTATGGCTTGAGGGCAAGCCGAAGCACGGCATCGGTCCCCATGACGTAGCCATTTCCCTTGTGAAAGCCACCTTCGAAAGCGGCTTCGTAAAGAACAAGGTGCTGGAATTCGCCGGCCCCGGAGTCAAGGAACTGCCCGTCGATTTCCGCAACGGCATCGATGTCATGACCACCGAGACAACCTGCCTGAGTTCTATCTGGATTACCGACGAAACAGTGCGCGAGCACTATCGCACCCACGGACGCGAGGCCGAATATCGTGAACTCCGTCCCGGCAATGTCGCATACTACGACAGCATGATACGCATCGACCTTTCCAGCCAGGAGAGCATGATCGCCCTGCCTTTCCACCCGTCGAATGCGGTCACCATCCACGAACTCCAGGCCGACCCCGAGGGCATACTCAGGCGAATCGAGGAAGATGCCGTCAAGCGCTTCGGCGAAAAGGTCCACGTGGATCTGCTCTCCAAGGTCAAGGACGGTAAACTCGTTGCAGACCAGGCTATTATCGCCGGCTGCTCCGGAGGCACCTACGACAACCTCTCCGAGGCTGCCAGCATACTCAAGGGCAAGAGCATCGGCAACGACTACTTCACCATGAGCTGCTATCCGCAGTCCACTCCCGTGTATCTTGCCACAACCCGCAACCACATCGCGGAGGAACTGCTCGAGGCCGGAGCCGTCATCAAGCCTGCATTCTGCGGTCCTTGCTTCGGAGCCGGAGACGTGCCCGCCAACAATGGCTTCTCCATCCGTCACACCACCCGCAACTTCCCCAACCGTGAAGGCTCCAAGCCCGGTCAGGGGCAGCTCTCGCTGGTAGCACTTATGGATGCCCGTTCCATCGCGGCAACCGCCGCCAACGGAGGCGTCATCACCGCGGCTACCGACATTGATTACACTGATACCCACAAGTCCTACGAGTTCGACGACCGCATCTACAAGAGCCGCGTCTACTACGGATTTGGCAAGGCCGACCTGAGTCTCGACCTCCGCTACGGCCCCAACATCAAGGACTGGCCCAAGATGTATCCAATGGAGGAGAACATGCTTCTGGAACTTGCCGCGGTGATTCACGATCCCGTCACCACCACCGACGAGCTCATCCCTTCCGGAGAGACTTCCAGCTATCGTTCCAACCCGCTTAAACTCAGTGAGTTCGCGCTTTCCCGCCGTTGCCCTGACTATGTGGGTCTGTCCAAGAACATCCAGGATCAGGACCTTGAGCGCCGCGCCGGCAAGGTGAGCATCCATCTCGCCAAGGCCCTCGAGGCCGTGGGCGCTTCCGCCGACAACACTTCCTATGGCTCCTGCGTATTTGCCAACAAGCCCGGCGACGGAAGTGCACGCGAGCAGGCTGCATCCTGCCAGAAAGTGCTTGGCGGCGACGCCAACATCTGCTACGAATACGCCACCAAGCGCTATCGCAGCAACTGCATCAACTGGGGTATCCTGCCGTTTACCATCGCCCCCGACACTCCGTTCGAATACGAAGTCGGCGACTGTGTCTACGTGCCCGGCATACGCAAGGCCATCCTGGAAGGCGTGGAAGAAATTGACGCATGCGTCATTACCAAGAACGGCGTAAAGCCCATCCACCTGTTCTTCCAGAATCTTACCGCCGACGAGCGCCAGATCCTGGCCGACGGCTGTCTTATGAACTACTACAAAAACCGCAAATAATGGAAAAAATCAAAATGACAACTCCCATCGTCGAAATGGACGGCGATGAGATGACCAGGATCCTTTGGAAGATGATCAAGGATGAACTCATCCTTCCCTTCGTTGACCTCAAGACCGAATATTACGACCTTGGCCTGCCCAACCGCGACAAGACCGGCGACCAGGTGACCGTCGACGCGGCCCTTGCAACCAAGAAGCTCGGTGTGGGCGTCAAGTGCGCCACCATCACTCCCAACGCCCAGCGCATGACGGAGTACAATCTCCATCAGATGTGGAAGAGCCCCAACGGCACCATCCGTTCCACCCTGGACGGCACTGTGTTCCGCACGCCCATCACGATTCCCAGCATTCACCCTGCAGTGAAATTCTGGAAAAAGCCAATCACCATCGCCCGTCATGCCTACGGAGACGTCTACAAGAGCGTCGATATCGTGACCGACGAGCCCGGTGTGGCCAAGCTCGTATTCGAAGGCGAGAGCGGCAAGAGGGAAGAAGTGGTCGTGCAGCAGATGAAAGGCCCCGGCGTGCTTCAGGGAATGCACAACACCGACAAGTCCATCCGCAGCTTCGCCCATGCATGCTTCCAGTATGCCCTGAGCCTCAAGCAGGACATTTGGTTTGCCACCAAGGACACCATCGCCAAAAAGTACGACGGCCGCTTCAAGGCTATTTTCGAGGAGGTCTTCGAGGAGTACAAAGCCCGGTTCGAAGAGGCCGGCATCACATACTTCTATACCCTCATCGACGACGCCGTCGCACGTGTAATGCGCTCCGAGGGCGGTTTCATCTGGGCCTGCAAGAACTACGACGGCGACGTGATGTCCGACATGGTATCTACCGCCTTCGGTTCCCTTGCCATGATGACTTCCGTGCTTGTGAGTCCCGACGGCAAATATGAGTACGAGGCCGCCCATGGCACGGTTACCCGCCACTATTACAAGTACTTGCAGGGAGAAGAGACATCCACGAACCCCATCGCTACCATCTTCGCATGGAGCGGCGCTTTCCGCAAGAGGGGAGAGATGGACAATCTGCCCGAGCTCGTAAAATACGCCGACCAGCTTGAGGGAGCCTGTTTCGACACCCTCAACGAAGGCTATGCCACCAAGGATCTTGTAAACCTCATGGAAGGTATCACTCCCAAGATGCTCACCTCCGCCCAGTTCCTCGCAGCTATCCGCGAGAGGCTCGAGAAGAGGCTTGCAGCCTAAGGGTTACCAACCTTTGCGAATGTTGTCCGCCATCGCCTCTGCAAGGCGTTGGCGGGCTTCTTTACTGTACCAGGCGATGTGCGGTGTGAGAAGAAGACGCTCCGGGTATTTGCAGTGAAGGTAAGGATGTGCGGCGGGAAGAGGCTCGCGGACGTAGACGTCGATGCCGGCGCCTGCGATGATCTGCCCGTCAATGGCCCGGGCGAGGTCTTCTTCCACTACAATGCCGCCGCGTCCCGTATTCACAATGAAAGCCGTAGGCTTCATCTTGCAGAGCTGCTCGTAGCCTATGATCCCTGCCGTAGCCGAATTGTACGGCGCATGGATGCTGATGACGTCGGACCCGGCCAGCAGCTCGTCAAGGCTCACCGAAGGGTAGTCCTTACAATGCGAAGTGCCTGAAGTAGAGTAGTATATGACTTTCATTCCGAAAGCGGTGGCGATGCCGGCCACTTTCTGTCCTATAGCCCCCATCCCCACGACTCCGAGCGTCTTGCCTGCCAGTTCGGTGAAGGGATGCCCTGCGTCGACATGAATGCTGCCGGCGCTGTATTCGCCGCTGCGGACGTAGCCGTTGTAGTGAAATGCCAAGCCGGCCAGGTTCAGTATATGCATCCAGGCCGTCTGCGCCACTGAATCAGTTGAATATGCGGCAACGTTGCGAACCAGGACCCCGCGCTCACGGCACAGGTCGACATCTATATTGTTGATGCCGGTGCCAGCCTCGCAGATCAGCCGAAGCTTCTGAGCTGCGTCCAGGAATTCCTTGTCTACTATGATTTTGTTCAGGATAGCCACGTCGGCGTCGGCAACTCTCTGCCGTGCCTCCTGGGCCGTAGAGGAAGGATAGCATATAAACTCGCCTTGAGCGGCAATTGCGGACATGTCGGCATCGCCCATGGTGGCGGCGTCCAGGAATACGATCTTCATTTGTTTTCGGTGAGTATCTTGCGCCAGAAAACGGATGTTATGTCCTTGCCGTGATAATACAGGCGCTGGTTCGTATTGGGGTTGTCAAGAGGGCCCAGGGCTGCGATATACGGGCCTGTCTTCACATAGTCGAAAGCATCATAGAAACTGTCTTCCACCTTGTCGCGACCGCTGTACACTGCGGTTTCCACTCCGGGGTGGGCGGACTTTATGTGCCGGGCCAGGTTCAGCAGGGCTTCGGAATCATTGCCTTCGCCCAGAAACAGAAAGCAATTGGCCCCAAAATTATCGGCCAGAAGTTTGTCCACGAGCACCGGGGTAAGTTCCGTGCCGATATCGTTTCGCAGGAAGGGGGAGTGGCAGCCAGGGCAATTACCCCGGCAGTTGGAGATCTCAACTGCCAGGGTAACGCGATCCGGTATTTCTTCAGCGACGATGTCCGTCAGCTCAGGGACGTACTTCAGCATCCTTAGGATTGTAGAACCTGTGCTCAGCCTCTATCTGGCGGGGCTCGGCGAAGCTGGAGATACGCTTCAGGTAACCGATGACACGGGTAAGGTAATCAAGGTTTTCGCTGCCGCACTTGGGGCACTTGGTGAGGGTGTCCTTGCTGATGTAGCCGCAGTCGTTGCAGACTGTGTTGCGGCAGTTGAAGGTGAAGTAGTTGGTGCCGTAATGGGCCGCCACCTTGAGGAGCTGGCGGTACTGGTCCTTGCTCAGGTGCTCGGCGATGTTCATGTGCAGGGCGGAGCCTCCGTCAAGGTACTTGACAAAGTCCTCGCCGTGGAGTTTGAACTTGTCGATCATGGACACGCTCTCGTCTTCGGGATTGTAGAAATAGGAGCTGTAGAGGTTGTGCTTGGAAGAGACGAAATAACCGTCCTTCTTGTCCCATTTGTAGTTCTTTGCTGCAAGGTTCTCGGCGGGTACGAACTCGGTGTTGAACATCGCGTCCGGAGTCTTGTCCTTGCGGTTTGCAATGTTGATGGTCTCCAGGATGGTGTTTACGAATGCTCCGTACTCGGGGTTTGGGGAAACCTTGAGACCGAGAAACTCGGCGGCCTCCGTGAGGCCATTGACGCCCACGGTGAGATACTGGCGTTTCATGTCGATGAATCCGGCCTTGTAGACGTCAAGCATTTCAGCCTTGAGGAAGTCCTTGATGATCTCGTTGAACGCAATCTGGTATTTGTGCACCCTTTCGGTCATCTCGCGGATGTCCTTGCTGATGTAGTTGGTGTAGAGGTCTTCCTTGTCGTAGAAGTTGCTGACGGGGTTGAGGGGCTTGCCTGCCTCCAGGTGCACTCCGCGCCTTTCTTCGAAGTAACGGCGCACGGAATCCTGGATGAGACGGTTGAGGTTGATAGTCATGACTGACTTGGAACCGGTGCTCACGGATGCGGTGCCCATCGAATACTGGTGGGTGGTGTGGTTGTGGCTGGTGTCCTCCATGTCTTTTAGGGAGTTGCGCAGGCGGCAGCAGCTGCTCAGCGAGTCGGGGCTGTTGCTAAGGTAGCAGAAGAAGCTGTGCCCCTTGGACCACATCTCGGCGGTAAAATCGGCGTAGTCCTTGTCGGCAAAGTCGTCGGCGCCGTCGGTAAGCAGAGCCATCGTCTCGACGGGGAAGGTGAGGATATAGTGGTTGCGCTCCTCGTTGAACCAGTTCATGAAGTGCTTCTGCAGCCAGTCCAGGGTCTCCCACTTGGGAGCGGTGCCGTCGGGGAAGCGGAAGTCGCCGAAGACGCCCTCGAAATACGGCTTGTCAAAGTAGCCGATGTTCCAGAACACGGTCTGGTATCCGCGGTTGCCGGCAGGCATGTTCATGGAATGGACGACTTGCTGGAATCCATTGTCTATCACCTTGACAAGCGTCCTCTTCTTGGTGTTCAACTCCACTACGTCTTCGAGATGCTCGAGGTAGTCGTCGCCGTAGTCCTTGCGTACGAAGTAGTCGAAATACATGAGGAACTCGGGGGTTGCGACTGCGCCCATGAACTGCGATGACACGGAGTATACCAGGTTGATGAACTCACCGCAGAAACTCTTGAGGTCGGTGGGTGCAACAGACACTCCGCCAAGCTCTTTGAGTCCGCTGATAAGGAAAGGATACATGGTGATGGCCACGCAGTAGGGGAACCCGGGGGTGCCGCTCTCGTCGTGCTTGTAGAGCACGTGGGATTCGAGGTCCTTCAGATACTGGTCGGCAAGATGACGCCCGTAGAGGGTCTTGATCTTGTCGCACATGATGTAGCGGTTCTGCTTGATGTTGTTCTCCTTGTAAAGTTCGTTGCCGAGGGTGACGATGTTCTTGCGGGTCACGTTGGCGTTGGCGTCGAACTTTGATCCGGTGGCAGCGTTGGATGCCTTGATGTAGTCCTTTATGAAGTCCCTCTTCTTGCGGAGGTCCAGGTCTGCGTCGAACTTCTCGATGTAGGCGCGGGCGACCTTCTTGTTGACGGACATCAGGGAGTCCACTACCTGACGGCGGATTTCCGAGCTGTAAATTCCGTCGTAGATGTAAAGATTGTTGATGATTGACACGACGATGGCATCGTCGCAATATTGACCGGCACTTTTGTAGGCCTCGTGAATGCCACGGGCCAATTTAGCCTTGTCATACTCTTCTGTTAAGCCAGTGGTTTTACGTACTTCCATAAGTGTTTTGTAAATTCATTTGGTTAGCGGATGACAAATTTATCCAAATGAAAGCGGTAAAAAAACAAAGTTCGGCAGAAGTTTTCAACACACTTATAAACAACGCCCCCTAAAGCCGCAGAAGGCCGTTTCCGGGGTGGAAACGGCCTTCTGGAAGCGGCAAGCATGTTATAATATGTCGAAAGCGAATACGTGGCCTTTGCCGCCTCCCCAGGTCTCTGTGACAACCAGACGGACGGCGTCCGCCTGGATGGGGTCGAAGCTTATTTTGCTCAGCCGTACGTAATTGAGGGGGCACTCATAGACGGTCTTCCATTCGCCCTTCTTGAGCTTTGCCTCGATGCGGTAGGATTTGGGCATCATCCATGGCGGGGATACGCGCTCGGTGGTCGCTTCCAGCTTGCGCATACGCTTGCCGCGCACCTTGAACATGGAGTCGAAGATGAGGCGTGCGCCGCTTACGGTTACGGGCTTCTTCCATGTGTACTCGATGCCGGTGTCTCCGCAGTCAACCCAGACGCCGTTGTCGGCCCCGTCCCACTGGCGGTCTATACCGTTCCGGAGGGCTTCGTTGGCAGGGGCGGTGTTGGCGCTCAAGGTCAGCGGAGAAACTTTGCGCCAGCGGTAGGGAAGCATGCAGTCGTCGTCTTCAAGCATGTCCTGCAGCTCGCCTATGTACTGGGCGCGCACCTGTGCGGGGGTGACTCCCTTGGTGAGGGCCACTGCAGCTCCGGTGCCGCAGGCCTGGCCAAGCAGAGCGGTGGTTGCCATGACTCGGGTTGCAGAGAGTCCCATGTGCGTGCAGGAAATGTCCCTGCCGGCGAACATGAGGTTTGGAACGTTTACTGAATACAGGCAGTCGAAGGGTATGCCGAAGTAGTCGGGGCACTTGTATTCTACGCTGATGCGGCCTTTCTTGTGGAAGGCTTCGGGGTCGTGGTCGTCCAGGCTCCATCCGCCGTATGCCACTACATCCTCGAAATGTCCGCCGGACTGGACGTCGTTCTGGTTGAGGATATGGGGGCCGATGAAGCGGGTGGACTCGCGTTTGCCGGGCAGGGAGCCGATCCAGTCGAGCTCGTAGCCTTTGCAGCGGCCGTCAGGATGGTTCTTCATGTATTCCCAGATACCGTAGGCGATGCGCTTGAGCTCGAACTGGATGTCGGGAGCGTCGAAGATGGTGTCGTACAGTCCTCCGAACTCTATCCACCAGAAGTTGTTGTCCTTGGGGGAATAGATCCGCTTGTAGTTGAACTTGACGCCGGGGATGGTGGACTTTGGAACCTCATAATCGAAGTCCGCGTCGGTGAAATGGTAGGCCCAGTCGGGGGCGATGAAAGGATGGTCCTCGTCTGTCTTGCGCAACTGGAGCAGGAGGGAGTTGCCCATGGTGTGGCTGTCGCCGCCCTCATGCAGGCAGTTCTCTCCGAACTCTTCAGGGAATTCGCGGCCTCGGCGGAACTTGGCTCCAGACAGGCGGAGTATGCCGTCTCCGGTGCAGTCCGCAAACAACCTGCCCTTTATCAGGTAGCGAGTGTAAGCGTTTATATTCCAAGCCTTTACTGCTGCAATACTCTCTCCGTCCATGACGACATCCTCGACAGTGGTGTTGAGCAGGAGCTTGATGTTGGGCTCGCTGATAACCGTCGTATATATCACATCGTCCCAGAGGGTGTAGCGCTGAAGGGGATTGTAATAGAAGTTGCGGAGCTGCATCTCTTCGAGTATTCCGGCTTCCTGGTACTGGTCTTTGAGCACGCCGACGATGCCCATCCTCATTTCGCTGGAGGCGTTGCCGCCCAGCACCGGACGGTCTTGGACGAGAATAACTGACACTCCGTGACGTGCGGCGGATACTGCGGCGCAGACGCCGGCAAGGCCTCCTCCCGCCACCACGAAATCTGCTTCGAGCGTGACGTCCTTGATTACCGGAGAATTCTTCTCGGTAAGCATGCCCTGGGCCGAAGCCTGAAAGCCGAGGGACAGCATAAGGGCGATGGTGACAATTCGATGGATAATCTTCATAATTTAAAGAATGATTTTTCGCAAATATAAGCTATATTTGTGGAAAATTCAACTTGATATGTACACTTCCAGCAACGGACTTTACGTCGCCCACGGCCCACAGGGCCCTATAAGCATCACAGGTAAAATGGCAAACAGGCACGGCCTTATAGCAGGAGCCACAGGTACGGGAAAGACCGTCACCCTGCAGGTCCTCGCCGAAACCTTCAGCCAGGCCGGAGTGCCGTGCTTCATGGCCGACATGAAAGGAGACCTTAGCGGAATAAGCCAGGCCGGCCGCATGTCCGGCTTCATAGAGAAGCGCTGCGCCGAGTTCGGAATAAGCAACCCCAACTTCGGTCCCAACCCTACCCGTTTCTACGATGTCTTCGGCGAGCAGGGCCATCCTATGCGCACCACCATTTCCAATATGGGCCCCCAGCTCCTCAGCCGCCTTATGGGACTCAACGAGGTCCAGTCCGGAGTGCTCGACATCATATTCAAGGTTGCGGACGACAAGGGCCTGCTGCTGATCGACCTCAAAGACCTCCGTTCCATGCTTGCCTATGTGGATGAGCATGCCGCGGAGCTCCGCGCCGACTACGGAAACGTCACCTCCATGACGATAGGGGCCATCCAGCGTGCCCTACTCGGCCTGGAAAACGAAGGCGCAGAGAAATTCTTCGCCGAGCCTTCTTTCGACATCCAGGACCTTTTTGCCGTAGAAAACGGCAGGGGAGTCATGAGCGTCCTTGCAGCTGACAAGCTGATGATGAATCCAAAGCTGTATTCCACGTTCCTTCTGTGGCTCATGTCGGATATCTACGCCCGCCTGCCGGAAATTGGCGATCCCGAGCTTCCCAAGCTGGTGTTCTTCTTCGACGAGGCCCACACCCTGTTCACGGACACGGCTCCCGCCCTTGTGCAAAAAATCGAACAGGTCATACGCCTGATACGAAGCAAAGGCGTGGGCATCTACTTTGTCACCCAGAATCCCACCGATATTCCCGACTCCATTCTCGGACAGCTGGGAAACCGCATACAGCATGCCCTCCGTGCCTATACTCCCAAGGACCAGAAGGCCGTCCGCAGCGCCGCAGAGACTTTCCGCCCCAATCCCGCATTCAAGGCGGCAGAGGCTATATCCACCCTCGAAACCGGCGAGGCCCTGGTAAGTTTCCTCGACGAAAAGGGCGCTCCCTCCATGGTCGAGCGCGCACGTATCCTCTTCCCCCTGAGCCAGATAGGGGCCATTACCGAAGGCCAGAGGCTCGATATCCGCAATTCTTCCCCGGTAAGGGGCAAATACGATACTGTCATCGACCGTGAGTCCGCGTTTGAGATTCTGCTCGCCGACAGAAAGCGCGCAGAAGAGATCCAGGCCCAGCAGCAGGAGGCAATAGAAAGGCAGAAGGCCGAAGCCGAAGAGGCTCGCCGCCAGCGCGAACTGGCCAGGGAACAGCAGGCGTTGGAAAAGCAACGGGCCGCAGCCGAGAAGCAGCAGTCCAAAACCAAGAAGGCGACCAAGGCCGGTCTAGGCACCGTGGTAATGGGGGCCGCCATCGGAGCCGCTGTGTCCAGCCTGTCGCGCAGTGCAGGCAACGCCGCCGCAGACGCAATCACCGGCAAGAACCGCAACGCCGATGGCACCAAAAAGAAGAAGACAGGCAAAAGTGCCGGAGAGAAAGCCGTCTCGAGTGCCGCAAGTTCCGCAATCCGTACATTTGCAAGAAGCATTCTCGGCAGCCTTATCAAATAGACAGGTGCGCCGTCTGACGTGCATAATATCGTTGATCCTGTGCACCGGCATACTGGCCGGAGCGCAGGATCCGCTGCCTCTGCAGGAGTCTGATCTCAAGTTCGTCGACAGCCAGAAAGGTTTCAAACAGGGGCTTTATGTCATACCGTTGCCCGTTTTGAGCTACAGTTCAGACCTTGGCCTGCAGTACGGCGCCTATGTCGATATGTATGACTATGGCAGGGAACCATCCATTTTCCCGCGCTATTTTCATCATTTTCATGTAGAGGCCTCGCACTATACCAAGGGCCAGACATTCGTGTATGGCGAATACGAGTCTGAATTCCTGATTCCGGGGGTGCGTTTCATAACGTCGCTTACCTGGCAGAATGATCCTTTGTACCAGTTCTACGGCTTCAATGGTTCGGTCACCCCGTACGACCGGACACTGGACCGTCGGGAAGGCGTAGCTTATTATTGCTACCGCCGCGACATGTTGAGGTTCCTGGCTTCGTTTCAGGGCCGCCTTGGCAGGAACTGGGGCTGGATGGCCGCGCTCAATATGCGCCGTATCCGTTCCGGAGACCTCGATTTCGACGCTTACGATTCTTCAAATACCCTTTTCCATAAGTATACCGGGGAGGGGCTTATACATGAGGACGAGTTGTCCGGAGCCTTGTGCGAGTTCCTGGGAGGAGTCAAATACGACACCAGGGATTTCGAGCCGGATCCTTCTTCCGGAGTGTGGGGAGAATTGTACCTGAACGGGTCGCCGGATTTGTTCTCCACAGGGTATCCCTACCTCAAGGCCGCGCTGCGCTGGAGGCATTACATTACGCCGGGGCCGACCTGGCTCACTCTGGCTTATCATCTTGGCTATCAGACAACTCTGCTTGGAAATCCACCGTTCTACGTCGAGCAGAACATCAGCACCATACAGGTACGGCAGGGTTGTGCCGAAGGGCTTGGCGGCATCAATACGCTCAGGGGTGTATTGGGCAACAGGCTTGTGGGCGATGCTTATGCTTGGGCCAATTTTGAAATACGCCTCAGGATCCTGCAGTTCAATCTTGCAGGAATAGATTTTGCTGTGAGTCTTAATCCGTTCTTCGACACCGGAATGATTGTGAAACCATTCAGGCTGGCGGACAGCCAGGAGTTGCTTCGCCTTGCACGCATTCTTCACTGCAGTGCGGGTACCGGGCTGAAGCTGGGAATGGACAGCAATTTTATGATGTCGGTTGAATGGGGAATGCCCTTTAGAAGTGACGACGGGCGCTCAAGTTTGTATTTTGCATTAAATTACATCTTCTGATATGAAGAGATTGTTTATATTTATACTGGCATTCTTGTGCTGTTTTTCTTCCTGTAAACGCCGAGGCGGCGACACCGGTGGGACGCCAGTCCAGAAGGATACTGTGTACCCTTTGAGGTTTTGTACGGAAGATTTTGTCGTTGACTCCACGCTGGTGCGCGACGGAGAAACTTTCTCCGGTCTGATGGGAAGGCTCGGCCTTGGCGCCAAAGACAGTTACGTGCTCAGCGAGGCGTTGGACAGCGTGTTCGACGTCAGGAAGATGCGCGCAGGAAACAGCCTGGAGGCATATTACGCTGCGGATTCCACGCGCTCTCTTGAGTATGTGGTGTACCACAACGACCGCGTGCGCAGTACAGTTTTCAAGTGCAGGGATTCCCTGTATGCTTGGATTTATGACAAGCCTGTTGCCAGTGAACGCAGGATAACCGATGTCACAATCAACAGCTCTTTGTGGAATGACATGCGTGCGGCAGGCGCATCTCCTCTCCTGATTGTCAATCTCGCCGATATCTATGCGTGGACCGTAAACTTCTTCGGCCTTCAGGAAGGGGACCGGTTCCGCGTCATTTACGATCAGACTGTTTGCAACGGCGAAGTGGTCAAGATAGACAGCGTCGAGTTCGCCCTGTATGACAGCGGCAAGTTCCGGGCCGGCGCAATTCGTTTCGACCAGGGCGACGGAGGCAACAAATATTGGAACGAGAAAGGTGAGAGCCTGCGCAAGGCGTTCCTGAAGGCTCCGCTTCAGTATACCCGCATCAGCAGCCGCTTCACCTACAAGCGCAAGCATCCTATCACCGGCAAGGTAAGGCCCCATACCGCAGTGGATTACGCTGCTCCTACCGGCACTCCGGTGCACAGTATCGGCGACGGCACCATTACCTTGTGCGGCTGGGACGGCTCCGGAGGCGGCAACCGCATCAAGATACGCCACATGAACGGCTACGAAACATGCTATATGCACCTGTCAAAGTTCGCCTCTGGCATGAAGGCCGGCGTGCGCGTAGCTCAGGGCGATGTTATTGGATACGTTGGGTCTACGGGCCATTCTACCGGGCCCCATCTGGATTTCAGGGTGTGGAAAGACGGTACGCCGATCGACCCGCTTTCCATGATTTCTCCTCCTTCGGAGCCCCTGAAGAGCGAAAACCTGGATTCGCTCGGCAAGATGTATAAAGCTTATCTAAAAGAAATCGGGGAATGACAATCGAGCCGGTAGCGTACTTTCGGTCTCCGCTGAAAGAGAAGTTCGGGGTTCCGCGTCAACCCGGCCTGGTGCCGTCTTTGACGGGAGAAGTGCGTTTTGTGCATCCTTATGATTCTCCAGACGCCCTGAAAGGGCTTGAAGGCTTTGATTATTGCTGGCTTTTGTGGGAGTTTTCGCTCAACCGGAAAGAAACGGTATCCCTTACAGTCCGTCCTCCCAGGCTTGGAGGCAATGAACGTGTGGGAGTATTTGCAAGCCGTTCGCCGTACCGGCCGAATCCAATCGGGCTTTCCTGCGTAAAAATTGAATCGGTGGGCAGGGGAGTCATAGTGGTGTCCGGTGCAGACCTTGCAGACGGAACCCCGGTTTTTGATGTGAAGCCCTATGTGGAGTATTCAGACAGCCATAGTGGAATCCGGTGTGGATTTGTCGATTATGCTGCCTGGTATCCACTGGAGGTTGAGATTCCTCAGCCGCTTGCCGATACTCTAGGCGCCCAGGACTGCATGGTGCTGAAAGAGCTTCTGGCACAGGACCCACGTCCCGGCTATCACGATGATGCGGAACGTGTCTACGGCATGTCTTTCGGCCGGTATAATGTAAAATTTAGGGTAGAAGGGCAAAAAGTTCTTGTGCTGTCCGTATAAAGTGTTATTTTTGCATTCTATGCAGATTACCATAAAAGAGTTGTTGAGTGCCCGCACGCGCGAGGAGATTCTTGCCACGCTGGATTATTTCAACGCCCTGCCGCGCAGGCAGGGGCGGAAAGAGGATCTTGTCAAAGCCCTCATAGCTTATCTGTCGTCGGATCCCAAGGTCTGGCTTTCCCAGCTTATGGAGTGCGACCTGCGTCTGCTCAAGAGACTCTGCGACGCCGGCCCCGACAATTCTGTCGATATAATCCCTGCGGATTTTCCCACGGTGGTCGAAGTCCTGCACTTCGTGGATTCCTCAAAGTCAGACCGCGAAGACATGCTTCGTGTGAGTATCCCGAGAGCATTTTATGATTTGATATCCAAAGAAATAGATTCTGTCATCTCAAGAAAGGAAGAAGATGGTTCGTTCCATCTGGAGCACCTCATTCTCGGAGCTGTCAACATCTACGGAGTGGTTCCGCTGAGGACCTTTGTCGACAGTATTTTCACCGATTTCGAGACTATTGAAGAGGTGCGTGCCTTCGCTGGTTCGGTTGCCAGGAATCCCATGATGCGCCTTTTCCAGGAGGAATATATGGGAGAGAGTTACATGATTTCCCCTGATGTGGAGAACATGGATGAACTGATGAAGAAACGCAAGAAGTATCATAAATACTCGAGGCGCTATGCAAAGTCCTCACTGGATATGGCCATATCTTGTGGGCTGGACTCGCCGTTCTGCTTTTTCGGCCGCGACACCGAGGAGGGGAAGGCTCTGCTCGGCATGCTCGAGGCGCTTGGATATGTAGGTGAAGATCTTACCTATACGGCTCACTTGGTCTGGATCAACTCTCAGTATGAGCCTGATATGCGTAATCTTGAGCTGCTGCTCTCTCCCTTGACCGAAGCGGCTGCTGACATTGTGGATTATGACCAGTTCGTGCAGTATGCCCAGATTATCCTGAATTATGCCAACAGCGCTCCCAAATGGCTGCTCAAGGGGCATAGCGCGAAAGAAAGCGGGCAGATGCTTTACTACCTGCCCGAAAACATGTTCTCGGAATTGTTCGATTATTCAGATGTCCTGGAGGGTGATGAGGAAGTCCTGCGGCTGTTCGATTCCGTCAATAAAGTGCGCCCGGTGGCTCCTGATGCGCCATGCCCTTGCGGCAGTGGTCTGTCGTATCGCCTGTGTCATGGGCGGCACTTCAGTTAAAGCAGCTAATCGTTAATTACTTAACGGCCTTTACCGACAGTTTCTCTTCAAGGTATTTTGCCCATTTTCCCACAGCGTCGTCATCCTTGGCAATGACTGTGGCTATGAGCAATGCGCCCTTGAGAATCTCGACGCACATGAGCAGCATGATCGCTCCGTTCTCGCATTCTCCGGAGAAACCGTAGGCCTTCTTGTGCTTGAAGCTCCATTCGGCGATGGGATTATCCTCGTCATCTTCTTCATCCCATCCCACAATGTCGGCGTAATTGGCGTAGGCTTCATCCTCTGCCGTGGTGTCGGAAGGCATGTCACCTACATAGATGTCCATAAAAGCCTCGTCGTCAGCTCCGCCGTCCTGGGGCAGATGGCACTCTACGTGTGTGATCAGGGCGCCGTCTATCTCTTCATACCTGTCCTGCTCGACGCTCCATGCAGGGGAGAGAGGTATGTCTACGTCGTACGACATGGCTAAAGCTGGCTGTAAGATATTGAGAAAGTGTCTCCTGCGGCAGGATTGCCGGTAGTGTAGCCTTTCTTGAGCCAGCGTGCGCGCTGCTCGGATGTGCCGTGGTTGAAAGCGTCGGGTACGGTATAACCATATGCCTTTTTCTGCAGATAGTCGTCGCCGATTTTGGATGCGACGGCAAGTCCTTCCTCAAGGTCGCCGATTTCGAGCGAACGGAACATTTTGTTGTCGTGGTGGGCCCATACGCCGGCATAAAAGTCGGCTTGGAGTTCGAGTCGTACGCTTATCTGGTTGGATTCCTTTTCGCTCACGCGCTGCATCTGGCGGTGCGCCTGCTGGAGCGTTCCCAAGAGGTACTGGACATGATGCCCGACCTCGTGGGCGATGACATAAGCGTATGCAAAATCGCCGTCGGCACCTATCTGCTGCTTCATTGAGGAGAAGAAGGAAAGGTCTATGTAAACCGTTTGGTCAGCGCTGCTGTAGAAAGGGCCTGTAGAGGCGGAAGCAGTGCCTGTAGAGGTCTGTACGTAGTCATTGTAGAGTACGAGACGTGGAGGTTCATAGGTTCTTCCGTTGGCTTTGAATATCTGTGACCACACGTCTTCGGTGCCTGCGAGGATCTGTTTCGAGAACACGGCCAGTTCTTCCTCTTCGGCGCTGGGGGTATAGGTGGTTTCCGTCTGGGTGGTGCCGTTCAGGGCTCCGGTCTGCTGGAGCACTTCTGTGGGATTGACTCCAAATACTAAATAAAGGATTCCGGCCAGCAGGATGCCTCCCAGGCCTATTCCGCCAGCTTTGCCTACCGAACGTCCGCGGCGGTCGTCGACGTTGGTGCTTTGTCTTCTGCCTTCTAGGTTCATAACAATGATTTTTATATCACAAAAATACAAAATTATTCACTTAAAACATCAAAAATCATTCAAGATAGGCGATTTTTATTTTAAGCGTTGTTAATCAATAGATAAAACAAATATGTTTATAGTATTAACATTTTTGTTAAGGGCATTTTTGCCTGGTTTTGGTTGCTTTTTCCTCTGATTTTTGCTATCTTTGATAAATATGAAGAAAAGAATTATATCTGTTTCCGTCATGTGCTCCGACCTTATGAATCTCGGGGCTGATATTGACACTCTCAAATCTCTTGGCGTCGACTGGCTTCATGTCGATGTCATGGATGCCCATTTCGTTCCCAACCTTACATTCGGGCCTGATTTCATAAAGGCGATGCACGCCAGGACCACCCAACCCCTGGACATTCACCTTATGGTCACTGACCCGGAGCTCGCCCTCACCCATTTTGATCTTCGCAAAGGGGACATCCTTACAGCGCATGTTGAACTCGACCGCAGCTACAAGGCGCTCAGTGAATCAGTAAGGGCGCAGGGATGCCTGTTCGGGCTTGCCGTGAACCCTGAAACCCCGGTGGAGTCTCTGGCGCCCCACAAAGGGCTTTTCGACACTGTGACTCTCATGCTGGTCCATCCCGGTTTTGCCGGTGCAAAGTTGGTCGACGGCATAATGGACAAGGTGGCCGAAACCCGCAAGTGGTTGGATTCCAATGGTATGGAAGATGTCATGATAAGTGTGGACGGCAGCGTGAGCGCCGAACGCGCCGCGGCGATGGCAGCCATGGGAGCGCAGATATTCGTGGGCGGAACGGCAGGCATCTACCGCAAGGGCATGACACTAGAAGAAACAATTCCGGTTTTCAGAAAATCTATTTCGATATGAACAAAATTGAACGCGCACTTCAGCGCACCACCGACACAAAGGACCTTGTCATAGGGCCCGGAGTAGTGTCCCAGACAGCCTCCATGTTTCAGAAACTATTTCCTGGAGCTACTGCATTAATTATCGCAGATACAAATACTTGGGAGGTTGCAGGTAAAGCTGTTCTTCAATCTCTTGAGTCGGCCTCCGTCCCTCATGTCCAATCGTTTGTTTTCGACGATCCCGACCTTTATGCAGAATGGAAATTCGTCGAGCAACTTAAGGCGTACATGGAGCCTCTGGATGTGATTGCAATAGCAGTGGGTTCTGGCGTCATCAACGACCTGACCAAATATACATCCCATATACTCGGCCGCAAGTATATGTGTGTCGGTACGGCCGCATCCATGGACGGCTACACCGCGTACGGCGCTTCCATCACCAAGGACGGCAACAAGCAGACCTTCAACTGTCCGGCTCCTTACGGATTCGTCATGGACCCGGTCATCGCAGCAGATGCGCCCAAAGAACTTGCGGCTTCCGGCTATGCGGATCTGATTGCCAAGATTCCCGCCGGAGCCGACTGGATGCTTGCCGATGCCGTCGGGGCAGAAGCGATCGACCCCTTCGGTTGGGACCTTGTCCAGGACGGCTTGAGGGAATCTCTGAGCGCCCCTGCAGCCGTGCACGCCGGCGATGTGGAAATGACGGAAAAACTCTCCGAAGGCCTTTTGATGAGCGGTTTTGCCATGCAGGCCATCCACAGCAGCCGCCCTGCATCCGGTACAGAGCATCAGTTCTCTCACTATTGGGATATGGAGAATCTGGCCTATCCCAACGGCAAACATGTCTCTCATGGTTTCAAAGTCGGCATAGGCACCCTGGCCAGTACGGCTTCCCTGGAGTTCCTGCTCGAAAAGGACCTCGAAAATCTGGATGTGGACAAATGTGTGGCTGCATGGAAGAGCTGGGACGAAACCGAGGCTGAAATCCGCACCATTTTTGAAGGCAAGCCCGGGCATCTGGCCCGCGGCCTTGAAGAGACCAGGGGAAAATACGTGGACAAGGAAGGATTGCGCAAGCAGCTCGAGGCTCTCAAGACCGCCTGGCCCGAACTCCGGGAAAAAATACGCGCCCAGATCATTCCGTTCAACGAGGTTTATGAGAATCTCAAGCTCGTCGGCGCTCCATACGAGCCGGAGATGATCTGCGTTGACCGTGAACGCATGCGCAGGACTTTCTCCGGGATTCCTTTCATGCGGAGCCGTTTTACAAACATAGACATAGTATACCGCCTGGGCCTCATGCCGGAACTCGTCGAGCGTCTGTTCGGCAAGGGTGGTATCTGGGAAGTTAAGTAAGTTATGCAGACAACAAAATCACTGAAGTACTGGCAGTGGCGCACCATCATCGTGACGATGATAGGGTATGCCATGTTCTACCTGGTCCGCAAGAATTTTTCGTTCTCCATGCCGGGCCTCGGCGCTGAATTCGGAATCACAAAAACGCAGCTTGGTATATTCCTTACCCTTCATGGTGTCATCTACGGCCTTTCCCGTTATGTGGTAGGCATCATCACGGACCGCAACAGCGCCCGCAAGGTGATGTCTCTCGGACTGATGCTCTGCGCAATAGTGAACATTCTGTTCGGAACATCCGACGCCGTGGCAGGATGGGTGGTTGCACTTGCTGGGAAATCCGGCGATTTTGCCGCCATTTCGGCCGTGCTCGTGTATGTCATGGGCATATTGTGGATGATCAACGGTTTCCTCCAGGGCATGGGCGTGCCTCCGTGCACGAAAACCCTTACCCAGTGGATACATCCCAAGGAGCTTGCCACCAAGATGAGCATCTGGAACATGTCCCACTCCATAGGAGCAGGCCTTGCAATGGCCCTTTGCGGCTGGATAGTCATGCCGCACCTCGGCGTGGACATGAGCGTCAATCCCGAGACGGTGGCTGCCATCAGCACCAATCTGGGCCTGGATATGTCCGACCCTGCCAACGTGGCCAAGGTAAACGGTTTCGCGGCGCACTTCGGTGCATGGCGCTGGTGCTTCCTCATACCTGCCGGTGTGGCTCTCCTGGGGGCTGTGTGGCTGTTCTTCACCCTGAAGGATTCTCCCTCTGATGTGGGACTCCCTGAGGTAGTTGGCAAGAAAAAAGCGATCGTGACAACTCCCGAAGAAGCTGCTGAACATAAGGCTTTCGTGAACAAGCACGTTTACCGCAACCGCGTCATCTGGACCCTTGCCGTCACCAATTTCTTCGTGTATGTCGTGCGTTTCGCAGCCCTTGACTGGGGCCCCACACTGCTCACGGAATCCAAGGGCCTTTCAATGGCCAATGCCACAACGCTTTGCGTCGTGTTCGAACTGCTCGGCGGCAACCTCGGAATGCTGTTCTGGGGCTGGGCTACCGACCATATTTTCAAGAACAAGGCGCATCATACCTGCGTGGTGTGCATGATTGGAGTGGCCATCTGCATAGGAATATTCTGGATGCTGCCGCAGACCGCTCCATGGTGGGTTATGCTGATTCCTTTTACTTTCCTTGGTTTCTGCATTTACGGCCCCCAGGCCCTTCTCGGCATCTGTGCTGCACAGCATGCCACCAACAGGGCCTCTGCTACGGCCAACGGCATCCTCGGCATTTTCGGCTACCTGAGCACGATCGTTTCCGGTTTCGGATTCGGTTTCGTCGCGCAGCATTATGGTTGGAATGCCGCTTATATTACAATCTTCGTATGTGCCGTCATCGGTCTTCTGACAATTCTTACTATCTGGGGAGCCAAGGCTACTGGATATACGGAGGAGGACCTTCATCAAAATGCATAGAATGAAAAAGTTAGTATTATTAATCATAAGCATTGCTTTATGTTCGTCAGCCTTCGGGGCCAAGGTTCTGCCTCCTGATGTAAAGGGCTGCGTGAAGGATACTTACGGGAATCCGATTGCCGGCGTAGCCGTGTCAGACGGTTATACTGTCGTGCTTACGGATGAAGAGGGAAAGTATTGTTTTCCGCGCATTCCCGAGGCTTATCAGGTGTTTATAAGCATTCCTTCAGAGTACGAAGTTCCTCTGCGCCAGGGCCAGCCGGTTTTTTACAAGAAACTGGAGGACAGGCCGGCGTACGATTTTGTCCTAAAGCCTCTTAAGAACGGTCCGGAGAAGGAATTCAACCTTTTTCTAGTGGCTGATCCCCAGTGCCAGTGGGTATGGCATGTAAGGCGTCTTCGCGAAGAGGCTGTCGCCGACATGAAAGCCTATGCCGGCAAGTGCAAAGGCCCCGATTATGCCATTACACTTGGCGACATAGCCTACAGTGAGGGGCACAGGAACACCAATTACCTGCTTCCTATGATTAGACAAGAGTTCTCGGCGGAGAATACCGGAATGCCCGTTTTCCAGACCGTAGGCAATCATGATTTCGAATATCCGCTGACTGCCGTGGAAGAGGGGAGCCCTACCATCTCCGTGAGGCGTCACCGCTATTTCGAAGACATGTTCGGCCCCGCCAACTATTCATTCAACAGGGGAGATGTCCACATAGTGAGCATGTTTGACGTGAATTTCACATCTTTCGGCTATCCTGGCAAATACTATGGGGATTTCTCCGACGCCCAGGTGGCCTGGCTCGAAAAGGACCTCGCGGCAGTGCCTGCAGGCAAGCTCATAATCTTGTGCGTTCACATACCGTTCGAGAATGCCATCAAGAACTCTCCCAATATGAAGCGCGTCATGGACATCCTGGCGGCCCGCGGCAATTCCCTGATCGTCAGCGGTCATACGCATACGATCAAGCATATACACTATCCCAACGGCGTGTCGGAATTCGTCGCCGGAGCCATGTCCGGCTGCTGGTGGTGGAGCAAGAACTGCGCGGACGGTGCCCCCAACGGCTACAGCGTCTGGAAGATCAAAGGGAATCGCGTGGTTTCCGACATCTACAAAGGCCAGAACTTCAAAGACACATACCAGATGCGCATCTACAAGGGCGACGCCGAGTATGGCGGTCAGTATGAGAAGTTCAAGATGGAGCACGGAGCCGGCACGATCCTGGTCAACGTATGGAACTGGGACGAGGGCTGGAAATCAGAAGTTTACGAGAACGGCAAACTGTGCGGCAGCCTTGAAAAGATGCCGATTTCCAGTGAGTTCGGTGCACCCTATAACGGAAGCAAGGACTGGTGGGCGATCGGCTATAATGTAGGCGTAGTCGGCCGCGGACATATCCATGGCAGCACCCGCAACAATTATTGCTCCAAGAACTACCATATGTTCCGCTATGTCCTGAAGGATCCTCAGGCCAGAATCAAGGTCGTAGTGTATGATAATTCCGGACGCAAGTTCACTTGCAGCCGAATCACTACGGCAGATGACTACCAGACCCTTGCAGCCCGTCCGGCATATCCTGTCGAGCCAGGCTGGGAGGAGTAGGAACTAAATAAGCTTTATACCGGCCCGGAGACAAGCCTTGCGCTGGTCTTCGGGCCATATGCTTGCTTGTATCTCGCCTATGTGGGCTTTCTGCAGGAACAGCATGCAAAGTCGCGACTGCCCTATACCGCCGCCGATGCTCAACGGCAGTTTGCCGGACAGCAGCTGGGTATGGAAATACAGACTCTCCCGTTCGGTCTTGCCGCACATCTCCAGCTGGGTGCGCATCGCCGCTTCGTCTACCCTGATGCCCATGGACGATATTTCGAATGAGCGCTCAAGCACCGGATTCCAGACGAGCAGGTCTCCGTTGAGTCCGTAGAAACCGTCCTCGTTGGGAGTGCTCCAGTCATCGTAGTCGGGAGCCCTCATATCATGCGGCTCGCCGTCCGACAGGGGCATTCCGATGCCGATTATGAAGACGCTGCCCCATCTGCGGCAGGCGGCATCTTCGCGCTCCTTGGGGCTTAGGCCAGGATATTCGCGCAGCAGCTGTTCGGAATGAATGAAATGGACTTTTCCGCTGAGGAAGGGACGCAGCTGCGGGTAGCAGGTACAGATGAACTCCTCGGTGTCCAGCATCGCAGAATAAATCTGCCGCACGCAGCGCTTCAGGAAGCCTAGGTTGCGGTTGGCCGCCGTTATCGTGCGCTCCCAGTCCCACTGGTCTACATAAAGCGAGTGGAGATTGCCAAGGTTCTCATCCGCCCGTATGGCGTTCATGTCGGTGTAGATGCCGTGGCCCGGGCGTATCTTATACTCCGAGAGCGACATGCGCTTCCATTTGGCAAGCGAGTGCACCACTTCTGCACGGCGGTCGCCGAGATCCTTGACGGGGAAGGTCACGGCGCGTTCGACTCCGCTCAGGTCGTCGTTGATTCCCTGGCCCTGGAGGACGAACAGCGGGGCGGTGACGCGGCGCAGTTTAAGCCCCTTTGCAAGAGACTGCTGGAAGTAGTCCTTGAGGAGTTTGATACCATGCTCCGTTTCTTCCGGAGAAAGGAGGGACTTGTATCCTTTCGGAATGATCAGGTAGCTCATTTTATTCCGGTGAGCTCACTGTCGTTGAAATAGTCGATGCGCATGGCCTTGCGAACGTCGTCCAGAGTGGCCTGGGCAACCTTGACAGCAGCCTCCGTGCCCTCGCGCAGCGTTTTCCATACGCCTGGAATGTCCTTCTCGAGTTCGGCCCTGCGGGCGCGGATGGGCTCGAGGATTTCATTGAGAATGGCGGCCAGGAAGTTCTTCAGCATCATGTCGCCAAGTCCGCCGGCGCGGTATTGCGCCTTGGCCTCGTCCAGGGAGGAGAAGCTGAAGCTGGCTTTCTTGCCCACGAAGCAGGAATCGAACTTCTGAAAGTGCTCAGGCTTGCAGAAGGCGTCCAGATAGGTGAAGACTGTATTTCCTTCCACCTTGCCGGGATCGCTTACCTGCAGGTGTCCGGGATCGGTGAACATTCCCTTTACTTTGCGGGTCACTTCTTCCTCGGAGTCAGACAGATAGATGCAGTTGCCCAGGGACTTGCTCATCTTGGCCTTGCCGTCAGTGCCGGGAAGGCGCATGCAGGCTGCGTTTTCCGGCAGCAGGATTTCGGGCTCCACGAGAGTGGGACCGTAGACGGAATTGAATTTGCGCACGATTTCGCGGCACTGCTCTATCATGGGTTCCTGGTCTTCGCCTACGGGCACCGTGGTGGCCTTGAAGGCGGTAATGTCGGCCGCCTGGCTGATAGGGTAGCAGAAAAAGCCCACGGGGGTGCCTGCCTTGTTGTCGGCGCCGTCGTCGGACTCGGAAAAACCGCGCAGCTTGATTTCCTGCTTTACTGTAGGATTGCGCTTCAGGCGCTGAACCGTCACGAGGTTCATATAGTAGAAGGTGAGCTCGGTGAGCTGCGGCACCATTGACTGTATGAAGATATGCACTTTGGCAGGATCGAGACCGGCAGACAGATAGTCCAAAGCCACCTGTATGATGTTCTGACGGACTTTTTCGGGGTTGTCCGCATTGTCTGTAAGAGCCTGTGCGTCGGCTATCATTATGAAGATATCGTCGAATCCTCCTTGATTCTGGAGTTCGACCCTGCGTCGCAGGGAACCTACATAGTGGCCCAGGTGGAGCCTTCCGGTGGGGCGGTCGCCCGTAAGAATAATTTTAGACATATTATATTACTTGTACCATTCGCAGGATTGTGCATCTCCTGCAATCCAAACTGTGTCACCCTCCGACAAGCGGAAGTCCGCCCCGGGATTGGTGATGAAATTATCATTGTGCAGGATGCTGATTATCATGCATCCTCCTTTTCGCATATCGGTTTCGCGAAGGGTCTTTCCGGTCAGGAAAGAATCTTTGCCAAGCTGTGTGGTGACCAAGGCGAACTCGGTGTCCTTTTCGCTTTCCTGGAGGGGACGAATGTTGTCTTGGAGAATCTGGTAGAAGGCCTCCAGCTGTGACGAGGTCCCCACGGCCACGAGTTTGTCGTGGGGATACACCGGCTCGCTGCCGGACGGTATCAGGATGCCACGCGACCCTCTGACGATTTTTATGATGTTGACTCCGGAAGACTGCCTGAACGGCATCTCGCTCAGCGGTTTTCCTATATATGCAAAGTCCGGGGAAACCTCGACCATCTCGGTGCGTATGTCGTAGCGGGACATCTTTTCCTGCACGGACGACGCCACGGGGCGCTCTTTGCGGGCGAGTTCTTCGCGTGCATTGAGGTTCTCAAGGAAACGCTTCTCGAGGCCGGACAGATGCTTGACGGAGAACTTTGCGACCAGAATCACGAACAGGCCGGCCAGGATGGCTATCAGCACGCCCCATCCTCCCAGTTTGAAATAACTGGTGATCGCCGCCAGTATGAAGCCTATTCCAAGCATTATGCGGAGCACCAGCAGCGAAAGGATGGGCCATCTGTTGCTGGGGCGTTCTTTGAGCAGTTTGGAAGCGTGGGTGTTGATGGAACCATTGGTAACCACGAGGCCATAGAGGAAGGGCACCATGACGATCAGGGTGACTCCGAGGCAGATTGCCTTGCGCGTATCTCCTCCGAGGAACGGCAGCAGCGACTGCGCCGCTTTGGTGAGCATGGTGCGCGAGAGGATCAGTATCGCTACCAATATAACGCTGTACAAGACAACCCTGATAGCGTAGCTCTTGAGTAGACCAGCCCATTCGTTGTTTTCCGCCTTGGACTGATTGGCCTGGCTTCCGGGGGCGGGATTAATCCTCTCAAGGACTGATGCCGGCAGTTTAGCCTGCAGCCACTTGCTTACGGGATCGCCGGCCTTTATCATGAACGGTGCTGCAAATGTCGTGAGCACGGAGACGCTGATAATCACCGGGTATATGAAATCGCGCATTACGCCGAGGCTGCAGCCAAGGCTGGCAATGATGAACGAAAACTCTCCAAGCTGGGCCATGGTAAAACCGACATGGACGGAATTGTCAAGACCCTGGCCGGCAAGCAGCGAGCCGGCGGTGGAAAAGGTCAGCAGGCCCACGATGGCGAGGATGGCCAGGAACAGGATGATTCCCCAGTGGGCTGCGATGATGGCAGGGTCTATCATCATTCCGACCGACACGAAGAAAATGGCCCCGAAGAGGTTTTTGATGCCGGTGACCAGGTGCTCTATCCGTTCTCCTTCCACGGTTTCAGCCAGTATCGAACCCATTACGAAGGCTCCAAGCGCCGAAGAAAAGCCGGCGAGGTTGGCCAGGGCTACCATGCCGAAACAAAGACCTATGGATATGATCAGCAGGATCTCGTCGTTAAGGAACTTCTTCGCTTTCTTGAGAAGGAGGGGTATAACATACAGTCCTACAAGGAACCACAGTATGAGGAAGAAGGCCAGACGCACCAGGCTCCATACCATTTCTCCGCCGGAGAACTTGCTGGACACGGCCAGCGTGGACAGCAGCACCATGAGCAGGACCGCAATCAGATCTTCTACCACCAGCGTGCCGAAGATCAGCGTGGCGTAGGGCTTCTTCTTCAGCCCCATGTCATCGTAGGCCTTGATGATTACGGTGGTGGAACTCATGGACATAAGTCCGCCGAGGAAGATGCTCTCCATCATGCTCCATCCCATCGCGCTGCCGGCAGTCATTCCCAGGATCAGCATTCCCAGGCATATGGTTCCGGCGGTAATCAGCGCGCTGCTGCCTACTTTCAGGAGTTTCTTGAAGCTGAACTCCAGACCGAGCGCGAACAGCAGGAAGATGATGCCTATCTCCGACCACTGCTTGACCGATTCGGTGCTTGTGATGGTGGGGAAGAGTCCGAGGTGCGGGCTGACTATGAATCCGGCGATGATGTATCCCAGTATCAACGGCTGTTTGAGGGCCCGGGATATAACTGTGAAGATTCCGGCGGCAATCAGAATCAGCGCAAGATCGGCAACCAGGTGCAGTTCTTCGGACATCGGACGCTACTTGCTGTTGGCTATCAGGTATTCGGCGATCTGGACGGCGTTCAGGGCTGCCCCCTTGCGGATCTGGTCTCCGGAGAGCCACAGGCAGATGCCGTTGTCGGAAGCGAGGTCCTTGCGGATGCGGCCAACATACACATTGTCTTTGCCTCCTGTAAACAGGGGCATTGGGTAACTGCGGGATGAAGGGTCGTCCTGCAGGGTGACGCCCGGAGCCGATTCAAGCGCGTCCCTTACATCTTTGACGGACAGGGGACTTTCCGTTTCCAGCCACACGGCCTCGGAATGGGAACGCAGGGAGGAAATACGCACGCATGTAGCGCTGCAGCGGACGTCGGAATGGAGGATCTTGCGGGTTTCGTTGAACATCTTCATCTCTTCCTTGGTGTAGGCGTTGTCGGTGAAGACGTCGATCTGGGGGATTACGTTGTAGGCCAGCTGATAAGCAAATTTGTCTATGGTGACAGGCTTGCCTTCCACGAGGTCCTTGTATTGTTGCTGCAGTTCGGCCATGGCCTGGGCGCCGGCCCCGGATGCGGACTGATAACTTGCCACATGAATGCGCGTTATGTGCGACAGGCGTTCGATGGGCTGGAGCACAGTGACCATGATGATGGTGGTGCAGTTGGGATTGGCGATGATGCCGCGCGGGTGATTAAGGGCGTCGGCGGCGTTGCATTCAGGGACCACCAGCGGAACGTCCTCGTCCATGCGGAAGGCGCTGGAGTTGTCTATCATGACGGTTCCGTATTTGGTGATGGTGTCCGCGAATTCACGGGAGGTGCCGGCCCCGGCGGATGTGAAAGCAATGTCTATGTCACGGAAATCGTCATTGTGCTGCAAAAGCTTTACTTCCAGTTGTTTGCCCCGGAACGGATAGACACGTCCGGCGCTTCTTTCGGAGCCGAACAGGACAAGTTCGTCGGCAGGGAAGTCGCGCTCTCCGAGTATCCTGAGGAATTCCTGGCCTACGGCGCCGCTTGCGCCTACTATAGCTACTTTCATAATACCATTCGATTAAAGCAGTCAAAGATAGCAACAATTCTTGTCCTTCACAAAAAAAGAGGGGGTATAACGTGTGAAGCCCGCTTCACAGCGGGCTTCAACGGTTAGTTAGTAGTGTATACCTTGTTGAAGGTTAATTATTGTTGGTTAGAATAGTTGTTGATTTCCGACTGCAAATATAATTCATTTTTTTTATATCTGCAATCTTTTTCTGAAATTTTTTTCAAAAAACCAACTCTACTTTTTAAAAAATTTTAAGAATTATCATTCAATAAATTGGGTCTCAATGTTTTAGTCCGTTCAAGGGCCTGTTCGTCCTGCCACTCGCGAATTAATTTCGGGTTGCCGCTGAGCAGAACATCCGGAACTTTCCATCCGTTGAACTCGGCAGGGCGGGTGTAGACGGGAGGGGAGAGCAGGTTGTCCTGAAAACTGTCGGAAAGGGCGGAAGTCTCGTCCGTCAGCGCGCCGGGGATAAGCCTTACGATGGCATCGGTAAGTAGAGCGGCCGGAATCTCTCCGCCGCTGACCACATAATCTCCAACGGAGATCTCGCGGGTGATGAGGTGCTCCCGTATGCGGTGGTCTATACCTTTATAATGTCCGCAGAGTATGATGATGTTGCCTTTGAGGGACAGTTCGTTGGCCATGGGCTGGTCGAGAAGGCGTCCGTCCGGCGACATGTAGATGATTTCGTCGTAGTCGCGCTCGCTTTTCAGCTCTTCGATCATCTTGTACACCGGCTCGACCATCATCACCATGCCGGCGTCGCCGCCATAGCTGTAGTCGTCTACATTCTTTCTCGGGCCTATGCCGTATTTGCGCAGGTTGTGGACGTGAATTTCAACCAGGCCTTTCTTGACCGCCCGGCCCACTATGGAATACCCCAATGGGCTTTCCAGCAATTCCGGAACTACGCTCAGGATATCGATTCTCATATATTCTTTTTTGGGATTACAAAATTAGTATTTATTTGTTAAATTTGCAGGAATGAAACGAATTCTTCTGCTTGCAGCCGTGCTGGCTTTCTGCCTGTCGGCTTGTTCTTCTTCGGCCCCTGTGCACTACAGGCTCAAAGTCGTCGCTGAATACGACCATGACCCTGCCGCATACACCCAGGGGTTGTTTTTCCACGGTGGCGAATTGTATGAAAGCACTGGCCAGTGCGGCCAGAGCAGTATCCGGAAAGTGGAACTTGAGAGCGGCAAGGTGCTCCGCAAGCTCGACTTTGCCCGGAAGTATTTCGGAGAAGGGTCGGTGATCTTCAAGGACAAGCTCTACATGCTCACCTGGACCAACAGGGTGGCATTCACCTACGATGCCGCTTCGCTCAAGTATCTCAGGACACATTCTTATCCTCGCGACGGATGGGGACTTACGACGGACGGCAAGTCTCTCATTGCATCCGACGGTACCGCCAACCTGTATTTCCTCGACGGCGACTTCAAGCTCAAGCGCACTCTCAAGGTTACTATGGACGGCCGTCCCGTGCGCCTGCTCAACGAACTTGAGTGGATAGACGGCAGGATATGGGCCAATGTATATACCACCGACATGATAGTGATAATCAATCCTTCGAGCGGTGCCGTAGAGGGAGTGGTAGACTGCAGCGGGCTCCTTCCTGCCAAGCTGCGAAAGCCTGATACAGACGTACTTAACGGTATTGCTACACTGGACGGACGCATATTCCTCACGGGCAAGAACTGGCCAAGGTTATATGAGGTTGAAATAGTTAAGAAATAAATGTTATATTTGCAATTCAAAACCCTAAAATAACGCTGTTATGAGTGAAACAAACATTCCTGAAGAGGTCCTGCAGACCGTTTCAGATGTAGAAACCCCCAAGCCCGAGGTGGCACAGGAGCCTGCAGTTACGGAAGAACCTCAGAATCTCGCCGACAAGACGCTTGCCGAGCTTTCCGAGTTGTTCCGTTCCCTCAAGGAAAGCGCCGACAGCATGGCGCGTTCCAAAGAGGCCGAAAACATCAAATCCGCATTCTACAAGCTTCTGGGCAAGCTCAAAGGGGAAAATCCCGATGCTGAGAATTCACTGTCCAACCCCTTCGAGGCCGTAGAGGAGAACTTCAAGGCCGTCTACGCCGATTACAAGAAGGAAAGGGCCGAGTTCAATCGTCAGCAGGAGGCGCAGCGCGAGGCGAATCTCGCTGCCAAGAAGCAAATCATAGACGAACTCAAAGCCCTGGTCGAAAAAGACGAGGACGCCAGTGCATCTTTCCCTGCTTTCCGCGAGTTGCAGAACCGCTGGAGGGATGCCGGCCCCGTGCCTGTAAACGCATACCGGGACATCAACGATACCTACCAGTTCTACGTAGAGAAATTCTACGACATGGTCAAGATCAGCCGCGACCTTCGCGACCTTGATTTCCAGAAGAACCTCGAGGCCAAGGAGAAATTCTGCGAGGCCGCTGAAAAGCTTGCGGAGAATGAGAATGTCGTCTCCGCCTTCCATGAGCTCCAGAAGCTCCACGAGCAGTGGAAAGAATTCGGTCCCGTGGCCAAAGAGAAGAGGGAAGACATCTGGAACCGTTTCAAAGCCGCCACGTCCGTCATCAACAAACGCTACCAGGCTCATTTCGAGGGCCAGAAGGAAGAGCAGCTCGCCAATCTGAGCGCAAAGCAGGCGCTCTGCGAGCAGGTGGAGGAAATCGCCGCCAAGGAAATCACTTCCTCAAGCGAGTGGAACGAGCTTTCACGGAAAATCCAGGAGCTCCAGGAAGAGTGGCGCAAGATAGGCTTCGCCACCCGCAAGGAGAACCAGAAGGTATACGACCGTTTCCGTGCCGCCTGTGACGCTTTCTACGGCCACAAGCGCGACTACTACAACCAGTTCAAGGACTCCATGAACTCCAACCTGGAGAAGAAGATGTCCATAATCGAAAAGGCCGAGGCCCTCAAGACCAGCACTGAATGGAAGAAGGCCACGGACCAGTTCATCGAACTGCAGAAGCAATGGAAAGAAATAGGCGCCGTGCCCCGCAAGAAGAGCGAGCAGATTTGGAAGCGTTTCCGTGCAGCATGCGATGAGTTCTTCGCCGAAAGGGACAAGAACGCCAAGCCTGAAAATGATTTCTACGGCAACCTCAAGGCCAAGAAGAAAGTCATCGAAGACATCAAGGCCTACGTCCCTTCGGAGGATGAGACCGCAAATGCCGAGGCTCTCAGGGAATTCAATGAGCGCTGGCAGGCCATAGGCCATGTTCCTTTCAAGGAAAAGGACGCAGTAAACGACGCTTTCCGTGCCGCAGTCAAGGAAAAGTTCCCTCTGCTGCAGTCGTCCCGCCGTCCCCAGGGTGCCGGCCGCCCTTCCAAGGCGCCCCGCTCCGAGCATGACATCCTCATGGAGAAGCATCGTCAGCTTCAGCAGGACATTACTACTTACGAGAACAACATAGGCTTCTTTGCGGCGTCCAAGAATTCTGCACCTCTCATCCAGCAGATGCAGGAGCGCATAGAACAAGCCAAGGCGGAACTCAAGGAACTTGAAGCTAAAATCCGTCAGGCGGAGGAGAAGGCGGAGTAGAGATGGACAAGAATACAGTTATAGGCTTTGTCCTTATCGCCCTGATCCTCTTTGGATTTACTTTCTTCGAGTCTTCGCAGCGTCGCAAGTACATGGAGCAGCAGCGCATCCAGGACTCCATAGCCCTGGCCAATGCGCCTGTCCGTGACTCGCTGGCTGTAGAAGAGAACACCGTCCCCGAAGACTACTCCGGGACCGTTCCCGCCCAGCAGGCCGTGTACAAGGACAGCCTGCTCCAGGCTTTCCATTCCGCCGAGGGTGAAATCGTCACCCTCGAGAACGACCTCGTCAAGCTGGACTTTACGACCAAGGGAGCCCAGCCCTACGCCGTACAGCTCAAAAAATACTCAAGCTACGGAGGAGGGGAGTTGAATCTGTTCAAGGATGGCGGCGCCGAATATGCAGTGAGCGTATATGCGGGGCAGTATATCCGCACAAGTGATTTCAACTTCAACGTTGCAGAGACGACCGACTCAACGATAGTATTCCGTCTGCCTTTCAGCGGAGGCGGCTACATAGAGCAGAGCTACATCCTGCCCGCCGGCAGCTACAATGTACGCAACCGGGTGGCTTTCGTGGGCATGCAGGATATAATCCCGCGCAATGTCGGGTCGGTGGACGTGGACTTCAACGTGACGGTCCCAAGGCTCGAGAAAGGTTACAAGAACGAGTCTCAGTATTCAAAGCTGGACTACTATTTCCTGGGAGAGAAGAAGCCGGTGGAGATAGGCCGCGGCCGTTCTTCTTCCAAGAGCATAGGCAACCGTCTGAGCTGGTTCGCGTTCCAGCAGCAGTTCTTTTCCGCCATCATGTACTCCCCTCAGGAGTTCGCCAACGGCGAGGTTTCGGTTCAGTTCCTTCCTGAAAACGATCCTTCGCATAACCTGATGACCTGCAGCGCCCGTATGCGCTCGGATTTCCGTTCCGCACCCGAGGTCGTGCTGCCGTTCGAATTCTACTTCGGCCCCAATCACTTCAGCACGCTCAAGTCCTTTGACCGTAAATACGAGAAAATCATTCCTCTGGGAGGATCCCTCGTGGGCTGGTTCACGCGCTACGCCATCATTCCGATGTTCAACTTCTTCAGCCGGTTTATCAGCAACTTCGGCCTGATAATCCTGCTCATGACGCTCGTGATCAAGCTCGTGGTCTTCCCTCTGACCTACAAGTCTTATTCATCGTCAGCGAAGATGCAGGTGCTCAAGCCCGAGATCGAAAAGATCAACGCCAAGTATCCCAAGCAGGAAGATGCGATGAAGAAGCAACAGGCCACCATGGACCTCTACAAGCGGGCCGGAGTCAATGCGATGGGCGGATGTCTTCCGACACTGCTTACCTTCCCGATACTCTGGGCGATGTTCCGTTTCTTCCCGGCGTCCATCGAGCTGAGGCAGCAGCCCTTCCTGTGGTGCGACGACCTGAGCGCCTACGATTCTATCCTCGACTACGGCGTCAAGATTCCTATCCTGGGCGACCACCTGTCCCTCTTCGCCTTGCTCATGGCCGTGGTCATGTGGCTTTATTCCAAGATGACTACCGCCAACCAGACGGCATCGAACGATCCTACGGCTTCTTCCATGAAGTTCATGACGCTGTGGATGATGCCTATAATGATGTTCTTCATCTGCAACAACCTGTCGGCTGCGTTGAGCTATTATTACCTGCTTTCCCAGCTTATAGCGATCATACAGACCTGGGTGATAAAGAAGTTCTTCGTGCACCCCGACAAGATTCTTGCAAAGCTTAAGGAAAGCGAAGGCAAGCCTGTTCCCAAGTCCAAGTGGCAGCAGCGCCTCGAAATGGCTCAGAAGATGCAGGAACAGCAGCTTCGTGAGCAGCAAAAGAAACAGCGCCGCTAATGGGAATAGCTCAGAATATCTTATCGATCAAATCAGAACTGCCACCGCAAGTCAAGCTGGTGGCAGTTTCGAAATTCCACCCCTGCGAAGACATAGAAGAGGCTCTTGCCTGCGGGCAGACCTGCTTCGGCGAGAACCGCCCGCAGGAGTTCGAAAAGAAGGCCCAGGCTCTTTCTGGCCGCGGTATCGAGTGGCATTTCATCGGCCACCTGCAGACCAACAAACTCAAGATGGTCCTGCCGTACGCGGACTTGGTCCAGTCGGTGGATTCGCTTCACCTTCTTCAGGCGATAGATGAGTGGGGCCGCAAAAACGGCAAGGTTATACCCGTCCTTCTGGAGTTGCATGTCGCTGCAGAAGAGACCAAGCAAGGTTTCTATGAAGAAGAGGTCCTGGATATCCTTTTCCGGGCGGAGTCTTTCAAGAACATCAGTTTTCGCGGTCTCATGGGCATGGCCACGAACACGGACTGCGAAGACGATGTCCGGGCGGATTTCTCGAGGATACGGGCTTGTTACGACTATCTCCGCGACCTGTTTCCAGAGTATTCCAGCTTCAAGGAGCTTTCCATCGGCATGTCCGGCGACTGGCGTATAGCCCTTGAATACGGCGCCACAATGGTCCGCATAGGCACAGCCATTTTCGGCCCTCGCATTTAGTCATCAGGCAGCAGCCTGCCTTCTGAAAAATGTGCCACCCTCGGCAACATAAGAGGGAGGGGCCCACGTAGTGGGAGGGGTCGCGTAGCGACTTTTTCAGAAGACAGGCTGCTGCCTGATGGCTTTGACAAGAGGGAAGACTGCTATAGTGCGTCTTCCGGTGAGAGGGGCAGGCGGATCCGGTCTTTTGCAGAAAGAATCATTTTCCCGTAAGGGATACGCCAGTCGATGCCGAGAGCGGGATCCGTCAGCTGAATCCCTGCGTCTGCCTCAGGATGGTAGAACTCATCGCATTTGTACTGGAAAACAGCCACATCGCTCAAGACGGAGAAGCCGTGGGCGAATCCCTTGGGAATGAAGAACTGAAGGTGATTCTCCTCGCTGAGTTCCACTGCGACGTGCCTGCCGAAGGTTGGAGAACCCTTGCGGATATCTACCGCCACGTCGAGCACCTTGCCGCGGACGCACCTGACCAGTTTGCTTTGTGTATAAGGAGCCTTCTGGAAATGCAGACCGCGGACCACGCCGTAACATGACATGCTTTCGTTGTCCTGGACAAACTGCACAGGGCCTACGGCATCGCTGAAATCCCGGGCAGAAAAACTCTCGAAGAAATAACCCCGTTCGTCTTCGAACACTCTGGGTTTTATGACAACCAGTCCTTCTATATCGGTTTTAATAACTTCCATACGAATTATTCTTTGCTGTAATATTTTGGCCAGCAGCTCTTTAAGTATGCTTTAAGCCGTTCTTCAGAGGGATTTGCGGCGGGCTCGTAGAACACCCGGCCGCGCATTATGTCCGGCATGAATTCCAGGTCGGTGAAATGCCCCTCGTAGTCATGGGCGTATTTGTAGCCGTCGGAATATCCCAGTTCTTTCATAAGTGAAGTAGGTGCGTTCCTGAGGTACAAGGGAACAGGGGCAGTCTTGTCCTCGTTCACTGCCGACATTGCCGAATCGATGGCCATGATGGCGGAATTGCTCTTGGGGGATGATGCCAGGTAGACGGCACATTCGCTCAGGGGGATGCGGGCCTCCGGCATCCCAATCGAATGAACGATGCGGAAAGTGGCGTCGGCAAGCAGGAGGGCGTTGGGATTGGCCAGACCTATGTCTTCTGCCGCCAGGATACAAAGACGGCGGGCAATGAACAGCGGGTCTTCTCCGCCGGCAAGCATGCGCGCCATCCAGTAGACCGCAGCGTTGGGGTCCGAACCACGTACCGACTTGATGAAGGCCGAAATGATGTCATAATGCATCTCTCCGCCTTTGTCATAGATGGCGACATTCTCCTGCAGGCATGTCGTAACGGCCTTGTTGGTAAGGTGTATGCTGCCGTCGTCCGACGGGGGAGTAGCGTCGGTCACAATTTCGAGGATATTCAGAAGTTTGCGGGCGTCCCCGCCGCTCTGGCGGAACAGAGCCTCGGTCTGATCCACTACGACCTTCTTCTGGCGAAGAATCTCGTCAGTCTCCAGGGCACGCTTCAGCAAAAGCTCCAGGTCCGACGATTCAAGTGATTTGAGAACAAATACTTGGCATCGAGACAGAAGGGGAGTTATCACTTCAAAGGAAGGGTTTTCGGTGGTGGCGCCGATGAGTACTACGGTGCCGGATTCCACTGCACCCAGCAATGCATCCTGCTGCGCTTTGTTGAAGCGGTGGATTTCGTCTATGAAAAGTATGGGGGCGGCGGAGGCGGAGAAAAGCGACTTGTTCCGCGCCTTGTCTATAACGTCGCGAACGTCCTTCACACCCGAACTGACGGCCGACAGAGTGTAGAATTCCCGGTCAAGGGTGTTGGCTATTATGCTGGCCAGGGTGGTCTTGCCGACTCCGGGAGGACCCCAGAGGATGAATGAAGACAGGCTGCCGCTGTCGATCATGTTGCGCAGGATGCAGCCCGGGCCCACGAGGTGCCGCTGTCCAACATATTGCGACAGATCGTGCGGACGCATCCGTTCGGGAAGAGGTATGCCGGAATCAGTCATTAGAATATCCAAGGATCTTTTTGTATGAACGGCGGCGTTTCACACATTCAGTTTCGAAGTCTTTCCATTGGCCCTGGTTCTTGAGGTTGTCCTCGAGAACGGCGTTGGTTTCAGCCCATTTTACGCCCCATTTGCTGAAGCGGGAGAACAAGTCGGCAAACAGCAGGGAATTGATGCCGGTGTTCTGGTAATCAGGCCTTACGCCCACGAGAAGCATTTCCACTCCTTCTTCATGCTTGATGAACATGGACTTCAGAAGATGCCACCAGCCGAAGGGGAAAAGCTTGCCGCGGCTTTTCTGCAGGGCCCTGGCGATGGAGGGCATCGTGATGCCGAAGGCCACCAGTTCGCCTTTGTCATTCTCCACCATGCTCAAGTAACGGAGATCGAGTATGCTCAGGTAGAAATCCAGGTACTTCCTGGCCATTTCGTCGGGCAGGACGGTAAAGTTGTAAAGGTTTTTGTAGCACTCGTTTATGAGCCGGAAAACCTTCATGCCGTATTGCTCTTTGCGGATTATTCTGCGGGTAAGGGGCCGCAGGTTGACATTGCAGCGCTCCTTTACGATGTTTGAAATCCGATTCAGCCGGTCGGGTAGTTTTTCAGGAATGAACACCTTGTACTCGATCCAGTCTGCGTCCTTTTCGAACCCCATTGCCTGAATGTGGTCGTTGTAGTACGGATGGTTGTAGATCAGAGCCATGGTGCTCAGCCTGTCGAAGCCCGATACCAGCTGGCCCTCGGGATCGAAATCCGTGAAACCAAGCGGCCCCACTACGGATTCCATTCCATGCTCGCGTCCGAATTCGTATACTTTCTCCATCAGCGCGCCGGATACTTCGGCGTCGTCGATGAAGTCGTACCATCCGAAACGGACTTCTTTGTGGTTCCACTGCTCGTTGGCCTTGAAATTGACAATGGCGGCGACGCGTCCGGCCAGCCTTCCGTCCTTGTAGGCGAGATAGAGTGCTGAATCACAGAATTCCTGAGCCGCGCCTTTTTCCTGGTCGAGGGTGTCCATCTGATCGAAAAATAGCGGCGGAACATAATATGGATTGTTCCTGTAGAGCGTTTCGGGGAAATCGACGAAGAGCCGCAAATCTCTCTTGCTGAGGACTTTTTTTATTTCTACGGACATGGGCTTATTATTGGTTGCATCTGCTAAGATACAGTTTTTATTGGATATAATCAAAGATTTACCTATCTTCGTGATGTGTACTTAAAGCCTGGCATAATTCTGTCCATTACGCTGATGCTGTTCCTGGGCTTTCAACCGGGAGCTCGGGCTCAGGAAGTCGGTGTCTTCAATTCTTTGAAGGGAATCGGGGCTGCCGCGCGTTTTTATGATTCTCCCGACGCCTTCGTAAGTGCCCATTTCTATGTGGATATATACGGTGTGGTCACGAGCCGGTGCTCCTACCCGGGTTACAAGATGAACGTATCCAGGCAGTATGTCTTTGCACGTATCCCACGCAACGGCTATACCATGGAGTTTTACGCCGGCCCTGGATTGACTGCCGGATATGTCCGCGACCACGACAAAGGGCGCGGCTGGGACCTTACCTCGCTCACCAGCGACAACCAGGGCTGGATGGTAGGGATCAGCGGAGACGCCGGCTGCCGCTTCGACTTCGGAGGTGCGGTTGCCCTGGATCTTTCCCTTATGGCCGAGGCCGGAGCCCACTTCCGCCGCACTGAAAATGAAGATACTTACAATGCCGTCAGCTCAAGCATCTACAACAATGGAATCCTGCAGGCATTGTACCCCCAGTTGACCATACTCTTCAGGCTCAAATGAAAAAGAGATTACTGCTGATTCTGCTTGTACTGCTTCCCCTGGCCAACGTCAGGGCCGGCGGTTTCCTGCGTCCCAGCTTTGGCTTGGAGTGGGGCTATACGGGCACTTTCCTGCGCACCTGGCAGCATAACTTCATCTGCAATGAAGGATACCGGATCATCGAGAGCGACAAGACCTGGCGCTATTTCAGCAACGGTATGATCGAGGCATGCGCCGGCGTTGACATCGGCGGCAAGGTCAACGCCTCCATTTACTCGGGACTTGCCGGCGTCTACTTCAAGCGGTGGATGATACCTCTGGAGTTCAGGGTACGCTATTGCCCCTCCGGTCTTGTGAACAATGGCTTCATCTGCTATGCCGGGGCAGGGGGGATGTTTCCCACAAGCACGCGTACGGATACGAACCTGGGCTTCAAACTAGGGGGAGGATACCGGGTGTCCGTGTTCAGGAGCATTTCCGTAGATTTCCTGCTTTCGGCCCATTGCACCACGGACCATGACTCGATAGTGGACCCGGACACTAAGCGCAACGTCCCCACGCTTGACATTACAGACTGCGGTGCCAAGTATGTGGCGCTTTGCGCCTCGATTGCCATCAATTTCTAGAAAAGCTCAGAAACCCTGGCGATTATCTCTTCGGCAGGGAGGTCGGGGCTCAGCACGATATCCGGCTCTTTGAGTATATAGCCCTGGCTGAATGCCGCCAGGGTGCCGCCGCCCGTACAGTTGAGCATGATGTATTCGTCTTTGTCGACGATGCGCTTCTCGACCGCCTGAGCGAGCGAGGACACGGCGACGCAGGCTGCCGGCAGGAGGTCGTAGCCTTCGAGGTTGCGGAATTGCAGGAGCCAGTACATGATGTCGTCATTGGACGCCAGGAAAACGTCTCCGCCGCTCTTTTCCAGCACATCGAACAAACCGCCGGCCAGCCCGTAAGGAGGTTTGCGGTTGGAAAGGACCTTGGCCAGTATCACCTCTGCCTGGCGGCGGCCAGATTCGGGGCTTATGGGTGCCAGTTCCCTTGAGCCGGCCTTCCATGAATCGTACAGGAGGGTGAAAGGGGTGTTCTGGGCCACGTAGACGCGCATGTGGTTCTCGCCGAAGCGGCCGTCGGCGGCGAGACGCTGGGCATTTTCCCATGCGGCAATCGCTCCGGTTCCAGAACCTACGGCCTGGAAATACGCGTCGGGAATGCGTCCCGCTATCTCGATATAGCTCAGAATGGTCGTCCCCATGCCGTCCCTTCGGGCTATGTTCTTGGCTCCTCCCTCGAGGAAGAACTGAGGGTTCTGCGCAAGTTTCTCGCCCAGGGTGATGGCGTCATAGTAATCGCAGCCATGAGGGGCGGCGATTATCTTGACGCAGCGGCTCAGCTTGTGGCGGAACCACAGGTCATGCTTGTTGTCCTCGGGGATGCAGATGACCACGGGAATGTCGTTGTCGGAGCAGACCTGCGCGAATGCCCTGGCCGTGTTGCCGGCAGACTGGACGATGAGCGTACGCTTCTCCTTCTTGTCCATGCGGGCGCAGACCGAGTATGCTTCTGTCTCTTTGAACGAGCAGGTGCGCATTTTGGCTCCGATCTTAGGGTTCCAGCCCGAAAATGTAATATACAAGTTATTGAGTCCAAGGAACTTTGCAAGGTTTTTCGACTTGTATGTCACCGGTGCGCTGGAATTCTTGAGCGTGCGTTTCACAGGCATCCACTCAGCGTATCTGTATATTCCTTTGAGGTCGCTGCGGGGCGTGAACATTGTATTCTCATAGACTGCACGGACCAGGGAAGGGGAGTCGCAGTCAGGGTCGGCCAGCGTCCAGCCGGCATCGTCGAATATCCTTCCGGTCTTTACGTTCTCAAGTCTGTAGACGGTGGGTTTGAACTTCAGTAGCTGCATATTACAAATTGATAAAAAGCCACACATAATAGGCCGCGAAGCACAAGACGAAGATAGCGCCCTCGTAGCGGTCTATCGTATTCTTCTTGAATGTATAGGAACTCAGCCACACCAGCACTATGCTGGCAAGCAGGGCGGCCATGTCCACGATGGATATTCCCTTCAGTGAAATAGGGGAGACGATGGCGGATGCGCCCAGGATGAGCAATATGTTGAAAATGTTGGAACCGAGGATGTTGCCAAGTGCCAGCTGGCCTTTCTTGCGGACAGCTGCCACTATGCAGGCGGCAAGTTCCGGCAGGGAAGTGCCGCCGGCCAGAAGGGTGATTGCAATGAATTTGTCGCTGACTCCCAGGGCGCTGGCGATGCGGACTGCGGAATTGACGAACCACCTTCCACCAAATATCAGTCCGGCAAGTCCTGCAAGGGTAAGCAGGATGGCAATGAAAGTCTTGATCTCCTTTTCCTGCTTGTCGTCCTGCTGGGACGATCCGTCGTCATTCTTGAAACAGTAGAAGATGTAGACGGCGAAAAGTACAAGGAAGACAATGCCTTCCACCCTTGTGAGCATGTCCGCCTGGCCCAATCCGAACAGAGTATGGCTGAATCCGCACGCTATCAGGAGGATGGTTACCAGCAGTGTGACCGGAATGTCACGCAGACGGTTGCTGCGGGTTATGGCCACGGGGGCCACAAGGGCGGTGACGCCGAGTATCAGAAGGGTATTGAAAATATTGGATCCGATTACGTTTCCAATGGAAATATCAGAATTGCCGGCAAAAGCGCCGGTAAGGCTCACCACAAGTTCGGGGCAGGAAGTCCCGAAACCGACGATTGTAAGTCCAATGACAAATTCGCTTACCCGCAGTTTCCTGGCAATGGCGGAAGCTCCGTCCACCAGCCATTCGGCACCTGCGATGATAAGGGCAAGCCCCAGGATGAGTATGAGTATGTCAGTCAGCATTAAAATCAAGTTTACATATATTTTCTACGTGCATAGTATGAGGGAACATATCTACGGGTTGCACGGCAGTAACAGTATATTTCGCGGCCATCAGGGCTATGTCACGGGCCTGGGATGCGGGATTGCAGCTCACGTAGACTATGCGCTTGGGAGCGGCCCGAAGAATCGTCTGGACAACATCCGGATGCATGCCGGCGCGGGGAGGATCCACTATCATTACGTCGGGCCGGCCATGTTCCGAGATGAAAGAATCCGTGAGGATATCCTTCATGTCACCGGCAAAGAATTCACAGTTGCTTATGCCGTTTGCTGCAGCATTGGTGCGGGCGTCTTCTATGGCCTCCGGAACGTATTCTATTCCAATCACTTTCCTGGCCCCGGCGCTGACGAACTGCGCAATCGTGCCGGTTCCGGTGTACAAATCATATACGATCTGGCTTCCGTCGAGCCCGGCGAATTCCCTGGCCTTGCGGTAAAGCTGGAGGGCCTGCCCGGTATTTGTCTGATAAAAAGACTTGGGACCTATGCGGAAACGGAGGTTCTCCATCTTTTCGTAAATGGCGGGCTCGCCGCTGAACAAGATGCAGTCCTGGTCGGAAATACTGTCGTTGCCCTTGGTGTTTATGACGTAGTAGAGCGACGTGATTTCAGGGAAAGTGTCGCGCAGATGTCCGAGAAGGGGATGAATGGCAGGGGAGTCGGAGCCGAAACACATGATCACCATGACCTGGCCATCGTCCGTGGTGCGGACAAACATATTGCGGAAAAGACCGTTGTTTTCGCGTATGTTATAGAAACTCAGTCCGTTACGTATGAGATACTCCTTGACTGCAAGCCTTATGGCATTGGACGGTTCGGGCTGGAGGTAGCAGTGATCGATGTCCAGGACCTTGTCGAAAAACTTGCCTACGTGGAAGCCGAGCCCGGGGCTAGAACAAAGTTCAGGGTCTTCTCCCGGCAGCAGCCAGCGTTTGCTGGAAGCGCTGAATTCCAGCTTGTTACGGTACAAGACCGTCTTTTCTGAACCTATAATCGGCTGAAATTCAGGCAGTTTCAGGTGGCCGATGCGAGTCAGCTGGTCGTATACCTGGCGCTGCTTTGCGCGAAGCTGGATGTCGTAGGGAAGCGATTGCCATTTGCAGCCTCCGCAGGTGCCGAAGTGGCTGCAGAAAGGGTCCAGACGGTGGGGAGAAGGCTTGTTGATGCGTATTATCTTGCCCTCGAGAAAACTGCTTTTCTTGCGTGTAAGGCGTACGTCGACTATGTCACCGGGAACAGCGAATTCTACGAACAGTACACGTCCCGGCGATTCAGGGTCGTCGCCTTCGAGGCGGGCGTGCGCTATTGATTTGCCTTCGGCTGCAATATCCTCGATCAGAACATCTTTGAGGACGATGTCCAGTTTACCTTTTCTGCTCATGGGATGCAAATATAATAAAAAAATCTTTGCGCCATAGGGGGAGCTTTTTCTGTATTCTTTAGTTAACATAATATAAATTGTATAACAAAAGTACACATTTGCAAAAAATTGCTATATTTGCGCAAATAATATATAAAGGTATATGAAAAAAGTTATTGTTTCGGCAGTTCTGGCGGCCATGGCTCTGGCAACTGTTTCTGCCCAGGATTTTAAAACATCCTACTTCCTCGACAATTACGTCTACAGCTACAGGCTGAATCCCGGGGCCCAGTTGGAGGACGATTCCTTTACCTTCTTCTCCATCGGTCTGGGCAATACCTCAATGTCGACATCCACCAATCTCGCGCTGTCTTCCTTTATTTTCGCGACTCCCTCCGGCGACTACACCTGGGGCTTCGGCGAGGCCATTCCGGCAGAGACTTTCCTCAGCCAGATAGACGATGAGAATTATTTCAACCCCCGTCTGAGCGTGAATCTCCTGACTTTCGGCCGTCAGGGCGAGAATTACCGTTTTGCCATCGAGGCCAACGTGCGTTCCGACAGTTATTTCTACGCCGCCAAGGATTTCTTCAGGGCGTTCAAAGGCGGCCTGAATGAGGGCCTGGCCACCAGCAAAGGTTCATATACCTTTGATAATATGCAGTTTAACTCTTCCAACTATGCCGAAATCGCAGCTACTTACTCCCACTCCATCGGCGACAATCTGGTGGTCGGAGGAACAGCCAAACTGCTTCTCGGCGTTCTTGGAACCACTTTCAATATCAACCACCTATACGCCCACGACCTTCCCAACGGCGACTGGGGCGGCGACTGCGACGCTGACATTCAGTTCTCCTCCCCCCTGCTTACAACTGCCTCCTTCGTGCAGGGCAAGAGTCTATACGATGTCCTGGAGGATGTACAATACGGCAAGGTCGGTATCAACGGTTTCGGCTTCGGTCTAGATCTTGGCGCCACCTGGAAACCCATCGACAATCTCGAAGTCGGTCTTTCCGTTCTCGACCTCGGATTCCTCAGCTGGAACCCGAATATCAAGGCAAAGATACAATACAAGGACAAGGATTTCGTCGATATCGAGGATGCCCTTGAGTTCAAGGATGTAGAAGAGGCCGGATATACCCAGGGTCTGAACTACAATATCCACCTGTTCGGCAAATACCGCATGCCCTTCTATGACAGGCTCAGCGCAGGTTTCGTCGGCACCTGGCAGAAGCACTTCAAAGAGGCCCGTCTGGGTGTGGACGTAACTCCCGTCAATGCCATAAGCATCGCTGCTTCAGCTGCTTACAATAGTTACGGATTGGACTTCGGAGCTGCACTTAATATCCGCTTCCCCGGTATCAACCTCTTCCTTGGAGCCGATACCATCTCGTTCAAGCAGAATGCAGACAAGATTCCTTCCGGCCGTGGCGGTCAGACCAATGTCACAACAGGTCTTGTAATAGCTTTCTAATGGTTTTCTACGGGATTCCCGTAGATGTGCCAGAAAATATCCCGAAGGGCGTCTCTGTCGAGGCGCCTTTCGAGTTTTGACAGCTTGTGCTCTGTGTAGGCCTTGAAAGCCTCCAGGTCCTGGGGCAGATACTCGATGCCCAGGTATTTGGATGTGCCGTTCATGAGGTCATAGCCCATGTAGTTGGTCTTCCAGAGCTTGTATCCGCTTTGGATGCGCTGGTCAAGTATGCCGCGAAGGCGCTGGTAGCGGTCGTTGCCGTTCAGGGATGCAGCCTCGGCAATCTCTTCCTTGGTGAGGGGCTTTCCGATATTGAGCTGGATATGTCCCTTCTTCTGGCGTATGCCTGTGAGAATGCTGTGAAGGTCTTCTTTGGGCTTCTTGACATATGGAGCTTCGCGGCTGAGAAGGATCTCCCGTGCCTTTCGGCTGTCGCACGGTTCGTATTCGTAGGAGATGCTCATGGGGACGATATTGAGTTCCTCGAAATTCTCCTCGAAACTCTTTTCTCCGCTCATATCGAACATCTTGAGGAGTCCCTGTTCGGTTTTGTCGATGCCGTTCTTGGACCTTCCCTCTTTCTGGGCCACCCATATGGAGGCCTTGCCCGAAGTGATGGAAAGCCGGATATATTTGGACAACGTCTGGGAATTCAGGTACATCTGCCGGGCGCTTATTCCGCGGATGACTTTGATCATGCGGTTGGACTTCATGAGGTCCTCTATAAGCTTGTTGCTGATGAGGTTGCTGCCGACGCACAGTTCGGCGAAGGGCAGGCCGGAATCGAACATTGAATATAGAATAAGGGCCGGATCGAGAACGATGTCGCGATGGTTGGAGACAGCCAGGAAGCGCCCGTTTATGCCTCTCAGGTTGGATATTCCGCTGTAGGTGAAGCCCTCCGAGGTGCGCCCGAGCACTGCTGTGACTGCTCCGGCCATGACCACGGTCTGGAATTCATCTATGCTCTTGATGCTCCTTAGTGTATTCGCCAGGAAATCCGGGCGGGCATTAGGGAAAAGGTATTTGGAAATCATAGGGAGGGCCGGATGGCGCGATACCCTTTGGAGTGCCTGTACGGCTTCTTCGTCGCTGTAGGGACGGATATCTTCGAATTCTGATAAATCTACCATAGCTTCAGTAGGATTGTGGTACAAAGGTAGGAATTATCTTCTAAAGAGCAAAGACGAATCTCCGTAACTGAGGAAGCGGAAGTCATGTTTCAGCGCATAGTCGTACACAGTACGCCAATCTCCGCCGACGAAGGCGCTGATCAGCAGCAAAAGTGTACTCTGCGGCTGGTGGAAATTGGTTACAAGCCTGTCGGTGAGGCGGAACTTGAATCCGGGGACAATGATAATCCGCGTGCCTATCTTGAGCTCATCCAGGTTGTTGTCTTCCAAATACTTAATGAGGGCCTGCAGGGCATCTGCGGTGCTGTATTCCCATTCTCTTGTATATGGCTCCCACTGACCTACGTCCCGTGGCGCTCCGTTTTCGATGCAGCAGGCTCCGGCGTAATAAAGGCTTTCGAGCGTCCGGACCGAGGTGGTGCCTACGGCAGTGAGGCTGCAGTCCTTGCCGGCAAGGCGATCAAGGAGCTGCTTCTTTACTATAAACGGCTCCCGGTGCATGGGGTGGTCTGCGATTAGTTCGCTCTTTACGGGGAGGAAGGTTCCTGCGCCCACGTGGAGGCAGACCCGCTGCATTTCAACACCTTTACTGCTTAGGTCGGAGAGCGTCCGCTCGGTGAAATGCAATCCGGCCGTGGGCGCCGCCACGGAACCGCGTATGCGTGCATAGGTTGTCTGATAGCGCTCCTGGTCAATGCTTTCGGTGTCTCGGTTGAGATACGGAGGGATTGGAACCTTGCCGCAGAGTTCCAGTACCCCGGAAAACGGCATGCCGCCTTCCCATGTGAACTCCACTGTTCCAGTCTGTGCCTGGCGCTCCAGCAGGCGGGCCTGAAGGTTTATGGCTGTTATCTCCGGGACATCGCTGTCATATTTGAGCAGATCGTCCTTCCAACGCTTTGAATTGCCGATTACGCACTGCCATGAGCATTTGCCGGTAGTGGCGAATGCCGTGTTGTATTCGGCGGGACTTTGCGGCTGCAGGCAGAAAATCTCTATGTGCGCTCCGCTTTCGCGACGGAAAAAGAGCCGTGCCGGCACTACTTTGGTGTCATTGAACACCATCAGTGAAGATGAAGGAATGTATGAAGACAGATTGTGGAATATGTCTTCGCTGCATTTGCCATCTTTGTAAATCAGCAATTTTGAAGAGTCGCGCTCACCCAGTGGGTATTTGGCGATTCTGCCATCAGGAAGGTTATAGTTGTAATCCTCTATTCTAATTTCAGGTATCATTGCATTGTCGATTTGTAAAGTGCAAAATTAGTCATTATTTTTCGTTTTACGTTGTTTACATTTGTGAACCATAAACCGGTTTTCCGATGCGGTGCCAAATCATGCTTTTCGGGCAACATAAGAAAAAATTATAACGTAATATTATAGTTTGTTTGTTCATGAAGATCAGATATTTAACGTATTTTATCAATGTTTTTATTGAGGTTGCGAGGGGCAATGAAACGCCGCAACTCCCCTGTCGGTCGGTTAAAAAGTATGTTTTAAATTATATATATCATTGTTTATCAGTAATATATATTCTTTTATATTAAGGTTAAATTTATATTAAGAAACGGCCATATACCCCTCTCCCCTGCTCTTATTTAGTGAATCATGGACTTGTGATTACAAAAACAGTTTGTTACCTTTGTAAACAAATGTTAACGAAGATGAACAACCGGATATTGCAGTTCCTTGCGGCCGAGAATATCAGTCAGTCGCAGTTTGCCGACACCCTTGGCGTTGCCCGCGCCGGAGTCTCGCATATTATTTCCGGGCGCAACAAGCCCGGATTTGATTTCCTGGAGAAGATCGCACACAACTACCCAGATTTGAGTCTGGAGTGGCTCGTCACCGGAAAAGGCAGAATGTACCGTCATTCCGAGCGGGATGAGATTCTTCCGTCTCTTCCTCCCCCTCCGCCCAGAACTATAGAAAAAGTCCTTGTGTTCTATTCGGACGGCACATTTTCCGAGCTCAAATAATTGAGGGTAGGAGTAAAATTATTATATTTGTAGGTTAGATATATGTACAGCTTGTTTATAAGGCCTATAACCAGGAGGGTGAAAGACAGCCGGAAAGCCTCCGCCATTGCCTTGGGGTATTTCAAACTCGAGGGCAAAATACCGGGCGGGCGCTTTTTCAGCCGTCTCATTCATGGCAATAGGCCACTGGGACTGGAACGCGAAGTCTTCGGCCTGAATTTCTACAATCCTGTGGGACTCGGAGCCGGACTCGACGTTCGCGGCGAGTTGTACAATGATCTTAACGACCTGGGATTCAGCTTTGTAGAGATCGGCCCCTTCACCGAAGTCCCCGACATTCGCCAGGCCATCTCCAATCTGAATTCGGACCCGCCGGATGACATTATTGCAGCCTGTATCGCGGATAATCACCTTTCCTGCTTTAACCTTGCATACGACTTCTGCGATTTCTTTGTCATAGATATCACCGGCAGGCACGACATGGAATTGTTCGACGGGATACTGGACGCCCGTCTGACATACGAGAATTACAAGCCGGTCGTTGCAAAACTGCCTGAAGATATCGCCACGGACGAGCTGGACTACGTGACGGAATACTGCATGATGAACAGCGTAGATGGTATCGAGGCACGTAACATCCAGCAGATTAAATACATAAACGAGAAGTCGAAAGGCCGTCTCCCGATTATCGCCAACTGTCACATCAAAACACCCCAGCAGGCTTCTGACGCACTTGATGCTGGAGCCTCGCTCATAGAGGTCAGGATGGGGCTGGTAAGGGAAGGCCCCAGGCTTATCGGCAAGATATTACGTTTCCTATCCGCCAAGAACAAATGACAGTCGAACAGAAAATAGGATTGCTGCTGAAAGACAATGCTTGTACGCTCAGCGTTGCCGAGTCTTGTACCGGAGGCAGAATATCCCACTTGATCACCACGGTCTCGGGATCATCGGCCTACTACCTTGGATCGGTCACCTCCTATGCCGTCAGCGTCAAGGAGCAGGTCCTGGGAGTTCCAGCCGATGTAATCGAATCTGCGGGCGTAGTAAGTTCCGAGGTTGCGGCCGCCATGGCATGCGGAGTCCGCCGGCTCACCGGCAGTACTTTCTCCCTGGCCACCACAGGTCTTGCCGAGGGAGGCGACGAGCATTATCCGGAGGGAACGGTGTGGATTGGAGTGGACGGTCCGAGCGGAGTTTCAACCTTATTATACCAGTATGACAAGGACCGTAAAGCGAATATAAGGCGTTTTTCGGTTGTTGCCCTGCATTTTTTGCTGGATTATATAGAGAATTGGATAAAATCTTATAAATCAGCAGGTAAAACAAAGTAGTTAATACTGATAACATTTTTGTTAACGGCATTTTTAGATGAAAAAGACAATATTATTCATGCTTTTGGGTCTCTTCCTGGCAGCCTGCAGTCCTGTAGGGCCCGACCCCAAGCCGGTAGACAGCGACATAGATTTCATCGAGGATTCAGATCCCAATACAAATGAAAGAATCGAGGTCTGGCTTACCGGCTACTCGAACCTCTCCGATTATATCAATGTGTCTTATCGCATCGTGGGGCTTGATGAAGTCACCGAACGCGGTACTTTTAAAAACTTCCCTTCTTTCCGTTCCTTCGAGCCCAAGACCGGTTCGATAAAGCTGGCGGTCTATGCCGAACAGATCCAGGATATCCCCCAGTCGGTGCTTGATTCCCCTGACGGCATTACATTCGGCATCACCGCTTCTGTCACCACTCCACACTATGGCAAGACTGTCAATTGGTGCAGATTGCAGAACAGCAGCGTGTCGAGCCTGGATGAGCTGATCAGCAAGACTATAGATACCCTGAATTCAGGAACCGAAGACGGAATCCCGGGAACCGGCAATACAGGATACATACAATTCAACATAACCCAGGACGAAGCTGAACATTATCTCATCGACCTTGTGTCATGCAAGGGCAACCTGTTTGAATGATTATGACAAAGCAACAAGAAGGAATAAAGAATCTGGTTGAGCGCCGCGGCACTGCTGTAAAAGGCGGTGGCGAGAAACGTATTGAAGCCCAGCATGCCAAAGGCAAGCTGACCGCCCGCGAGCGACTGGCCAAGCTGCTCGATCCGGGCAGTTTCGAAGAATTTGACATGTTCATGCACCACAGGTGCACGAATTTCGGAATCGATGCATCGCACCCCGACGGCGACGGCGTAGTCACCGGACAGGGAACTATAGATGGACGCCTTGTTTTTGTTTATGCCCAGGACTTTACAGTGAACGGCGGCTCACTGAGCAAAACCATGTCCGAGAAGATATGCAAGGTCATGGATTACGCCATTAAAGTCGGCGCTCCCGTCATCGGACTCAACGATTCCGGCGGCGCACGTATACAGGAAGGAATCGATGCCCTGGCCGGTTACGGCGAGATTTTCGAGCGCAACATCCTATCCAGCGGCGTGATTCCGCAGATCAGCATGATACTCGGACCTTGCGCCGGCGGTGCGGTATATTCCCCCGCCCTGACCGACTTCACCATCATGGTCGACAAGACCAGCTATATGTTCCTGACCGGTCCGGCCGTTGTAAAATCCGTCACAGGCGAGGAAGTCACCCAAGAGGAGCTGGGCGGAGCAAGCATCCATGCCAGCAAGTCCGGAGTAGCTCACTTTTCCGCTGATTCTGAAGATGATGCCATATCCAAGGTAAAGAAACTCTTGAGCTTCATCCCGCAGAACAACATGCAGGAAGCCCCTTCACGTCCGACTGCCGATCCCGTCAATCGTGCAGAGGATTTTCTCAATTCCGTCATACCGGACAATCCCAACAAGGCCTACGACATGTACGGCGTGATCCGCTCCATAGTAGATGACGGAGATTTCTTCGAAGTACATGGCAGTTATGCACGCAACATAATCGTCGGCTTCGCCCATGTTGGCGGCAGGAGCGTAGGAGTTGTTGCCAACCAGCCCGGAGTGCTCGCCGGCGTACTGGATATAAACGCCAGCCGCAAAGCCGCACGCTTCGTGCGCTTCTGCGACGCTTTCAACATTCCCCTGCTCACTCTGGTAGACGTGCCCGGTTTCCTCTGCGGCACCCAGCAGGAATACGGAGCCATTATCACCAACGGAGCCAAACTGCTCTACGCCTATGGCGAGGCAACCGTGCCAAAGGTGACCGTAACCCTGCGCAAAAGCTATGGCGGCGCACATATCGTCATGAGTTGCAAGCAGTTGCGTGGAGATATCAATTATGCCTGGCCGTCCGCCAACATCGCAGTCATGGGTGCCGAGGGTGCCGTGGGCATACTTTATGGCAAAGAACTCAAGGCCGAGACCGATCCCGAGAAGCAGGCAGCTCTAGCAGAACTTAAGAAGAACGAATACAACGAATTGTTCTGCAATCCTTATCAAGCCGCCGAAAAAGGCTACATCGAAGATGTCATTGAGCCTCGCAACACCCGTTTCCGCGTTATACGGGCCTTTGAGGTGCTCGCCGGCAAGCGTCAGGAAGTCCCTGCCAAGAAACACGACAATATGCCGCTATGATGAGGAAGGGAAAACTCTTGCTATTGTTGCTGCTGTTGTCCGCAGGCCTGCGGGCTCAGAACCTGTCCGACCTCATCATATCCGAAGCCATGCCGGGGAATCCTTCCTCCGTCACCGATGAATATGGCGAGCATGCTGACTGGATCGAGCTTTTCAACACATCTGAGGGTACAGTGAATTTCGGCGGGTGTTTCCTTACCGACGACCCTTCCGACCTTACCAAGTGCCAGATAACCAAAGACGACCGTTCCACCCGGCTGGGACCTCGCCAGGTTACCCTTTTGTTTGCCGACGGAGATTCAACGCGCGGTACCTACCACCTTAACTTTACCCTGCCTCGTGGCGGAACCGTATATCTAGTCAGCAACGACGGGCGTACCATAATTGATTCTATAGATATACCTGCCGACCTTCCTGAAGGCATGAGCATATCTAAGTTTGCACATGACAACAAAGAGTTGGAATTCAATGATGTACATCCGTCTGCTCCATCTCCCCGTTCGCTCAATGGCAAGCATAACCAGAAAACCCGCGCGCAGGTTATGGAGGAAACGGATCCTCATGGATGGACGCTTACGCTGATTTCCGTCACCGTGGTGTTTGTCGCTTTGTTCATACTTTTCCTTATTTATAATCTGTCGGGAAATATTTTCTCCGGGAAGTACAAGCGCAATCGTAAAAGCAGGACGCCGGATGATGAAACCGCTGCGGCCGTAGCCATGGCCCTGCGGCTTCACTGCGCGGACGATGCCGTTCCCGCAGCCATCGCTATGGCCCTTCACATGCATTTGGGCGAAGGCGTACATGATTTCGAACCTGGTATAATTACTATAAAACAAGCCGGCATGAGTGCATGGAACGATAAAAAGCTTCTTTTCCGCCGCAGTCCGGACAAACTTTAATTGAAATTATGAGCAACTATAAATTTAAAATCAACGGCAAGGAATACGCCGTCACAATCAATGGCATAGAAGGCAAGAATGCCGACGTTTCCGTAAATGGAGTTAATTATCAGGTAGAACTGGAGAATGAAATGCCCGCCTCCCCCGCCCCCGTGCAGGCGCCTGCGGCAGCTGCTCCTTCTCCCTCTCCCGCCCCCGTCCAGGCGGCGGCTCCGGCTGGCCCCGGCACTGTCATCCACTCGCCTCTGCCCGGCGTTATCATCAGCATAGACGTCAAGGAAGGCCAGGCCGTCAAGAAGGGACAGAAAGTGGCGGTCCTTGAGGCCATGAAGATGGAAAATGAAATCCAGGCCGATACCGACGGTACGGTTTCCGCCATCCTGGTCCAGAAAGGAGATTCGGTCCTCGAGGGGGCCGACATTATCAAGCTTGGATAATGGAGCAGATTTTCGACAGCCTTGCTCAGTTCTGGCAGTTTACCGGTTTTGCAAACTGCACTTGGCAGCATCTTGCAATGATTGCCATAGGCATTGTTTTCATCACGCTTGGAATAGTCAAGGAGTGGGAGCCTATGTTGCTTGTGCCTATCGGATTCGGTATCATCATCGGCAACATTCCCATCTTCCCCGGGCTCAATATCGGTGTATATGAGGACGGTTCCGTGCTGAACACCCTTTATCAGGGAGTCCGCCAGGGCTGGTATCCGCCGCTCATATTCCTAGGAATCGGGGCTATGACAGATTTCTCGGCCCTGATTTCGCAGCCGAGGCTGATGCTTATCGGCGCCGCCGCGCAGATGGGTATTTTCGGGGCGTATCTTCTGGCTTTGGCTTTTGGTTTCTCCCCCAACGAGGCTGGAGCAATCGGTATCATCGGCGGTGCGGATGGCCCTACCGCCATCTTCCTCAGCTCGAAACTGGCGCCCGACCTCATGGGAGCCATTGCAGTCTGCGCTTACTCCTACATGGCCCTCGTACCGGTCATTCAGAAACCTATAATGCTGCTGCTCACCACCAAGAAGGAGCGCCTCATTGAGATGCCCAAGCCCCGCACGGTGAGCCAGAAAGAGAAGATCATCTTCCCCATCGTGGGCTTTCTGTGCACCGCATTCATAGTTCCGTCCGGCCTCCCGCTTCTCGGAATGCTGTTCTTCGGCAACCTGCTCAAGGAATCCGGAGTCACGCGCCGTCTTGCAACAACCGCCGGCGGCCCGCTTATCGACGTGGTCACCACCCTGATCGGACTCACCGTGGGAGCGTCGACACAGGCCGACAAATTCCTGACCGGCAACTCGCTCAAAATATTCGGACTTGGCCTTCTGTCCTTCATAATCGCCACTGCTTGCGGTGTGCTGTTCGTGAAAATCTGGAATCTTTTCCTCAAACCGGAAAGGAAGATCAATCCGCTTATCGGCAATGCCGGAGTGTCTGCCGTTCCCGACAGCGCCCGCGTCTCCGAGGTCGTAGGCCGGGAAGCAAACCCTAACAACCATTTGTTGATGCACGCGGTGGCTCCCAATGTCGCAGGCGTAATCGGCTCCGCTGTCGCAGCCGGCATATTACTTGGATTTTTAGGATAATGAAAAAGCTGATTATTTTAACTTTATCACTTTTAAGCTTTACTTTTGCTTTAGCTCAGTCGACTCACAATGTCATGAGCTGCAACATCCGTATCACAGGCCTTCCCGCCGACGAGGTGGACGGCCGCCGCTGGGATGACCGCAAAGACGTGTGTCTCAAAGTCATAAAATCCCGCAAGCCGGATATCATCTGTATGCAGGAGGTCATTTACGAGTCCTATGCCTACATGAAGAAAAAGCTGAAGAACTATATGGCGTTCGGTTTCGAGGGCCCCGAAATGGACCCCTGGACAGAAGGCTATCACTTTATTGGAAAGAACGTTATCTTCTTCAGCAAGAAACGTTACGAGTTCGTCTCCGCCGGCACATACTGGTTGTCGGAAACTCCGCTGATTGCCGGCAGTTCGTCTTGGGAGACCGCCAGGGCGCGTCAGTGCAACTGGGTAAGGCTCCGTGACAAGCGGACCGGCCACGAATTCAGGGTGCTTGATACGCATCTTGACCATATCACAAAGGTGGCGAAAACCAAGCAGACTGAGGTGATTGTCGCCGAGGCTGCCCAGTATGCCGAGGATTTTCCCCAGATTCTTTTCGGTGACTTCAATTCAGGCATAAAGGATGAACCTTACGCCCTTCTGACTGCCGCAGGGTGGATTGACGCCTATGAGGCAGTCCATGGTCACGAAGAAACCGGTTTCTCCGCCCACGGGTGGAAATTCGACCGCAGCAAAGGTCGCCGCATAGACTTTATTTATATGCATGGCGGAGTCAAGGCCCTGGATGCCGAAATAGTCAAGGACTCTCCCGGCGGAATCTATCCGTCCGACCACTATTTTGTTTCGGCGACACTTAGCTTCTAATGACAAAAAAACAAGGTCCGGATGCATCCGGGCCTTGTTTTTTATAAATATGTTTAGTAAATTTGGGTGTTTTGTCCGACATTATTGTATAATTCAATAACAAACAACCTAAAACACCAGTTTATGCTTCAATCCAAACTTTTCTACAGGCCTCCGTGCGCTGAGCAGATTGCTCACGAAGAAGAGGCTTTGATCTGCGTTTCGGGCGACGCTACAAACGAGTCCTTCGAAAACTCCGGCGAAGAATTAACTTGGTAAAAACCGTCGGCATTATGAAAAAACAGTTTCTTGCTTGCGGCTTGTTCCTAGCCATCCTGGCGGGCTGTGCCAGGGAGGTCGAACCGCAGGTTCCAACGGGCAAGTATCCCGTTCTCACCATTACAGCCACTCTCCCCTCTTCCAAGACAGAACTCGGAACTCCCGAAGGCACCAGCACTCCCGTACTTTGGAATGCCGCCGACCAGATCTGGGTTCGTTCTGCTGCCCAGGAGGCCGGCACGCCCGGCAACCTGTTCACGACTTCAGCCGACAAAATCTCCGAAGATTCCAAGCAGGCGAAGTTTGAAGGAGAGGCCCCCGAAGAAGGCCCCTACGTGGCAGTCTATCCCTATTCGGCTGTCGCGGCCGCTTCGACCAACACCGAAATAAAGTTCGAATACGGTGCGGAGCAGACCTATGCTGCCGGAAGTTTCGACCCTGCCGCCAACGTAACAGTAGCTGCCTGGGCTTCCGGGAAGACCTTTACCATGAGCAATGTCTTCGGTATCCTGCGCATCAAGCTTTCCGGCTCGTCTACGGTGGGCAAGCTCGTCATCTCCGACAATGACCCGGCATTCAGCCTCTGGGGTTCCTGCAGCATCGCCGTGGACCAGCAGGCAAGCACGGTCGGTGAAGTCAAGGTGACAAACAGCGCCGAGGCACGCAATACCCTTAATCTTAACTGCCCCGACGGCGTAACCCTTACAAGTGAGCCTACGGCATTCTATATTGTGGTTCCGGCAGGTGCTTTTGCAAAGGGTTTCACCTGTACTGTTTACGACAAAGACAGCGTCCATGCCAAGAGCATCACCACGGAAACCGACTGCAAGATCGTCCGCGGCCGCATCTCCGACATGGCAGCCATCAACCCCGAGGAAGCATTGTTCAGCGGCGGCCAGGGCACCAAGGATAACCCCTGGCGCATAGCCACCCCCGACGACCTGGTGCAGATGGCCGAGCTTGTCAACGGCGAATCCTCAGCCGATTATACATCCGGTTTCTATCGCCAGATCCGTGATATCAACATGCAGGAGTCGTCCCCTGCCTGCATCGGCTCCACTTCCGCCCTCCCCTTCAAGGGTGTCTACGATGGCGGAAGCTATACCATCAGCAACCTCAGCCCTGTGCCTGCTTCGGGTGAGGCGGCAGGACTGTTCGGCTACACTGACGGCGCCACCATCTCCGACCTGTCCATCGACGGCTACACCAACAACGGCCACGACGGCAACCAGGGCGTGATAGTAGGCTACAGCAAATCTTCTACCATCAGCAATGTCCACGTCAACGCACAGGTTGATTTCGAGAAGTGCGCTTGCGGCGGCATCGCCGGCTATGTCGACGGCGGCTCTATCAAGGACTGCTCCGTCGAGGGATTCATCCACAATGAGGATACAGGCACCTTCCAGGGAGTCACCGTAGTGTCCTGCGTCGGCGGCGTCGCTGGCTATCTGGGCAATGCATCCATAAGCAACTGTACTTTCAAGGGCAACGTGACCAGCAAGGGTGAGCAGCTGGGCGGCATCGTGGGCCAGATAAACAACGGAACGGTCGAAGACTGCACCGTCGTGGCCGGCTCCACCGTGACCGGCGACAATTACTATGTCGGCGGTATTGCTGGAGAGATGCTCACCGGCGGCACCATCAAGGGCTGCGAGGTTCAGGCGGATGTTATCTGCTGGTATCCCGGCGCCGGCGGCATCGTGGGCTGGCTCCAGAACGGCGATGTCCGCGACTGCGTCATCGGCTCCATGTCCACGATACGCAGCGGTATGGACCAGGCGGGCGGCATTGCGGCCTATGTCTACTGGAAGAATACCGCACAGAAGGTCAACATCGACAACTGCATAGTCTATGCGAAGACCATCGCGGCCAACTATTCCGTAGGAGGAATAATTGGCGAACTCAATCCTACCAGCGACGGAACGACGGTCAATGTCAGCAACTGCGCCTTCATAGGCGGCGAACTCATAAACGCCGGCTATGCCAAGAGCGGCTGGACCATGATTGCCGGTATAGTTGCATGGGCAAGGATGGGCAGCACCGCTTCCACCCTGAACATAGTCAACTGCATCTCCGATCCTTCCGTCATCCGCGCAGATTTCCCTCAGGGCTCAGAAGCGGATTTGGGCGGTTTCATCGGCGAGCAGGGCGGCACGAATGCAAGTGTCAACATTGTCAACTCCTACACCACACTGGGCAGGGGCCGTGCTGTCATTAACGGCCAGAAGGATCCCGGCAGCCCGTATTTCAACTTTGCTGCGCTGGTCGGCCTGGTCAACAAGACCAATTTCGACCATGTCTACTACGACGGCAGTCTCCCTGCCCTCGGCAAGGCCAATTCCGGCACCAGCACCGAGTGCAACTCAATGTCCGTTCAGAGCATGACCGACGGCACGCTGCTCAGCATCCTCAATGCTTTCAAGGCGTCATACAGCGGTCCTCTGACACTGCGCTCATGGGTCAACGGCGTCAACGGTTATCCGGTTTTCGATGGCATGTCTTCCAATCCCTCCACAGGCAAGAAGAAGGCGCTGAGGGTAAGCCTCATCGGCGATTCCCTTTCCACCTTCGACGGTTATGCTCCTCACGGATACCACAGTTCCAAGGCTCCCAATGGCTACAGCTGCCACTACCCCACCGGCGACGGCAATGTGACCAGCGCCTCCCAGACTTACTGGTACATATTGACTTACGAGCTGCTCTCCAATGCCGTGTGGGACACCAACCTTGCCTTCTCCGGCACTGCAACCACACGCTGCACCGACAGCAGCTACTCCAACAAGTCCTGGTACGGCCAGGACTTCTGCACGCGCTACATAGAGAACGCCGGAATGGGTTCGCCCGACATCATCATAATCAACGGCGGAGCCAACGACTGGGCCCACGGCATCTACAATCTGCTGGGAACCCAGAAACTTGAGAAGTATCCTTCCACTACGCCTCACCGCCCCGGCGATGCAGCGATGAACGCCGCCTACGCGGTGGCCGATGCGGCAAAGACGCTGGACGAGGCAAAAGCCCTTCCCGATGCAACATTCATCGAGGCTTATCTGAAGCTCATCCGCATGATGACTCTCCAGTATCCTCACGTAAAGATCGTCGTGCTTATCCATGATACCCTTACTCCGGACGTCGAAGAGTCACTTCTGCATATCGCCGACCACTACAGCAACTGCCGTGCGGTCGACCTGTATGCAGTAAACGGATTCAACGATCTGGGATGGAACTTCGAGTACCTCCAGAAAGGCTACCAGCCCAACATGCCCAAGCACGATTTCGACTGGAGCAACATCTACACCAGCGGAGAACTCCGTCGCAACTCAAGCGACCACTACTCCGCCCAGGCCATGCGCTTCATAGCCGAGAAGATCTACAACGAGCTTGGCACCTGGCTGGAAGACTACTCCTATAACGAGTCCGGCAACGGCTCCATCAGTAATTTTGACAACAATAACGGAGCATGGTGATGAAAACTAGATATATTTTGACTGTTCTGGCGGTTTCCGCCCTTGCTGCCGCCGCCTGCACCCGGGATATCGAACCTGCACCCGAGGCTGATTCCGTGACCTTCGAGGCCACTATCGGCCAGCCTGGAACCAAGATGCATTTTGCCGGCGACCATGGTACATATACCGAGGTCCGCTGGGAAGACGGCGACCGTATATGGGTACGCAGCGACACCCAGCCTGCCTGGGAAAAAGGCGACTGCTTCACTACTTCCGCATCGGACATTTCATCCGACGGACATTCTGCAAAATTCACGGGACGTACGCGTGCGGACGGCAAAATCTGCGCGGTGTACCCTTATGCAATGGCAAGCGACCTGTCAGACAACGACAAGGTGCTGCTCAACATCCCCGACACCCAGACAATCATCCCCGGCGACTGCCCCAGGCAGTCAATAGCCGCCGTTGCATTCTGGGCTGACGGAAGCACCAGCTTCAACATGAAATATGTACTGGGTGCAGTGAAGTTCAGTCTCACCGGTCAGGACGTTCCCGTCCAGTATTTCGAACTCGTCGATGCCAATACCTCACAGGCCCTTTACGGAACCCTCGAGATTACTCCCGATTATGATGCCAAGGATGTCGCGTCCGTGACCATGACCGGGAAGGCCTTCTCCAACAAGGTCAAGCTCGTGCCTTCGGAGCCCGTCACCCTTGGCTCCACGCCTTATGAATTCTATGTGATGCTCCCCGAGGGCGCCCTTGCAGCAGGATTCACAATCAAGGCCTATGATGCCGAAGGAAACGAAGCAGGAGAGGTTTCCACCTCGGCCGACAACTCCATAGTTCGCGGCAAAGTGCGTACGATGCCCGCAGCGGCACTGACGGCAGGCAGCCAGGAGGAGGTGACCATGGAAGGCTCCGGCACCGAAGCCGATCCTTTCAAGGTGACTTCTGCCGATGTCCTTTCGCTCATCAGCACAAAGATGGCTGGAGACGCTTACGACGAGGTTGCCGACAAGTATTTCGTCCAGACCGAGGATATAGACATGGCCGGAATAGAATTCGTGCCCATCGGCCAGACTTCTGCGAAACCCTTCAAGGGACACTATGACGGAGCCGGCAAAACCATCTCCAATGTAGTGACCGGAGGCGAATCAAGCGAGAATCCTGCCAGCGGAATCTTCGGTTATACCAACGGCGCCGTGATTACAGGCGTCAAGGCTGTAGGCCGCGGCAACAGCGGCAGTTTCGTCAGGGTCGGCGGCATCGTAGGACATGCCGTGAACACCACCATCGAGTCTTGCAGCCTGACCGGCGGATCGCTTGAGGCAAGCGCAAATGTCGTTGCCGGAATCGCCGCCCAGATCGACGGAGGAACGGTGAAGGACTGCTCCGTCTCCGAAGTAACGATCAGCACTACCACGAATTATGCTGCGGGTATCGTCGCCCATCTTCCTTCCGGAGGCACCATTGAGAATTGTACGGTAAGCAACGCTACGATCAAGGGTGTCGCCGAAAACGGAGGTATATGCGGCAAGATTATAGGCGGAACCGTCAAGGACTGCTCCGTCATATCAACCAAGGTCGTCGGAACCGGAGAGGACATCGGCGGTATTGCCGGATGGACCAAACCCAACACTACCTTCCAGAACTGCACCGTGTCCGGAGCTACCATCAGTTCCACCAAAAACTATGTTGCCGGTATCGTGGCGCTTCCCGAGGGTGCGACAATAATCGGCTGTACTGTAAATGAAGGTACGGTGATCACCAGCGACATGGGCGGCACCGGTGGCATTGCCGGCTACTTCAAGAATACGGCGTCAACTGTCGAGGGATGCACCGTTGATGGTATCTCCATCACGGGTGCAGCCACCAACATCGGCGGCGTGGTCGGACGCTTCGACCTTGGCGAGATCAAGTCTACCGTCGTCAAGAACACTTCCATCAAAGGTATAGACAGCGTCGGCGGCATTGCCGGCCGTCCAATTACCCGTGGCGGAGACTGCATCATCGACGGATGCAATGTAGAGAAGGTTCAGATTGAGGGCACCATTTATCTTGGCGGTATCGCCGGATATATCTACCCGGATTCCAACTATCTGCTCACTCTCGCCAACTGCGGAGTCAAGTCCCTTTCGATCACGTCTTCCGAGGCAGATGCCAGGATGGGCGGTATTGTCGGATGGGTGCGCCTGACCGACAAGAATTCGAATGCGCGCATACTCAACTGCTATGCCCACTCCGTGGAAGGCGCTCCGATTTCGTTCGTTTATCCTTCTTCTGCCACCGCGCCATCTGTCGGCGGTATCATCGGATATGCGTCAATGAGGGACTCCGAACAGGGAACTCTGCTGATTGCCGGATGTACAAGCAACCTTACCGCGGCAAATGTCAATGGCGGCAGCGTCCCTGACGACACCCAGGCCGCCAACATAGGCGCCCTGTTCGGAATCGTGGTCGACAACACGGCGGCCACCGTCAAGGAATGTGCTTTTGTCAGTGACGGCGGCCTTACTGCCGGTCCTGTCGGCGCTAATGTCGTGTCGAGCGGCATCGAGGGATTCGCTTCCTCAGGCTATGCAGCCTCAGCCTCCGCCAAACTCAGCGCATTCGCTTCCTCCTTCAGCGATTATACCCTGAATGGCTGGACGGTCTCCGGCGGTCTGCCCGTACTTCAATAGCATCCGGTACGGTTTGTTTTAAGAGAATATGCCTGCATGAAACGTCATGCAGGCATATTTCTTGTTGTTAAACTGCGAGATTATTGCTAAATTTGAAAATTCAATAACCACTCTTATCTTATATGCAAAATAAATTACAGGAACTTACTGAACAACTTTACAATGAGGGTCTTGCCAAAGGCCGTCAGGAAGGAGACCGTTACCTGGAGGAAGCCCGCGCGAAGGCGGAACAGATTATTGCAGAAGCTACCAAGAAAGCTTCCGACCTTCTGTCCAAGGCCGAACAAGACGCTGCAGCACTGCGTTCAAAAGCTGAATCCGATATCAAGATGGCATCAGCCCAGGCCCTTCAGGCCACCCGCAAGGATATCGAGAACCTTATAGTCGCCAAAGCTTCCGCCCAGACCGCAACCGCGGATCCTGATTTCCTCAAGCAGATAATTACCTGCGTGGCAGAAAAATTCGTGGCCGGCGGAGCTTCCGACGTCCAGCTGGTACTCCCCTCGTCGCTTCAGGACAAACTTCAACCCTGGGCAGAGTCGCAGCTGGCCAAGATACTCTCGGCTCCAGTCAAGGTTGAATTTTCCAAGAAGATCTCCGGCGGCTTTACCATCGCCCCGCAAGACGGAAGCTATTACATCAGTTTTACGGACCGGACTTTCCAGGATCTGATTGCCGAATATCTCCGCCCCGTGACACGCAAACTCCTGTTCGGTGAATAATTACGAGTACATTATAGCATCGCTTCCTGTTCCCGGCAAAGATGCCGGAGCGCTGGATGCCGACGCTTTGACAGCTGAAATACTGGGTCTTCTTTCCTCCCAGGACCAGGCGCTGGCCTCGCTCCTTCTGGAAAGCTTCAACCCCGATTCGCTCGATTCCGATTATTATATCCGGGCGCACAAGTCTTCCAATGCCTTCATTCGGGAATATTCTGCATTCGACCTCAAGGTGCGCAACGCCAAGGTCGATTACCTGAATGAATTGCTCGGCCGGCCTCAGGGACAGGATATCATGCCTCTGCCCGAGGGCGTTGACGGCGAGTTCGACCTCAGACCCGAAGTCGACGCCGTCTTGTCCCGCACGGACATTCTCGACCGCGAGAAGGGCCTTGACGACCTCATGTGGGCCAAGGCTGACGAACTCGTGGAAATGCACGTGCTGGACCTTGATGTGATACTGGCTTTCATTGCAAAAATAAAGATTACCGACCGCTGGAACAAACTTGATCCCGAAACCGGCCGGCAACTTTTCCGCAAATTGGTACAAGAAATAAGAAACACTAGATAATATGGCTACAAAAGGCAAGGTGACAGGCATAGTCTCTAACCTGGTGACCGTCAAGGTTGACGGCCCGGTGGGCGAAAACGAACTCTGTCACATCAATCTCGGCGGTACCATGCTCCTTGCCGAGGTTATAAAGGTAACAGGCCAGAATGCCTCGGTCCAGGTATTCGAGAGCACACGCGGCCTTAAGAACGGCGACGAGGTGACTTTCCTCGGCCGTATGCTGGAGGCCAGCCTCGGCCCCGGGCTCTTGTCCGGAGTCTATGACGGGCTTCAGAATGACCTGACCACTATGCAGGGCGTATTCCTTAAACGCGGCGAATACACCGACCCGCTCGACCATGAGAAATTATGGATGTTTACCCCGCTGGTGGAACCCGGCGCGCGCGTATCGGCTGCCGACTGGCTGGGTGAGGTCATGGAAGAATGGCTCCCCCACAAGATCATGGTGCCGTTCAACTTCTCCGGAGAATACACAGTCAAGTCAATTGCGCCTGCCGGCGACTACAACATCGACGCCACGATCGCCGTCCTGATGGATGCCGAAGGCGTTGAGAAAAATGTCACGATGTGTCAGAAGTGGCCGGTAAAGGTAGCCATCAAGGGTTATAAGGAAAAACCGCGTCCAAGCAAGATAATGGAGACAGGAGTGCGCATTATCGACACTTTCAATCCCATCGCCGAGGGAGGAACCGGTTTCATCCCCGGTCCTTTCGGATGCGGCAAGACCGTTCTCCAGCATGCTATAGCCAAGCAGGGCGAGGCCGACATAGTGGTCATGGCCGCCTGCGGCGAGCGTGCCAACGAGGTGGTCGAGATCTTTACCGAGTATCCAGAACTCATCGATCCCCATACGGGACGCAAGCTCATGGAAAGGACAGTTATTATATGTAATACTTCCAACATGCCTGTCGCCGCCCGCGAGGCCTCGGTCTATACGGCGATGACCATCTGCGAGTATTACAGGGCCATGGGCTACCGCTGTCTGCTTCTTGCCGACTCTACATCCCGCTGGGCTCAGGCGCTCAGGGAAATGTCCAACCGTATGGAGGAACTTCCCGGCCAGGATGCATTCCCGGTGGACCTTTCCGCCATCATTTCCAATTTCTACGCACGTGCAGGCCAGGTCGTGCTGAACAACGGAAAGACCGGGGCCGTTACATTCATCGGCACCGTATCCCCTGCCGGCGGCAACCTCAAGGAACCGGTCACCGAAAGCACCAAGAAGGCAGCCCGCTGCTTCTACGCCCTTGAGCAGAACCGCGCGGACCAGAAGCGCTACCCTGCCGTCAATCCTGTGGAGTCTTATTCCAAGTACCTCGAATATCCCGAAATCCAGGAGTACCTTCAGGCCACCGTGGAAAAGGGATGGATCGACAAAGTGCTGGAAGCCAAGAACCTCGTGCGCAGAGGCAAGGAAATGGCGGAGCAAATCAACATTCTCGGCGACGACGGCGTCCCCATGAGCTACCACGAGGCATATTGGAAGAGCGAGCTCATCGACTTCGCATTCCTCCAGCAAGATGCATTCGATGCCGTGGATGCAGTGTGCCCCATGGAGCGTCAGAAGTTCATGCTGGACCTTATCCTTGGTATCTGCCGCAAAGATTTCGGTTTCGAAGACTACGAAGTCTGCCGCAGCTGGTTCAAGGAGGTAATCAACACCCTGCGCCAAATGAACTACTCGGAATTCCATTCCGAGAGTTTCGAAAACTACTTCTCCACTCTCAACCAACAACTCTCGCAATATGGCAACTAAAGCATATCAACGCACATACACCAAGCTCCAGGCTATTACCAAGGCCACGGTATCGCTGGACGCAGAGGGAGTGGCCAATGACGAGCTGGCCATCGTAGACGGCCGTCTTGCCCAGGTTGTCAAGACCAAGGACAAGCGGGTAACGCTCCAGGTCTTTTCCGGCACCGAAGGCATCCCCACCAATTCCGAGGTGAGCTTCTTCGGCGAGCCCCCTACCCTGAAGGTAAGCGAGCAGCTGTCGGGACGTTTCTTCGACGCGTACGGTAATCCCCGCGACGGAGGCCCCGAAGTGGAGGGAGAGCCCCGCGAGGCCGGCGGTCCTTCCGTCAACCCATACAAGCGCCGTCAGCCCAGCGAGTTGATTCCTACCGGAATCGCCGGCATCGACCTTAACAATACCCTGGTTTCCGGCCAGAAGATTCCCTTCTTCGCAGACCCTGACCAGCCCTACAATAAAGTCATGGCTGAGGTCGCCCTTCGCGCGGACGTGGACAAGATTATCCTTGGCGGAATGGGACTGTCCAACGACGATTATCTCTTTTTCCGTCAGGCCTTCGAGGGTGCAGGCGCGCTCGACAAGATCGTGTCGTTCGTCAACACCACGGAGGAGCCCCCCGTAGAGCGCCTTCTGATTCCGGACATGGCGCTCACGGCCGCAGAGTATTTTGCTGTCGACAAGAACGAAAAGGTGCTTGTGCTGCTCACCGACATGACGCTCTACGCCGACGCCCTTTCGATCGTCAGCAACCGTATGGATCAGATTCCTTCCAAGGATTCCATGCCTGGCTCGCTGTATTCCGACCTGGCCAAGATTTACGAAAAGGCCGTACAGCTTCCCGACGGAGGTTCCATCACCATCATTGCCGTGACCACGCTCAATGACGGCGATATCACCCACGCTATCCCGGACAACACCGGCTACATCACCGAAGGCCAGCTATTCCTTCGCGCCGATTCGGATACGGGCTGCGTTATTGTCGACCCCTTCAGGAGCCTGAGCCGTCTTAAGCAGCTGGTCCAGGGCAAGAAAACCCGCGAGGACCACAGCCAGGTGATGAATGCCGGCGTGCGGCTCTATGCCGATGCGCAGAACGCCAAGACCAAGCTTCAGAACGGTTTCGACCTGTCGGACTATGACCTAAGGTGCCTGGATTACGCAAAGGATTACGCCCGGGAGCTTCTGAGCATCGACGTCAACATTTCCATAAATGAGATGCTCGATACCGCTTGGCGTCTGTTTGCCAAGTACTTCAGTCCTGCCGAAACCGGAATCAAGCAGTCTCTTATCGACAAGTATTGGAAAAAGGCTGACTGATGGCAATACAGTTTCAATACAACAAGACGTCCCTGACCAACCTTGGCAAGCAACTCAAGATCAGGCAGAACGCATTGCCCACACTCAAGAATAAAGAGTCGGCGCTGCGTGTGAGCGTGATCACGGCAAAGGCCGAGGCCGAAGCCCAGGCGCGCGAACTCGAAAGCAAGCTGCAGGAGTATGACTACCTGGCGGCCTTGTGGAACGAATTCGATCCCGGGCTCATAAGCATCAAGGACGTCCGTCTCAAGACCGTCAAGATAGCCGGCGTCAAGGCTCCGGCCCTGGACGGCATAGATTTCGAGCTTGGCCGCTTCAATGCATTTGTAAAGCCGGCCTGGTATGCGGACGGAGTCCGTATCCTGCAGGAACTGAGCACTTTGGGCATTGAGTCGGAAATTTCGGAAGAGCGCCGTCGCATCCTTGAATTCAACCGCAAGAAGACAACGCAGAAAGTGAACCTGTACGAGAAAGTGCAGATTCCCGGCTATCAGGAAGCCATCCGCAAAATAAAACGCTACATGGAAGACGAAGAGAACCTCTCAAAGGCTTCTTCCAAAATCGTCAAGAACCGCCATGCAGCCCAGGAAGAAGAGGAGGAAGAACTATGATCGAGAAAATGACCCGTTACGACTTCATCCTGCTTTCCGGGTATAAGGATGATTTTCTTGAGGAACTTCGCAAGCTCGGCGTTATGGATATCACCCGTTCTTCCAAGCCTTTTGACCAGCAGTCGCGCGAGCTTTTCAGGCAGTTCGAAGACGTCCAGGCCGAAATACGCCGGATTTCGAGCGGCAGGGACGATGTGCTTGCCTCTCTCAAGGAAAAGGGTGCTCAACTTGTCAAGGAACAAGATGCCGCGCGCCACTGGGGTTCTTTTGACAAAGGAAAGATAGCTTCTCTTGGCATCCCCGTCCGCTTCTACTGCGTTCCGGAAAAGCAATTCGATGCCGCCTGGCCCGAACAATATGCCTTACTGCAGACAGACAAGGCAAAAGGCAAAGTGTGGTTCGTGGTATTCGGTGCCGGGGACTTCCCTGCCGTGCCTGTACCTTCTCCCGAGCATTCAGTAGATGAACTCGAAGCTCTGATTGCCGAGAATTCTGAAAGGACCAAGGCTTACGAAGGCGAACTCGAAGCAAAGAAGAGCACCATTCCTTCACTCGAAGCCAAGGCGGAACAGATTAAGTCGGAATTGAACCGCTATCTTGCCGGAGCTTCTGCCGAATATGCCGCTGATGAGACTCTTGCCGTTTTCGAAGGTTTTGCCCCGCAGGCGGACAAAGAAAGGCTTGAATCTGCTTTCAATGAGCTTGGCTGTGTGTGGACAAGTGCTGAAGCTACACTGGAGGATAACCCTCCTATAAAACTCAAGAACAACAAGTTCGTGCGCATGTTCGAGACTCTCACGGATATGTATGGCAGGCCCGATTACAACGAATTCGACCCTACGCCCTACATTTCAGTTTTCTTCCTGCTTTTCTTTGCCATGTGCATGGGCGACGCAGGATATGGCCTGCTGCTCATCATAGGCGGTATACTGTTAAGGAAGGTTGAGAGCATGAAGAACCTGGCTCCTTTGGTAACGACCCTTGGCGCAGGGACATTCGTAGTGGGCATAGTGATGCACACCTTCTTCGGTGTAGATATCTCGGCCCTTCCCTGGATACCGTCGTGGCTCAAGGCGGTCATGATTACGGGCAACATCGCCGGATTCGACGCCCAGATGGTCCTTTCCCTTGTAATTGGCGTAATTCACCTGTGCCTTGCCATGGTGGTAAAGACAGTGTACGCCACGCGGAACAAGGGTTTCCTCGGCTCGCTCGGAGTCTGGGGCTGGACCCTTCTGATAGTCGGCGGTGTGGTCGTGGGAACTTTGGCCATATTCAAACTCCTTCCCCCGGCCATTACCAAGTGGATAATAATCGGACTCGGCATTGTCTCCGCCCTTGGTATCTTCTTGTTCAACGATATCCACCGCAATCCTCTCAAGAACATAGGCTCCGGCCTGTGGGAGACCTACAACACAGTTACCGGCCTGCTTGGCGACGTACTCAGCTACCTGCGCCTCTATGCGCTCGGGCTTGCCGGCGGCATGCTCGGCAAGGCCTTCAACGACATTGCCGCGATGACTCTGGGGGACGGCTCCTTCGGGTTTGGCTGGATTGCCTTCGTGCTGATCCTCATCATCGGACACGCACTGAATCTGGCCATGTGCTGCCTCGGCGCCTTCGTGCATCCCCTGCGACTTAACTTCCTCGAATTCTTCAAGAATTCAGGATATGACGGCAAAGGCCGTATATATCAGCCAATGAAATAATAACAATTAAAAAATATTTATGCTATGAATGAAATTCTAGGTTATCTCGGACTTGGCCTTATGCTCGGCCTCGCAGGCATAGGCAGTGCCTACGGCACCACCATTGCGGGCAACGCTGCAGAAGGTGCTCTCAAAAAAGCTCCCGAAAAATCCAGCAGTTACTTGATTCTTTCCGCACTTCCTGCCACCCAGGGTATCTACGGCTTCGTGGGATTCTTCATGTGGCTGCTCGTGTACAAATTTGACTTCGCCGCCAACGGTCCCATCCTTTTCGGTGTCGGTGTCAGCGTCGGCCTTGTGTGCCTGTTCTCCGCTATCCGCCAGGGCCAGGTTTGCGCCAACGGTATCATCGGTATCAGCCAGGGGCACGACGTGCAGACAAATACCCTCATCTACGCCGCTCTCCCTGAATTCTATGCCATTCTGGGCCTTGTCGGCGCACTGATGCTCACTCTCGCCATTTAATCAGAAGGCGGACCTTTTGGGTCCGCCTTCTGAAAGAAACTATCGGTTAAGAGAGTTAAGATATTCCTTGATTTTTTCGGGGTGGTCTGAGGAAACGAAGTCCACCCCGTGTTTTATCGCCCAGTCGACAATTTCCTTGTCATTTACCACCCACAACGTCACTTCCATGCCCAACTGATGGGCGCGGTCGACGTATTCAGGATGATTGAAAAGGCCGTTAAGATCGTAGGAGACAGCATTGTAGCCGCGGGCATAGCAATAGTCCGGATCGTGGATATACCACCCGCTGTCGGTGAAAATGACCTTTGCCGAAGGCTCCAGACGATGGATCTCCTGAACCTCCCAATCGCTGAAAGTCGTATACTCTATCTGCCCCTGCATCTTCATCCTGCGCACGGTCTCGACTATGAGCTCCACGGCTTTTGTCTCCCTTTCCGGCGTAGGCTGCTTCTTGACCTCGAGGATAAGCTTGGTCTCCGGATGCTTGCGCCCTTCTGCAAGATACTCTTCGAGCGTAGGCATTATGGAGCCACCGGGGAGCACTACGGAACGGGCCTCGGCAAAAGTGATGTTGTGGATGCTTTTGCCAAGTCCGGGAACGCTTGGGCCATGGAAGACGATGAGTTTTTCGTCAGCTGTCAGCTGAACATCGAATTCGGCCGCATACACTCCGAGGCTTTGGTTGAATCTCAGGGCTGGGATCGTGTTCTCGTAAAGGGGCGTTGCAGGGTCGAAGGGAGTGTTGAACCGCACTCCCCTGTGACCTACCACTTTTACCTGCGCGGCCGCCGTAAGGCAGAGAACTGCCGCAGCAACCAGGCAACATACGCGTTTCATGACAGTTATGCTGTTTCGTCAAAAGTGAACGCTTCCCAAGGCAGTTCGGCGTCTTTCCCGTTGTCGAGCACTTCTGCGGCATGCCGTAGCATGGGATAAAGGGAAAGGTCCGCCTTGCCGAGTTCAGCCTTGCGCACCATGGCGGCCCATACCCTGCGCGACACCACAAGGCTCTCCAGGGTTACGCCGGCAAGGATTTGAAGCGCCTCTTCGTAGCTCTTGCCCTCTCCGAGCAGGATGCCGATTTTTCTGGTACGGCCTCCGTAGACAGTTACGTAGAGATCGCCGATGCCTATGTTTTCGCAGTCGCGGCTGGCTCCCTGCATCTCGAGCAGATAGCGCATCTCCTTGACGGCCTGATAGAAAGCGGCAGCCTGGGAATTGTAGTGCAGGCCGGCCTCGGCGCCATGGTGACGGTTGACAAGCCCTATGGTCATGGCAACCGCAAGGGCATATCCGTTCTTGAGGGCCACGGCGCTTTCAAGTCCCTCCACATCATTTGTAAGGGAGATGTGGTAGTATGAGGTCTGCATCGCCTCTTTCATCATCTTGATAGTGGCTGTATCCTTGCCGCAGAAGGCAACTTCGGTCTGGTCGTGGAACACGAGTTCATAGCTGGTGCAGGGGCCGCCAATGGCACAGATCTCGCGGTTTATGCCCTTCTTCGCCAGCTCCCTCTTCCAGTATTCCGGGTAGGAAATCAAAGTGCCGTCCTCAAGGTTGATAAGTCCCTTGGTAACGGAAAGCACAGGCACGGAAGGATCGAGCTCAGTGAGGATATTCTTCAGGAACCAGTCCACGCCGAAAGAACTGACGCCGCCGATTATGAAGTCCGCGCCTTTTGCCGCTTCTTTCCAATCTTCGTAGTAGTAATACTTTACGCCTTTGGGAAAAGGCCTGTCAAATTTGAGGTGCTGGCCTCTGGACTTGCAGTTGTCGATAATATCCCTGTCAAGGTGAGTACCTACCAGACGGACTTCATTTCCGTTCTCGAATGCGGGAAAAGCAAGTGCGGATCCCATCATGCCGGATCCGATGATCGTGATAACTTTTGCCATAATATGAGTTTATAAACATTTAAGTAGTGCGTATCCATAAGCAGGAGCGTACAAGGACGCTTCGCTTTTATTTATACCGGCGGCAGCCTGCAGTTCTGCGGGGATGGCCAGTTCCGTAGAAACAGCTTTGTCGCTGAAGTTGCACAGCACCAACATCGCGTCGGTGCCGTTGAAGCGCATGAAAGCACTGGCCTTGCCGACGTCGAAACCGGGAGCGGACTGGTTGCAGTATCCCAGATCCCAGACTTCGCCTAGGGCGAACAACGATGAGCGCGCCAGCGTCCCGAGGCGCTTGTAACGGCCGAGAATCTCGGCGTTTTTGTCTGGCAGGGCTGAGCCATGGTGGATCATTGAATCCAGGAGCGAAAGCGATGAAGGCTTGCACCAGTTGAATATTGAAGTGCGGCCGTCGCTGCTTTCCGTCGCTTCTTCCCCGGCCTCCTGGCCTGCGTAATACATCCACGACGCCCTGTTGAACAGCATTGCGTAGGCGACAGCCGCCCAGGCCCTGTCGGCATCTCCAGCAAAGAAACGGGATGCTAATCTTTGCTCATCATGATTCTCGAGAAAATTGAGCATGCTGGATTGCAGCGGGCCAAGGAATTGCCAGTTCCAGGTGAGTTCCTGCGCACTGCGCTTCCCTTCTATAACTCCGCGGAGGATGTCATAGACTCCGGATTTGTCATACAGCAAATCGAAGCCCACGTCGTTAATGTATCGGCTGTAACTGTCCCTCCCGTAGACCTCGGCGAGGAACAGCAGGTCCGGAAACTCTATCTTAACAGTATGGATTAGTTGCTTCAATGCTTCCGGGGGCACGAGTTCCACCATATCGCAGCGGAAGCCGTCCACGCCCAAGCCGGACCAGAAAAGAAGGATATGCTCGAACTCCTGGATCGTCGACGGATTGGACCAGTCCACTTTGAACGTATCGGTCCAGTCTCCGTCATGCCAGGGATAGATACCCAGGGCTCCGCTGTAATCTTGGGCGACATGATTAGGGATAAAGTCCACAAGGCACTTCAGGCCGGACTTATGCACCTTCTTCACAAATTCCCGGAACGCCTCCGTTCTGTCAGCCGCATCGGGCAGCAGATATGGGTTGATGTCATACCAATCGCTCACGGCATAAGGAGATCCGGGATCGCCCTTCACGAAGGGTTTTCCGCTGGCGTGCCTTGGGATGCCGGTCAGCCATACATAATCGGCTCCCAGCGACTTTATGTGTTCGAAATCGGCCTTGTCCCACGAAGACAGGGAACCGTCGCCCCAAAGACGGGTAAATACCTGATATATAATTTTCTTGCCGTTCATCAGAAAGGGTATCCAACGCCAAAATGCAGGGCAGAACCATTGCGGCCTATCCACTCGGCAGGGCTGAGCCAGCGCTTTCCCTCTGCCCTGGAGGGCTCATATAATTTGATGCCCCAGTCCAGTCGTATAAGTATGAAATCCAGATTGAGCCTGAGTCCTATGCCCCAGTCGGCGGCTATGGTGGCAGGCCAGAAATCAGTATAATTATTTACGATAGGATCGTCATCCGTCACAAGTATGTCGCTTAAGTCAACGGGAAAATCCCATACATTTCCGGCTTCGGCAAAGAGTGCGCCTTCGAATTTCCAGAAGAGTTTCTGCCGGTATTCCAGATCCAGCTCGATTTTCCAGTCTCCAGTCTGGCTGGGGATCGTAAACAGCGACATCATTTCGTCGGCGCCGGGTCCGAGCGCCCGCACCTGCCAGCCTCTCATGCTGCTTGCTCCACCCACATAGAATTCCTTTTCGAACGGCATCGAGGAAGATGCTCCATAGCCGTTTCCCACTCCGGCGGACAGCCGCATGGCAAGGGCAGAACCGGGAGAAAACCGTATGCACTGCCCAAGCTGCATCTCAACCCTGGCATACTGCGAATAATTGAGACCGAGGATAGTCTTGTTGCCATATTCATTGACAGGAAGCCATTTGTTGAACAGGGAAATCACATTTCCGGAAAGATCCACACCGGCACGCGCGAACCAGTATGAACCCTTGGGGATCAGGTTAGTGTCGCTGGTGTAATAGAACTGTGCTCCTACACCAGCGTCGATATGGTCGGAGAACGAATCCCATAGATAGATGTTCTTGAGCAGCGAGATTATAAACTCGTCGGTCATGCTGTCCACTTTGATAACCGATACTCTCAGAGGGTACAGCTGATAAAACAATTTTTTCTCCTGCCCAAGATATCCATAGCTCATGTTGGTGATGAAGCGGGTGAATTCCGGACGGTTCTGGTAGTTTAAAGAAGCCTGGAGCTCGGTGCGCGGGATGTTGGCTCCTTTGAATAGCTTGTAAGGCAGCCCGACGAAGCGGGGAAAACTCAGGCTTGCGGACACACCGAACTCATTGGCCCGCGTGGTGGTATTGGGCTGCCACTGGAAATTGCCGGAGAATCCAAGAGACAGCCACTCTCCTCCGTGAAACAGATTCTTGTTGTAGAAACTGATCACCGGAGAAACTCCCAGCAGTCCGGATGAGTTTGTGGATGCATCCAGCGCCAGCTTGAAGCCTTTCTGGTTGCTCTCTCCCATGTTTATGTGACAGTCCACCGTTGTGCTGTCGACCGGCTGCATTTCAATTCCCACGCTGTTGAAGAGGCGCAGGGAAGAAAGGCGCGAGTAGGTGTTGTTGACCAGCTGCTCGCTGTATGTGTCTCCTGGCTTTATGAGACTGACGCGCTTAAGGACATTCTCCCTGAATGGTATCTGGGCCGAATGTGAAATGGACACGTCGCCAATTTGGAATTTCCTCAGCGGCTGCGCATTGACACCTTGCTCGTTTCGGGTGTAATTGCGTATCTCATAGGTGAGTATATTGCTGGAACCAAGAGTGTCGGCGGTGAAAAAATAATTGTACTTGTTGAAGCTGTAGTATCCCAGGTTACGGAAATAGGATGTGCCCCTCACACTTTCCGCTTCCAGTGCTTTTTCTGCGAGCCAGTCGCCTTTCTTCACTCCGACATTGGCAATGTCGGACTGGAAGTCGTCGCAGAACTCACCTTCGGGAACCTTGAAGACTACGCTGTCTATACGTACCCTCTTGCCTGGTTTGACGAAATAGCTTACCTTGACGAGCCTGCGTACGGTATCGACCCTGGAGGTTACTTCAGAATTGTAATATCCAAGATATTCAAGGTGCTTGGCTATGTTGTCGCATGAGCCGGAAACCTGGAAAGGATTGAAAACCACAGGAGCGGAGCCTACGTTGCGCAGCGAACGGTTGATCCAGTTGTCTTTGGAGGGATTGGACCAGTTGTATATGTTGAGCATCGGGCTCCAGCCGAAGAGAAAATATGTATTGGCCTTCTGCTTCACATAAGACGATACGTCCGAGGCGCTGACTCCGCTGTGCTTGTCTTCGATTACTATCTTGTTGGAAGCCAGACGATACTGGCCTTCCGGCAACACCCTCGTGGTGCTGCAGGATGATGCGGCCATACAAGCAATCAGTCCCAGGATCAATGGAATGCGCAGCTTCATCTTTGCCTTCTCCTGAACTCTGAAACGGTGACTGCGCAGGCGGCGGCGACATTGAGCGACTCTGCTGTGCGCCCGGAGGCGAAGGTCGGGATGCAGAGGCGCGAGGTGCATTCAGAAGCCACTTCGCCGCTTATGCCGTTCGCCTCATTGCCCATTACTATCAGGCCCTCGCCGGCAAGTACCGTGGAATATATGTCATCCCCGTCTAGGAAAGTGCCGTATACTGGCATATCCATGAGGCGGAAGCGCCTGCATATATCAGGGAGGTCGCAATATACGGTCCTGACCCTGAAGACAGAGCCCATCGAGGCCTGGACGACCTTGGGGTTGAACAATTCGACGCAGTCCATGGATGCAAACACCACGGAAATGCCGAACCAGTCCGCCAGGCGCAGGATCGTTCCCATATTGCCGGGGTCGCGCACCGAATCAAGCCCGAGGCAGAGTCCCCTGCCTACAGCCAGGGCGTGCGGCTCCGGCTTGTCCACCACGGCCAGCACCGGGGACGGACTGCTCATCTGGCTGATGCGCGCCATGGCTTCGGAACCGATTTCAGATGCCCTGTACACCTCCGCCACGTGGAACTGCGAGTCCAGAGCCTCCTGTACCATCTTCTCCCCTTCCACTACAAACTGTCCGTACAGGTCGCGGAACTTCTTATCCTTTAGGGACTTTATTCGCTTGATTTCGGCGTTGCTTAGCATATTCTGAAAAATATCATTGCAAATTTAACAATTAATTGTTAAGTTTGCGAAAATCAAGTTTTAATAATTCAGAAATGGGAAAGTTTGTTATCACTCTCAGAAAGAACGGAGAATTCCAGTTCAACCTCAAGGCCACCAACGGCCAGGTCATCCTCACCAGCGAGGGCTACACCACCAAGACCGCTTGCCTGAACGGTGTTGAATCCGTAAAGAAAAACGCCCCCGTCCAGGAGCGTTACGAAGTCAAGGAAGCCAAGAACGGCAAGCCTTTCTTCAACCTCAAGGCATCCAACGGCCAGGTCATCGGCGCCAGCCAGATGTATGCCAACGAGCGCAACATGCAGGCAGGCATCGCCTCCGTCATGAAGAACGCTCCCGAGGCTCCGGTCGTCGAAGAATTGGACTAATCTCTCTGTCTTTTTGTAATAAAAGCCGGCTTAAGAGCCGGCTTTTATTGTTCTATTTATCAAGAGGCCAGGGTCTTACGCCCATTTCTTCGGCCATCTTTTCCCACTTTGCCGAAAGCCTTTTCAGCTTTCTGGGATATTTCTCCGCAAGATTGACATTCTCGTACGGGTCGTTCTTGAGGTCATAAAGCTCCCATTCGGTACTCTTTATACGGCGGTTTATCTTCCACCTTCCCTGCCTCATGCCGGACCAGCCTTCATGGTCGAAGAACAGTACGCGGTTCTGCCTTACATGGCGTCCGCGCACAAGCGGCATCAGGCTGTAGCCGTCCGCACTGAGAATCTTGTGTCCTTTGTACTCCTTGGGATATTTTGCACCGGCCAGTTCTATGCAAGTGGGCATGATATCGGTGATGTGTGCATAGTCGCGCACCATGAAGCCGGTTTTCTTGAGCCCTGCAGGCCAATGGAATATGAGGGGAGTCTTGATGCCGCCCTCGTATTCCCGGCCTTTGCCTTCGCGGAAGGGGGTATTGGCTACATTCTGCCACTTGCCTATCGAGGCCCAGCAGTACTCGCTCCCGTAGGGCACGTCCGGCGTTTTGTCGAAGTGATGCATAACAGCGCCGTTGTCGGAAAGGAAGATAATGACGGTGTTCTCGTAGTATCCGTTCTCCTTGAGGGCATCCACTATCCTGCCGACGTTCTGGTCGATGCAGTCGATCTGCGCGGCATATACCGCCATGCGGCTTGCCTGACGCTCCTTGTCCTCCACCTCGCTCCATTCGGGATGGGTAGGTTCTGAAAGAGGAAAATCGCTGTCCAGAATACCCAGTTCCTTCTGGCGGCGGAAGCGGGCCTCGCGGATCGCCGCATAGCCGGAATCATAAACGCCCTGGTACTTGGCGATGTCTTCGGGCTTGGCCTGCAGCGGATAATGGGGGGCAATAAACGGCACATAGAGGAAGAACGGCTTTTCCTTGTTTTCGGGCCTGTTTATGTATTCCACGGCAACCTCGCCGAAACCGTCCGTAGAATACCAGCCTTCTTCGGGAAAGACTTCCTCGGCATTCCGATAAAGCTTGCGGTTTGCTCTCTGCGGGAACTTTGAAGGATAGAAATATACTCCTCCTCCGTTGGGCATCTGGAAGCTTTGGTCGAAGCCTCTCCGGTCGGGCCAGTGCTCGGGCTCGCTGCCCACATGCCACTTGCCGGAAATGTAGGTGGAATAACCGCTTTCCTTGAGAACTTCCGCGATGGTCACGCAGTTTTCATTAAGCCATCCCTGATACTCAGGATATCTGGAACCGGTGTTTGCCATATCACCCATTCCCGCGCGCCAGGAATACAGGCCGGTCAGCAGCGAAGCTCTGGAAGGGCAGGATTTTGACGCATTGCAGAAATTGGTCATGAGAACGCCGCCTTTAGCCAGCGAATTGAGGTTCGGGGTATCGATTTCACTGCCCATGCAGCCAAGGTCGGAATACCCCATGTCGTCTGCCAGAATAAGTACGATGTTCGGTCTTTCCTGAGCCAAAACGGCCGCCGGAAGCAATCCGGCAGCCGTAAGGATGGGTAAATGTTTCACCATATAAAATTACCAGTTGAGTATCTTGCAGAAATCGTAAGCTTCGGGATCTTCTACGTACTTCTTTGCGGCCTGATAGTCGGCAGGCGTAATGTAATGGCAGATGTGTGCGTAGTAATTGGAAGCGATTCCTCCTTCAATATCCACCCTGCGCGGCGGGATCTTGCCTTCGGCATTCTGGAGGTCATGCAGGTACAGGGGTGAAGAGTTGCCATATGCGTCGACATAGACCATGCAGCCGGTCTCGCCCTTCGTGAACAGGTTGTAGACGCCCATGGCAAGTTCGGAGCAATAGGTAAGGTCATATGCTATGGGGTCCTGGCAGCGGACGTCGTAGCCGATTTCGACGGGCCTGGTCTTGACCTTGAGGCCGATCTTCTTGAATTCCTTCTCCAGAAGCTCGTTGAAAAGCACGGCCTTGCTGATTTTGCCAAGCTCGGGATGGCCGTGTTCGTCGTAGGTCATATGCACTCCGGCGGCTTTGATGTCCTCGGCCGCGAGGTCATGGAAGACGCCTTCGGCCACTACTACTGTACCGTAGGGGATGCCCATGATCTTGCGCTTGATAATGGCGGAGAGGGTGAGCTTTATGATCTTGTCTATCGTGATGGAGGTCTTGTTGAACATCTCTGGGATGATGGTCATGGGACAGTGGGTGGCCTCGCCTATTCCAAGTGCCAGGTGTCCGGCGCTGCGGCCCATTGCGGAAATGAGCAGCCAGTTGCCTGATGTGCGTGCATCCTCATAGATGGTACGTGCCAGATGTGCGCCTTCCTGCTTGGCGGAATTGAATCCGAAGGTGGGCGTGTTGCACGGAAGGGGAAGGTCGTTGTCTATGGTCTTGGGAACGTGTATGTTGGCGATGGGGTATTTGCGGGCCTCGAGGAATTTGGCGATGCGGTTTGCTGTGGATGCGGTGTCGTCGCCGCCAACTGTCACGAGGAGCTTGATGTTGTTCTCCTGGAACAGGGAAAGGTTGAAACGTTTTTCGAAATCTTCGTCGGTAGGCTTGAACCGGCTCATCTGGAGATAAGAGCCGCCACGGTTGAAATAGGCGTCAGCCTTGAAGAAATCGATGTCTTCGATACGGGGTTCATCGCTGAAAAGACCGCTGTATCCGCCGTGAAGGCCGATTACGCGATAGCCGCCGGCAAGGAAAGTTTTGGCAACGGAGCACACGACGGTGTTCATGCCCGGCGCGGGGCCGCCGCCACAGAGAATAATGATAGAATCTTTCATATAAAAATTGATAAACTGATAATCAAAATCTTGCAAATATAGTAAAAATAGACGTTAATCCTTCAGTTTGAACCTCCAGATATTCGAATGCCTGGGCTTTTTGGGTGTATGGAATGCGACGTATATCCATCCGTTCTGTATGTCTATCCCTTCGGGCTCCAGACCTATCGGTCTGAAATTCAAGGCCTTGAGGCGGTTTCCGTCGAGGTCGAAGATATGCAGGTCCATATCCGTCTTGGGAATACCCTGGGTGAGATATATGTTGCCGTTCCGCACTGCGCTTCCCTGCCCTATGTACAGGCCGTATATAGGGAAGAACTGCTTGCAGTCCTTAAGTTTGAAATGTACTTCCGGACCTTCGGAGACCTTGGGAAGGCGGAACACCCGCATATATTTTTCACGTCCACGTCCCATGCCCTCATAGGCATAAATGAGCCTCCGTTCGGGATCGACAGCCCAGTCGATGGCGCCCTCGACGGTGGAGTCGTCATAGAAAATCCGCTGTACGAGCTTGCTTCCCTCCGTAGTGATCTCGTACACGAAACAAGACCTGTCTTCGCGGCATTCGCTGACATAGAAATAAGGGAATTCCGCATCGGGCGATGGTTTGTCGGGACCGAAGCAGGCATTGTTGCAATGCGAGGTGTTCTTTTCGAGGTAGAAAGCGTTAACAAAGGATGGCTCCTCCAGATTGAACACGTTGCACTGGCCTTTGTCGCGAACCAGGAAACCGTATTTGCCGCTCACTGCAAAGCCCTGCGTGGAACCTTTGATTTCCACTTTCTTGGGCACAACGTCGGCGATGTCGCAAATCTTCTCCGCCTGATAATCGACATAGTAAGGTTCCCAAAGCTTTTCGCATGAAACAAAGGTCACATCTATAGGGAAAGGAACAGGCTTGCCCGTTTCCCTTACCGTGGGCATGCTGGCGTTCCATGCGGAAAGACGCGCGGCAAGCGTTGCCGCCAGGATATTTGCCTCCACGGGATGCTCGGCAGCCACATCATGTCTCTCGGAAATATCTTCCGAAAGGTCGTAGAGTTCCACCTTGCAATCGTGCATCCTGTAGACCACTTTCCACTTTCCTTTGCGTATGCAGCTGAGGAAATCAATGTCGGGCTGGTCCATGTAACGCCACTGATGAGGATAGTGGAATATGACTTCACGTTCCGGGTCAAGGCCGCTTACGGACTCCGGGACTACGAAGGCGTTGGCGCTTTTGGTGTCGCTGATTTCGCCGCTGTCCATGGCCTTTCTGACGTATTTGGAGCCGTCGGTCCACAGTTTTTTAAAGCTCTGGCCGTCAATGTCCTGAACAGCCTTATATGAAGTAATGTTTGCGATGTCGAGTATGGTCGGGAAATAATCTTCCGGAGTAAAGGGAGTGTTGATTCTCACGCCCGCTTCGGTACCGTTCGGGATGTAAACCAGCATGGGCACGCGTATGCCGCCCTCATAGCAGGAGCCCTTGCCCTCGCGAAGGGGGGCGTTGAATTCATGCGCCGCTCCGCCCTTGCGGGTATCAATGCTGTGGCCGCCATTGTCGGAGTAGAACACGATCACGGTGTTGTCGGCTATGCCTGCGGCGTCCAGATAATCCATTATGTCGCCGAGGCTCTTGTCCACCGATTCCACCATGGAGCAATATTTGGCGAGGCCCTCTTCGTAGCCGCGGTCAAGGTATTTCTGATAGAAGCGAGAGTCCGGTTCTATGGGGGTGTGGACTCCGTAGTGAGACATGTCGAGGTAAAAAGGAATTCCCTGTGCCACAGGATATTCCAGCGCCTTAACAGCCTCCCTTGTAAGCGCCTCCGTGAGGTTGACGTCCGAGGTGTAGTAGGAATTCAGGCCCTGGACCGCCGTCAGGTTCCATTCGCCCGGGGCGTTTCCGTAGCTGCGCTCGCCCTGGTAGGTCCTAGGCATCCCGTTGTGGCCGCCGGCGACGTTCACCAGGTATCCCATGTTGGTGGGAGATGCTCCCGGGGTGCCGATCGTGCCCCAGTGCGCCTTGCCTACGTGTATGGTATAATAACCGTTGTCCTTGAGTATTTCCGGAAGCGGTGTGACGTAACATGTATGAGGGACTCCGGGTTCCGGAGAAAGTCCGTTCCAGTTCCAGTCTGGGTTTGCAAAAGGATCGTCCGGATTGTCATTGACGGTGAAATCGGAACCGGCGCAGCAGTCTGTAGGAAGGTCCCGGAGAACGTTGGAGGTGAAGTTCGTAATGCGCATGTGCGCTGTATTCATGCCGGAAATCAGCGACGTCCTGGTAGGAGAAGATGTAGGGCAGGCATAGGCATTGGTCATGATGACACCGCGTTCCGCCAGACGCTGCATGTTCGGGGTATCCATACGGAGGTTGTTTGGATACACCTCATCTCCATATGCGACGCTGCTGTCCAGCCATCCATAGTCGTCGACCAGGAAAAACACGATGTTGGGGCGGTCGGGAGAGGCTTCTCCCCTGCCGCAGGCCAGCAGGGGCAGCAGGAACGCCAGGGATGATTTCCCTAAAAACGTTTTATTCATATTCTTTCAGCAATTCTTTCAGTTCCGCGGGTTTGTTGGAGGCCATTACATCCACGCCCGCCTCGATGAGCTGCCGCTGCACCTGTATGTCGTCCTGGGCGGTGACTACCACCGTGAGGCCCTTGGCGTGAAACTCTTTTATCCACTCAGGGTGGGAAAGCCATATTTCCGCCTTGTAATTCGCGCCGTCTATTCCGTCGGCGGACAGCTCCCTGGCGCTCTTCAGGGATGCTTCTTTGGAGCACAGATAGAACACCGTCGCCTTTGGAACTGTCTTCTTGGCATAGCGGCACAGGGAATATGAGAAGGTCTGAAACACTACGCGTCCTTCCATGCCGTAGGAGGTGACTCGCTCCCAGGCTACATCAAAAAGCCTTCTGTTCAGGGAATCGGATCCATGGCGTTTCAATTCACAGACCAGTTTGGTGTCGGGACGTTCCGAGGCGGCTATCAGAAAATCGTCGAAAGTAGGCACAGCCTCTCCGTTTGAGAGTTTGATGCCGGCTATGTCTGCAAATTCTGACTCTTTGATGACATGGCTGTCATCCGGGAAAGTGGGATTGTGATTGATGACGCACTCCCCATCCGTGGTGATCCAGATATCGAACTCCGATCCCCAGACGCCCAGGTCCTGGGATGCGCGAAGCGCGGCCAGTGAATTTTCGGGGGCTTCCGTATGCACGCCGCGGTGCGCTATTATTTTGACATTCTGTCCGGAGAGCTGCAAGGGAAGCATTGCCAGCAGCAAGGTTGAAAGCGCTGAAATAAACTTTCTCATACCTACAAATATAGGGAATTTTTGAGAAAATAAGTATCTTTGTAAGATTATGGACAAGAACGAAGCCAAAACCAGGATAGAGCAGCTGCGCCAGACGCTGAGGGAGAACAGCCGCAAGTACTATGTGGACAACGCTCCCACCATGAGCGACCAGCAGTACGACTTCCTAATGCATGAGCTGGAGGCACTTGAAGCCGCATATCCGGAGTTCCTAACTCCCGACTCCCCCACCCAGAAAGTGGGTTCGGACATAGACGCTCCGTTCGGTGAAAATGCTGAACTGCGTACGGGAGGCGACTTTGTCAAGCGCAAACATCGCTACCCCATGCTTTCCCTCGGCAACACCTACAGTCTGTCCGAGGTGGAAGAATTCGCCGCCAGGGCCGACAAGGCGCTGGACTTCGATTTCACATACTGCTGCGAACTGAAGTTCGACGGCACCGCCATCTGCCTGACCTACAGGGATGGTGTTCTGGTCCAGGCACTGACTCGCGGCGACGGCGTCCAGGGAGACGACGTGACGGAAAATGTCCGCCACATCCCGAACATTCCCCAGCGCCTTCATGGCGATTATCCGGCCGAATTTGAAATCCGCGGCGAGATCCTCATGCCATATTCCTCGTTCGAGGCACTGAACGCGGAAAGGGATGAAATCGGCGAAAGCCCTTTTGCCAACCCGCGGAACGCCGCATCCGGCTCGCTTAAGCTCAGCGACCCCGAGGAGGTCGGAAGGCGCGGGCTCTGGTGCACGCTGTACCATATTCCCGCTCAGAGCGTCACTTTCGACACCCACGATGAAGCTCTTCGAAAAGCCGCATCCTGGGGCCTTCCCGTGTCGGAAGACCGTCGTCTGTGCCATGGAATTGCGGATATCCGTGCATTCATAGAACACTGGGACACTGCACGCCACAGCCTGCCGTATGCTACGGACGGCATAGTCATCAAGATAAACGAACTGGCCGCCCAGCGTGCCCTGGGCTATACGGCCAAGTCCCCCAGATGGGCGGTCGCATACAAATTCAAGGCGGAGCAGGCTTGCACGCCCCTTCTGAGCATTGATTATCAGGTCGGCCGCACAGGCGCCGTAACCCCGGTGGCGAACCTGGCCCCCGTACAGCTTGGCGGCACCACCGTCAAGCGCGCCACCCTTGTAAACGAAGACCAGATTGCATCCCTTGACATCCGCGTCGGCGACAGCGTCTATGTGGAGAAAGGCGGTGAGATAATCCCAAAAATCACTGGAGTCAATCTCTCCCTCAGGCCTTCCGGAGCCTTGCCTCCGCAGTTCCCCGGGCTGTGCCCCGACTGCGGCACGCCTCTGGTAAAGCAGGAAGGCGAGGCCAAATGGTTCTGCCCCAACCGCGATGGATGTCCCACCCAGATAAAGGGCCGCATACTTCATTTCCTTGGCCGCAGGGCCATGAATGTCCTTGCGGGAGAGGCCACCGTAGATCAGTTCTATGATGCCGGCCTTGTGCGCAAGCCCTCCGACCTGTACGCCATCAGCAAGTATCAGCTCTTGAGCCTGGAAGGCTGGCAGGACCGTTCGGCCCAGCGTTTCATGGACAGTCTTGCCCAGTCTAAACAAGTGCCGTTCGAGCGCGTGCTGTTCGCTCTCGGGATCCGTTTCGTAGGCGAAAGCACCGCCCGCGACGTGGCCCGCCATTTCGGCAGCATAGACGCCATTGCCGCGGCCTCACGCGAGCGGCTTCTGGAGGTTTCCGATGTCGGCGAGGTTATTGCAGACAGTATTTACTCATATATGCATGAGCCTGCCAACATAGAAGAGATTGAGCGTCTGAAGCGGATCGGCCTTCGCTTCTCCGCAGAAGAATCGGCATCGGCCCTTTCGGAAGCCCTTGCCGGCAAGACCATAGTGGTTTCCGGCAATTTCACCATCTCGAGGGATGCCATGAAGGAGCTCATCGCGGCCCACGGCGGCAAATGCTCATCCGGCGTCAGCGGCAGCACGTCCTTCCTCCTGGCCGGCACGAAACCTGGTCCCGAGAAGCTTGCAAAGTGCTCTAAACTCGGCATACCCGTGCTTTCCGAGCAGGAATTCAGGGCCCTCCTCCCTACTTCTTCCGAGTCCGGATCCGACTCCCAACAGTTGACACTATTCTGATATGAGACGTATCTTCGATTTGTTCACAGACCGTATATGGTCCATCGATGCCGAAAAGGTCGCCCAGGTGTCGAAGGGCTATGCGCGCATGGTGAACTTCGTCAAACTCATAAGGATAACCGTAAACACTTTTGCGGAAAACCGCATGGGGTTCCAGTGCGTCGCCCTGAGTTATTTTGTCGCCCTGGCGCTTATTCCCCTGCTGGCATTCCTGTTCGCGGTCACCGGCGGCATGGGCCTTTCCGGATATATAGACACCTTCCTCCTTACACTTACATCCGAGGTCGACAGCGGATTGCTCATGCTTGTCAAAGAAAAGGCCGGCAATATCATCAACATAGCCAAAAGCGGCGGAGTCGGAACCATTTCCGCCCTCATGTTCCTCTGGACTATCCTGTGGATGATGTTTCAGGTGGAAAGGGTGTTCAACAATGTCTGGGGCATACGGAAGATACCGCGCAAGATTTACAAGCGTTTCGGTTTTTATTTTCTGGTTCTCCTGCTGACTCCTTTCATAGTCGTCATATTCGGCGTCGGAATAGCATATTATTCCAATTTCCCCAAATTGATGGGCCTGGATCTTTCGGACCTGAGGTTCCTGCCCAAGATGCTGGGATACCTGGGTTTCTATGTCATTGCGACTTTCACTTTAAGCGCAATGTACAAATTCATACCCGCAACCGAGGTCAAATACCGCTATGCACTCAAGTCCGCTGCCGTTTCGGGCCTTGTCTTCGTGCTGTTCCAGTATCTCTACCTGGAGACGCAGGTGTTCGTTGCCAGGCTGAATGCAGTGTACGGAATACTTGCCGCTGTGCCATTGTTTCTTATATGGCTGAATTTCAGCTGGCAGATCATCATATACGGTGCAGAATTGACTTACAGTTTCCAGAACATTTCGAATTATGGTCTCAAGGAACTTAACTGATGAATACGAGTCCCTGATGGCTCTGGTGCGCAGGCGCTGCCGGGATGCGTCCGAGGTCAGCGCAGTCGAAAAGGCTGCGCAGATAGCGGAGGAGGCACACCGCGGCGTTCTGATTCATACAGGCGAGCCTTTTATCCTGAGGTGCTACGACGTGGCCAGGATCGTAGTGGAGCGCGTCGGACTTGGCTATAAATCGGTATGTGCCGCCCTGCTCATGGATGTTCCTGGCAACCTGTATTATACCGTAGACGACATCCGCCTTCAGTTCGGCGAAAAAATAGCGCAGCTGGTAGAAGGCTTGCAGCACATAAACAAGATCCTCGAGAGCGCCGACTCCCCTGTCGGCGGAGACGTTCCGGAAAGCGGGCAGGAGATGGAGAATTTCAAGCTTGTTCTGCTTACCCTGGGCGATGATGTGCGCGTGCTGCTGATCAAGATGGCGGAACGGCTGCAGCTCTGCCGTATACTCGACACCCTGCCCGCCAGCCGGCGCGACCGGATCCTCACCGAGACGATGTACATTTTCATTCCGCTTGCGCACCGGCTTGGCCTGTACAGCATCAAGTCCGAGATGGAGAACTTGTGGCTCAAGTACGAGCATCCGGCCGAATATGCCGAAATAACCGGACGCACCGACAAGGATGTTGCCGCCAGGGCGAAGGACATCGATGAATTCATCGCCCCCATAAGTGAGGCTCTCACGCAGCGCGGCTGCCGGTTCGAGGTCAAAAAACGCATCAAGACGCCTTACTCCATCTGGCATAAGATGCGCACCAAACATGTACCGTTCGAGCAGATATATGATTTGTACGCGGTCCGGATCATCTTCGATCCGGCCAGCCCTGAGACCGAGCGGGAACAGGCCTACACAATCTATTCGATTGTAACCCAGATGTATACCGACAAGCCGGGCCGCATGCGGGACTGGATAAAGCATCCCAAGACCAATGGCTACGAGGCCCTTCACTGCACGCTGATGAGCAAGGCGGGCATCTGGGTGGAAGTCCAGATCCGTTCCCGGAGGATGGACGATATTGCGGAAAAGGGTATCGCCGCCCACTGGACTTACAAGAAGGACGGTTACCTTTCGGAAACCGACAGTGAGGTGGACCACTGGCTGGCCAAGATACAGGATATACTCGGCAGCGGCGACATCAATTCGCTCGAGATGCTGGATATCATCCAGGACGATATACTCCCCAACGAGATTATAGTTTTTACCCCCAAGGGCGAGCAGCGGAGCATCCCCAAAGGTTCCACCGTCCTTGATTTTGCGTATCGCATACACACCAATGTCGGCAACAAAGCCATTGCGGCAAAGGTCAACATGAAACTCGCCCCTCTGTCCCGCAAGCTGAAGGCCGGCGACCAGGTGGAAGTCATCACGGCCCGCAGCGCCAGGCCTAAGACCGAGTGGCTCACTTTCCTGCACACCCGCAACGCCCGCCGGAAAGTGATGGACTACATACGGGCCAATTCTCCAGACGAACTCGAACGCGCGGAAACCATGCTCCGTTTAGAGCCTGACGGGGTCAACCTCCACATAACGGTCAAGGGTGTCAACCGGCCCGGGCTCACCGCCGAAATCGAAAGCGCCCTAAAGAAAATCAACGGCATAGAAGATGTCGTCATAAGTGATTAGACATGAAGATTAAACGATTCATACCCCTGATAATTGCGGCGGCAGTGTTCCTCCCTATGATCTTCGTTAATTCCTGCGCGAATACCAAGCAGGCGCCAACCGGAGGCCTGAAGGACACCATTCCCCCGTTCATCATCGATATCAATCCCCTCCCCGGTGCGGTCGGAGTACCGGTCACTGGAGCCAGGATAGTTTTCCGCTTCGACGAGTACGTGACTATCAAGAACCCGAAGAACATCTTCCTGTCCCCTCCCCAGGCCAAATCGCCCAAGACCAGGATCAAGGACAAGTTCCTGATTGTCCAGTTCGAGGAACCGCTGGACTCCAACACCACCTATACCCTCAATCTCACCAACGCCCTGGCCGACAACAACGAAGGCAACATGTTCCCCGGGTTCACCTACGTCTTCTCGACCGGGCAGACCATTGATTCACTGCTGGTTACAGGCGTGGTGCAGGATTGCAACACCCTCCGTCCGGTCAAGGACGCCACCGTGCTTCTGTACAAGGACCTGTCCGATTCCGCAGTATTCCTCCATCGTCCTGACGCCGCTGTCAAGACAGACGACTGGGGCTTCTTCTGTCTGCCATATATTGCCGACACCCTCTACAGGCTCTACGCCATCAAGGATGAAAGCGGCAACAATATCTACGATCCGGACACCGACCTTGTCGGCTTCGTGGATTCACTTGTCAGGCCCACCGTCAGGGTCGTGGACACTCTGCCGGAGATGCTCAAGTACGATATGCTCGACACTTTGATGTGCCAGGCCAGGCGCACCGACTATACCCTGCGTCTTTTCCGCGAAAAACCGGCCAAGCAGTATCTGGTGAACAAGGTCCGTACAGGAGACCGTTCCGCATACATCACCTTCATGGCTCCGTATGTGTGGATAGATTCCCTTTGGGTTAAAGGCTATCCTGCCGGGCAGGTCATAACGCAGTTCAACACCCTCCAGGACAGTCTCGAAATCTGGGTGAACAACCGCAAGCCTGCGCCGGACACGCTGCATATATTCGTCAATTACCGCAAGACGGACAGCCTGGGAGTCCTCACGCCCACTCTCGAGCATGTGCGCCTTAGCATGCCGGAGGGCAGGCGTGTGCTTCAGAAAATGCAGCGCAAGAACATCAAGAAAGACGATACCACATGTGTCTTCACCCTTGAGGCCAAGCCCGAAACCGTGGAGCAGAACGGCTTCATCCTTGAATTCAAGCAGCCAATCATTTACGAAATGTTCGATTCCCTGGATTTCCGTTATCTCAACCCCAAGCAGAAAGAGTTCAAAGGCTCCGTGACAGTGGAAAGGGATACGGTGAATCTGCGGCGCTACATAATACGGCCCAAAGACAAGATGCTGCCCGGCTATGAATATTCTCTCAAGGTCCCTCATCATGCTTTCAGGGACATCGGCGGCTTCTATTCCGACAGTACCATCGTCAAAGTTTCACTTCCTACGGACGAAAAGCTCAGCCTTCTCCGCGCCACCTTCTCAGGCGTCGACCGAAAGGTCATTATCGACCTGCTTGATGAGTCACGGAAGAAAGTGCTCCGCACCTACATCATCGATGCGGATTCAGTCCTTGACTTCCCCTACCTCCAGGAAGGTAAATACAGCATCCGTATCACGGACGACGGCAACCGCAACTCAATAGTGGATACCGGTTCGCTCCTGGAGCACCGGCAGCCCGAATCAGTCCTGTTCTTCAAGTTCGGGGAAGAGGATTTTCTGGAGATTCCGCCCAGCTCCGAGGTGGAGCAGACAATTGACCTTAAAACTCTGTTTGCGCAATGAAGAAACTGCTGCTGATGTCTGCCATGGTGCTTTGCGTCACACTGTTGCGTGCGCAGAACGATTCCATCATATACACTGCCGAGTATCTCGACACAGTGGCTCTCAACACCAAGTCCGAAGCAATCAATGATTATTCGCTCATCGGAGTCAATTATGGCGTCACTTACTCCACGGTGTACTTCAATCCCACCAAGATGGGAGCCGCCTTCCGCTTCAATCCCCATTACTTCTCGATAATGTACACCCATTACGAGAAGATGTTCGGGTACCTTCCGTATTTCGGCCTGACAGTCGGCTTTTCCCATTCTCACGAAGGCGTAACCTTCGACGACAACCCCGAGACCGGATATCCCCTCGGCTACGTCGACGGAGCCACGAATATGTCGATTGAGACTTATGAACTGCCCGCCATGATGCAGATCCATATAGATTCTGCGCCGACCAAAATCATGGCCAACCTTGGCGCCTATGTAGGTTACCGCACCTCCATTTCCAGAAGCGGAGAATTCATGGACCAGGAATACGCCGCCAAATTCCGTGACTATGAATACCGCTTTGATTATGGTATCGTGGGCGGAGCCGGCATAGCCTTCATGCTCGACCCGATCGAACTGCATCTGAACGTCCTGGCCCGCTGGAGCATGCAGAACCTTTACCAGCCGGACTATTACAACGAGACTTTCCATCCCTACAATACTTATTATTACCGCTACGCCAACCCTATCGACATCTCCGTCAGTTTAGGCGTGCATTTCCAGCTGACGAAACGTACCGGCAAGACCAACAAACAATTGAAGAAAGAGGCTAAAGAAATCGTATATGGAACGACTGCAAACAATTAAGGTAAAGGTTGGTGATTCATTGTATATCGGCGGAGGGGAGCCCATAGTTGTCCAGACAATGTGCAATACGCACACCTCCGACGTGGATGCGACTGTCGCCCAATGCCTGGAGCTTGGTGCAGCCGGTGCCCGGATGATCCGTATTACCGTGCCAGGCCTAAGGGATGTCGCCGCGATAAAGGAGATTCATTCCAGGCTTCGCGCACAAGGGTGCGGCGTCCCGCTGGTTGCGGATATTCATTTTTCTGCAGAGACGGCCATAGAGTGCGCCCGGATAGTGGAAAAAGTCAGGATCAACCCCGGCAACTTCCACCCCGACCACGAGATTGCCCGCAGCAAATTCGCCGAGTTTCTGCAGGTATGCAAGGAAAACGGCACGGCAGTCCGCGTGGGGCTCAATCACGGATCGCTCGGCAAGTATATAACAGAGCTCTACGGCAACACCCCCTTTGCCATGGCCAAAGCCGCCATGGAATGGCTGCAGATGTGCATCGACGCCGGCTTCTTCAATGTGGTCGTGTCGCTCAAGGCTTCCAACACAGTGGTCATGGTACAGGCCTACCGCGAACTGGTCGGGATGATGAAAGAAAGCGGCCACATCTTCCCTCTCCACCTTGGAGTCACCGAGGCCGGCAACGGCGACGCCGGGCGCATCAAGTCATGCGTGGGAATAGCATCCCTCCTAAGGGAAGGAATTGGCGATACGATACGTGTATCGCTCACAGAACATCCTGTAAATGAGCTACCTGTAGCCAGATACCTGGCCGATTACTTTAGCTCGTCCGGAGTCACAGTCCGCGACCGGATGCTGGATGCGGCCATCAAATGGGGCCCCGAACTTCTGGACCGCCGAATCGACAGTATTCCACCCGAGGCGGGACTCAGCTCGTATCTCGAAGATGAAATCATGCAGGCGGCCCGCCGGCGTTTCTACAGGCCGGAATACATTGCCTGCCCGGGATGCGGGCGCACCATGTACAGACTCGAAGATACTTTTGAGGAAGTCAAGCGCCGTACCGCGCACCTGAAGGGCATGGTGATAGCTGTGATGGGTTGCATCGTAAACGGTCCCGGCGAAATGGCAGACGCCGACTGGGGCTATGTAGGCGAAGGCGGCGGCAAGGTGTCGATTTACCACGAAGGCAAACCGGTGCTCCGCCACATCCCCGACAGCGAGGCCATAGACAAGCTTCTGGAATTAATAGAGCATCCCTGATTACTCCACATAGAGGAGCAGCCCCTTGAGATACTCCCCTTCCGGATGATAGATGCTCACCGGATGGTCCCCTCCCTGGCAAAGCCTGTCCACTATGCGCACGCTTCTGCCTGTCTGTGCCGCTGCGCTGAACACCAGTTCGGCGAAAGCTATTTTGTCGACGACCTGTGAGCAGCTGAAGGTGAATACCAGTCCGCCCGGAGCCACCCTTGAGATGGCTGCGGCATTAAGGCGCTGATAGGCGCGCAGGGCATTTCCCAAAGCGCCCCTGTGTTTTGCAAATGCAGGAGGATCTACGATCATCAGGTCGTACTTCCCTTCCGGCGCAGCCGCCAGGAAATCGATAGCATCGCAGCAATGGGAAGTATGTTTGTCCTGCAGGCCGGTAAGACCTATGTTCTTGTCCGTCATGGCCATGGCCCTTGCGGAAGAATCCACGCTGTCCACATGGACGGCTCCGTTCTCGAGGGCGTACACACTGAAGCCTCCGGTGTAGCAGAAAAGATTGAGGACATTTCGGCCGGCGGCATATTTGCCCACCAGGTAACGGTTGTTGCGCTGGTCAAGGAAGAAGCCTGTTTTCTGACCTTCCTCCCAGTTTACCATGAACGAATGGCCGTTCTCAAGCACCCTTGTTCCCTGCGAATCAAACCCGGGGGCCTTGTACAGATAGCCGTCGATAAGCTCCAGGCCGGCCTTGAAAGGGGCAGTCTGGGAACTCTTGTCATATACGGCCTTGAGGGAATCGCCGAAGACTTCCCTGAGTGCTTCGCAGATGCGTTGCTTGGCCCTGAACATGCCGACGCTGTGGGCCTGCATGACGCAGACTCCGTCATACCAGTCGATGATGAGTCCCGGGAGGCCGTCGCCTTCGCCATGTACGAGACGAAAACAGTTGGTCTGAGCGGACGGAAGACCGAGGGCCTCTCTTTCCATGCGTGCACGCGCAATCGAATCCTTCCAGAAATCCGGAGAGAGAGGATCGCCGGAAAAACTCAGGACACGGACAGCTATGGAACCCACCTGATAGTGTCCCAAGGCCAGCAGTTCGCCGGAAGCATTGTGCACGGCTACTATGTCACCCTCCCTGGGATCTCCTTGTATCTGGGCTATCGCACCCGAGAAAACCCAAGGGTGATAGCGGAGCAGCGACTCATCCCTGCCCTTTTTCAGGATTATCTTTACCATTGGTATTCTTTTTCTTTTTGTGGCGGGACTTCTTGCGCTTGGAAGTATTGGCACGGGCTTTTTCGGCCTGGATGTTGGCCTCTTTCCTAGCCAGCGCCTGCTCATGGGCGAGCCGTTCCATCGGCGGCATTTTCTCTTCAGGGGTCAGGGGATGCTTTTCGCATTCCAGCAGCTTGAGATACATCTCGCGGCATACCCATGCATCGGTCGCGGCATACCGGCACTGGGACGGGCTCAGTTCTTTCGCCTCCCAGTTGGACAGCTGCTGGGCCTTGGATATCCTGCAGCCAAGGATGTTTGCGGCAAGTTTCTTGACGCTCTTGTCGCGAATTCCCCATTCCCATGCGATTTTCTGCAGGTCCACGAATCCGGCGGGCTGGAAGTTGCCAAGCTTCTGGAGTCCCCTGACATCGTCGCTGGAGGCCGCCCCAATCTTGAGGATGTTCTTGTTGGCCAATATGTTGCACAGGCTGCGACGCATTCCAAGCAACTGCACCCTGAACAGATATGCCTTCTTGGGTCCGGACAACTGGAGCAATGCGACTCCGTGTCCGTGCTGTCCGGGCGAGAATACCGGCCGGCTCTCGGTGTCAAAGCCCAGTATTTTCTGGCGACGCAGGTAGAAAACCGCCTTGTCGAATTCCAGGCCCGGCTTATCTATGACGTGGATATCCCCGGGGAAGAATCCCAGGGGCATTTGTTCTATTTCGCTTGCTTCAATTGTAATTTTAAACATCCTTGCCCGGTATCAACAAAAACTGCATTTTTTCCCCGCCCGGCTGTGGCTTGATCTGGAATTGCTCGAGCTGTGGCTGGGCTATCTTGTGGGTAAAAAGCCTTAACTGCCTCAGGAGCATATAGCATTCGCTAAGGGTAAGTTCGGAGCTGCTGACAATGGAAAAGTCGGGCGTAATGTACTTCCCGTAGCGCATGGATTCTTCCTTTTTGAAATCGCGGATATTCTCTAGGGCGCTTCGCATCTGTCCGAGGTCCGCACTCCAGTCGTCCACGAGCAGCACGTCCAGGGGTTCGGTGCGGCCGGACTCGATGTAGCGGTCCAGGAAAGACTCCAGGAGCCTTTCTCCTGAATTTGCGGAAGGAGCCTCGAAAAACTTGGTCCCCACTATCTTGTGACGGGCAGCCCTGTCTTTGAAGACAGCTTCGTAAATACCGCTTCCGAAATACAGGGAATCGCACATCAATCCGACGTTGAACTTTTTCTTTTCGCCGGCAAGTGCGGCGTCGATCAGCAAGTCCTGGGGCGAGATGACCGGCACTTTGCAGGAAGTCAGGGTGAACAAGGTATCGACATCGAACTTTCCGCACCGTTCCATCCAGGGATCGGCCAGCACTATCAGCTTTGCAGGCAGTTTGGAGGCATTGCCCTCGATGTCATAAATGCTTATGTTGCACTTGTCGCGAAGGAAGGAAAGAACCATCCTTACAGAGAGTTCACGCATCGAATCCTCTCCGTTGGCGGCGACGAAAGCCGAGTATGGAGCATATGTGGAGTCGTCTACCAGGGCGATAGTTTCTCCGGAAAAGTCTTTTAGGCCGTCCGAAAAAACGCGGGCCCTGACATTGTCGAAAGTGTCGGATTCCAGCATCGCCTGGCCGATCAGGTGGCATTGGCGGGAGGTTCCCGCGATATAGATATTGCCTGCCGGATCGGGCTTCGAGAAGCCGGAGAGCATGGCGCGGTCGGGTGATGAACTGTCTGCGGCGATACTTTTGACAAGTGCTATTGTGTCCCTGCCGGTGTGTTCCCGCTGAGTGCAGGATACGAGTAAAAGCAGACAAAGGCAGGTATATGCAGCTCTTTTCATAAAGATTTACTTTTAAGATACAAAAATACAAATTTTCCATATCTTTGCATACTTTGAATTGATTTAGTTATGGAGAATCATCATCACCACCATCATCACCATCATTTCGCGGAAACGATAACTTCGGATCTCAAGAAGGTTTATATAGCCGCCATCATACTTAACACCCTTTTCGTCGCATTCGAGGCCTGGATGGGCCTGAGGTCCGGTTCCATGTCGCTTGTCTCCGATGCGGGCCATAAACTTGTGGACGTATTCTCTCTGGGGCTTACCCTTACGGCGTTCATCCTTGCCGCCAGCCGCCCCGGGAAGAAGTTCACTTTCGGCTACCGTAAGCTGACGGTACTCATATCTCTGCTCAATGCGGTGTTCGTGGTGGTAGTGGCCGGTACGATTATCTATGAAAGCATCGAGAAACTCATGCATCCTGAGGACCTGGCTCCTGACGGCAGCATAATCAGCCTGACGGCCGGAGTAGGAATCATAGTAAACGCCCTGTCGGTCACCTTGCTTTCGTTCAAGCGCAGGCACGACGTCAACACCCGGGGCGCCTTCCTTCACATGCTTACGGACTGCCTGCTCTCCATAGGCGTGGTAATCGCAGGACTGATTATCAAATGGACGGGCTTCAGCCTGCTCGATCCCATCGTAAGCATCGGCATAGCCGGATTCATCCTCGCATCCATCATGAGCGTGCTTGTAGAAAGCTTCAAAATGAGCATCGACGCCGTTCCCGAAGGGATTGATCCTGACAAGATTGCCAAGTCCATCGAATCCATTCCCGGAATAACCGAGGTCGGCGAAATGCATATCTGGCCCGTCAGTACGACGGAAACCGCCCTGACGGCGAAGATCCGCATCTCCGATATCTCCATGCAAAAAGAAATCCTTCCCCTTGTCAAGGAGAAGGTTAAGGAGGGAGGAATCCAGGATTCCACTATAGAGGTTCTTCCCTAGGCTTGAGGATAGTTTCCGTGCTGCCGTCGGGATAGGATATCACCGCTTTCTCGAACACCTCGTCCGAACTCCATTCCACCGAGTCGTACTTTTCCGTCCCGTTCACGAGCCGTCCGCTCTGGTCGGGATCGATGAAATACATGGGAATGAGAGGGATCTCCCCTACGGTTTCGCTGTCGCCTTCCTGCTTGTCCACACGGTAGAACTCATTCTGGTCCTGGGAGCAGAACAGGCATATCTTGTCGCCGAGAGTCCAGTTCAAAGCGGCAGTGCAGGCTATGTCATAGATATAGAAAAAGCTATTTGCCGAGACATACGCCCTTCTGTCGCCGACACTCAGTTTGCCGATTGTATTGCCCTTGTAATCCGTTTGAACAAAGCGGAAATAGCCGTCGAACTTGGTGCCCGTGGGATTGTGGATCAGGCCTGCATTCAGTTTGAAGCTGTTTCCTTGACCAAGGGTTCCGGAAGAGACTGAAATGCCATAGTACTGGTATGTACGGTAACTTCCGGCTTCAAGGTAGAGGGGGATTCTTTCTGTTTCTGTCACAATCGGTTGCGGTTCATCCATGGCTACGGGTACAGGGGTGACGCTCCTGTCTGGTTCAACATCGATCACTGCGTCGTGTCCGGACACAAAAGTTTCTTCCTCCTCGATCTGTTTCGCCTCTTCTTCCGTGTATCCGTACATGGTCCAGTCTACGTCCTTGTAGGGATAGAAGTAGTCGACGTCAAAATAGCCGTTGCAGTCTCCGCCCCAGCCCCAGTTGACATAGAGGTTGTCGTCGACATCGTATCCGTGGACCACGAACTGGTGTCCCCCGGCCTCGCTGTCCGCACCGTAAAGGACCGGCAGCCCCTTGTTTATCTGGTCTTTGATGAGGGAAATCCATTCATCCGTACCATAGGAACTCTTGACCACATACTTTGCGGTATTCTTGTAGTACATGTACTTCGCCATCTTCGTGCCTATGCTGAAGGAATATGCTCCGGTACCCTCAGTGCTGTAGCTCGCCTGCATCATGATGCCGCAGTCGTACATCAGCCATGCAACCTGCCTCTGGCCTTCAGTGGGGTTCTTGAGATTGTCGCTGTAGAAGTCTTCCATCGGCATTATGCTCCACTTGTATTCGTGGCCGAGCTGATGTCCCTTCATGGGAATCGAGACCGTGTTGGAACTGTTGATGTCCGGATAGTAGTCCATATTGTAGTCTGGCAGCGTACCGTTGCCGCAAGGCGGCCACTGGTGGTAGCGCATGACCATGCTGATTGCAGTCGCCACGCAGCCGGTGAGGGACTTGTTGCTCTCGTATGGGCCGATCGTGGGACAGAACCAGTTGTATGGATTCTCCTGACTCCATTCAGGAAGTTCCAGGAACTTGCCTTCGGTGTCGGAGGCTTTCGTCGACGGCGATTTTCGGCGGATGGTCTCCCCTGTCGACTGCGGCACGTTATGCCTTCGGAGCAGCTCGACTGAAGCCCGTATCTGTCCGAGCCAGAAAAGCATGTTAGCAGGTATCCTGTTTTCGTCTATATGGCCAGTCCTGGAATAGCCAAGGACGGGATCCAGCAGATCGTCGCCGGAAATGATCACAAACCCGGCTTCATCATTATTGAAAATATAGAATGCCGGCTCGGACAGCCCACTTACGGAAACGCTGCTGCGGCTGCCCAAGGCCAGGCGGGGCCTGGACATGTCGACGCCGAAGAACTCGCCGGCCTTTTTCCTGGCTTCGACAAGGCTCACGGGAGCGGCTTCCAGGTTAAGCAGCGCAAGCACGGTAAGGGAAAGTGTCAGTATAATCTTTTTCATAGTTCGGAGGCAATTATATATCCAGTCTTTGATGCTTTATCTTCCAGCCAGCACTTGCCGTCAGCCTGCTGCAGGAGCACGGCTTCTATTGTGCCGCCGGCAACGCCTGTACTGCCCGTGGAGACTACGGAGATGGAACAGCTCTCCCCAACTGTCATGGACTGGGGAAAGCTGATGCTCAATGCATTGGCATTGACAAGACTCTGAATTCGGAAAGTACGGACCTGTCCGTTGCGAAGGGCCAGCTGGTCGCCCTGGCCGAAAACCCTGACAGGCACGGGGGCGCTTCCGCCAAGGTCATATACGCCGTAGCCGCCTTCGAGCAGGAACGGAGATCCCGAGAGCTGGCAGTCGATGGGCTTCATGCCCTTGATCACGGCCCTTGAGATGTTGATGCTGGTTGAAGTAGAGCGGCTCACCGTGTTTCCGTCCGCATCCGAAATATCAACGCTGAATCCCGACCCGAGGGTTCCGGCAGGCACGACAAAATAAAAGCCTGCAGGCTCGTTACCGAGCGTGACTCCGGCACCGCAGTCGAGCTTCAGGGCGCGGTGCTCTTCGTCGGCAGTCTGGGTAAGCTGCAAGGCTGGAGCGTCGGTATAATCCAGAGAGACCGTGGCGCTTCCCCACAGAGCCTCTTCCGCATTGGTCTTGAGCACGATGCTCTTGACGGTTCCGCTTCCCGTCAAGTTTAGCTTCAACAGTCCGCACAAGTTCTTGAAATTGAGACTTTCAGTTGAACTGACGGCAACCATGGGATTGTTTCCGGAGCCGAAGCTGTTTGCGGAATACCGCTGCTCACATGGTATCATGAAAGTCAAGGAGCCGTCGGACATGCTGGCGGCTGCGTCGGCCGGATAAAGGGCGAACCATGGTCCGGCGCCGACTTCGGGCCCGGAGAAGGCCGCGCTTTTTTTACCGGCATCTTCCGTCCTTATGGAATAAGCTTCACCAAGCGGTGTGGTTTTACTGAAAATTGAGATTCTGTCTTCTGCCGACCACAGGACTTCTGTCCCGTCCAGGGTCGTGCGCGTTCCGTATTCACTGGTAGCTGTGAATGTCCTCGACATTTCTTCATTCTCTCCGGGATTGTGGACACAAGCGACAGCGAGGGCCAGGAATACAAATAATGAGGTTTTTCGCATATTTTATGTGGTGGTTGTAAAAAACTCCGCAAGTTAGACACTTTTTTCCATTTTTAGTTATATTTGTAGACGTAAGAAATCGAAAAAATGAAGAAGTTATTGATTCCCCTCGCGCTTCTATTGTGCGCGCCGGCCCTTTCGGCACAGTCGAGGACCGCAATCCAATTTCCGGATTACCAATTCACTACGGTCAAGGAAAACCCTATTACTCCGGTCAAAAACCAATACCGTAGCGGTACCTGCTGGTCTTACTCGGCACTTGGCTTCTTTGAGTCCGAAGCTATCCGCATCGGCAAAATAACAGATACGCTCAAGTATCCTGATTTCTCCGAATTCTTCGTGGTGAGCAACTCTTTCCGCGAGAGGGCGGTCAAATACGTCCGTCTGGACGGCAAGCTCAACTTCGGCATCGGCTCCGAGGCTGACGATGTCCTCGACATCATCCGCGACTACGGCATCGTTCCCAATTCGGCCATGACCGGCCTGAATTACGGCACGGACCTTCCCGTAACGGCTGAGCTCGAGGCCGTGCTCGGCGGCATGGTGGACGCTATCGCCAAGAATCCCAACCGCAAACTCAGCACCGCATGGCAGAGGGCTATCCAGGCCGTACTGGACGAGTATCTCGGCGAATGCCCCCAGAAGTTCATCGTCGACGGCAAGGAGTATACTCCTGCAAGCTACCGCGACGCACTCAAGATCAATCCTGCCGATTACGTGACCCTCACGAGCTTCACACATCATCCTTTCTATACCAAGTTCGCAATCGAAGTCAGTGACAACTGGCGCTGGGATCCTGCATACAATCTTCCCATCGATGAATTCATGACAGTGCTGGACAACGCTCTCAACAACGGCTACACGGCCGCATGGGGTGCAGATGTCAGCCATCCCGGCTTCACCCGCAACGGCCTTGCCGTCAACGTTGATACATCAGCCCCCGTCACCTCCGGTTCCGACCAGGAGCGCTGGGTTGGCAAAGACGGTGAAAAGGCTCCCGAAATCCAGATTGTCGAAAAAGAAGCCACCCAGGAAAGTCGCCAGATTGATTTCGACAACAAGACCATGACCGATGACCACGGCATGCAGATCTACGGCATCGCCAAGGACCAGAACGGCAAGAAATACTATATGGTCAAGAATTCATGGGGCGAAACCGGCAAGTACAAAGGCATCTGGTATGCCACCGAGTCCTTTGTGAAAGGCCAGTCCCTCGATATCATGGTCCACAAGGATGCCATCCCCCGCGATATCAAATCCAAGCTCGGTATCAAGTAATTGATAATGAAGAAATACATTCCTGACTGCATCACCTCGGTTAATCTCATCTGCGGGATAATCGGGGTGGTGTTTGCTTTCAAAGGCCGCCCCGACGCCGCCTTTGCACTCATGCTTGCCGCTTCTGCGGCCGATTTCCTCGACGGTTTTGCAGCCAGGGCCCTGAATGCCTATTCGGACCTCGGCAAAGAACTGGATTCCCTCTCCGACCTGGTTTCCTTCGGCGTACTGCCGGCCGTTATGCTGTACAACCTGTCCGGGACCTGCATGTTCGGCGAGAGCTGGGTCAGCTGGATCCCCCTGGTGCTTGCACCCGCCAGCGGACTGCGCCTTGCAAAATTCAACGTGGATTCCCGCCAGACCGACGGTTTCCTCGGACTCCCCACCCCTGCTTCGGCCCTGCTGTGCGGCTCCCTTTGCTATTATGTGGCGGCCAATCCGGCATCTTTTCTCGCAGACTGGTGCGCCGGCCCGGTTTTCCTTCCCGTGCTGAGCATCTGCCTTTCCGCCCTCATGCTGAGCGAGATTCCCATGTTCTCGTTCAAATTCCACAAGGACGATCCGTCGGCTCTCAAAATAAAAAGGACGGCGCTTGCGGTTCTGGTGCTCGCGGCCGTCCTGGTGTGTATCTTCTGCAAGATCAACTGGTCTGCAGTTGTTTTACTGACCTTCGTCTGTTATATACTCAAGAATCTGGTCTACGCTATTTTGAAGATTTAGCCATATAGTCGTCGGCCATTTTCTTCATTTTTTCCATCCTCTTTTCGGTCTTCGGGTGGTCGGCGAACATGTGGGCTATGACAGAACCGCCGCTTCCGTCGGAAAGCTGGTTGAGTTTGTTCAGTGCGTTGTACATGCTGTAAGGGCTCATGCCACGCTCAATAGCGAACTGGCATCCGTGCTCGTCGGCCTGGTACTCTTGACTCTGGGAGAACTGGGCGCTGACGAGAGCCTCGCCTACATCTCCAAGAAGGGCTGACGCCATGGCACCGTAGGATCCGGCAGAAGCAAGGACGTCGCGGGCGGCGGAAGCTATGTATGCATTCTTAATGGCCCTTTTCGTGTCTTTGTGGCGGACATGTCCGAGCTCATGACCTATGATGGCGGTAAGCTCTTCGTCATCCATGACATCCATAAGCCCGGAATAAACGCGGATGGAACCGTCACCGCTTGCGAATGCATTGATGTCGGTAGTCCTGTAGACCTTGAAATTCAGGGGCAGGCCGTCAAGTTCCTTGAGTCCGGACAGAACCTTTGCCAAGCGCTTTGTGTAAGCGCCGTTGTCGATAACGTTCTGCTGGTCAAGGGAAGCGATGGACTGGCGGCAGAGTTCCACCACCATTTCGTCTGAGATACTGGCAGCCGTCGCCGCCTTGCCCGCGGCGCTTGCAAGCCCTTCGGCATTCCATGCGATGCCGCCCAGGACTGAGCAGCTGCTGATGGACAGCGCGGTAAGTGCGATTAAAAAAATTCGTTTCATATCTGTTGTGGTTTAATTTCTTGCATTATCGACAGGGCCGCCTTCCGCGACGCCCCGCCGGAACCGAGCAGCTGGCGAAGGTCTGCATAGTCGTTCATCATGGCGGAACGCCTGGCGGTGTCTTCGAGCAGGCTGTGCAGTTCCTGCGTCACCGCATCGGCGTTGAACTCGTCTTGAAGAAGTTCCTTGAAGATGGGTTTGTCCAGACAAAGGTTGGCCAGGGAGATATATTTGACGTGGTCCAGCACGCGAAGTATCCTCTTGCCCACGAACCAGGTAAGCCGTCCGGTGCTCCAGCAGACCACTTGGGGAGTGCCGATGAGTGCCGCTTCCAGAGATGCCGTGCCAGAGTTTACCATGGCGGCAGAAGCATATTTCAAAATGTCATACGTGCGTCCGAACAGAAGCTCGGCATCCTGCTTTCCGGCAAGGAAGGGAGCGTAGTCTTCGGCGGTCATGGATGGGGCTCCGGCAATCAGAGCTTTCATTCCCATGCGCCGCGACGCTTCCAGGCAGACGGGCAGCGTACGCAATATTTCACTTTGCCTTGAGCCCGGAAGTATGGCGAGGTACGGCTCTTCGCACGGCCTGTCGAAGACATGGGCCCCAACCTCATCTACCAGCGGATTGCCGACATAGGTGAATTCTATACCCTTGTCCTGGAAGTAAGGAACCTCGAAGGGGAAAATGATGAAGAGCCTGTCCACCGTCTTCTTGAGAAGGGAATTACGCCACTCTCGTGACGCCCATGTCTTGGGGGCGATGTAGTACAGGACCTTAATTCCTGCGTCGTGGCAGAACTTGGCGACCTTTAGGTTGAATCCCGGATAGTCGATGAGGATAACGGCATCCGGGCGCCAGGCGGAAATATCCTGCCTGCATTTCTTCAGGCGGCCGGTGATGGAAGGCAGTTTGGCAATCACGTCGCTGATGCCCATGACTGCAGTATCGCGGTAATGACAGACGGGATCGGTACCGGCGGCGGCAGCCATAAAGTCTCCGCCCCAGAAGCGGAACCCGGCGTCCGGGTCCTCGGCCCTGAGGGCATTTATGAGATTGCCGCCATGCAGGTCGCCTGAGGCTTCTCCCGCTATCAAATAATACCGCATAAGCGCTCTATTTCCGCAGTGTCAGTGTTGTTGAGATTGTGAGGCGTGATCGTTATGTAGCCTTGTCTGAGGAGCAGGTGGTCTGCATCCTGGGGATTGTCGGGATCGCCAACGAAATCCCCCGCCATCACCACAAGGTCCTCATCAGGTTGTTTCGCTGCAACATAGTTGACGTCGTCCTGTGACGGCGTATGTTTTCTGGATGCCAGGAATTCGGAATTGTATGGAAGGTATTCCCTCTCCCAGTGGGCGATGCCCATGCGGGATACCCGTATCCCCTTGATTTCCGACTCGGGAAGTGCCGGGAAGTTGATATTGTAAAAAGAGCCGAAGCGCTTGTTGAAAACAGGCAGAAGTTTTTCGAGTATGCCCGGCAGCATGGCTTTCACGGCCGAGAAATCGGCTTCCGGCCTGAAGTCGTCAAGGCTCACCGCTATCGCCGGGATACCGTTGATGGCACCTTCCATGGCCGCTCCGATAGTGCCGGAGTACACTGCGGCGGTGGCGGCGTTGTTGCCGTGGTTTACGCCGCTGACTACAAGGTCGGGGCGCAAGGGATATAAAACATTGTCAATGCCGTACTTGATGCAACTGGCCGGAGTGCCGTCGAGGTACCACCAGTCTTCTCCAGGAAGATTCTTGATGTGGTGGACGGCGATGGGCTTGTAACCCATCGTAACCGCCATTGACATACCGCTCTGCGCTTTTTTGGGGGCGACCACTGTAATATCGCCCATGGGGCGCAGCACATTGATCAGGGCATCAAGGCCTCCGAATCCGAAGCCGTCGTCATTTGTTACAAGAATCCTCATCTTTTTTCTGCAAATATAATTGATTTTAAGTAAATTTTTGATAAATTTGCGCCGCCTTTTAAGGAATAATTATTGTTTAACTTTTATAACAACAAAAATGGTAAAACTTGGTATCAACGGATTTGGCCGTATCGGCCGTATGGTATTCCGTGCAGCAGTTGAAAATTTCCCCAATGACATCGAAATCGTAGGTATCAACGACCTTCTCGATCCCGAGTATCTGGCTTACATGCTCAAGTACGACTCCGTACACGGCGCATTCAAGGGTGACATCGCAGTCGAAGGCAACTACCTGCTCGTGGGCGGCAAGAAGATCCGCCTCACCGCCGAAATGGATCCCGCTAACCTCAAGTGGGACGAAGTAGGCGCAGAGGTCGTTGTGGAATCCACCGGTCTCTTCCTCACCGACGAGAAGGCCCGCAAGCACATCGAGGCAGGCGCAAAGAAGGTCATCATGTCCGCTCCTTCAAAGGACGCTACCCCCATGTTCGTCTATGGTGTCAACCATGAGACCTATTCCGGTCAGGACATCATCTCCAACGCTTCCTGCACCACCAACTGCCTTGCTCCTAT
>CAMJHF010000008.1 GCA_946405435.1 uncultured Bacteroidales bacterium
TCGCGGATGATGCCGATGGCTTTCTCGAAGTTGCCTTCAGCCTCTTCGAGGGCCTTCTTGCAGTCCATCATACCGGCGGAAGTCATCTTGCGTAACTTCATTACGTCTGCTGCTGTAATTGCCATTGTTGTATCTCTTTAAGTGTTAATGGAACTTATTCTGCCGCGGGAGCTTCGGCTGCTTTGGGCTCCTCGGCGATTTCTACCTTCTCGGCTGCCTCGGGGGCTGCTTCCTCGGACTTGCCGCCCTTGCGTGCACGGAGCTTGCGGCTTGCTGCCTTGGGCTCGGCGTCGCCTGCCTCTTCGGCGGGGGCTTCCTTGTCCTTCTCGAGTTTGCGCTCCTCAAGACCTTCGGCGATGGCTTTGCAGAGGATTGTCATGATGCACTCGATGGACTTTGCCGCGTCGTCATTTGCCGGAATCACATAATCAATGGGTGTGGGATCGCAACAAGTATCAACCATTGCGAATACCGGAATGTTGAGACGGTTGGCTTCCTTGACGGCGTTGGCCTCTTTCTGTACGTCGATCACGAAGATCGCGGAGGGGAGGCGGCTCATGTCGCGGATGGAGCCGAGGTTCTTCTCGAGTTTGGCCCTCTGGCGGTCGACCTGCAGGCGCTCACGCTTGGCGAGCTTGTCGAAGGTGCCGTCTTCTTTCATCTTGTCGATGGTGCCCATCTTCTTGATGGCCTTGCGGATGGTGGGGAAGTTGGTAAGCATACCGCCTGCCCAGCGCTCGGTTACGGAAGGCATGCCGACAGCGGCAGCTTTCTCGCTGACGATGTCCTTGGCCTGCTTCTTGGTGGCCACGAAGAGAATCTTGCGTCCGCTCTTGGCGAGCATCTTCATTTCTTCTGCGGCCTCGTCTATCTTGACGATGGTCTTGTGCAGGTCGATGATGTGGGTACCCTTCTTCTGGTCGAAGATGTAGGGAGCCATCTTGGGGTTCCACTTGCGGGCAAGGTGTCCGAAGTGTACGCCTGCATCAAGCAGTTCTTGGAAATTTGTACGTGACATTTTGTTTTGTTCTGTTTTGTTTTTAACTGTGCCCGTCTTCGGGCCTCTTTACTTCAAGGCGGAGTAGCGGAGTGTCCGGTCTCCGGCCTTTTCCGCAGGGTGGCAACGATCCCGAGGGGACGTTTAGAACCACCACTGTGCCGTAAATCAACAAATAACTAACGTTTGCTGAACTGGAAGCGTCTGCGGGCTCCGGGCTGACCGGGCTTCTTGCGCTCGACCTCGCGGGCGTCGCGGGTGAGGAAGCCGGCGGCTTTGAGAGCGGGACGGTATGCTTCCTTGTCAACCTCACACAGTGCGCGGGAAATGCCCAGGCGGATAGCCTCGGCCTGTCCTTTGGTGCCGCCGCCGCAGATGGTGACTTTGATGTCGAACTGTCCTGCGGTGCCGGTGACCTCGAAAGGCTGGTTCACCACGTAACGGAGGGTCTCGGCGGGGAAGTAGTTCTCCAGGGGACGGTCGTTGATGGTGATGTTGCCTTTGCCGGCGGTGAGATAAACGCGAGCCACAGCTGCTTTACGTCTTCCAAGGGCGTTTGTCTGTTCCATTTGCTCTGTTTAAATTTCGTTTAACTTGATGGTTTTGGGATTCTGTGCCTGGTGCGGATGCTCGGGACCTGCGTAAACGTGCAGGTTGCCAAGTATCTTGGAACCAAGACGATTCTTGGGGAGCATGCCTCTGACGGCTCTCCTCACGAGTTCGGCAGGCCTCTTCTCGAGGATCTCCTTGGGCGTAGTGAAACGCTGTCCGCCGGGATATCCGGTGTAGCGTGTGTAAACGCGGTCGGTCATCTTCTTGCCGCCGAGGGCAACCTTCTCTGCGTTGATTACGATGACGTTGTCGCCGCAATCCACGTTGGGAGTGAAGCCGGGCTTGGTCTTGCCACGGAGGACAAGGGCCACGCGGGAGGCCAGACGACCAAGTGCGAGATCCGTCGCGTCAATGACCACCCACTCTTTGTTTACAGTGCCCTTGTTCAGGGAGACTGTTTTGTAGCTTTGTGTGTCCACTGTCTTGATCTTTAAATGGTTAATAATAATATTGCGATCCCCGTAAAAATTGGGGGACGCAAAGGTAGAAATTATTTCTCAAATATCAAAGTTTATGCTTGCTATTTCAATTTTTTACCCTATCTTTGCAGTCCGTTCTTCGTCCGGGTTTTGTTCCCGGCCAGTGACGGCGGGGTAGCTCAGCTGGTTAGAGCGTCGGATTCATAATCCGGAGGTCGTGGGATCATGCCCCACCCCCGCTACGATATTATTAAAACAGAATCCACGGGTTTCAGGCTCGTGGATTCTGTCGTTTTATTTGACCAACGGGTAACCTGCCTCAGAATGACCACCTGATGCCAAGTCCGAGGCCTAGGCGGCTCTTGTGGGGGGACTCCAGCAGGACGGTGTTGTGGTTTTCGCCGCTGAGTATGTCGAAGAAGGCTTTCGCATAAACCGAGAAAGGATAGTAATTGACGGCAAAGCGCGCTCCTGGCTCGAATAAGAATGCTCCATTGGCGGCGAAAGACTCTTTCTTGACGGCAAGCCAGTCCATGCCGACCACGGCATAGGGTGTGAGTTCGAACATGCGCGTGAACCTGAATGCATATCCGGCGCCGGCGCTGAATATCAGATTATAAGTGTTGAAACCCTTTTCAAAGTGCCAGGCGGCGGGATCGACGCCTAAATTGAAGAGGCCGTAAAGGGTGTTCCCGTTTTCGAAGATATGGAACAGGTAGTCCATGCCTATATTGACCGAGAACTTGGACACGCCGCCAACCCTGGGCTCCAGGGCGAGGCTCATCTTTGAGTCGTTGCTCTGCTTTATGGTCCAGCCTTCCTGGATGTTTTCCAGACCGGAAATCTGGCAGAACTCGGATGTTACACTGTTTCCGGTCGCAACGCCAATGTTGTCTACGATCTTGATGACGCGCAGGTATCCTCTTGGCTGGGAAACCAGTTTGCCGTCCTTGTCTTCGGCATAGCTGTAGGCACGATAGCGCTGTCCGTTCCTTATTCCCTCCTTGTCGCCGATCTTGGCCCTGATGGGGTTGGTTGAGATGACGGGAACGGCCACGTTCCACTGCGGAATCTTTTTCTCCAGGCTGTACATTATATTGGTGTACGCTTCATTCATGGCTCCGTTCATGGTGAGGTTCGTATTGCCTTTCAGAGTAATGATGGAGGCTATTGCAGCCATTGCGGACTCCCTGCCGGAGTTTGTCTCCATTACCGAGGCGACCGGGGTGAAGCCTACGTGGAGATTGTCAAACCATTTCCTGGCTGCGGCTTTCTGGCTTGGAGACGAGTCGGGATCAGCCCAGGCGTTGCGGTAGAACTCATCCAGCTTCTGCCCGTCGAAGTCAATCTTGTAGGCGTAAGCGTCAATCCATGCATAATAATGGTCACCGGCGTTTTGACTATGGTCTTTGCTCAGGTTCCAAAAGTCCAGGACGAGTATATAGCTGTTGTCGACCAGTTTCTCTCCCCATGCAAGACGCTGGTCATGGATCTTTGCAGCTGCGGCGTTGAGGATGTCCTGGTCCTTGGCATTGTACAAGCCCCTGTCCACGATGCGGGAAGCATCCATGGAACCGTCCGGCTGGCGGTTGAAGATGTATGCCAGAACTTGTTTCATGACACCGCTCTCTTCCACCAGGGAGTTTGCCATCTCCTGGCCGATTGGATCGGAACGGTTGGGATTGTTGACGCTGAACTTCTTGATGGGAATATCGTTGATGTCAAATTTTTCGCTGATTTCAAGCCCCGAGAGGAAATTGTTGATTTCGCCGTCCCATTTGTCCCCGCGGTTTACGACGATTATGGACAGGCTGCTCCTGTCGTAGTAATCGGGCTCTACAGCATTGGTTCCGGGCTGGCTGAATGCCATCATAGGGCAGATGGCAATGAGAATACTTAGGAATAGTTTCTTCATGAGCTGGTAGAGTGTTATTAAGTAGTAAGGGTGTATTCTGATTATTTGAAGTGCAACACACTTCAAAAGTCAAAGTTATACAATTGTTTACAATATTCCAACGGAGTCCTGTGCCCCGGCGGCTTACTGGGCCTTTAGCTCCTGGGGACTTATCGGAGGACCTTCAATATCTGGGTGCGGCTCGCGCTCGGGAACAGGCCGGCAATGTGGCTGATAAGCAGATCGAGGGATTCCTCGGGAGTGTGGCCGGTGTGGAGCGTGAGGCCGCTGCCTGCGTCGGAGAATCCGGGGAACCCGGGAAAGTCGGCGAATGCCGCATCGGTTTCGAACAGGGATTCAGGCGTGCAGAAGGACGCCCGTTGCCAGCCTTTGTAGCTGAGGTTCGGCCCGCCGTACACCCGGGAGATGTCTCCGGTGACCATGCGGCACTGGTGCATGAGCTTGCCCATGGCTGCGTCGGCGGCGCCTTTCTTGACATCGAGCAGGGTGCGGACCTCCTTTATGGAAACGGCCCCCTGTCTGGCGGCAAGGTCAAGGATTTTGAGCCCGGCGGCATCGGGCTCGTGTGCCGCCCTCCTTATGTTCATCAGTTCCCTGTACCAGCGGATGGTGGCAAAGGCCGCCTTGCCGCCGCAGAGGAATTTGCCGTAAGCTATATCGCCGGCCCTGACGCACTCTATCTTCCAGTCCCACGGGCCAAGCGTGCCTTCTTCATCGCCGAACCAATATCCCTGCATGGTGAGCTCCTGGATGGAGTATCCCGGTATGGCGCAAGGGAAGAACGGAATGATTCCCGCTTCCCTCACGGCCTGCTCCATGCTCTGGGCGCTGCATATCCGGGCGAACAACGGCATGCCTTGCAGGATCTAGACCGCCAGCAGGATCAGCAGCTGCGCCGAAAGAACCTGCAGGAACAGGGCGAAGGGGTAGACCGCCGAATAGGCTATCGACGGCGCCTGGTTGCCGAATGCTTGACGGGAGAAGTCCAGGGCGAAAGGATTTGTCGTGGCTCCCGACAGCAGGCCGCAGATGTTGTAGAAGTTCTGCTTGAGGACCAGCCTGGCGAAGATTCCTGTTAGCAGCATGGGCACGAAGGCTATGAGAGCGCTGTAGAGCATGATGTTCCATCCACCGGAAACGAAAGTCCCGGGGAAAGCGCTGCCGGCGCCCAGACCCACTGTGGCCAGGAAGATGCACAGGCCGATTTCCCTTACGATACGGAGGGCGCTGGTGCTGGTATAGGTCGAGAACTTCCATCGGGGGCCGAAGTGACCTATTATTATTCCTATGATGAGAGGGCCTGCGGCCAGACCGAAATGAATGGCATGGCTCATTCCGGGGAATCGCAGAGGCACGGCACCCAGTATGAGTCCGAGTCCAAGTCCGATGAATACCGGGGCGAGGTTCGGCTTGTCCAGCTCGGAGCTATTGTTGCCGGCGGCATCGGCGAACTTGCGGATGCCTTCTTCGTCGCCCACCACCCTCAGGCCGTCGCCTATCTGGATGTACATATCACCGATCGCCACCAGTTCGACTCCTGAGCGGAGTATCCGCACCACGGATATGCCGTACTCGGTGTCGAGGTTGAGGTCCTTGATCTTCTTGCCGGAAAGGGAAGTGTTGGTGACCAGGATCTTGCGTGAAGAAATGCTTTTCTGCTCGTTGATCTCCTTGCCGAAGCATATGCCCAGCATCCGGCGTTCCGACCTCATCAGGTCTATGCTGACGCAGTCTCCCGCTGCAAGGACGGGGTTGTCTGCGACTGAAAAACTGTCCTGGCCCCGCGTTACTCCGGTCACCGTGTATTTGCCAGGGAAACGGTCCAGGATTTCGGAAAGATGTTTTCCCGCGATCGCCGGATTAACGACCTCGAAGCGCATGGAAAGCGGTGCGTTGCCCTGCTCCGCAGTGTCCTGGATAGCTGAGGCTTCTTTCTTGAGGTCTACCCGGAAGACGGCTTTGAGCAGCAGCATTGCCAGCACTGCAGCAAGCAGGCCCACGGGATAGGCTATGGCAAAGTTGTTTGCTATAGCCGATGCGGTGTCGGGGTCGTCAACCTCGGCAAGCAGGGTTCCGTAGGCTGCGTCGTACCAGGTTTGCTGGGCGGTGCCCATGCCGGGAGCATTTGTCACCGCCCCGGACATCGTGCCTACCATCTCGGGAAGGGGCTTGCCGGTTATGTTCCACAGCACGAGCGTAGTTATCACCACGAGGGAGATAAGCATCAGTGTCATCAGGTTGAATTTGAGGCCCTCTTTGCGGAAAGAGGAGAAGAAGCCCGGGCCGACCTGGAAACCTACCGTGAACACGAACAGCACAAGGCCGAATTCTTTGAGGAAATGGAGGAAAAGCGCGTCCGCCTTGACTCCGAGGGCGCCGAAGAGAATACCCACGAACAGCACCCAGATGGCTCCCAGGGAGGCTCCCTTGATTCGTATTTTCGAAAATATGAGGCCGATTCCTATAACGAAACACAACATCATCAGCGAATGGCCGGTTCCTGATGAAAAGAATAAATCATACATCTCCGATGTTTTTTGAAGGCCGCAAAGTTCGTCATTATCTTCGAAACCGCCAAACTGAAGTCTCCGAAGTTCAAAGAAACGCGGGGCCTTCAGCGGTGCTCAATTTCCTGTTCCGGAGTATCGTACCGGTGCGGCCGGCCATTTCGAGAAATAGTTTCTGTGGATAAAGTGAGTGATACAGCCAAGGAGCCTTGATAAACAAGTTGAAGAAGGCCGATAACCACACTGTCGGACCTTTGCTTCCCGGAGCGCTGATGGCCCTTGAGTGTTGAATTGCCAGGAGTTGAATCATTTCTTTCTTGGAACGGACCCGTTCCGCCCTGTCATGGACGGCAGTGGCTCCGGGCACTATTCCGGCCTGCAGTCCATGGAAACGGACGCGGTCTACATAGTTATCGTCTTCGCCATACTGAAAAAAAGTCGGAGAAAAACCTCCGACTTTTTCAATGCACCGCCGTGTCATGAGCCAGTGGGCGGCCATGACATTGGTTACAGTGTATGCCTCGGCCAGCCTCCCCGCATACATGTCTTCAAACAATTCCCGATTTGAGTGCCATGAGCATACGTTGTACGTGAAGGCTTTGTCGATATGCCGGCCGTCCGCACTCATCTGGAAGGGGCTAAGTACCCCATAATCAGGATTGTGGGAACTCACGGCCACAAGCTTGCCGATAGTGTCCGGTTCTATCCAGGCGTCCTGGTTCAGAAGATAGACATACTCATACCCTTTGGCCAGGGCATAACGCAGGCCTATGTTGTTTGCCTGGCCGAAGCCTATGTTATGCTCCATACGGCGCAGAATCACGCCTGGGAAATGCTCTTCAATATAATCGGCCGTACCATCGATGGATGCGTTGTCAACCACGAATACATCCGAAGCCGTCACTGATGCCAGAGCGCTGCCAAGACACCGGTCCGCCCACTTCATAGCATTGTAGGTTACAATGATTACAAGTGTCTTTGACATGTGTTTACAACCTCCCTCTGAAATACTTGATAACCTGGTCCAGACCATCGTCCAGAGATACAGTAGGGGCCCAGCCCAGTTTGCTGCATGCGAGAGTAATATCGGGCCTTCGCATTTTTGGGTCGTCGGAAGGGAGGGGCTTGAAGACGATACGGCTCCGGCTGCCGGTTTTCTCGATTACTTTTTTCGCCAGCTCCAGCATGGAGAACTCTCCTGGATTTCCGATATTGACAGGACCGGTAAAAGAATCATCGGTCGCCATCATTCTCAGCAAGCCTTCAATAAGGTCCGAAACATATTGGAAGGAACGGGTTTGAGATCCGTCTCCATAAATGGTGATATCCTCTCCTTTCAGGGCTTGAACCACGAAATTTGAAACTACCCGGCCGTCATTTTCCGCCATTCTTGGGCCATAGGTATTGAAAATCCTTACTACTTTTATCCTTACGCCATGGATTCTGTGGTAATCGAAGCACAAAGACTCTGCAACACGCTTGCCTTCATCATAGCATGAACGTATCCCGATCGGATTTACATTGCCCCAATATGACTCAGTCTGGGGGTGAATGGCCGGGTCGCCATATACTTCGGAGGTGGAAGCCAGGAGTATTTTGGCCTTTGTCCTTTTTGCCAGACCGAGCAGATGAAAAGTCCCGAAGACGGACGTCTTGGTGGTTTGAATCGGGTCCGTTTGATAATATACGGGCGAAGCCGGACACGCAAGATTATAGATTTCGTCAATTTCCGCCCTGTACGGTTGCGTTACGTCATGGCGGATAAGCTCGAAGTTGGGATTCTTCAACAGGTGGACCACATTCTCTCTTCTGCCGCTGTAAAAATTGTCGATGCAGACAACCGAGTTGCCCTCGTCCAACAGTCGTTCGCATAAGTGGGATCCGATAAATCCGGCGCCTCCGGCTACAAGTATTTGTTTCATAATATGTTATTAGTTGTAAATAGCAATGATAACGCTTACTTTCGGCATCGGGAAAACAATTCTGCACACGCAGATGCAAAGTCATCTACGTGGTGACTGACTGCAAGATAAAGCCGCGGATACCGTTTTAGAAAGTGCAGAAGATCAGAGTAGGGATACAGCAGGAATCCTTTAAATGACTTCTTTCTATATATGCCTATCCCATATTTATTAGGATTTGCGGCTATTTCAAGGGCAAATCCATCGAGACGGCCTCCATTCTCTTTTACATGCTTTTTAATTATGCTTTCATCGTATGTATGCATGCTCGAGTAGCTGTGGATGATTATTCCTTTCTTGAAATAATGGACTGCTGCATCATAGCATGTCTGTACATTCCACTCGCACGGGAGTTCATGAATCATTAATCCCATTTCGAGGTTCGTTTTGAAGAGTGATGCCTGGTCAAACGGCGGTACGCCTTCATTTACCATCTTCAGCCAGTTGGAGTGCCACAGGGAAAAGAAAGCATGTGCGGCCGGAGTATCCCTTACGTAAAACACACCCCCGTTGTAGTATGGGCCATCAACTATATCATGGAGCCCCGCGGCATCGAGTTTCCGACGCTCGCCCCTGTCCACGAACAACGATTGTCCGTTTCCGTCGATCACCGCCGCAATGTCTGCATCCACATGGTCTATATCAGACAACGGCTTTGCCACGAGCGTATCAGTATCGAGATACAGGAAGTTACCGTCAATAAACTCTCGTATTCTGGTTTTAATCCACCTTGAGTTATAGAATCCTCCTTTGCCGCCGCCGGGAATGTCGATTTTCTTTATGAGCACCTTCACAGGCAGCTTGTCTTCTTGTGCCTGCAGACGACGGTACGTACTGCTGTCTGTCAGGATTACAACGTCGCAGCCGGGATTATTAAAACCCAGCGACGTCAGTGAGAGGAGAAGCTGTTCAAAATAACAATCCTCATCACAGCTGCTTAGCACATATACGATCTTGGCTTTCATCAGACGGTTCCAGTTACCTTTAAAGCCTGACAAATGGAATTCCTCCGACTATTGCGACGTACCGCGGATACTGCGTTTTATATAGACAAGCGGGAGGAAAGCCATCGCCATTAAGTATTGAGTATTTTTTACGGGACTGCGGCATATACCGAGCATTCTATTATACGATGGCGGGAATGGCTTTGGTCCATTCATCCGGCAGGTTCAATTCAAAAGACTCTCCCATAGCGGAATGATGTTTTCCGGTGAATATTTCTTGGCGAATTCTGCACCTTTTGAAGCGAGTTCTTTGCGTTTCTTTTCATCATCAGCAAGCTCCTGCATTGCATCGCAGAGCGATAATTCATCTCCGACGGGTGTGAGAAGGCAAGAACCGCTTTGGCCGAAAAACTCTTCCGCACCCTGAAACCCCGTTGAAATACATGGAATACCCATCATCATTGCCTCCAGAAGGGCATTCGGCATCCCCTCGTAGTCGGAGCTCATCACAAAGAACTCGGCATCGCGAATGGCCGAATGCACATCGCGCAAAAACCCTTCAAGAAACACGCGTCCGTCCAGCGACAAACTGGTTATGAGCCTTTCGGTTTCCTCCCTCATCTCCCCGTCTCCATAAATATGCAGGGAATAGTCGGGATGGTCGGTGATAAAAAGGGCAAACGCCCTGATAAGCAAGGCGTGATTCTTCTGGGGATGCAGGCGCCCAACGCTTACAATCTTTCCATGTCCGGGCGAACTTGCCATCAACGGAACCTCAATAGGGTTCGGGATGACGACGCCTTTCTTTTTTATCGACTCGGGAAACATGTTTTTAACTGTTTCAGACTGGAAGACCACGGTGTCGGCCCTGTCATATATCCAACAGGCCTCAGCAAAGTACCCCGGCTCTTTGCCGGAAGGATTGTTTCTTTCCGATACAATCTTTTTCCCTTTGCCTGGGGTCCTTATGCTCCATCGGTCCGCTTCGCGGAGGAAGCTTATTGTGGCAACGGTGTTTTTTAATGTCCTGAGCAAGAAGATATAGAAGAAAGCATAGATTGTGGCAAGTCTATGAGAATACCGGCCAAAAGGCTGTTTCTGCAAAATGTAGGGTACCCGCCAGGGTAAAAGCTTTACCTTGTCGGATAAAGGATAGTCTTTCTCCTTCAATAAGGTCAGGAAGAATACAACATACTTCTCCGACAGGGCGTTGGCCAGCCTTGCGGCTACGCGCTGGGCGCCTCCATGAGTCAAATGCTGGGTGAATATTATAATGCTCTTCTTCTTTTTCATCGCCCTGTGCTTTACTGGCGTTGCGGCAGTTCCATCCATTCCTGCAGATCGCTGGCGAGGACTTTCGAGAAGACTTCAGCCCCCTTCCGGTTGAGGTGATTAGGATCCACAAAATTGGTGCTGTCTTTGGAAATATCGGAAAAGTAATAGTTCAAGAGCGGAATACTGTCTTTTTTGCAGATAGCCGTGTAGTAATCCAGCATCTCGTCCAGCGCCCGGATACGCCTGGCCTTTTCGTAATACATCGGAGGCAGGACAAAAACCAGTCTTACCCCTTCTTTTACCGCGTTGTCAACAAACTGCTCGAACATGGCCTGTAAGTGTTCTTCTTTTTCAAACGGTACGGAGTTGATTTCGGGAGAATTCCATTGCTGGTCAATTGCCAAAAAGCCCTTCCGCAAGGATTTGGGATAAATCTTAATAATGCCGAGCAAATCGTTGGAATAATAGCGGTACAGAGGGATGAATCTCTCGGAGGGCGTGAAATGTATAAGCGGAAAGATTCTATCCCTGAATCTCCGATCCCAGAAAAAAGGAAAATACTGTTCCCGCATGACAACTCTCTTTGTCGGAAGCAAGGAGAACACATCAATACAAAAGAGGATTACATTCGGTTTCTTATTGTGAGAGCGGTACAGATCGTATTGTGCCGCCTGCAAGTCGAACTTGGTCCCGCTCATCCCAAGATTATAGGCATTTGTATGCAAGACTGTGTCCAGAATTTCCGGGTCGATGTGATTTTTCGCACGGGAACTACCTACGATGACAAGGTCCGCGTCAATCTGCCTGTACATCAAATCGTGCCAACTCTCTATGCAGGGACGCGACGAATTCTGCACCCATTTGGAGAACAAAAAATCAAAAAGCGAAAGTAGTACCGCCAGCAAAAGCAGGAACAAACAGGAATGCTTCAAGAACAGACGCATCGCTCAGAACTGGAAGTAAATAAAATTTGGAGACGAGTTGTCGGAGAAAAGGATTATCAGCGCAACGAGGGCGACATAGACGGCATAGCGCGCCAATCGGGAGTGGATTGCGTCCAACGACAGCACGTGGCTGCCGGAACTGCTTAGCCATTCCACGATTGCCAAAACCGCAATCCAGAAAAACCGGTACAAGAATGTCCCCGAAAGCAGGAAGTCGAGGCCGGTTCCCGGACCCCATTGCCACATTTTGAGGAAATAAGCGGCCGCATCGGCAAGAGTGTCCGAGCGGAACAGAATCCAGCCCAGCATTACCATAAAGAATGTAAGCATTATCCGGAGGCAGTCTTTCCAGGATGGCAGCAGACGCCTTGGGGAGATGTCGTCCCGGAACTTCCGCGTATTGCCGCTCAAGATCAGCGGGATGAACAACAGGGCATTGTAGGCACCCCAGGCCACGTAGGTCCAGTTAGCGCCGTGCCAGAGTCCGCTCAGCAGAAAAACGATGAAGGTATTGCGGATGACTTTTAACTTGGAACCCCGGCTTCCGCCCAGCGGGATATACAAATAATCCCGGAACCAGGTCATCAGGGATATATGCCAGCGACGCCAGAACTCGGCAATACTCCTGCTGAAATAGGGCGTCCGGAAGTTCTGTGTCAGCCGGATGCCGAAGAGTTTTGCAGTGCCGATGGCTATATCGGAATAACCGGAGAAATCCCCGTAAATCTGAAACGCGAAGAAAAAGGCGCCGGCAATCAGCTCCATCCCGGAGAAACTCTGGGTATGGGCGAAAACATCATCGACATAGACTGCGCAGGTATCAGCGACGACAATTTTCTTGAAATAGCCCCAGAGTATTTGCCGAAGGCCGTCCACGGCAAGGGAGTACTCGAAGGTCCTTGGACGTCCGAACTGCGGAAGCAGATTCGCAGCACGTTCGATGGGCCCCGCCACCAGTTGCGGGAAGAAGCTCACATAGGCGAAGAACTGCACGACGTCCCGTACCGGCTCGATTCTGCCCCTGTAAACGTCAATGGAATAGCTCAAGGCCTGGAAAGTATAGAAACTGATGCCGACAGGAAGGATCAGGTTAAGGAGGAGCCCCTCGGAACGCCCGCCAAGGAACAGGTCGGCAAATGACTGGGCGAAAAAGTCATAATACTTGAAAATGGCGAGGATGCCCAGGTTGATGATGATATTGGCAACGCTGACTGCCCGGGCTTTCCGGGGAGCATTTCGGAATCTCCCGATCAGGATGCCGCACGACCAGCTGCATATCGAGGTGAACGCGATCAAACCAAGGAACCGCCAGTCCCACCAGCCATAGAAAATATATGAAGCCAGGACTACGAATACGTTCTGCCAACGATAGTTGCGCCCGAAAACGAACCAGTAGAGGCAAAAAGCAATCGCTAGAAAAGCAGGAAAGACAAGTGAAGTGAAACTCATTCCGACAACTCTTTATTTCCCTTTGATCACGGCCAGTAAATCATCCATGTTCCGGGGTTCATCGGCTCCATCTGTCGTATGATGCATCTGCAGGAACATGTCACAGCGCTGGAGATTATCGCCCAGGACCCCGATTGTGCGGGGCGGTATTCCCATGAGCCACAAGCAGTCAATCAGCGAAATCTGGTCTCTGCGAGAATTCGCGAAGAAGGATTCCCACCATGCCTCCATCAATTCTACGCACGCCGGATCCATGTGTCGCCTGGCAATTACGCTTGCCTCCAGCAGTCCCCAATGTTCAGGTACTCCGTGTGAGCGGAGCAACTTCTCATGGGCGCGCAACGACTCCGGAGTCCCTTTTCCCTGCCCGATTACGGCCGCAATCTCCTCGTATACACAGTTCCGCTTCTTATGCAGGAACATCGCCGTCGGGAAGTGATCCAGGCCGGCTGTAAGAGGCGTCAGATCCGACAGCACCCAGATGTTCGCGTCAACATACACGCTGAAAGCATATTCAGGGAACAGCCGGTGCGGATGCATCTTGCACCAGCGGTTGGCAAGGACCGGATCGGATGCAACTTCTTCCGGCAGAATTTGAAGGGGAAGTTGCTTCCACAAGCTCTCTTCCGGAACAGGCTGGTCTGTCAAGATGTAATAATCGATATTGTCCGGCTGAAGCAGCGGCTCCCGCAGCTGGTCATAAGGGCCGAAAAATGCAGTGTAAACCGCAATCCGTTCATCCCGGACATACAGTTCCTTCCGTTCGGCCGCACTGTGCGAATCGAGCGCCAGAAAACCTTCCGGCCGCGAGCCGGAGAAGCCGGTACCGGGCCCGGTTCCGGCCAACGAAGACTTGAAAAGCCTTCCTGCCCGACAAGCCAGATAATTCCATACAAGGACCACGAACGGGTACTTCTGCCGTTCCTGTGCTCGACGTTGCCGCCGAAGAACGTTCCGGTACTTTTCTGCCAGCGATTCCTTTGCAAGAATTTGCTTAAAGCCCACTTCAAAACCCTGCCCCGTCATAATGACTCATCAAAACGTTTGAGCCAGTTGGAAAGCAGATAGCCGTCCCTGACTTCAGGCAATACCTCGGTTCCCGGGCACTCCACAAACTCCCTCAGCGTCCGATTGTCATGCCCGAGCACATAAATATTCGACGGCGAATAAAAATCAGCAGAAAGAATTTCGCTGTTGTTAGTAATCAGTTTCTTCCCGAAGAACAATGCCTCCATCGGCCTGAGGGACAAGCCGCTGGCTGGGTTCAGGCTGTAATCCACAAGTATGTCCGCACCCATAGCCATGTCGACGACCTCAGAATAAGGCATCAGTTTTTCACGGATGCTGACATAACGGCCTTCCGGGCGCCGCACAATCCGAAAGTCCGGCTCCACACCGGCTTCCCTGAGTTGCATTGCAAGTGTATTCAAATCCCCGGCACGCCCCTTCTCACGCCCGATGAACAGTGCCTTCGGAACTGAATTGCGCGCCTTTCTTGTCCGGCACAACTCTGCCTTTGCGGAAAGACAGTCGAAAAAGAACTGGGTGTTGTACCGAAAACCAAATTTCTTGCAATCTTCCTTGGAATAGGACCAGAACTCCACCCTCTTCGGAACCCGTTCCCTGAGCCCTGAGCCGTTGACCGGATTCCAATACCAGAAGATGATTCGTTTGTCCGGCCATTTCTTGCAAAGCCAGTCAACCAGCCTCGGCTTAGAATAAGTATCGAATATAATTATTTTGTCATCCCCTTTCGTGAACTTGGGTGTGGAGTAGAACAGTGAGGAAGGCAGGCGGTAAAAACCCGGGAAAGACATCGCACGCAACATGAACGGACTCCTGAATTGGTTGCGGTGTATTACTCCGCTCTTCTCGAACATCGGCTTGAATACACTGGTCCTATGTATGTCGAAATAATAAATCATAACGATTCCCTCAAACAGAATCCTATATGCGGTGGCTGATTGTATGCCGACGGCTCCGCGGCAACTCCTGCCCTGTAAACCGGGTCGTGCATAAGTGTTTTGAATGAATATTTCGTGGGAATGTCGGAAACGAATACCCGGAGGGCATTGTTGTCCTCCCGCGCCATGATGATCTCCTCCCTCCAGTCTCCTAGGATATCTGCCTGCAGGCATGGAACGGCTTTGGTCCCGTTGATTGACACGCAACCCTCAGTCCTGAAAATACTTTCCATCATCTCTCCGTTCCAGGATGTCACATCCAGAGGGCCGCCACACTCACCGTCGAGCAACTCGTCGTACAAGTCTCCGTCCCAGAATATTCTGAAGTTGGTTGAAACATTTGGAATATCAATTGGCTCGAACCCATCGTCCGTTCTGGCGAAAGGCCCGACCATCACACGCTCGTCACTTCCTTCAACTTCAGAGATTCCCCAGAATTGATACCAACCCCCGGCCCCCACGTCAGCCATCATCCCCCTGCCCATGTCGCCCGGAGATGCTTGATGGAAAAGCATCCGGCCAGTGCGGGCGTCCAGAACGGAAAAACCGAAGTCCATTTTAAAAGACTCACAGAATGGATGCTTGCTTCCGCATTCGTGAACCGTAAATAAATCGTAGCCTCGGTGATGCGGACGATATGCTCCGATATGCAAGGCGTCTCCGTGGCCTCTAAAAGTGCACCATTTAACTCTCAGCCGTTTCCATCTGCTCAGCTTGTAACAAAGGGCCCCAGTGATAATTTCTTCTCTTCCATCCCGGTCAACGTCGGCCACTGCGCAATTGTGGTTACCCTCGCCAATGTACTTATAATTCCCCCAATGATAGCCCTTCACGCCTTTGTATCTGCCTTTGGACGTGAAACTGGAAGAAGAACTACGTTCCTTATAATCCCGTAAGTCAAATGTGTCGAAACTATTGCGGCACTTCAGTCGAGTTCCGTCAAAAGTAACGGCACATGCGCATTGCCGTCCCCTCATCCGGATTTTTCTTCCCCAATAATAACCGCGCATAAGAAAGGCATAAGGCCTTTTCCCGTCCAGCCACGCGACGGCGGCGGTATATCTCTCCGACCTGTTGCCATCATCATCCCCCCAGATTCTGGAATCTATCCGCTGGTTGGGATAATAAATTGTATCCAAAGCCGCTCCGTCCCCGCCTCGGAATACGGTCAGGAACTCGTCGCCATCCAGAACCATTCCCAGGGAATCCCTGTAATCTTTGGCATTATCGGTTTGTCTGATCGCGGGAACACCGCTTGCCATATTAACGAACCGCCCCTTGCCATCTTTCGATCCAGGAGCGGTTTTCAGGATAATCTCACTCTTTCCGTCCTGGTCGAAATCATAGACCAGGACCTGAGTGTAATGGGCTCCGGCACGGATATTCACTCCGAGGTCCACAGGGTGTTCCCAGAGACATGTACCGTCAAGTTTATAAGCGTCCAGCAGTACATTCCCGGTCTTTCCGGGAATGCTGTTGTCCTTGCCGGCACTATCCCATTTGACCACAAATTCATATTCTCCGTCCCCGTCGAGATCCCCGACGGACACATCGCTGATCGTGTACGGCCCGTAAGGACTGTCCGCAGGCCTGGCCAATGGTATGTCGAACCAATTCTTGCCGGAAGGGAAGGGACGGACGGGCTTTGATTCGCCGCCGTCCGTAGTCATTACCGCATACTCGGAGTCCATAGCCCCGTCCTGATCTAGGTAGTTTGTCTTCCCGCTCAGTTCAGCAATCTGCTTCCCGTCACGGACCACCATGAATGTCAAAGGCTCTTTTGCGGTCCCGAACACGGGATCCTCCCAATCGAAGATACGCCAGGAAAGAAATACTCCGCCCGCGGTTTTCATCGCTACAAGGCCACGGTCGAGCCGCTCGAAACGCTCGTCGGGCGCAAAATATCGCCCCATCTTCAGTTCTGTATTAAGCTGTATTGTGTGATAAAACCGTCCACATCCTGGTCAAAGGCGGACAATGGAGAAACAGCAAAACAGCCATCTTTGAAAAGAGGCCGACGTTCCTGCAGGTAATATAGTCCCGGAGCGTCTCGCGTTCATACACGCGGCAAGCATCAAAAACCTCTTTTTGCCGGCATGTACGCCAAGCACAATTTTTATAGAAGACCATTCTCCGGAACAAATAATGCAGGAATAAGTGTCTGTAATTCATCTGTTCCTCAGACAGGGCCTTATAGTTTGCAAATGTCATCTCCACATTGCTTTTGTACTGCAGGAATGCAGAATCGCCAGTAGAAGACAGACTGCCGCACCTTTGCCGCCAGTAATAAAGCGGCGCTTCAACCAAGACTGCAGATTCTATCATAGTATAAAGCCGCATCTGATAATCGCGGTCTTGCCCCCTGGCGTAGTTTCTGGAGCGTAATCCGTTCACTTCCGATGCCCTATACAGTTTATTCCACTGGTTCTGAGGAAACAGACCAGGGAAGTCAGAAGAGGACAGAACTCCTTCAAGCAACTGTGCGGCTGGAATCTCACGAAACACAGGTTTTGCTTCCGGTCTGATTATCTCATCCGCTTTCCAAAATTTCAAGCCAAGGCAGATTGCTAAAGGATATGACTTTCCATTCAAATGGATTGCTTCGACAAGAAGACGGATAGTATCTTTGTGAAAACAGTCGTCAGCATCAGGGAAGAACAGGTATGTTCCTGATGCAGCATCCTGCCCTGCGTTTCTGGCCGCCCATAGTCCCTGGTTACTTTGATGAATGACCTTGGTCCGCGCGTCGCATTCTGCGTATGCATCACACAAGCCGGCGGAACCGTCCGTGGATCCGTCATCAACCAGGATAATCTCCAGATTACGATAACTCTGCTCCCCGATGGAATGAAGGCACTCTGGCAAATAATCCTCTACGTTGTATACCGGGACTATGACGCTGACAAGTTCTGGCTCTCCAGTCATTTCCTCAACCTTTCTATTTTTCCAGGTAAAGACTTGATATAGCGGAATATGCGCTGATTATTCCGGAATATATACAAAAACTCGCTCACAAATCTTGAAAAACGCCTGTGCTTTGTATAATAGAAGCGAAAACCGCTCTTGATGGGGTCGGCCGCCAATGCCAATGCAGTATTATCCGGGCATCCGTTTATGAAATGAGGCGTCACGAAGCGATCCGGAAAACAACTGATGTCTGAATAGTAATGAATGATTCTGGCATTCCGGAAGTAATGAATTGCTGCAGAACAACATATCTGGCAATTCCACTCGGCGGCCAATTCCCTGACGGGACGCCCCAGCCTTTCATTAGCCTCAAGCAGTGCCATCTGATCCCTGCCAATCCCCTTGCCGGCCATAGCTTTCCAGAGCATATGCCACTGTTCATAAAAGACATACGATGACTGGACATCCCTTACGAACATAACTCCTGAATTGAAATAGGGTTTCCCCATCGGAGAGGGAATCCCTGCACGGACGCACAATTCAGCCTCACTTTCATTCCATAGTCCTGCAGGCCCGTTTCCGTCAGGGACTGCGGCCAAATCCGCGTCCGTATAATCAAGCTTTTCCAAATTTCCCGAAATCAACGTATCTACGTCAAGATACAGATAATCGCCGCCGGTCAGAGTCCGTAATTTGGTTTTCAGATATCGGGATTTTTGTTTTTCCCATTCCTGAGGGACATCAACGTTTATCAATTTTACACCTTTGGGCACAGTCTGGCCTGTCTCGCAGAGGCTTGCATAGCTCACGTTATCGATTATCAGCTCTATCCGGGCGTCGGGCTGATGCAACCTCAATGATTCCACCGACAGATGGAACATCTCAAAGAAGCGCAGTCCGCCGTCTCTCAGCGTGACGATATATACTACTTTTGTCTTCATTCCGGTTCCTTGTCAAGCAGGTCCGTTGCCCCATTCCTTACAGCCGAACAGTAAACTCAAGGGGTTCGTATTCCGGTGGAAACCGATCCGGGCATTGTTATGCGCCGAACAGGCAATCAGAATATGACTGACCGGAACATCCTCTCCTCCAAGTTTAAATCCGCAGCCGCACCTAGCCGGCCTGCCCGGCATCGGTTCATCCGGCAACCAGCCGTTTGAAAAAGCCTCGCAATTAATAAAGATTACCGGTCCGATAGGCCCCAGGGGCTGTTTCGTATAAAGATCAAAGCCGTCGTCAATGTTGTTGAAGGCCCTGCAGGAGCGGAACACGTTCCTCCACCCTACAGAAAGCTTGGCGCCAAAACCATCGGCATTGCATCGCACTGTATCGCAATTGCAGTAGGAAGAACACGATTCAATGAGATTATTGTTCGGCCACTCTTTTCGGGATACGCCCGGGAACGCGCACAGCAGTATTCCCGTATCGCCGTTCCAGCAAGCATCGCAATTATTCACCCTGTTGTGTGAACCGCATATGAACAATCCTGATGAGGGGGCTCCCCTAAAAATCAATCCTTCTATGACCCACCAGTCCGCGCGCAGCGTCATTGCCGGTAATTTCACACTGATTGCAGATCCGTCCAAGACAGCCTTCCCGGGATGTTCGGCCCTAAGGATAACCGGCTTTCTCTTAGTGCCCGAATATGATTTGGGTACGTAATAAGCCTCACGGGCAGTATAGATTCCGTCCTTAAGGACAATCTCACACCCGGGACCGGCCATCCGGATAGCGGCGTCAAGGGTCAATGAGTCCCCAGTTGCCGACACGACCAACTTCTGTCCGGAAAGCTTCGCAATCCCCTTCCGGTCCGGGTCTTTCAACATTTCCCTGCTGAAAGGATAATCCGGGATAAAGTTCCTTATAGCATCTTCGGGCGTATGGCTCAGTACTCCCGCCGACTTTTCAAACGTTATATCGGAAAGATTAAGCTTTATTTTCCCCGCAACTGCAAAGCCGACATAAACGGAACTCTTATCCTGCCGCAACAAAAAATCACAGCCGGGGAAGCGAATTGTTTCCACGCCGGAGTCCGTAATCAGGCTCGCCTCGAGTCCTTCATCTGTCTTTATCAAGCGTAAATGATGCCGGTCGCCCTTTTTCAGAGAATCCTCAGACGGCTGCATTCTGAAGGTCCGCGAAGGGTCCAGGCGGCGCTGACGGCGCCGTGCATAAGCCAAGGGATTTGTATAACCGCCTACTACCCGAAGCTGAAGTCCGTAATTCTGCCCGTTCAGCGTCCGTGAGCGCCCCACCATCGCGTAATTTCTGTGGCAGGAGCCCTTGTCCGGGGTCTCGACGGTATCCGCGACCATTATCCCGTATCCAGTCTGGAAGTCGGCTTGCGATGCGTCAGCGACCTCAAACGTGGCAGACAGGCAAAAGTTCTCCGTCCTGGGATTGACGCATCTGAAATAGAAAAAAAATTTATCCAGACTGTCCGCAAACTTTGTATTACTGCTGCATCCCAAATTACGGAACTGCCATCCTTCCTCTACCAGACTTTCCAAATCCATCCTTACTTCTTTCTGATTGTTTTAAATGAATTACAAGAGCAATGACCGGAGTGGCATACGGCGGATTTGTCCAGCAAACGGAAAGAATCGTCCGTTATGTTGCCAAGATAAAAATCATCGGGAGCATCGATTGTGGGGCAACGCAAGACTCTCCCGTCAGGAGCGATGGACATACTGTTGCAGCCGGCATCACAAAGATATCCGTAAGGACAAAACTTGCCTGCATCGGATATATGATTCCCAAGATTCGGCATATTGCTGAAATACATCTTCCGTCCATCAGCCAGCTTGACTTCGAGGCTGTTCCCGGCCGGTGAGCCGGAAGCTCCGTTTGTTTTCAATGCCGCTCGTATACTGTCCGACAAAGCTACAGGATAATTCCTTATTATGATAGGAAATACCTGCCTGGCATATCTACCATAGTCCTTCTGGAATTGACGGAAATCCCGGTAACTGTCATCATCCAGAATGGGCCAGCCTACAGAGATGAATACATTCTGCCAATTCTTGAAGAACGGCTTGCGTCCGGGAATGAAAGATAACAATCTTTGTCTCAATCTGAAATAACGCTTGACAGGTTTGTCCGTCTCCTCAAAAAGAGCGCGCAGCTTTTTCCCGAAAGCGTCTGGAGCAGTATATCGCCTGTAAAAACTTGCAGACACGAAAAGAGCCCTGTCCGACCGCCCGTGAAACAATTCAAACAGATCGGAAAAGTAGCGGGAGGGACGGGAGAAATTAGTTGTAATGCGAATAATGATTATGCCCCGGAAATTGCAGTTGACAATTTCAGCGAGATTATCTTTGAAATCCGGCAGCGCCGTTATCTCTCCGCCTATCAAAGAAATCTCTACAATCTTGCCGGCAGGAATGAACCGCTCGATATATCTGGCAATGGAAGCCGCTATCATCTTTCTCCTTTCGCCCGACTCTGATTGAAAGGCTTTAAGATGACTCTCGTGCGAGCCCTGGACGCAGAAGTCACAGGAGTAATTGCAGAAACGTGTGAGTTCCCACCTGATTACAAAAGAATTCAGTTGATACCGTCCTAAATTCTTTACTTGAGCAACTTCATCGTTGTTCATACTTGTCGCTCTATTTTCATTCAAACAAGGCTTTGTGCCACAGCGGAATTACTTTTTCCAAAGAAAAAGCCTTGGCAAAAGCTTGCCCGCGAAGCGCATACCCTCTCCTGCATTCTTCATCGTCTGCCATACGAGTCATTGCTTCCGCAAGCTCTTTTTCATTGCCCATATCGGTCAGGAGGCACGCGTCGCTGTCTTTGAACAATTCGTCCGCGCCTTCGAATCTTGTCGAGATACAAGGCAAACCCATCATCATCGCTTCCAGCAAGGCATTGGGCTCACCTTCGAAGTTAGAGGAAAGTACAAATTGTTCGGCAGTCGCTATCTCTTTGTGAACTTCAGTTTTATGGCCCTCAAGGAAGACCCGGCCGCTCAGTGACAACTGTTCAATCAGGGCAGGATAGCCGACTTCATCACGTTCATACCCCCTCCCGTAAATATAAAGCGAATATTGAGGGTGAGTTTCCGCAAACAGCGCAAAGGCCTTGATAAGAAGCTGATGGTTCTTCTGGGGCCTCAATCTCCCCATTGTTACGATCCGATGACTGCCGCCTACAGCCATACAATCGGCACGGACAGGATTGGGAACGACAACTCCTTTCCGACGGACAATCCAAGGAAACATTTTCATAACGGCCCTGGATTGAAATACAATCCTGTCCGCCAACAGATATGAGAACAATCCCTGCAGATAATACTTGGCACCTTTTTTCTTGGGGTTATTACGCTCCGACATAACAGTCCGGCATCCTCTTGTCCGGGTCAAGGCATTCAGTAAGTTCGGCTTCGACAAGAAACTGATAACCGTATCCGGATGCTCGCGCTCTTTTACATCAATGAGTTGCCTGCATAATGCAGTATAATGCCGGAAAACATAAACAACGGTACCAAGGATTCCTTTGTATCCTGTGAGCAGATCTGGCTCCTTGAAACAATATTGGCGTATTCTGTCGGACAGCGGGTACGAATTCTCCATAGAAAAAGTCATAATGACCACATCAACACTCCCTGCCAGTGCATTGGACAAACGACTGACTACCCGCTGTGCACCACCGCCATAAAGATTGTCAATGAGAATCAATACTTTTTTCATTACAAAGAACTCAGTTTCCGCTTGTCTTGATTAAAACCCTTGCCAGATGCGGCGTGTAGTTCAGAAAGGCCACCAAATACTTGTATAGCCCGAAATGCCCGCAAGAAAGATAATCGTTAATTGTGTCCTTCCGATATTTCCGGCAAAGGGAGAAAACCTCTTCCTTATTGCCGCTGTCCATGACGTAATTCTTATAAAGCAGCATCCGCTTGAATAAAAAATGAAGCAGGTAATGCCCTATACTCCTGCGCTTGTCCTGCGGCAATTCCATATAATTCCTGTAAGCCATTCTGACTGTGCAGTCATAAGTCTTTTGCAGAGAGTCCGCCTGCTTCGTAAGCGAGGAAGGATGCTGGACCCAATAGTAAAGATCAGCATCAACCAATACTGCGCTGCTGATGACAGAATACAGACGCATATTGAAATCAAGGTCCTGGGCCCTCTCATAGTCACGGGACCTCATTCCGGTGATGCAGGATGTCCTGTATAGCTTGTCCCACTGCATCTCCTTGCTACCACGGCCGAAGATGGACGAAAACAACTCGTCCTGCGAGAGAACGGAAAAAGCGGAGCGTACAGGACTGTCAGTGTCCTCGTCCATCCGCTCGGTTTTCTTGTAGCCGCAAATGGCCAACGGGTATTCGATCCCGCCCAAGTTGATTGCCTTGCACAGCATCCGCAGCATATCCTTGTGGAAATAGTCGTCCGCATCGGGGAAGAATAGATAGACTCCTGTGGATTCTTCCATTCCCCTGTTACGAGCGGCCCACAACCCGCTATGTTTCTGATGAATAACTCGGGCCCTGGCATCGGAAGCTGCGAATTGATCGCACAGCCTTGCGGAAGCATCGGATGAACCGTCATCAATCAGGATTATCTCCAGATTCTGCCAGCTCTGGGCCGTTATCGCTTCAAGGCAGTACGGTAAATAATGCTCTGCGTTATATACCGGAACTATGACACTTATAAGGGCATCCACAAATCCGACATTCCGAAAAACTACAATAAACCCCTGCGCGATGAGCTTCTCCGCCGGATGATGGAGAGGCATCGTCGCAACAGGGGAAGCGGTTCGCGCTAAATTACTGCATCATATACTGGATCCTTACCTTCACGCAGCGGCCAAGCTTGGCGTTGAGGCCGCGGGTACTCTTGTCGGTGACGGTGCGGATACCTCCGTTCATATTGCCCACGAGATATATCTGCGACGAAGCATCTTTGAGGCTGGGATCTTGCTTGAGCCATGATATGACGGTGTTGGCACGGTTTTGCGACAGAGCGGTGTTGCGCTCGGTGCCGATGCGCTTGGCGTCGTTGCCGGAGTAGTTGTCCTGGCTGGTGGCGAGTCCCTCTACCTGAATCAGCAGAACTATTCCCTCGTCCAGAATCTGACGCACGCGGGCCACGGTGGCCTCGTCGGTGAAGCGTGAAATGTATCCTTCATTGGACTTGAGGGCGGCATACACGTCGGCAAAGCTTACCAGCTCGTCATTTGCATCAACTCCCATGTTGTTGCGTATGAGCTCCAGCCCGCTGTGGGCGTTGAGTCCGTAGGAGTTGGTCTCGGTGTAGTTCTGTCCGCTGAGCAGCTGCTGGCGCAGGGTGGCGTCGTCGATACGGTACTGCCATACGTTCAGGCCGTCCCAGATAGGAGCGTAGAAGTAGCCCGCCTTATCCTTGAATGATTTCATGTCTGAGGGCTTGAGACTGAGGGAGATAGGCTGATCGGAGAGCATCTCGTAACCGCGCGGGACGAAATCGATGGCGAAGTCCTGGTTGGCAGCCTCGGTGGGGAGGTCCACAGCCTGCAGGCCGTTCAGGGATGCATTTGCTTTCATGCGCTCTTCCACCGCTTCGTTGTTGGCATACTGCTTCTGGGTAAAGATACCGCCGGCAAGATAGTCAAGGGCGTTGACTGGAGCGTCCTCAATAAGCGGAGCGTCGTTTCGTCCGGAATAGTTGTTGGGATAGAAAACGTAGAATGAAAGGATGCCGTGCTTGGCATTCTTGGGCTTTATGACCTCTTCTTCCTTGACCTTTACAACCTGAATCTCGCGCTCGCGGTATTCGTTGCGGTACATTGTGGCGGCTCCGGTGCTCCAGCCATTGTTGCGCTGGTTGCCCAGGTAGAAGGTGAAGCCTATATCGAGCCCCAGGTTGTTGTCGAATTTGTGCGCCGCACGGTCGCGCTGGCCGTACTGCAGGTCATGGTTGGTCTGATAGAGGATGTCACGGGCCTTGATGTCCAGGGACACGCGCTTGTTCTTGTTGAAGAACTGGCTGTACTGGATCTCAAAGTGACCGGCCCACTCGTTGTCGGAGCCGTATGCGTGGTTATAACCGAAGTGATGGATGCCGCTGAAACCTATGTTGGCCATCCACTGGCCCATCATGCGGTCCGATCCGTAACCTTCGTAACCATTGAACAGCCGGGAAAGGTTGAGACTAACAAGAGCGCCCAGGTCGATCCACGGTGTTTTCATGCGGCGGTAGGGTGTACCGTCATGAGTACCTATCTGCCCGCCGTAGCCGTAACCTTCGTTGGCATTCATGAATTCGGTGTATCCGCGCGAGTTGGAATAGATGGCCTCGACTTTAAGTGCGAGTCCGGGAATAAACCACTTGCCAAAGCCGATGCTCACATCAGGAGTAACTGTGCCCCAGAAAGGTCCCCAGCTGGAGTAGTCGCCGCGGAAAGAGTGGGCGCCGACGGTCCCATAAACGAACCAGTTGCGGCCGAACGAGTTGGACATGACCCTCTGGGGATCGATCAACGTGTCTTTTTGGGCCACGATTTCGGTCCGGGGCTGGGCGGTTACCGTATCGCGGTACACCTCACGGTAATCTTTGTACTTGTCGTCAATCTGGGCCCATGACGGGGCTGCGACCGACAATCCCAGGGCGAGCGCTAGCAAAGCCCAGGCAGTTTTAATCGTTTTTCTCATAATTTTGAATGATATTTATTGTTTGTGTTTTTCTTTGCACTCGACGAGCATATACCCGTTTCTCATCCGCTTGCGTACAACCATCTCGTTTACGTTGCCGCAGGACTTGAGGGACGGGATGTTGTCTTTGGATATTGTTGCAAACATCCTGAATTTCAGCTTCTTGCTGATTCGCATCAGGCTCTCCCACATGGCAGTGCCTATGCCGTGGTTCCGGTATTCATCTCCGACTATCAGTCCGGCGACGCTGACGCCCACGAAAAAGCACCGCAGGAAGAAGTATCCGGTAATGGTGCCGTCTTCCTTTTTGGTCGCCTTCATCATCAGGAAAGACGGATTGCGCCAAAGCCTGCGCAGGGCCTTTTCTTTGAAAGAGTGCGGAGTAAAATACTTGAGACTCTCGTCGGGAATGGCTGTAAGGAAGGACGAAAGAGAGGGAATCTCTTCTTCCTTTACCATGGAGAATTGGTATCCATCCGGGGCTTCATTCTTGATCATTACGGCCGCCAGGTCAAATACACGACGTGTAATCAAGCTGAAGATCAGGCCGTTTATATATTCAGCAACGTTCCAAAGCCACGGGAACGCGTGTTTTATAGCAAGCAGTAGCTTAACCATTATAATATGCTGTGATAGAATTCTTTAAGGCAATTGCGCACATATCCTTGCTCGAATCTTCCTGCAACCATTTCCCTGGATTTCAGAGACATTCTTGCAACCGCCATCGGGTGTTTTGCGAAAGATTTCATAGCTTTGTATAACTCGGCCTCGCTTTTCGGGGCCACGATGATTCCATTTACGCCATCCGTAATTATCTCCCGCGAGCCGTTGATGTCCGTGACAATGCAGGGGAGGCCCATAGCCCCGGCCTCCAGGACGGTGTTCGGGAAGCCCTCCCGGTAAGAGGGCAGGACAAAAGCGTCGGATGCAGCCAGCCAGGGGCGGATGTCTTCCTGCCAGCCGTCCGAGGAATGTATGTTCGGATTTGAGTCAATCTTTGCGAGCACGTCCTCCGGCAGCGGGTCCTGCTGCGGCTCCATTTCTCCTACCAGGAACAGATGAACGTCGGATTCGGAACTCAGGCGGCTGAATGCGTTTACAAGTTCACACAAGCCCTTGTCTCGAACGAGCCTTCCAATGAATGCGAAAGTGAAGGCATTCTTGCCTATAGAGTATCTGCGCCTTATAGACTGTGCAGCCGCATCCGTGGCGGCATTGCGGGCATACCATGACATGTCGACGCCCCGAACGTTCCCGTGGCCCAGGATAGTCACCCTTTTCCTTGTGATTCCATTGGACTCGATGTCTTTCTTGATTCCCTGGCCTTCAGCCAATACGTGGGTGGCGCATGACGCCGTGATCCTGTCGGTAGTTTTAAGTACCAGCCTTTTAAGACCTTTCGAGCTGGGGAAAACAAGTCCGGTGAAAGTGTGGACGCGCACCGGAACCCCCGCCAGCCGGGCCGCCGCCATGGACAGAAGGCCTGCCTTGGGAGTCATTGAATGAACCATGTCGGGGCGCTCTTCGCGGAACAGGCGGGTGAGCCGGGCCAGCGCCTTGAGGTCCTTGACGGGCGACGGGCGGCGCTCCATCGGAACGGCCACGGTCCTGACGCCTTCTCTTTCCGCCACTTTGTCAAGCAGGGGGCCGGGAGAAGAGACGGCCAGCACATCGTACTCTTCCGACAACTCTTTGAGCAGCCCACGGCAGAAAATGTCCAGGGACAGCGGAACCGTTGTTATGCGTATAATCTTCTTGCGGTTCAATTTATCAGAAGCTGTAGGTAAGACCGATACCGTATGCGGAAGGACCAAGTGTGAGCTGTCCGCCTTGTGGATCGGTTACTTTGACGCGCGCGGAGCCTTCGGAGAGGGCGGCGTCCAGCAGACCGTAGAGGTAGAGTCCGGCCATGACCCCTATGCAAGCGTTGCGGGAGACCTTGTAGGAGTCGACCTTGCTCTGCCAGCTGTCGACGTTGGATATCCCTTTGACAACGTTGTCATAAGCCACATTCTTCTTGTATTGATAGATTGCCATGCCTGTGGCGAAGGCCAGTTCGCCGCCCAGAATGGCTGCTCCGCGGCCGTTTGCCCCCTTGTAGAACTGCCCGGCGCTGGGGATAAGCGACAGGAGGGTCGCTTTGGTGTTGTTGCACTCCTGGACTTCAAAGGTGTCGAATATCGGCAAGGCGTTTTTGTCGGTAACGGCAAACAGCTGGTAGAACTCGAATCCATACTCATTGTCGGAGTAGTCCTCGAAAGAGGAGTAGCTGTCCACCAGCCGGGCGTATACAGTAGATTCCTGATTCTGTCCGAAGCTGACGCAGTAAGTGGTTGACTCTCCGGGGCCTGCAGCCAGACTGTCGAGCTGCATGGTCATGGGGTCGGCTCCGTACTTCTGGCGCACATAGGTAAGGAGGGGCTCGAAGCGCTTTTCCTTCAGCTTGGAAAAATCCGCATCGAAGGTATGGAATACCTTGAATTCGTAATTTGAGCTCTTGCGCTTCTTGTTCATAAACTCTTCACCTTTGCGAATCCACTGTGGCTTGATTGCAGATGAAGCCCGGACTTCCAAACTTGAGGAAAGACCAGCCAGTGCCATTGAAAGCAGCATGGCGAGGGTAAGTAATTTTTTCATTGCTGTATTATTGTTTTGTTTATTCTCGAGTATATTTTAAGGTAGCCGGCCGCGGTGGAAGAAATGTCATAGTCGTTGGCCCGTTCAAGGCACAGGGCACCGGTTTTCGCCGCGTCTTCCGGATTTTCGCAAAGGTGCCTTATTTCAGAGGCCAGTGCAGCCGAATCTCCTTCGGGGAACAGCACTCCGGCACCTTGTACCATGTCATGGACGCCGTTCACGTCGCTGGCCACAAGAGGCTTTCCCATTGACATGGCTTCGAGTATGGATAAGGATACCCCCTCGAAATGAGTTGACATCACCACCACGTCAGCGGCTTTCAGCAGCTCCGGGACATCGCTCCGGACACCAAGGAAGCGGACCCTGCCGTCGACGCCAAGCTCTGACACCAGGGAACGGCAGCCCTCAAGATACTTGCGGTCAGCATCTGTTTCTGCGCCCCCGGCCAGGAACAGGGTGTAGTTACGGGGCAGAAGGCTCATGGCCCGAATCAGGGTGCCATGGTCTTTCTGTGGCCTGAAGGCGGAAACCATAAGAATTGTATAACCTTCGGAACTTGCGATTTCCCGGGCAGGGGAGACGGTGGAATAGTCTCGCAGCACTACTCCGTTCTTTACCGTGAATGTCTTGCCTTTGACTGAAGGTACGCTGGCAGCCAGAGCCTTCTCGGTTTCGTCGCCCACGCAGATTACGGCCTTGTAACGGCCGTACATCCAGCGGTCTATGGGGCGGTACCAGGCCCATGTACGTCTGCGGTTGCTGGTGTTGTGTTCGGTAGTTACGAGTTTTGTCTTGTTGAAAATCCCTGCAACGGCTGCAAGAATCTGGCATGAAGTATTGTGCGTGTGCACTATGTCAAAATGGTTCCTGCCAAGGAATCCGATGAGTTTTGGCAGCGCCATGGGGTTTCTCATCGCCTTCCATCCTTCCGAGAGAGCTGATATTCTGATACCTTGTCCTTCCAGTTCTGAAAACAGCGGCGTTCTGGTTCCGTCCATGAGCAGCACCTCCACCTCGTTGCCCATGTCCCGCAGGCGCGGTGTCAGGTCGCATACAAGGCGCTCGGCTCCTCCGGTGCGAAGGGAAGTTATGAAATGCAGAATCTTCATTTAGCGTTCAGAACGTAGGGCGGCAGGCTCCTGAATGGCTCCGAATGGACTGCTTTGCGGCCTTCTGAAAGGCCCTTTATGAAAGCATGGACGTTTCCTTTGGTCTTAATGAAAGGGGCGGCGAGGCAGAGGCCGGTGAATATCCAGGCCATTTTGAGTCCGAATGCCGCGGCAGCCAGTGAGCGGGACCACGCGTTGTCCGCGCCGTTTCGGTAGAGGCTGCGGTACCAAGTCATATACATCGCCTGGGTGCGGATCCTGAATCTTTCCGGGCTGCGCTTGTAGGAGCCGCTGGACGTACCGGCGTCGAGGTTTGTGATTCCGGAGCCGTATAGCACTCCCAAGCGTCCGCCGTTGGCATGCAGTTTATAAGACTCAAGAGCGTCGTCTCCGTAGGCAAATCCAAGGGCGTCAAGCCAAAGTTCATCCTGCATGCTCATGCGCAGGAAAGCATCTTTTCGCCAGAGCATCGCAGGACCTCCGCAGGTATGCGAGGGACAGAAGCCGCCGGCGGGCTTTGACTGATAAGAAAAGGATCCGTTCCGGTGCTGCTTGAAAGCCCACTTCTTGTCGCAGTGCGGAAATACAAGGTTGGTAAGAGCGGCGCTTATCTTGGTGCGCAGCGGCATTTTGTGATTCTGGAAGATATCCGCCCCCACGCAGTCGGCGCCGTTGTCTTGCAAGGCCTCAATCATTCTTTCGGCACTGTCGGGAGCGAGCAGTACATCATCGTCAAGCATCAGGATGCAGTCGCTGTCGATTTCGTCGTATTGGAGCGCCCGCTGGGCAACCATGCCTTTCCGGACATAGACATATTCTTCGTTGCCGATCTGGAATTCCGGCCTTTTGTACCCTTGGGCGATATATGCTATCACCCTTTGTGGCTGCACGCTCTGCCGGGCAATCGTCTCCAGCTCCCGGCGGAACTTGTCTCCGGCGGTGCCGAGGGTGCGGATGGCTATGGAGTAGCTGATTGCCATTAGTTTCTATGTCTTGCCTCTATTTCACCCGAAACCTGGTGGAATAGATCCATCCACTGCCGGATTATACTTTCAATAGCATATTCACGGGCATTTTCCTGCGCGGCTGCACCCATCTCCTTCCGAAGCGCCTCGTTCTCTATCAGCTTGCAAATCCTCTCGGAGAGCATGGTTTCATCTCCCTGAGGGACCAGATAGCCGTCGACTCCGTCGGAGATGAGATCCAGAGGGCCGCATGGACAAGCATACGACACAACGGGCAGACCAGCTTGCATAGCCTCCAGGATGACCATCCCAAAACCTTCATACATCGAGGTCAGGACAAATACGGAAGCGGCTGAAAGCATGGAAGACAGGTCTTGGGTATATCCCATAAGCCGGACCGTATCGGCAAGATCGTTACGGTCGATCTGTTCCTGAAGATCATCCTTCATGCACCCATCCCCCCAGATTTCAAGCCGCCAGTCTGAATAACGCCGGTGAACGCTTTCCCAGGCCCGGACAAGGGATGCGAAATTCTTTTGCTGGACAAGCCGTCCGGCTGCAATGGCTGTGTGTGCATCCAATGGCGCGCGCCCCCAGGTTCCCCCGATTATCGGATTGGGAATAACTGAAACATTGGCGGCATGTGACCAATTTCTTTCCTTGTCTTCCTGCGTCAAGATTACTACTTTATCATAGCGGGCACAACAGACATGATAGTCCCAGTAGTCGCTCACATAGGTGGAAAGCCTGGACAGCAGGTCTTTCGTTCCAAAATGCCGGAAATTTTTGGGAAAATGAATTTCCCTGATGTAAGCGCCTCCCGCAGCGGTGCGAAGAAGCGGCAGGAAATACTTTTCGGAAGTTCCTGTAGAGATGACTACATCGGGACCGACTGCCTCAAGAAAGGCCTTCAACCTGCGCCGATGTGTCCTGCGTTTGAATACAATCCCTTTCAACAGGCTCCACCTGGATTTCCAGTCATCCTCATAATAATTCACCCCGAGGTTCTCTACATGTACTTTGTCGGACACTTTGATGACTGGTTCGTGGACAGGCTGCTCCGTCACGGCAATCCAGACCTCGTTCCCCTCTATTTCCGCCAGGGCGTTTGCCTTGGCGATGGTGACCTTCTGGATGCCGCCATGATGCCACAAAGTGTCTGTGCAGTAGATGATTTTCATCTTCTTGACGGATTTCGGTTTCTGAAGTGGCAGCCTGTCATTCAATGACGACGCCTGAAGAATGTTCTCACGGCGATATAAAGCAATTTCTCCTTGAGAGGCACGGACATGTCTGTCAGAAACGTCTTCCTGCTCTCTTTAATAATAGATTTACACAGGTTTCGGTGCGTCTCACGCTCTGCTGCGGGAATGTCGGATTCCTTTGCCATGTATAAAGAAAACAAGATTCTTCGATATATCTTGACGAGCAGAAAGGAGCGCAGCCGCCGCCTGCTTTCTGGTATGTGCCCGTATAGTTTCCACAGCACCGGAACTGTCTTGTAATAACCGATATAGGAGATATTCTTGCTGAGGGAGCCCTGCCTGTCGTAGTAACGGTAAAGCGATTCACTCAGAAAAATGATTCTGGAAACATTGAGGTATAGTTCAGAGCAGAAAAGAAAATCTTCCTGAGCAATCGGTTCAAATCGCAACCTGTCAACCAAAGACCTTTGTATCAGTTTGTTCCAGCAGGTATACCATATGGTTTCACCGTCATTCAGCATCCGTCGTATAATCTCTTCTCCGTCGAAAACCGAAGGCTCTTGTCCGGGGAAGAGATACATATCGCGTTCGTTGTCGTGCCCTATGAAAGTGTAACCGGATGAAGCGATATCATATTTCCCTCCGTCCATTGCAAGGACGAGGTGCTCGAGCGTTTCCGGCACTAAAGCATCGTCGCTGTCCAGAAAAAAAACATAATCGCCCGACGCTATGTCAAGTCCACGGTTCCTGGCCGCCGCGACGCCATTGTTGGCGGTGTGGACCGACTTGAAGCGGCTGTCGCGCAGGCTCCATTCATCACATATCTTCCCTGAAGAATCGCTGGAACCGTCATCTATGAGCAAAACTTCGAAATCTCGGAAAGTCTGAGCCTCGATGCTTTTAAGGCACGCACGAAGATATGATTCTGAATTATAAACCGGAACGATGATACTTACCATCATATTTAATTTGACCGACCTTTATCTGTCCCGCACCCACAACTTGCTGACAACTCCGTACAGGGACAACAAGAATTTGTTGTTGCTCTGTTCTATCTTGTCCTTCAGATGTTTACGGGCACGAAACTGTTTGCGGTATTTAAAAAAAGTCCTGTTCGCGCTTATTGTATCTGCAAAGCGTATGAAAGGCAGGACCATCCAATAGGCAATACTGCAGGGATAGTACCATCCGGCACGCCCTTCGTCGCTTAGAACGGCGTTTGCGATGCGGTTGGTACGCACCGGGTCGCAAATCCCATCTGTATTCTTGTAGAAGATGAATCGTACCGTTATCTTCTTTGTACCCTCGCCGATTGTGGGCGCCTCACAATCTATTGCTTCCCGCAATCGTCTGCATGCACCCGATTTGAGAGAAAACGCACGGACGTACAGAATGTCGCCATGGATATCATCGTTATCCGAAGGCCAAACACATTTGACACTTATATCGTCCTGCCGTAGAATGCACTCCGACATTGTCAAGTCTGCCGCGTACCTGGACATCCCCCTTGCCATGAAATAGTCATGCCCATAATGGCATACGGGTTGGTCGAACCGGCATACCGTCACTTGCTTGTCATAAAAAGCGAGAATGGACACACGGTGGGCTCCGTCTATTACAGTATAATTGCCGTCAACCGGGACGATGGATACTGAACGGTCGAAGTCTTCGGATGCAAAAGTATCGATCAGAGTGTTGAATTCTTGTATGTGTTTTGCAAAACTGCTTTTATCCGTCTCCTTGCCCCACTCTTTCCCGAACGGTACAAAAGCGCGTAGACTTTCAAGATATACTCTGCGCGCCAGATGCGGCCGCCGTTTCCTGTTGCGGACGTAGAACAACTTGCTGAAAAGGTCGAAACGGCTCAGAAGGTCCCGTGCGGGCAAGGACATAATCTCATGATTCATCCCGTCCAGATGATACGTCTTGATGAAGTAGGGTTCGATCAAAGACAGCGGATCTTGGCTATTTTCGACGGCAGTGGATTTCAAAGTACTGACTTATGAAAGATAAAGAGCGGTCCGGGGCTCTAATTTCCGAGCAATTTGAAAAATAACTTTCCGATATGCGGGAAATGCCAGGCGACGAGGATGGCGAGCCGTTCTGTCAAAGGAATCATCTTGGTGGAAGCATATTCCCGCAGAGTATTCTTTCTGACGTCTTTGCACAGGGCGGAGAACTCCGGATAAAAGTCAGTACCCATCAGGCTGTAGCAAGCCGTCTGCATTTGTCTGTATGTTAATCCGAGCAGCCGCCCTCTGAAAGGAATATCATTGTCCGGTCCCGTCAGAGACAACAGCGACGCGAGGTGGGTTATACTCTCAAACACCTGCTTTGCAAAATCGGTATGCGTTGCGGAACCGGAGTGTTGGCGCCATAAGTAAAGTGTTTGGCACAAATGTGCGGTCCGCCGTGTCTTTTGAAGCAGGATAAAATTAAAGCCGAAATCTTCGTAGTAACAGGCGTGTATAAAACGCAGACCGCCCACCAGTGACCGGCTGTAAAGTTTATTCCAAATTGCACTGGGATACGTTTGCGAATGATTCGAGGAGCCTGTAAGAAACTGCAGCCGTTCGAAGGAATCATATTCCCGGATATGACTGCCGGCGGCATCCCCGGGAATAGTGTCCGTCGGTTTTCCTTGCGCATCGATCCTGGCTGCATTCCACGAAACCCAGTCGTAGGCGCCGGATTGTATCAACGTTGCTGCAGCCTGTAGCATTCCGGGGAGCACGACGTCATCGCTGTCGATAAATTGGATATATGTCCCCCTGGCCTGGTCCAGGCCGCGGTTGCGCGCAAATCCAACCCCGCTGTTCTCCTGGTGGATAACCCTGAACCGGGAATCTTTCCTGCAGAAATCATCGCATATGGCTCCGGATGAATCCGTAGAACCGTCGTCGACCAGGATACACTCGAAACCGGTGTATGTCTGTGCGGCGATGCTTTCCAGGCACTCCTCAAGGTACGGAGCTGCGTTGTATACCGGAACGATGATACTGATCAGCTCTTCCTGCATAATGTGTAAACGAAAAAAGCGATGACACTCTCAGCCATGTAATGCAAGGCGCTGCGGCAGCGGTTCAGGGGAGTGCTGCGCTTGAGATGCATTTCCAACCGGCGCATTTTGGCAAAACTGCGGGGGCTGTCGAAGTATTGGCGCCAGATGTTGCGGGACATGCTGTCGTTCTGCTGATATTCCACCAGGCAAAGCGGCTTGTTGGCCACCAGCAGGGGATAGTCGTCGCATACCTGCAGCAGCATGTAGATGGGGTTGAAGTTTTTCTCGCCGGGGAAACCCACCTGCGGAGCCACCCGCTTCATAAGGTCGGTGCGCATTACCTGCTTGGAATCCCCGCGATGTATACGTTTGGCGTAAAGATCAAGCAGATAGCATTCTGCCATGCCTTCCGGGAAGAAGCCGCCTATGGGCTTTCCGCCGTCCATGTCAACATCCAGCCCGATAAGGCCGGCAACGCTCTCCGACCCCCTGCTCTGCCACTCCGAAAGAATAATCTCCACGGCATCCGGCGGCATGGCATCGTCGCTGTCTATGCATACGTTAAGCTCGGTCCGTATGGCCTCGTATGCTGTGTTATACCCTGTGTAAAGGCCGCCGTTCTCTTTGTAGATGTACTGGATGGGTATCACGCCTTCGGCAATGAAAGAATGCACAAGCTCAGCTGTATTGTCCGTAGACCCGTCGTCCACCACAAGCCAGTCGAAGTCCTTGCAAGTCTGGCAGCAAAGGCTCTTGTAGAGGCGGGGGAGGGTGTGGGCCCTGTTGTATGTGGGGGTAAAAACAGTCAGCTTGTTCATTACCAGAAGACAAACCACATGAACATCGAGAAAGCCGAGTATGCCAGCAGCACCAGCCCCGTAAACCTGTCCTGATCATAGCGTATTTCCAGATTGACCAGGGGGTAAGCTATTACGATCGGGTATAGAAACCACGAAAGGTAGGCGAAGCGGTTGCTGAAAGCGGAGCGTATGACCATGATCCAGAATGCATTGCAGAGCAGGTAAACCGTGCATATAACATCGTACCAGTTGTCGGAAGCCTGCTGCTTTATGCAAACATACCAAGCCATGAGGACCGGAAGTGAACTGTACAGAAGAAAATCCCAGCGGAATCCCTCGTGTGAAAATTCGTTGGACACGAGAGTTGTGTACTGCGTCATTCTGTCATCGAAGCCCAGGCTGGCAAAGAAGCTTTCAAACGTGCCGCCCGCAATCAGTGAAATCAATATCGAGGCAAGCCAGAATACAATGAATTTTTTGACGTTACGCGACAGGAACAGAGCCGTGACGAGTGCTACAATTGGCAGCATTACGCTTCTGTGAATGCCGAATGCCATCAGCGAAACCAATATCCCGGGCAACCATTTGTCTTTGAGCATGAATGCCATAGCCAACAGAAACAGATGGCAGGCAAGCCCGTTCCTTAGACCGTTGGTGGCAAAAGGGAAAAACATCAGAGATGCAAGCACGAAAACTGTTCCGAGCATCGGGTCGTCAGGCATCAGACTCTTTACGGCACACAGTGCTGACATGACATAACCTGCAGCTATTATGGTAAAGAAGGCATGAATGCTCAATCCGGCAGCCTTGCAGCCGTTCTTGAGCAATTCCCACACCCACTCACTGCTCCAGTTGACATGTACCGAGTAAGGATCGAGCCTGGCATATTCCAAGGCATAATTGGTGGTATCTCCGAATGCTGAACTTACTGGCCGGAGGCCAATCCATAAAACGAACCACGCGCATAATAAGACGGGAAGGATTAAAGAACTTCCTTGTTCTTGATGCTTATAGTTATCAGAAGCAAGCCTTGGTAATGCAATGACAGTGGATAGTGCCATCATTGCCCCTGTAAAAACCTTCTGATAAAGAAACGGGCTCATTTAAAAAGCTTTCCGATGCGTGAAATAAAACCGACGCCGAATAATCTGCGTGCCAGGCGTTTTGCTGTGACTGTCAGTTTTGATTCCCGGGTCATCCAAGACTTGGAATACCAATGTATAGAACGTGTATTCACGGTTTTATTGAGCCTTCCGGTAGCATCGTCAAACGGATTGAACCATTCCGGGGGATAAACAAAAAAGCCGGCTGCACTTTCTATGTCACCATTCCCATTCAAGCCGCGGTCAAGCAGCATCTGAGTCACCATAGGAATCATGGTGACTGGATTCATTCTGCCGTCGGGCAAGAACATTGTCAGGGATTCATAACGCAGTAAAATATCTGCAAACAATTCCATTCCGGCTTCGGCCGCCATACCGAGACCTGGTGCGACGGCAATCGTTGAGTTTTTTCCTAAACTCTCGAAACCCATGTACGGCCCCCTGCTCAAAATGTCATCCATGGGCTTGATTACTTCTACATCCGTGTCAAAGTACACGCCGCCATGGTCATACAGCACCCTGAAACGGGCGTAGTCGCTTACAAAAGCATATTTGCCTGCCGCATAAGCATCTCTGGTATAGGAGATGATGTTGACGTCGAAATTGCTCTCGTCCCAACGGCATATTTCATAGTCCGGAAGATACCGCTTCCAACTGGCGATGCACTTGCAGGCCAGCTCCGTCAGAGGCTTGCCGCCGAACCAGAAATAGTGTATGACTTTAGGTATCATCGGGCTTTTATTATTGATGCGATCGCTGCGGCGCATCCTGGATTGTCGAGGGGCACTATAGTGGCATTGCCTATGGAGTCGGCAACATCGGCTACGGTGGGGAAGTTGGTGAGAATGACGGATTTGCCAAGAGCCGCAGCCTCATGAACGGTGACCGGGTCGCCTTCGTATCGCGAGGGCTGCACATATAGGTCGCAGGCCTTCATGTAGGGGTATGGGTTGTCTTTCTTGCCCAGGATGACCACCTGCCCTCCTGAACCCTCCTTATCTATTTTTTCCCTGATCAGCGCCTCGTCGGGTCCGTAGCCGATAAGATACCACACTGCTGACAGCCCTTGGGGATTCAATTGCACGTTGAGCCTGCGGCAGATATCCGGCACGTTGTCGTAATTCTTGGCGTGGCAGAAGCGGCCCACGGACAGCAGGTTGACTGTGTTTTCCCGGCGGGGCATTTCCACTTCTACAATGTCTTTCGGCATACTGTCGGCACGCGAAGCTATATATCTGCGGGGCAGCAGGTTCGCCTTGACTTCAATCTTGTCGTCAAGTTCGGGGAAGCGCGTCAGGAAGGCTTTGCGGACGCTTTCCGTAATGGCCACGATGCGGTCGTAGGCTCCCCATACAGGCGCCTCGATTGATGCATCTACATCCACTTCGGAGTAGTCGGTATGAATCCAGCATATCTTTTTCTTTGCCTTGACCTTCTGCAGCACATAGTCGTGTGGCGCAAGCCAGCTTATGGCCATGTCGTATTCTTTCCGGGGGTTGATTGCCGGCATCAGCGGGGCAACCTTGCGGGCAACATATTGGAATACGGCAGATCCGTCCCGCGGGTGTGTCCGCCTTGCATATCGCTTATACTCGTATCTTCCACGTAGCCTTGCTGCTGCAATTCTAAAGTAGCCCGACTTGACCACATCCTTCAGCGGCCTTTCAAGCTGCGCGTATTCGGGTATCTCGGGCAGCAAATGTACCGGTGTCGGAATGGCGCCCATCAACTCTCCACGATGAGAGTACACAAACAGGTCCACATCATACTTGCCATAGTCCAACGACTCCAGCAGCCCTATAAGGCTGTTCTCGGCGCCGCCAAGTTCAAGATAGTGAATGGCAAAGAGGAGACTCTGCTTCATTTCCGGCAAAATTGCAGACGGGCGCAGTGCTGCAGCAGCCGCACTCCTTTCCATGGGTTGCGGGAATTCCAGATGACGCGGGAGATAGCCCGCCACCTAGGGAAACCATACTGCGGCGCTGCGAGAAAACATCGGTCAAATGCTTCAGGATCCATCTTCAGCATTTCCCAGAAGTATTGCACCGTGACTCTGGACCAGTTGCGTTTTCCGCGCCCAAGCAGCTTGTGAACTCGAAATTCGGCCATCGTCCGGCATTCCGCCTCGCCAGGCTTCCAGCCGATCCCGTATGACAGTGAACCGGGCCGTTCTGTCAACGCGTACACGGCCTCGTGACATATTTCCACGGCGGATATGACCTGGGAAAGACGAGCTGCGAACATTACGTCGTTGGAAAACGGAATTTCTTCGAACCGGATTTCCGGATGCCGCCCGAGCAGGGCGCGGCGGATCATTTTGCAGCTTGGAATCTGGAAGTCGGCGCACAATTCTGCTGAACGGTCGGCAGCCTTCGTGTCATCCAACAGCCGGTTGAAATGATTGAGGCGCTGCGAAGGGACGGAAGGGTCATCCGACATTACGGCTCTGAACTTATAAAAAACGATGTCCGCAGGCGAATCCAAGTACTTGTCAAACGTATCCCATGCTCCCGGCAGGAAAAAATCGTCTGCATCGGCAAACATTACCCAGGTCCCGAAGGCATCCTGCAGACCCAGGTTTCTCGCATATCCTGCTCCGCCTCGCTTGGGAGCCCGGATCAGGCGGACGTTCCGTCGCCCAAGTTCCGGGAGGCGCTCGCTGTATTCATCTGCGCCCGGACTGTTGTCGTCTACGACAAGTACCTGAATATCATTTCGCTGCGGAATGGAAAGAAGACACCGTGAAAGCAAATCTGGAATATTGTAATGCGGAATTACAACAGTGTAGTTCGTAATATTTCCCTGCTTTGAGATCATACCTTCACGATGCCCTTTTCAATCTATTTTATTGCTTCGTCATTTTAACTTCCACAGTGTAGAAGTTCTCATACATAAAAGTCACATTCTCCTTTTGGTATGTGTACGTTTCGCCACCTGCAGTTGCGGTGAGTTTGATTGTGGCGTCCTGTACGCCCGCCAATATGCCGGTACCGTTCATGTCGCCTGTGAGAGCCGCATAAATCACGTCAGTCGGAGCGGTAGGATTAATGACCACGGCTCCGGTATGCAGGCAGGCGAGGTAAGGATTATCCTCCGGTGCCGGAAAAGCGGAAGGACCCGTAGGTATGGATGACATATACTCCAGCAACTTTTCTCCGTCAACCTTCAAGGGCTCGAATAGCGTGATGAAATGTCCCGGGCTGTTGACTGTGGAAATTTCCAGTCTGCTGGCATTTAGAGGGTTGCCCGATTCATCTTTCAGGATGAACTTCACAATGGCCTGGTAGGCATGGAAATAAGGCTGGTAAGTGCCGGAAATAGTAGAACCGTTGATGCCGTAAATATGGTAGGTAGACTCGGCGTAGTCATATTTTCTGGCGATGGTTTCGAGGGTTCCGTCCTGCCCGGTATAATCGTAAACCAGGTCGGGCCTGTGCTGGTACGTCAGAAAGAGGTTCTGGCCGGCATAAAAAGTGCCTGACAGTTGGCCGACCAATGTTGTGACCGGGCCGGATGTGGTAGCGGTAAGCACTCCGACAGGCTTCATGATGTCCTCGGGTTTGGCGTTGGCATAGTCGGCGGGGGTGCTGGGATTGGACATGACCAGCACTGTTTCCCCTGCAACCCATGAACTTGTTATTGTTTCTCCGTTGTCGGTAATCTGAACGTCCAGCCCCTTGGTATAGGGATTCACGAAGGAAGATGCGCCTTCCCTCGAGGCTTCAAAAGAAACTGAAAATGTTCCGGTCTGAGAGAAGATGGTCTCTTTTTGAGAGCATGAATTGATCATGCAGATTCCGCATACTACTGCGGCCATCAATACTGATTTCTTCATGATACAGTTCTTTTAATTAGTTCCACGTCTGAGATCCGTTGTTGTAGTATCTCTGGCCGTTTCTGACGTTGTTGATTGAAAGTGTAGGATCAGTGACACTTGCGCCTCCGCTGACGCAGATAATGCCGCTGAACTCTGCCTCCAAATCCATTATGGACGGAGCGGCATAAAGAATTTTTTTGTTTTTTGTCATGATAAAAAATTTAAGTAGTTAATATGAATGAAATAATGATTTGAATCTCAATATAATACGTTTGAATATGCGGTTGCTGGCAATCGGCTTGGCCATTTTTACCAACCCCAGCCAGCAATAGACCAGGGGGCTCTGCTCAGTACGCAGTCTTGTGCCGACGGCAGTTCCTGCCATCTTGTCCCTTCCTGCCGACAGAACATTGCGCCTGAACTTGAAGTCGACGAATAATATCTCCAAATCTTTGCTGTTTGCTCCCAGGCTTTCTATCCAGCCGCGAGGGAACAGTTCCGGCAGGTATCCGGCAAAAAAGCGGCAGACAATGTACAATTGACATCCGGTGCCTGTCAGCTCAGCGTCACTTTTGATTCTTGCCCAGTCAAGACCTGTATTTGCCGCGGTCAGGAACTTAAGGTCGAAAAAGGTGTTCAGTATGCTCTGCCCGGACTGCTTTTTCTGCAGGTTCTTGAATGTATTGACCAGCAATATGAAAACCAGATCCTCACGGCAGGGAATCAAGCCTCTTGTAGAAAACATGGGCATTTCTTCCGCCCTGGCAAACAATGGCCCGGTAAACCGTTCTTCCATGCCGGTCCCGAGGTCAAGCCGGCAGTGTATGTCGGCAACGGCTGTCTGGCTTCCGGGAATATGCAGGTCGGTACTGTATCCGCATGCCATAGGGTCTCCGTACCCCAGGCCCGACGCAAGACGGATGGACTTTCCGTAATCATTCTCGCCGACTATCAGGTCGATATCCGTCATCCATCTTGGCATGTCCGGGTTTAGCAGTTTCATCGCCGCCCCTTTTATCAATATGAAGGGGATGTTATTATCGCTCAATGCAGAGGCGATACGTGAAAAGTGCTTTGCAATTGTTGCATTATGCAGTTCGGCAACGGCCTCTCCGCCTTTAAGTCTCGGCAGCAGTGTGTCCGGAACCGAAAAATCAGAACGCTCGCCAAGGACATGGCAGACGAGAAGCACACTTTTGAGCGAAGCGTTTGCGGCGTCCCAGGACTTCAGAAAAGCATCGAAGTCCGCCTGTGTTTTGCTTTTGTCGAACGCCAGGGTCAAAAGCAGATTGTCTTCCGCCTCCAGCAGCGAGCTGTAAATATCTTCGATCCTATCCTGCTTGAAAGGAACCAGTCCGGCCACAAGGACGGCAGCAAGCAGCAGGAGAATGAATGTCAGGACAATTGGCATGAACTCTTGATTATGTCACAGATATAATGGACATCTTCCTTGCTGACAAGCGGTCCGCTTGGAAGGCAGAGACCGGTGCGGAACAGGTTTTCAGCCACTTTTCCCCCATAATAAGGGACATTTGAATACAAGGGTTGCAGATGCATTGGTTTCCAGAGCGGCCGGGATTCTACGCACCGGGCCTCGAGACATCGGCGAAGAGCCTCTACATTGGCGTTCGGTGCGTCGCCTGGGTCAACGGCAAAGGGTTCTATGCTCTCCTGGCCTTTGATATGCAGCTCGGGATTCAAAGAAATGACGCTCAGCCAGTAGTTGCTTTGAATCCTTTCCGCCGGACTGAGGTGGACCTTTATTCCTGGCATGTCATTGAGCAGCTCTGAATAAAGCCTGGCCACCATTATGTGATGAGCCAGATGGTCTTTCAGTACGGTCATCTGGCCGCGCCCTATACCGGCGCTGATATTTGACATTCGGTAGTTGTAGCCCAGTTGCTTGTGCTGATAGAATGGATACGGCTCGCGGGACTGGGTGGCATAGCGGAACATCTTTTCCTTTGTCTCTGCATCCGGACAGATAAGTGCGCCGCCGCCGGATGTGGTGATCATCTTGTTGCCGTTGAAACTCAGCACACCGAAACGACCGAAGGTTCCGAGGCTCTGGCCATCAAAGCGGCTTCCGAGCGCTTCGGCGCTGTCCTCTACTACGGCAATACCGTAATGGTCAGCGATTTGCATGATCTTATCAATATGATAGGGCATGCCGTATAGAGACACCGGCACGATGGCTTTGGGCGCGCGCCCGGTTTTGTGGATCCGGTCTAGAATGGCTTCTTCCAGAAGGTCAGTATCCATATTCCAGGTGGCGCTCTCGCTGTCTATCAGCACTGGTTTTGCTCCTTGGTAGAGGATGGGATTGACGGAGGCGCAGAAGGTAAAGCTCTGTGCTATGACTTCATCGCCTGAGTCCACGCCGCAGCCTATCAGCCCAAGGTGAACGGCGGCAGTGCCTGACGATACGGCCAGCACTTCTTTCTTTCCTCCCAGGAATGCCTTAAGGTCTTCTTCAAAACCGTCCACATTGGGCCCGAGCGGCACCACCCAGTTTTCGTCGAAGGCTTGCTGTATGTATTTTTGCTCGGCTCCGCTCATGTGAGCGAGGCAGAGGATGATTTTCTTATCCATTTATTTGTTCAATCAAATCTATCATGCGTTCCTTCATGCCATTCGCAGTACTATGGTTTAAATATCTTCCTGAGGCCATTGAACGACCATCTTAAAAACGAAATAGCAGGATAACAACGGGCACGATATGCTGCTAAGAACAGGCGGTTCTCTATCCCAAAGTGGTTGTTGGCCGATATGAAATCCAGACAATGGACAACTTTGGGACGCGAAAGGATTCGAAGCACTTCTTCCCGTTTCCATTTGCGTGAAGATGGCGCATCCGGATGGAATGTGTTGAAAAGGATTGAGGTTTCGATGCCTTGATAAAAACGCCAGTAAGCGTTGGACTCCAGTCGCTTTTCTTCCAACTGCCAGTCTTTCATGAAATTGCGGATTCCGTCGTAGACGGATTCGTAGATTAGAATCCGGTCGGGAATGTAACGGGAACGGTTGTTACCGCTGTCGTAAAAATAGTAATGATATAGTGGCAAGGATGAGACATATACCCTTTCCGCAAAGGGATAGAGCTTGAGGTTGAACAGCTCATCCTGTTGTATTCTCTGTCCGCCGAACCTGGCTCCTGTACGTTCTATGAAAGACCGCCGGTAGAACTTGTTCCACGCAAAGCCGTTGCCGTTCGGGACAAGGAAGAGTTCGTCAAGGAAGACCGCCTTCAGTTCCGCGTTGCTTTCCAGCAGCCTTTCCTTGAAGTGCGAAGTCTCTGTCTTTCCGCTTTCAGAATACGTGAACCGGATGCCAAAAATGTTCATATCCGTACTGTATTCCTGCATCCACCTGACGTTCTTCTCAACAAGATCCAAGTCGGCGTCATCATCGACGTCATAGAACCAGACAAAGTCGCCCAGGGCCACGTCCAGCCCTGCGTTGCGGGCGCTTCCGAGACCGCCGTTGGCCTTATTAACAATCCGGATACGTGGGTCCTCTGCAGCCAGTTTGTTGCAGATGTCAGGCGTCTCATCGGTAGAGCCGTCATTGACGAGAATGATCTCAAGGTCATGCCAAGTCTGATTCCGCACGCAGGAGAGCCCCTTATCCAGAAGGTAACGAGCCACGTCGTACAGGCAGATGATGACACTGACCTTGCCGTTATCTTCGAAATCCATGGAGTCTGGTCTTTTTGACTTTGGCATATATGTATAGCTTCCGCAGAGTGAGCAGCAACGATAAAGATGCCGTCTTGCCGGACAAGATCATTTCCTTGATGCGTTCCGAGCGCGTCCGGCTCGATCTTAATGCTGCCGAACAATACCTGCTGTCCTGAATAAAAGCAATGCAGTCCCTGATCTGGTCACAACAAGGCCTGTCAAGTTCAAGGAACAGCGAGATGGACAGGTTGGCTATGGCTTGGAATACAAGCTGCCGGTTGCCGTACGTCATTGCATCTTCGGATTCCAGGAGTCCGGCGCATCTGGAATGGACATTGATAAGATGCCGATAAGATGCGCAGTTTCGTTTAGCCTTCCCACGCTCGGAGTGAAAATAATGGTAGCCGGTCTCTGGGAAACAGTAGAAACTCTCGCTATGAGCGAAACAACCGAGGAAGAAATCGTAATCTTCCATAAGCGACATCCCTTCGTCAAATCTGAGCCGGAATCTGTCCAGAATGCTTTTGCGTACCGCTTTGTTCGTAGCGAAACCGAACAGGCCTTTCCGTTCGCCGTATTGGTCAGAAGGGAATGCCGTAAGGAATTCTTTCCTGCTATAGAAGCCGTTCAATCTGGGGTTGGAGGCGACGGCCCTTCCATCAGGATAACAGTGCATGATTCCCCAGACAATCATATCCGCGCCTGAAGACTTGGCCTTTGCGGCTATATGAGGAAGGTAATCCTCGTCAATCACATCGTCGGCATCGATGAATACGACATACTCTCCACGGGCCAGGTCAAGCCCGGAATTTCTGGCGGAGGATACACCTGAATGCGGTTGCCGGACATAATGGATCCATTGTGCTTCTGCAGCAGCCTGTTTCACATCCTCGCCGGTTCCGTCGGTAGAACCGTCGTCGACCAGGATAACCTCAAGGTCGCGGAACGGTTGGGCCCGAAGAGATTTCAGGCACCTGGTTACCGTCCCGGACATGTTGTAGACAGGTATAATGACACTGATGAAAACGGGATTCATTTCGTCTTCTGGAGAAAGGAATATATCCGTACAGCGACTGCATACCAAGTCTTGCCTTTGTCTGCCGCAGCCAGCAACTGCCTCTGTGCAGGTGAAAGAGATGGATTCTTTTTATTGTCAGGGTAGTATTTCCGTATGATACGGAAAAGCATTTCCCGTTGTGCTCCATAGGTATGGGCCAACTGTCCCTCAGTTTTCAACAATAGTCCGACACAACATGAGAGCAGGTTGCCGGCAGCCCATGCCGAGGATTCAGGATGCCGTTCCCGGATAAAGGCGTAAACATCTTCAGCATTGACAACTTGATCAAAGGAATGCGGGTTCAGGGAAGATGTGGTGATGCTGCCTGGACGGCGCCGATAAGCATAAAGCGCGTTGTGATTGATTGCGATGCGGTCGCAGCGGTCAAATATACGCATGGTCACCGGATAATCTTCGTTGTTCCGTCCGTCAGGATAGCGGATACCGTCAAAGAGCGACCGGTGATATAATTTGGTCCAAGCCGAGTACCATTTATTGTTCTTCAGAGCTTCTGCAATGACATTACCGCTCGGCTTGCACTCAGACTCGGCGGAAATACAGGGGAACGATGTGTTTTCACCCTTAAACAAAAGGGCCTGGCAGAAAGACAGCCGTGTTCCGAACTCTGATATGTCTCCCAAAAGGCGTTCATACATCTGCGGATGAATGAAATCATCGCTGTCAACGAATCCGATGAATTCTCCGCTGCAAGCATCCAGCCCCGTGTTGCGGGCTACCGAGAGGCCACCGTTCTCCCGGTGTATTACCACCACCCGTTTATCCTCCGCGGCGATCCGGTCGCATATTGTTCCGCTTGCATCCGTAGAGCCATCATCGACAAGGATGATTTCGAGATTTCTGTATGTTTGGCGTCGAATGCTTGAAACACAGGTTTCCAGCCAGGGCTCGACTTGATAGACTGGAACTATGACGGAAACGAGAGGCCGAATCATGAGATGGCTTTCTTATGACGTTCGAAGAGGACGCGTGAAACGACCCGAAAATAGTAATAGGCATTTCTGTCTCCCATGGAAGGGTCGGCCCATTTCCAGGCCAGGAATGGCTTGATTCCAATCTCTTTTGTGGCCAGCAGGCGTCGTACGGGATAATAGAACAGTGAGTGATACTGCTTGAATGACTCCAAATCCATGGTCTTCAATTGGTTTGCCAGGAAGATTTCCGGAATGGTCTTCTCAAGATAAAACCGTGCAATCTTTGGGTGATTCTGCAGGCCACGCTCTGCAATATATTGTTTGTAGAGCACCATTAATGATAGAAAACGCTCTATTTTGACGAGGCCTTTATGCCGGCTTGTAATCGAGCCTTCGTGCAGGTGATACCGATACAATGCTTCCCGGACAGTGGCGAGCGAACCTGCACTTGTTGCCAACTTGAAACTCCATAGCTCATCTTCAAAAATGTACCCCTCCGGAAAAAAGAGGCTGCATCCCAGAACAACGTCTCGTTTTATGAGTTTGTTCCAAGCCATAACATACCATTTCCGGTCCAAATACAGGTCAAGGACCTTCTCGTTGCCGACAACGCTCTCCTGTGTAAATCCAAGTTCCGCCCGCTTTTCTTGCCCGCAGTTGACGATGCAATGTTCACCTATAACTACGTCGGCATTAGTAGACAATGCACGTTCCATCAGTTTTTCGAGGCAGTCCTCAGTGATTTCATCATCGGCATCCAGAAAAAAGAGATATGACCCGCATGCGGCGTTGATGCCGGAGTTGCGGGCGGCCGATAGGCCCTTGCGCTGCTCGTGGTGGATGATAATTAAGCTGAAGTCGCCTTCCTCTCTACAGGAATGGATCGCCTTTTCCGCCAGTTCGATGCTACTGTCGCCACAGGCATCGTCAACCAGGATTAGTTCTATATTCTGATATTGCTGATGAATTACAGACAGAACGCAGCGTTCAATATATTCTTCCGCCCGGAAAACGGGTACGATGACAGAGATTTTAGGACGAGATTGGGGCATGAAAGCTAGCGGCGGCAAATCCTGTAGTAAACAGGGGAGATGTATTTCATCAGGAGATATGCTTTGAAGTTATCTGCACAGATATGTCTCGCTTTTCGGTAGGGGAGCCTCCAAAGCCGGGCGCAGTAGGTGTAGAAAGCCTTCTTATCGCCATTTTGGGCAATTGCGATTATGCATTTTAACAGCAATTGGTAATACTTGGATTCCACCTCTTTTACGCATGGATGGCTAACTTCTTTCAGCGAACTCAGAATTCCCCGTAGATTTGCCTCCGCCTCCAAAACAAATAACCTGTCCTTATTTGTGGTAATGCTGTTTTCTCGCGCTCGGTAATAGTAGAGGCGATCGGGGATGAATATGGTTTTATACTGTTTGCTCTCGATAACAGGATACAAAGAGAACATCAACAGGGTATCTTCACCGTTTCGGCCTTCGACGAATCGAATATCCTGAAACAAGGAGGAACGGAAAAGCTTCGCCCAAACAACATTGCTGATCCGGTCAGCAAGGAAAGCCCCCGCGAAATCTTCCGGCGGGATGACCGTCTTTCCCTTGCCAAGAGTTGCCGTCGATCCGAATCTGGGCCACGTCGCTTCCGTCTTGCAGCAGCAGCCCAGGATGGCGACATTGTCGTCTTCATCCTGTATCGCCCTCACCAGCGTTTCGTACAGGGTAGGCATGACATAATCGTCGCTGTCGATAAAACTGATAAAGTCGCCATGGCAAGCATCAATTCCAGTATTCCGTGCCGCGGAAAGGCCGCGGTTGCGGTCGTGATGCAGGATGGAAAAGGATATCTCCCCTGCGTAGTCCTGAAGCATTCTTTCCACTTTCTCCATGCTGTCGTCCGTGCCGCAATCGTCCACGATAATCACTTCCAGGCGCTTGTAGGTCTGGTCCATGACGGACTTAAGGCACTCCTCGACGTAAGGAGATACATTATAAACAGGTATAATGACGGAAACCAGCGGATCAATCATATTTCCAGTCGTAGCGTTCAAGAACCAGCTTGCCCCTAAGGTGAGCCGGGAAGTTCTGAATGTTGGGAAAAAAGAGTCCCGGCTTTACGGGAAAAGGTATTGCACAGTGTATATAATCGGCAACCCGGTGGTTGCAGTACGCCCACAGAAGAATCCGGTAGTCCCCCTCGGTCAGGGGAAGGCTGTCAAGCCGGACCTCGAAATAATGATGCCCGCTTTCAAAGGTGCGGTTGTCTTCGGTAAAACGCGAATCGAAATACACGAGAGGATGCTCATACATGTCGTGGATCTCCATGGTAAGCTGGCTGCTGTGCGCAGTGACGCCTTCCGGCACTTCAAAGCCGACTCTAATGGTCAAGGGAGAACCGCATTGCGGCTCGACCGGCCTTCCCGCATCGTCGAGATATTCTATAGAATCATAGCGGATGTCGCCCGAAGTGCGGCCATAGCGCGGCAGCTGCGCCACCGGTATATCCTTGACGCTGACGAACGAGGTCTTGAGATATTGGTCCACTGCGTCTTCAACATCCCCGTCGAACACCATCCCGCCATTGTCGAGAACGATGCCCCGCTGGCAGAGACTGCGGACTGCGGACATATTGTGGCTCACGAACAGCACTGTCCTTCCTTCGCCGCGGGAGACGTCCTGCATCTTTCCGATGGCCTTTTTCTGGAACTCCGCATCGCCCACGGCGAGCACTTCGTCCACGACTAGGATCTCGGGCTCCAGGAACGCGGCCACGGCGAAGCCGAGGCGTACGGTCATGCCGCTGGAGTAGCGTTTGACCGGTGTGTCAATATATCGTGCCACGCCCGAGAAGTCCACTATATCATCCAGTTTGGCATTGATCTCCGAGCGCGTCATGCCCATGATGGAGCCGTTCATGTAGATGTTCTCGCGTCCCGTCATCTCGCCGTGGAAGCCGGTGCCGACCTCCAGCAGCGAAGCAATGCGTCCGCGGGCGCGTATCTCGCCTGTGGTGGGTGCAGTCACGCGCGACAGCAGTTTCAGGAGTGTGGATTTTCCGGCTCCGTTCTTGCCTATGATACCCACAACCTCGCCCTCTTCCACATTGAACGAAATGTTCCGGAGCGCCCACACAAAGTCCGACGAACCCTTGCTCGCACGGTCGTTGACCTCGCCCACCTTGAGGTATGGGTCTTCGCGGCGCAGGATTTTGGTCTGCCACCAGCGGTTGAGGTCATGGGAGAGCGTTCCCGTGCCCACGAGGCCCAGGTGGTAAAGCTTGCCTATGTTTTCGAATTCTATGGCGTTCATCTACACGGTATCCATAAACGTCTGCTCGGTGCGGTTGAAAACGATCACCGATACAAACAGCACGACTATCATGAATACGGCACTGTACAGAAGGCCGCTCCAGGAAAAGCTTCCGCATCCCAGACACCCGTATTTGAAGGCCTCGAACACGGGCGTGAGAGGATTGAGCTCAAGTACCCAGCGGTATTTCTCGCCGGCAACGCTGAGCGGATAGATGATGGGCGTGGCATACATGAATAGCTGGAGGCCGAAGGAAACCAGGAAGTTTAGGTCGCGGTACTTGGCCGTCAGCGCAGAAACAATGAGTCCCCAGGACATGGCGTGAAATGCCAGCAGCAGGACGTAGTAAGGGAACAGCAGCAATGTCCAGTTGATGCTCAGACTCTGGCCGGCAATGAGGTACCCCACATACACCGCTATGAACAGCAGCATCTGGATCAACATCTTCAGCAGGTTGGATGTCAGGCCTGCAAGAGGTACCACCAACCTTGGGAAATACACCTTGCCGAACACCGAGGCATTGCCGGAGAACACGTTGGAAGAAGCTGCAAATGAACTTGAGAAGTAGTTCCAAAGCATGATGCCTGACAGGTAGAACAGCGGCTGGGGTGCACCGTCGGTGGAAATGCCGGCCAGCCCGCCGAACACGAACATATACATGACCGTGGTGAATACTGGCTGGATAAAGAACCACAGGGGGCCAAGTATGGTCTGTTTGTAGTAAGTGATAATGTCCCGCTTGACATACATCCACCACAGGTCGCGGTAGCGCCAGAGAGCCTTGAGGTCAATGTCCAAAAGGCGTCTGCGGGGACGTATTATGAGACTCCAGTCTTCTTGCATTACTTTTTGCTTGAGCCGTAATAGCTGTAGCCGTAGCGGTGATACCCGTACCTATGATAACCGTAGCGGCCGCTCTTGGTGTCCGTGCCGTTGAGGAAGAGCACCATATTGTTGAATTTATGCTCGGTGTACCAGGCGTCAATCTCGGGCAGCAGCGACTTCTCCATTACCCCTGCCCTCACCACGAACACTGTAAGGTCGGCGTAACGGTTGATTATTGAAGGGTCGGCTACCATCTCCACAGGCGGACAGTCGAGGAACACATAGTCGTATTCCTGTTTTACGGCGTTCATAAGATCTGCAAAGCGCTGGGTATAAAGCAATTCCGAAGGATTGGGAGGCAATGCGCCGCAGGGGAGTATGTCGAAGTTGTCGAGATGTACGATCAGCTGGTGGTAGTCGTCAAACTGGCCGCTCAGGAAGCCGGAAACGCCCTTGTGAGGCCTTTCGGCATAGCCGGACAGGCTTGCGCGGCGCATGTCGAGGTCTATGGCCAGCACCTTCTTGCCCTTGAGGCCGATAACGGTGGAAAGATTGGCCGTTATGAAGGTCTTCCCGCTGCCGGGGTCCATGGAGGTAAGCATGATGGCTTTGTGGGTGGCCTCATACCCAAGCAGGAATTCAAGGTTGCTGCGCACCACGCGGAACGCCTCGTTCATCATGTCGCGTCCGGAGTCGGTTACTACTACTTTCTGACTGTCGTGCTCCTTCTTGTCCTTTTTCTTCGGTTTCTTCTTGCCTGCCTGCGGAATTTCGCCTGCGAAAGGAATGCGCAGCCCCTTTATGTCGCTGCGGCCCTGCACGGTAGTCGTAAGTACTTCTTTTGCAAAAATAATCAGTACCGGAAGCGCCAGGCCCAGCAGCAGGGCGATCATGTATATGTTGCTTGCCACGGGCTCTATGGGGGTCCATGAGCCGTGTGCGGGTTCTATAAGCTGGGTGTTATATGCTGTGAATGCCTGCGACAGTTCATTTTCCTCACGCTTCTGGAGGAGGAAGAGGTACAGCGACTCTTTTACTTTCTGTTGCCTTTCTACCGAAAGCAAGTGATTGGCTTGCTGTGGGTTGCGGGCCACGCGCCCGATGGCCTCGCGCCGTGAGGCCTGAATGGCCGACTGCTGCGATTGGAGCGTGGCAATCTCGCTGGAAATCATCTGGATAAGAGTTTGCTTGATGCCGGCAAGCTGCTGGTTGAGGTCCTGCACGAGGGGGTTTTGCGCCGACGAGAAGGAAAGGTGGTTGTTGCGTGTAAGCACCAGTGAATTGTACTCCGCCAGGCGCTGCAGTATCATTCCGTTTTCTATGCCGGAAGAAAATGGAATCTGCTGACTGTTGTCTGTCGTGCCCACCAGATAGTCGTACAGCGAACGCAACTGGCTTATCCGGCTCCTCATGGCGGCGTCCTGCTTTGCGGTTTCGCTGGCTTCGGCCACTGCCATGGCTCCGGCCTGGCTTACATCCGGAATAAGGTTCTCGGATTTATAGGTGGAGATGTTCTGATCCACGCTGCCAAGCTCGTCTTCTATTACCGCAAGCCTGTCGCGGATAAAATCGTTCGTGCTGATTATCTGCTTGTTGCGCTCGTTCATCCACTGCTCGTTGTACACTGTCACAAGGGTGTTGAGGATATCATCAGCCCTGTTGAGCGAAACATCCCTGTAGCGTATGTCGATGATGGACGAGTTGCGGTCCCGCAAACTGGCGTTGATGTGCCAGCGCACGAATTCTGTTGCAGAGTACAAATTGTTGCGTACAATAGTGTATTGGTTGCGCCTTTCGGGGGTCCAGGACGGAGTGAACTGCAGCACTATTCGCCCCAGAGGACTCTGCAGGGTGTCTCCGTTGTGTGCGATCAGACTGAGGCCCAAGTCCGCCGGCTGGCCGGAGAACCTGCTCAGAACCACAGTGCTGTCGGACTGAAGGGATGCCGTAAGGCTCACCCGGTCGTTGTCGTTGAGGTCAAGGAAAAACACGTTGACAGGCAGCTGGATGCCGTAGATGGTCCTGTCGTAGAAGGGCCCTTCTTCGTAGTAGTTAACGTCAAGGTGCAGCCGCCGCACCACTTCTTCGGCCACTACGCTGGAGTTCATCAGCAGAATCTCGTTGACCAGGTTGGTGGAGGCCTGAGGCACGCCAAGTTCCTTGAGCGTCCTGTCCATGCCGTCGCCGGACTGCTTGATCATAATGGATGCGGAGCGCAGGTACACTGGTTCCTTGCTCTTTACATAGAACCATGCGCCGGCCCCGAAGACGGCAAGCGAAATGACGAACCAGTACCAGTTGCGGAATACAAGCCCCAGTACTTTCTTTATGAGGTCGGCCGGCGACGATGTGGCGCCTGTAGTCTGGCGCCTTGCGCCCTGGGCTTGGGTGTTGGGTGTTCTTTCCATGGTTATTTACCCTCGGTAAGGCGGAGTATCAGCAAAACCATCGAGGTTACACCGGAAATGGTCGAGAACCAGAAGCCCGGAGTGCGGACCTGGTTGGCCAGAAGTTCTGACTGGTTGGCTCTCTGCAGATTTGGCTCCACGTAAATTATGTCATTTTGCTGGAGGTTGAAGACAGGTGAGGAGTATACGCTGGCAGTATTGGTGAGATCCAGCGTATATGCGTTCTGGATACCGTTTTCCATGCGCAGCACGAGCACATTGTCGCGGCGGCCGTTGATGGTAAGGTCGCCGGCCAGGGCTATGGCCTCAAGTATATTGATCTGGTCGCGCGGAATTGGGATACGGCCGGTGTGGCCTACCTCGCCCAGGGCGTAAAAGGACATGTCGGCATAGTCCACGATGACTGTAGGATCGTTTAGCATCTGGGCGGCAAGGAGTTTGTACTTTATCTGCGTCGCGAGTTCCAGGCGGGTAAGCCCGGCCACATGCTGCATCCCGATGATTGGCATATCTATAAAGCCTTCATTGTCAATGGTATAAGGCAGATAGCTGTTCTGTCCCGAGTTGCCGTTGTTTTCAAACAGGTTGAAAAGGCTCGCAAGCTCGCGGTCACGGCTGAACACGTGTATGCGCAGACGGTCTCCAGGTTTGAGAGTAAGTTGTTTGAACTCCTGCAGCGCAAGGGTTTCTCCGGGATGAATGTCCCTAAGGTATCCGACCTTCTCTACTGTGCGGCATGAGGCTGCAGCCAGTACGAGCAGTGCCAGTGCAATGTATTTCAACACATTATTCATAAAACGATTTATATGGTTTCGCCGCCGTAGCGGATGGTTTTCCCGGCCACGGTGGCATAGATTATCTCAAGGTCAGTCAGAAACGAATAGTGATGCAGATAGTATCTGTTTATGCGTACCTTGTCTGGGTAGATGACGGTATCGTTGTATTCAAGCGGATTGTCTGCCGACGCCAGAAGCTCTTCTTCCGAACGGTATTTCAGTGAGGCTGGCCCCGTTATTCCGGGGCGGAGTTGAAGTATTTCCCGGTCTTCTCCTGTGAGGTTGTCGGCATATCCGGGTACGTCTGGTCTCGGTCCTACGAAACTCATTTTGCCGGTGAGTACGTTCCAAAGCTGAGGAAGTTCGTCCAGTTTGTACTTGCGTACGAAACGCACGAAGCCGGGAACTTGCTTAGTCTCACGGTCTTCCTGACTGACGAACATCGTGCGCAACTTGATGATTTTGAATGGCCTGGCGTCTTTTCCGATCCGCGTCTGCACAAAGAAAGGCGGACCGTCAGGCATTACCAAGGCAATTATGGCTGCGATAGACAGAATCAGCGGCCACAAAAACAGCAGTGCCGCCAGGGAGACCGTTCTGTCGAACAGGAATTTCAGCGCTCTGTCGGTTGTGGACACGTCTTATTGATTATTTCGATGTATTCTGGCGCGACTTCGACAGCCGCAGCTATTAGGTTGGGAATCTCCACCAGCACCTTTCTCTTTCTGGCCCCGCGCAGGCTGAGGATATGCCCGGTAAATCCGTTCATGGGGCCTCCGATTATCCTCACCATTTTGCCTATCATGGCGGGGGAGAGTTCCTGCGGTGAGATAAAAGTATGTGAATAACCAGACATTACTGCCGTCATGAAGTCTTCCATCTGCTTGTCGGGGACGAACATCGGCTCCATGTAGCCCATGCCTTTGGCAAAGCGGTACTGAAGTGTTGGTGTCTTGTTCACTACCGGATCGAGCGCGACACGTGTGGATTTAACAAATAGAAGGTCCTGTATGTAAGGGCGGAGAATCCTGCGGTGTTTCCCCTGGACAACAGTCAGAACTTCCTCCATTGGGGTAAAGACCTCGAATCCTGCATCGGAAAGCATTTTCCATGCGGGGAGGCAGGCATTCCTGCGCTTCAAATCTCTCATCACAAACCACGTCGGCTCTGCCAGACCGCGGCGCCTCGGCTTTTTCAAGGGTAAATAACTGGTTAGAACCGTATAGGTACAATTCTCCTAGTCCAGAAAGGTTGACAAAAAATGTTGAAAACCAATCTGTTACAAACAGTTTTGAGTGAGATTTGTCCAAAGTTTAGGCGAAACTATGACTCAATAGAGTGCCCAAAAGTAGGTAAAATAAAAATAAAAAACAAGCCGCACATGGCCTTTTAAGCCACATTTTGTAGATTTTCAGAAAAAGCACTAAATTCGCAGTTTAATTTCCTAATTATGAAAAAGTTTTTGATGTTTATGGTTCCTGTAGTGATGCTGGCTGCCTGCCAGCCCAAGGAAAACAAGGTCCCGGCCCTCGATCCTACCGACATGGATCTTGCCGTTGCCCCCGGCCAGGACTTCTACCGCTACGCCAACGGCGGATGGATGGCCAAGAATCCCCTCAAACCCGAGTATGCGCGCTTTGGCTCTTTTGACGTACTCCGCGAAAAGACAATCGAAAACCTCAACGAGCTGTTTGCCGGAATGACGAAGCTCAGCCCCGAGTCCGGCACGGTGGAGCAGAAAATAGTCGACCTGTACAAGCAGGGCCTCGATTCCACCCGCCTCAACGCAGAGGGCGCAGCACCCATTAAGAAATATCTTGACGAGCTGTACGCCGTGGCCGACAAGAAGGCCCTGGCTTCCTATCTGGGCAAGCTGAACCTCGTAGGCGAGGGCGGCTTCTTCGGCGGCTATGTGGAGGCTGACCTCATGGACAGCAAGACCCAGGTCTTCTACATAGGCCAGGGCGGCCTCGGCATGGGCGACCGCGACTACTATGTCGATCCGGCCAACGCCGGGCTTCGCAAAGGCTACGAGGCCATGCTCTGCAAGCTCTTCGGCCTGGCAGGTATGGACAATCCCGCACAGTGTGCCGCCAACGCCGCTTCGATAGAGGATAAGCTGGCAGAGTTCTCCTGGACCAGCGTCCAGAACCGCGACATCGCGAAGATCTACAATCCCATGAGTTCCGCCCAGATATTCAAGGCTTACCCCGGCTTTGACTTCAAGGCCTTCTGCGATGCCGTCGGCATTCCGGAACAGGACAAGATAGTGGTGGAGCAGCCCTCGTTCTTCGAGGGCTTCAGCAAGCTGTTTGCAGACAGCGAACTCGAAGTCCTCAAGGACTACCTTGCAGCCCAGATAATCAACGGTGCCGCAGGTTCCCTGTCCGACGACTTCTATGCCGCCAGCTTCGACTTCTACAGCACCCAGATGAGCGGCATCACCGAGCAGAAACCCCGCTGGAAGCGTGCCATGAGCGTGCCCAACGGCATACTGGGCGAGGCAGTGGGCCAGATGTACGTGGCCAAATACTTCCCCGAGAGCTCCAAGCAGAAGATGCTCGACCTGGTGCACAACCTCCAGGAATCCCTCGGCCAGCACATCGACTCGCTCGACTGGATGTCCGACGCCACCAAGGCCCGCGCCCGCGAAAAGCTTGCCGCCTTCACCGTCAAGATAGGCTATCCCGACAAATGGAAGGACTACAGCACCCTCAAGGTGGATCCCGAGCTGAGCTACTATGAGAACCTGCGTGCCGCCAGCGCCTGGCATGTTGCGGACAATCTATCCAAACTGGGCAAACCCACCGATCCCTCCGAGTGGGGCATGACGCCTCAGACGGTCAACGCCTACTATAATCCTACCACCAATGAGATATGCTTTCCTGCAGGCATTCTCCAGCCGCCGTTCTTCAACCCCGACGCCGACGATGCAGTCAACTACGGCGCCATCGGAGTGGTCATCGGTCACGAAATGACCCATGGCTTCGACGACCAGGGCAGCCTGTTCGACAAGGACGGCAACATGAACGAGTGGTGGACACCCGAAGACCGCGCCGCCTTCGAACAGAAGACTCACGTCCTCGTGGACCAGTTCAACGAGATTGAGATCCTGCCCGGCGTCAAGGCTAACGGCGAACTTACACTTGGCGAAAACATCGCCGACCACGGCGGCGTGAGCGTGGCCTGGACAGCATACCACAACGCCATAGGCGACAAGGTCCCCGCCCCTATCGACGGTCTCACCGCCGACCAGCGTTTCTTCCTCGGCTACGCCCGCGTTTGGGGCCAGAACATCACCGATGAAGAGAAGGCGCGCCTCACCAAGCTGGATGTACACTCCCTGGGCGAGAACCGCGTAAATATGACACTGCGTAACTTCGACTCATTCTTCGAGGCCTTCGGCATCAAAGAAGGTGACGCCATGTGGCGTCCAGAGCAGGAGCGTGTGCATATCTGGTAGAATCAGCGGATTTCTACCGGCAGCGAACAACGTATATCCTCGGATGAGGAGCCGATAAGTACAGTCCAGGTGCCGGGGTCCACGACCCAGCGGTGAGCCTGGGCATTGAAGCGGGAGAAAGCGCGGCGGGGAAGGGAAACCGATACCCGGGCGCTTTCTCCCGCTTTTATTGCCACCTTCTCGAAGCCTCGGAGTTCTTTCACGGGACGCTCTGCGCCTCCTGCCGGAGGTGCGATGTACACCTGGACAACCTCGGCGCCGTCGCGTTCCCCGGTGTTGCTTATGTTTACGCTTGCAGTCAGTACGGTGTCGCCGCCGGATTCGGTGTCAAAGCTGCCGGAACACTTGACGGAGGACTTGGAAAGGCGTGCACCGTCATATCGGAAAGTGGTGTAACTGAGGCCGTGGCCGAAGGGGAACTGTACGGGGATGCCTTGGGAGGCGTACCAGCGGTAGCCTACGAATACGCCTTCGTCGTAATACTCCTGCCACCATTTCTTGCCCTCTTCCTGTATGCCGGGGTACTGCCTGTCGGTCTTGAGCGGGCCGTCGGCCACGCTCCGGGGGAAGGTGAACGGGAGCCTGCCCGAGGGATTGACCGCCCCGGTAAGTACGTACGCAAGGGCATGTCCGCTCTCGGAACCGCCGTACCACCCCTGCACTATGGCGTCGACCTTGTCCGCCCACGGCATGGCTACGGGCGAGCCGGAGATGTTGACCACTATCAGCGAGGGCACGGCGGCTGCAAGCGCTTCGATTACCTCGTCCTGGCGGTAGGGGAGGACTATGTCCAGCTTGTCGGTGCTTTCGTTGTCCTGGTTGGCGCTCTTGTTGAGGCCGCCGATGAATACTGCGGCATCGGCTCCGCGCACCTTGTCAAGGGCGTCCGAAAGCAACTGCTCAAAGCTCCGGGGGTCGGAGAGGTCCTGCCCGGTGTCAACCTTGTTGTACGAGGTGGAAGTGTCTCCTACGTAGGCCCTCTCCCATTCTACCGTGGCATCGGGGAATGCCTCCTGCAGCGCCTCCAGAGGGGTTATCTCATATTTTGTCTTGAGGTTGGAGCTACCGCCGCCCACTACCATCTTCTTGATTGCATTCTCCCCCAGCACCACCAGCCTGCCCCCGGCGGGAACCTTCAGAGGGAGCGCTCCGCCGTTCTTGAGCAGGACGGTGCCTGCCGCCGCTATACGGCGGGCCGCCTCGTAGTGCTCCGGCGAATTGAAACTGCCCCAGTGGGCTTCGGAGCTCATGGAGGTGCGGAATATGGTCCGCAGGATGCGGCTTGCCTTGTCGTCGAGGTCCCTGGTGTCCGCCCTGCCGTTGGCCAGGGGTTACCAGCCTACAAATGACGATGTGGTGCACTACAATAACGATATTACGGTTTTTCTCAAGGCAAACGTACCTAATCTTGACTTAAACAGCAAGACGCTTATTATGATCAACGACGATAAAGCGTCTTCGCTCAAGGGAGTAGAACTCAAGGATGTCAAGCTTATTTCGGTCCTTGACGCATCCAACGCCTCCATCCTCGGCTCCAGCACGTATAAAGGTGCCATTATCATCAAGAGGAAGTAATCTGCCCGTCCGGAAATACAAAACCGGCCCCGCAGAGGGCCGGTTAATCATATCTAACGGTCAAAACTTCGTGACGCGAATGGAAGTGCTAGGCGCAGGGCCTGGTGCCAGTATTCCTGGGTATGGCCGCCGTCGCGGACACGGAACTCGCTCTTTATACGCTTGGCTTTCATCTTGCGGTGGAAGTCTTCGTTGAGCTCAAGGAGGAAGTCGTCGTCGCCGCAATCTATAAACCATTTGACGTTGCGCAACTCATTCAGAGTGGCCTCGGAAGCGTTGTCCAAAAAGTCGAGAGCCGAATGATCGCATACCGACTGGCAAACTATTTCGAGCTTATCCCCGCTTTTGTGGGCGCGGCCGACCTTGTTGTCCTTATTGTCCAGCCAGGCGCTCATCGCATAGCAGCTGGAGAACATATCCGGATGCCTCTGGGCATATACGGTGCATCCGCCGCCACCCATCGAAAGGCCCATGACGGCGCGGTGCCCCTTGTCTCCTATTCCCCTGTACTTTGCTTCCACGGCCGGAATCAATTCCTTGAAAAAGAAATCTTCGTAATTCCAGCCGGGCATGTTGAAGTATCCATTTTGCACATTGTGGGCGTCGGGGTGACCGGCATTGGGCATCACTATAATCATAGGTACGGCCTCTCCGGAAGCAATGAGCTCGTCGGCTATGCCTTTCATCTTCATATTCTCCACCCAATTGGTGTAGGAGCCGTACAATCCGTGCAGAAGATACACCACGGGGTACTTGCGCGCCGACTTATCAAAGCCGTCGGGCAAATACACATTGAACTTGACCTGGGCGTCGAGTACCGCGCTGCGGAGGCTATCGGTAACTACCTTGCCTGCATTGACGCGTACTGCCGGCAGTGCCAGCAGTACTAATAGAACACAAACAAAACGTTTCATTTCTTGTACTTCATTTCAAACAGCCCGTCCTGACCCTGGACCAAGAAGCGCTTGCACTTGAAGTGCGCAAGGTCTTCCAGCTCGCCTGTGGTGCCGATGCTCATATCGAGCACCTCTACCGGGCGCTTGTTCTTGAGGTCCCACACAAACAGGTAGCTGGGATATTCGGGAGTGCCAAGTCCGGTGGGCATCATAAGTTTGCCTTTCCAGATGTACAGGCCCTGGCCGATGGTGGCATAGGCAAGACCATGGTCTTCAACAACATAGGTGTCGATTATGTCATCTTTTGTGAACACCACGTCCCCTTCGCTTATCTTGGGAAGACGGAACTTGATGACGCGGTGGCGGTTGCCCTCCACGTCTTTGTCTTTGGTGGTGTTGCCGTAGCCGTAGAGGACTTTGTGCTGGCGGTCCACTACCCACTGGAGGGCGTAGCCGTACAGGTTGTCCACATCGTCAAAGTGGATGGTCTGCACCAGTTCGGAACTTTGGAAGCCCGGCAGTATGCGCTCCACGAAGAGCACGTCCTTGCGGCCTTTGTAGGGCTGCTTGTGGCACTGGCTGACATAGATTACCGGCATAGGATCCTTGCGGTCGGCCTTCTCAACGCCGAACGAGCATACATTGGAGTGGTTCACTGGATCGTGCGTGGCGAGGTTGAAGCGGCCGAGTTTCTGAAGGCCGTCCTTGCCGTCGTATTTCCACACCGTGGCTATACCTGTGTGCTGGAGGCTCACTACAAAACTCTTGTAGCAGTCCATGCCCTGGTAGTTCGCCTTCTCGAATGCCGTGATGTGCCTGTTCTCGAAGCTGTCGGTTGACAGGGGAACCGACACGAAACCCTTGTTCTGCGCTGCCAGCGTCACCGACAGCAGCAGAGTGGAAATGACTATTATTCTTTTCATTTATCGACTAATGCTGGATAGCCATGAGCCTCAAATACTTGAGGATCGTGTCGCACCATTCCTCGTCGCCGGGGAACTGGTAGCGTGCGTTGCCCTTGGGGTCGGGGGTGAAGATAGTTTCGCCGTTGGGGGTAAGTTCCACCCATCCGCGCTCGGAAAGGGTGTACAGGTCGTCGCCTTCCACGGCATTGATGACTGCCAGAGGGTCCCACATCTTCTGGCCGGTGTCGCACTGGACGTTCTGGTAGATCCACTTGATGGGGTGGACGTCTGTCCAGTTCATATCCGAAATCACCAGCTCGGGCTTGTAGTCCAGGGGATCTCCGACCTCGCCGGGGGAGAAGATGATGTCAACCTCCTTGGGCCAAAGTTCAAAGAACTTGAGCGAGAAGTCGATGGCCTGGGTGAAGTTGTAGTCGGGCTCGACGGCCTCTCCGAAAACTCCGCCCATGGTGTAGATGGCTTTCACCTTGTTGCGCACGAGCTCGACTCCGTTCAGGGGCGAGTACTCGTCGGGTCCGGACTGAAGCAGGCGGGAAAGGGAGGTGACGAAGCCCACGGAGGCTATGGTGACGCTCTTGTCGGGCTGGGCTGCCAGCAGTTTGCGGTACAGCTTGTATCCTTCGGGATACTCATCCTTGCTCTTGTAGGTCTGCTTGAACATGGGATCGGAGTCCTCGGTGCGTGCGTATGCTACATTATGATAGGGGATGAACACCTTGGGATCCTTGATGCCGGCCCTCTCGAGGCCCACGGGGATGTCGGGGTAGCCGTAGAAGTTGTTGAGCACGTCAACTGCGTCGGCGTTGGCGGCACCCATGCGGTCCACCACCACGCCAAGCAGGTTGCAGCGCTTCATGTCCATGTAGCGGTACAGGAGCATGAGGGCGAAGAGGTCGTCGGTAGAGGAACCCATGTCGCAGTCGAAGATGATGCGGCAGTCCTTCTGCTCGTAGTTGGACTTGACGTTGATGCCCTTGGCCACGTCGTACACGGTGTGCTGTCCGTTCTCGCGGGCGAACGCCACCGCTGCAGCGAGGCTGTCCTCGGGGAAGCAGCGGGTGGAGTCGAAGTAGTACTTGCCGTTCTCGGGGTTGTACCATCCGCCCACCAGGCCGTTGTGTGCGCGAGCGTGCTTGACCACAGCCGCGATGCTCTTCTTGTCGAAGCTGTTCTGCGTGGCGGCGTAGGAGACCATGATGCCGCTGGTGGGCTGCTGGAGGGTGTTGATGTCGATGGTGAAGCCGTCCGGGTACATCTGTCCCATGGCCCATATGACATTGTAGAGCTCCTTGTCGGAAATCTTGTTCTGGGCCGAGGCGACGAGGCTCACGGCCAGAAGTGCGGTGGCGATCAATAACTTGCGCATATCAACTTAGACTCTCTGGCCGTAGGAACGGTCGGTGGTGTTGACAGTGATTTTCTCTCCGGCTTCAATGAACAGGGGCACCATGATCTTGGCGCCTGTCTCCAGGGTGACTTCCTTCTGGGCGTTGGAAGAGGCGGTGTTGCCCTTGACTGCGGGCTCGCTGTAGGTGACTTCCAGGGTTACGTAGGTAGGGAGTTCGCAGGTGAGGCACCTTTCGTCCTCTCCGGTGACGAACATCATCTCAACATGCTGGCCCTCTTTCATGAGGTCGGCGTTCTCGACTACGTCGTGGGGAAGGGTTATCTGCTCGTAGGTCTCTTCGTGCATGAAATTGAAAGACTCGCCGTCGTCGTAGAGGAACTGATAGGGGCGGCGCTCCACCTCGATGGTCTCGATTTTGGCGCCTGCGGTGAATGTGTTTTCAAGGATGCGTCCGTTTTCGAGGTTGCGGAGTTTGGTCTTCACGAAAGCGGGGCCCTTGCCGGGCTTGACGTGCTGGAACCAAACAATCATACAAGGTTTGTCGTTGAATTTGAGGTAAAGACCGTTTTTGAAATCTGCTGTTGTTGCCATATAAGTGAAATTTTAGAGTTATCGTCCTGCGGCCGGTGGCTCTTTTGCAAGAGCGGTCGCTGATATCCTGCGAATATAGTTATAAAGCGGAATTATTGCAAATTTTTATTTCTTCCGCCACCTTGTCCAGCAGCCATTTGGGCGTGGATGTGGCCCCGCACACGCCAGCGGCAGCGGCGGAGTCGAACCACTGCGGGTCGAGTTCCTGCGGACTGCTGATGAAGTAGGTGCGCGGATTCACGCTGCGGCACCACTGGTAGAGAACCTTCCCGTTCGAGCTGTCCCTGCCGGCTACGAACACCACTACGTCGTGCGCGGCAGCGAATTCCTTGAGTTCGCGATGGCGCGAGGCCACCTGGGCGCATATGCTTTCGTGGACCGTGAGCCGTTCGCCTGCAAAAGACCTGAGCTGAACTATGATTTCGGAGTAGGCCTCCGGGCTCATGGTGGTCTGCGAGAAAAGCTCGACAGGGCCGCTCTGGCTAATGAGCCCGCCGTTCAGCATGTCCCTCAGGTTTGCGGTATTCTCCACCACGAGGGCCCTGCCGCCGGTTCGTCCCACCAGGCCGAGCACCTCGGGATGGCCCTTCTTCCCGAAAATCAGCACCTGGGCGCGCTCGGATGCCTTCTGGACGCTTGCTTGCAGGCGGAGCACGACGGGGCATGTGCAGTCGACGGTGTTGAGACCCAGTTCATCCAGGCGGACGTAGGTCGAAGGGGGCTCTCCATGGGCGCGGATGAGCACCGAATCTCCTTTGTCGAGGGTGTCGAGGGTATCGGGTCCCACCCTTCCGAGCCCGCATGCCTCCAGGCGGCTCAGTTCCGCCTCATTGTGTACGATAGCACCGAGAGAATACAGGCGGGCGCCTTCCGCAAGATACTTTTCAGCTGTTGAAATGGCCCGTATCACCCCTCCGCAGAATCCGGAATGGGGATCGATGTCAACCTTTGTCATAGGATGCCGAACTTGCCCTGAATGAGGCCCTGGACCCATGAGAGTTCTTCTTCGAAGGTCATGTCGGAGTTGTCCAGCTCGAAGGCGTCTTCCGCCCTGCGCAGGGGGTTGGTTTCCCGGTGGGAGTCGATGTAGTCGCGCTCGCGCAGGTTCTTTACGACCTCTTCCAGCAGGGGAGTCTCGCCTTTGGCTACCATCTCGTCGTAGCGTCGCTGGGCACGCACCTGCTCGCTTGCGGTCATGAATATCTTGAGCTGGGCGTCGGGGAATACGGCCGTGCCGATGTCGCGGCCGTCCATGACCACGCGGCCCTGCCTGCCGAAGGCGCGGAGCATTCGGTCCACCCATTCCCGCACATAAGGCACTGCAGCTATGGGACTTACCTGTGAACTGACCTCGAGCGAACGGATTTGCTGCTCTATGCATCTCGGACCCATGTAGAGTTTGCCCTCGGCCCCGAAGTGCAGGTCGAGCCCTTCCAGGGCCTTCTTGAGATCGGGATTTATGATGCTGATCCGGCTGATGAGACCTTCTTCCTGCGCAAACAGCGTCACCCCGCGGTACAGGGCGCCGGAATCGAGGTACAGGAAATTGAACTTGCGGGCTATTTTTTTTGCCAGCGTACTCTTGCCTGTGGAAGAGTAGCCGTCTATTGCGATAATGATGTCAGGAATCTTCATGTCAGCACAAATGTAGAAAAAAATAACGATATTTGCCGTATGAAGATTCTTATTATTGACGACGAGCGCTCGATACGCAACTCCCTTGGGGAAATCCTCTCCGACGAAGGTTATACAGTGGACACGGCTGAAAATGGTTCCGAAGGCCTGGCAAAGGCTGCCCGGACCCATTACGATCTCATTTTCTGCGATATCAAAATGCCGGGAATGGACGGGCTTGAGGTACTTGAAAAACTCACCGACGAGGGCAACGAGGGGGCGGTGGTCATGATTTCCGGCCACGGCGACATCGAAACTGCCGTGGAGTGCATCAAGAAGGGCGCCTTCGATTTTATCCAGAAGCCGCTTGACCTCAACCGTATCCTCATCACCATCAAGAACGCCACCGACAAGACCAAGCTGGTAAGCCAGAACAAGAATCTCAAGAAGAAAGTATTCGGCGGCGAGCGCATGGTGGGCGAGTCCGAAGCCATCCAGCACGTGCGCGACATGATAGAGAAGGTGGCCCCTACCCCCGCCAGGGTGCTGATCACCGGCGGCAACGGTTCCGGCAAGGAGCTCGTTGCGCGCAGCCTTCATGCCCTGAGCGACCGCTCGGCACAGCCTTACATTGAGGTCAACTGCGCTGCCATTCCTTCCGAGCTTATCGAGAGTGAGCTGTTCGGGCATGAGAAAGGTTCCTTTACATCGGCCATCCGCCAGCACAAGGGCAAGTTCGAGCAGGCCGACTGCGGCACCCTCTTCCTCGACGAGATAGGCGACATGTCCCTTGCCGCGCAGGCAAAAGTGCTCCGCGTTCTGCAGGAAAACAAGCTCTCCCGCGTGGGCAGCGACACCGACATAAAGGTCGACGTGCGCGTCATCGCAGCCACCAACAAAGACCTCCGCGCAGAGATCGAGAAAGGCAATTTCCGCGAAGACCTCTATCACCGCCTGAGCGTTATCGTCATCCGTGTCCCCGGCCTTGACGAGCGCAAGGAGGACATCCCCCTGCTGGTAGACTATTTCGTGGAGCGCATCTGCACCGAAACCGCCATGCCGCGCAAGACTTTCAGCCCCGAGGCTGTAAAACTACTCCAGGACCGCAGCTGGAAGGGCAACATACGCGAGCTCCGCAACGTCGTCGAGCGCCTCCTCATCCTTGGCGACCCCATAATCTCCGCCGCCAACGTCCGCGACTACGTCCTTTGACCCCAACCCCTGTCAGTCATACCGTAGCCCCGTCAGCCTGAACGCTTGCCTGCTATTCTGAACGCCAGCCTGTCATTCTGAACGCAGTGAAGATTCTTTCTGCTGCACGCCTGTCATTCTGAGCGCAGCGAAGAATCTTTCTGCCTCAAGCCTGTCATTCTGAACGAAGTGAAGAATCTCTCCGTCGGTCCCCTCGACATCGTTGCCGGGCGCTTTGGCCCTGGATAATCCTGGTGTAAGTTTACGGGTGTAGAACAATACCTAGCAGTTGGATGATTGTGTCCGGGGCTAGTCTAGATGTAAGTTTACCGAAGCGGAACAATAAGCAATTGAAGAGGGGGGCTGCGTTTGCGGAAGCATTTTTAAGTTCTTTTAAATCAGGTGTTTAGTTGTTTCGGGGTACTTCTTTTTGGGGCACCCTGAAGTGTTTAATTGGCTGGACATGAGCAATTTAACTTTGACTACACTTGCATTTCCGGTTGTGAATGTCTACCTTTGGGGTGCTATGAAAGACTTAAAAAGACGCTTTGTTCCGGGCTGCATACATCATTGCTACCAGAACACCATCAACGGAGGCCTTCTGTTCTACTCGATCAGTGATTACCTGGTTCTGTTTACTATCATCAATTTAGCTGCCGAGCGATATGACGTCAAAATCGTCAAGATGTGTTTCATGCCGGACCATCTTCACGGTGCTTACGCTGCCGCTTGCCTGAAGAATCTTTCTCTGTTTGTAGGTTATTACACTTCAGAGTACGCCGTGGAGTTCAACGATGTCTGCGGCCGTCGAGGGCCTTTGTTCAACAGTCCTTTCGGCAGCGCACCCAAAGTGGGCGCCAAAAAAGTGAGGACCAACCTTATTTATCTGGACAACAATCCAGTAGAACGCAAGTTGGTCATGAAAGCCGAAGACTACCGCTGGAATTTTCTCGCTTATTCCATTTCGGACCATCCTTTTTCGGCCCCTGTTCTCATGCGGAAGGCCTCCCAGACAATGAAAAACGCCATGTCAGTTGTCAGATACTTGAGGAATCAGAAAAGGCCGCTTACATACCGCCTTCTGCAAAATTGGTTTACGAATCTTTCCAAAGAGGAGAGCCTGCAGCTGGTAGATTTCATAATAACTACGTATTCCGTCATAGATTATGCCGAAGCTATCAAGTATTTTGGCTCATATGAAAGCATGTTGATATCAGTTCACGCCAACACCGGCAGCGAATACGATATCAAGGAAACATTTGTCGGAAGGAATGACAGCTATTATGCCAGGATGGCCGCGCAGGTTCTCAAAACGGGCAGGTATGCCGATATCCACGAAATAGTGAGTCTGGACATGGCCTCGAAGATGGATTTATTCTATACTCTTCTGGATACAGTCCCCGCCACGCCCCAGCAGGTAGCAAAGTTTCTGCACGTGGATAAAGTTCCGGTGATAAAGTCGGGCCCGTTCGCAAAGCTAATTGGTTGAAAACCAGTCGATTAATTGTTTAAGGGTACCCTAAATCGCACCACCCTTAACCTGCTAAAGCATTGATGGCCAGCACTAAAACTTTGCTCCGCCAAATCAAATCCTCCCCCCCCCGGACACCTCAAAACTCTATGGCTCGATGGAATTCCACCCCCCTCGTCCCCTGAGTGTGCAGGGGGATAGCTGAAGCAGTCGGCAGCTTAAAATCTTTCGAATTGGAGCGTCGCGACCGGGGGAGTTCCGAGGGGGTGTCCCCCTCGTCCCCTGGGGGTGCAGGGGGATGGCTGAAGCAGTCAGCAGCTCAAAATCGTTCGATTTTGAGCTGCTGGATTTTGTACCGCTGATCCTTGCAGCTCAGGAAGATGGTGACATTGAAAGTCTCGCCTCCGGCCTTGAGGGTGCCCAGCGCATACTTCATGTTGGCGCGGCCGGCTGTGTGGGAGATGTCGAAACTGCGGGGAGTATAATTGTCGAAAAATGTCTTGACTATCTGCTTGGCCTGTGCGCGGCTGGCGTCGCTCTCGCGTGCCAGGACTGCTATTTCCAGATTGTCGGCGAACCATGCGGAGAGAGCCTCGGCGTTGCCGGCAGCGATATATTTGCTTATGGGAATAAAAACATCGTCCCCGCCCTCGGGTACGGTGGATGTGGACGGCTTGGACACAGGGCGCAGCGGATATGTCTGCGCAAGGGCCAGCTGCCCGCAAATCAATAGAGCCAATAGAACTACTGGAATGCGTTTCATACCGTTACTTTTTCTTTGCAAATATTAAGCCAGTTTGTTATTTTTGCATCCGATGCGCATTACTCTGCTGACCATGGGCAAGACTGACATCCGCTGGGTGTCCGAAGGTCTGGAAATGTATTCTTCCAGGCTGGTCCACTACGTGCCTTTCTCCGTCAAGGAACTCCCGGAACTCAAGGGCGTGGGGTCCTTCACCCACGATATGATAAAGCAAAAAGAGGGCGAGGCCCTGCTCAAGGCCATAAAGCCGTCGGATACCGTGATCCTCCTGGACGAGAGGGGCGAGCAGTTCAGCTCCTTGGAGTTCGCGGCGCGCATTGGCCGATACCTTCAGGCCGGAAGGGACCTTGTTTTCGTGGTTGGCGGAGCATACGGATTCAGCCCGGAAGTCTATTCCAGAGCATCTTCGAGCATATCGCTTTCACGTATGACCTGCTCCCACCAGCTTGTGAGAACGGTTTTTGCAGAGCAACTCTACAGAGCTTTTACCATACTAAGGGGAGAACCTTACCATAATGAATAAAAGGTGGACCACATGGGATTATCTGGCGCCGGTGCTGGCTTTGGTCAGCGTCGTGCTTCTCATATTCGCCGTAGCTTCGCCCCGTGCTGTGGGAGACACTGACTCTGCCGCCCGCAAGGTGCAGCGGAGTCTCGAAAGACGCATGTCCAGGCTGGACCACTTCGTCTCCCATCCCCAGCAGAAGCTGCCTTCCGACATGGTGGTCTACACCTATGTCGCGGATACCCTGCAGTCATGGCGGGGCAGTTTCCCCATATATAACGACGATATAAGCTCCAGGGTTGTCCTGCAGCGCATTACCAACCCGCGAGTCAACCTGCGCTCTCCGCTGAGCTACGCCACCCCCGAGCCGGTGTTCATGAATATCGGCCCCAAGTGGTATATAGTAAAGTCCTGCGAGCAAGAAGGGAAATACATCATTGCCGGTCTCGAAATCAGCAACAGCCAGGACGGTATCAATTACGGCGGAGTAAATCCACGCCTTCACCTCCGGCACCGTTTCTCCGTGCGGCCCCTCACCTTCAGCGGGGGCAGCGCCGTCATGCTGGACGGAAATCCAGTATTCAAGGTGCTGTACGACTCTCTGAGCGGCGTAGTGCTCGCCAACGATGTCCTGCTGTGGCTGTCCCTGGCCTTCATACTTGCTGCTGCGGTGGCCTTTGTGTTCCGCCGGAGGGAACTCCGCCGGGCGCTTGTTTCGGCCGGCGTCATAGTAGCGTCCCTGGTGGCCATGTACCTGTGGGGACGCAGCGTGCAGGCGGAGGTTCCGGTGTTTTCGCCCATGCTTTATGCCGGCGGTCAGTTCCTCTTCTCGCTCGGCGCGGTGCTGCTTCTCAACCTCGGCCTGCTGCTGTGCGTGCTGGTGTTCTATCTGGCCCGCAGGAGCCTCTGGAGCAAAGTGCGTAAGCCTGCATCGATATGGATGCTTTCCACAGTGGCGGTGCTTCTTGTCGTCTTCGTGGCTGTCTATGCGCACCTGAGCCTGGGCAATATAGTGGCGAATTCCGGCATCACGCTGGAACTGTACAAGCTCACCGGACTGTCCTGGTACACGCTGCTTGTGTACCTTTCTTTCCTGTCGCTGTTCAGCACCGTGCCGATGCTGCTGCAGATGCTCCAACCCGCCGCCATCAGCCTCGGCGGCAGACGCATTGACTTTTTCTCGCGGCCGGCAGTGCTGGCTTTTTCCACTGCGGTTGGCGTGTACATGGTGGTCACGATGGCCCTGCAGGGCTTCCAGAAAGAGGAAGACCGCATGGAAGTTTGGGCCGGAAAGCTATCCGTCGACAGGGACGTAACCCTCGAACTTCAACTCCGCAAGGTCGAACGCGCCATCGCGGAGGATGTGGTCATAGGCACCCTTGCGGCCCTTGACGGCACGGAAGTGGCCATCCGCAACAGGGTAATAGACTATTACCTTTCGTCAGAGGCGCTGGACTACTCCGTGAGCGTGCAGCTTGTCCCTGCCGGTAGCTCTCCGGCGCAGTTCTCGGCCATCCTCCAGCAGGTGGCACGGGGCGGCACGCCTATTTCCGAGGGCTCGTTCTTCGTGGGTACGCCCACTACGGAAGGTCCTTCGCGCTATGACGGGGTGTTCACCTATTTCACAAATGACGGACAGCCCGTGCATCTGCTCATAGGCATAGAGCAGAGGGCCATGCCGACCGGAAAGGGCTACTCGCGCATCCTCGGGCGGCTATCGCCCGGACGTACAGGCCTCCCTGCGGCATATTCCTACTCCCGCTACCAGGGACGCGACCTCCGCACTTTCAGGGGCGAATACCCCTACTCCACCCGCATGGACGACTGGATGTATTCGGAGGTATATGTGTCCAAGGCCTGCCACTACAACCGCGATAACTACGCCCATTTCGTCAACGTGATTTCCGACGATGAGGCTCTCATAATCTCCCGCCGCCAGGTAGGAGGTTTCAGCTATGTGATAGCTTTTGTCCTCACTGCGCTGACGATGTATTTCCTGCTGATGTGCCTAAGGCCCCGGCGGCGCAGGGCCGACCCCGAAGAGCGCACATATTTCCGTTCGCGCATATCCTGGACGCTCATGGTGTCGCTGATCCTGGCGCTGGTGGTCATGGCCAGCGTGAGCGTGGTGTTCGTGTACAGGCGCAACGAGGCCAACCAGCAGTCCATAATGTCGGACCGCATCAACGCGATACAGCTCCTGGCCCAGAACGGAATGCGCGGCTTGGACGGCGGGGACGTGCCAGGCTCTTCCGAATTCGCATCCATGATCCAGTCCGTCAGCGACAATACCGGCTCCGACATCAGCGTATACGGCACCGACGGCCGTATAGTCATGTGCACCAACCCCGAGGCCCTGGACAAGATGCTCCTCGGCTTCCGCATCGACCCCGACGCCCTTTCGCAGATAGAAGGGCGCAACCGGCGCTACTGCATCACCAAGGTGAACACCGGCAGGTTGCATTACCATAATATGTACATGCCGCTGATGGGCGACGACGGCAGCCTGAAGGCGGTCCTGTGCGCCCCTTACGTTGAGGAGAGCTACGACTTCGAGCGCGATGCGGTCATGCACATGATGACCATACTTACTGTGTTCCTGTTGCTGTTCTTCCTTGCCCGCTTCACGGAATCGGCGGTTCTGGACAGGGTGTTCATGCCGCTGAACATGATAGGTTTGAGCATGCGGCGTGCCGGCGAGGGCCTGGAGCATATAGACTACTCGCGGGACGATGAAATCTCCAGCCTCGTGGACGCGTACAACCGCATGGTGGATGAGCTGGCGGAAAACAGCGCCCGCCTGGCCCAGGCCGAGCGCGACAAGGCCTGGCACGGCATGGCCCGGCAGGTGGCCCACGAGATAAAGAACCCCCTGACTCCAATGAAGCTGCAGATACAGAGGCTGATACGTCTCAAGCAGAAAGGAGACCCTTCGTGGCAGGACAAGTTCGACGACGTGAGCAAGGTGCTGCTCGACCATATCGACATCCTTACCGAAACTTCCAACGAGTTTTCCACCCTTGCAAAGCTTGACACCGAGGAGCACACTGTACTGGATCTCGACCTCATGCTGCAGGAAGAAATATCCATGTTTGACAACCGCGACGACGTGGAATTCAGCTATATAGGCCTTCACGACGCCATGGTCAAGGGCCCGAAGCCCCAGCTTACCCGGGTATTCGTGAATCTTCTGGGCAATGCAGTACAGGCCGTAGAGGGCAGGGGAGGCGCCAAGGTGTACGTATCCCTGCGCAAGTCCATCCGGGACGGCTACTACGACATCGTCGTCGAGGACAACGGCCCCGGAGTGTCCGAGGACAACATTCCCAAACTCTTCACCCCCAACTTTACCACCAAGAGCGGCGGCTCGGGCCTGGGCCTTGCCATTTCGCGCAGCATTCTGGACAGATGCGGGGCCACCATAAGCTATTCTCGCTCTTTCACCCTGCAGGGCGCTTGCTTTACGATTCAGTATCCTGCAATTATCGATAATATATAGCCCGGCGGTTTTTATTCTGCAAAAATTGTATATCTTTGTATAATAAATCAAGGGCAATGAAAATCTCCGGGGCCATATTCGCAGGGAGCAGCGTAAGAGTTGCTGCAAAGCCTAAGAGAAAACTGCCCGAATTCGCCTTCATAGGCCGCTCCAACGTGGGCAAGTCTTCCCTCATCAACATGCTCACGGGCAACAGCAAGCTCGCCCAGACCTCGTCCACACCCGGCAAAACCAAGGTAGTCAACCACTTCCTTATCAACGACAGCTGGTATCTGGTGGACCTGCCGGGCTACGGCTACGCCAAGCTCCCCGACAAGATGCGCCGCGAGCTGCAGACCGTCATCAGGGACTATATCCACAATTCGGAGGAGATGCAGCTGCTTTTCGTGCTGGTGGATTCCAGGCACGACATAGGCGCGATTGACCTTGATTTCCTTGCAGAACTTGGCGAGAACGGCATTCCCTGCGCCATCATTTTCACCAAGACCGACAAGCTGGGGCCGGTGGCCCTGCAGGCGCAGATAGAAAGGGACAAAGCCCTGCTGGGCCGCACATGGGAGGAGTTTCCTCCGATGTTTGCATGCAGCTCGGCCAAGGGCACAGGCCGCGACGATATACTGGATTACATCGATTCAATACTTAAAAACTTATGATTCACACTCATCGTATGGAACTATTCGCCTGCAGGGCTTCCAGGGATTTCGCCTGCAAGGTAATAGAGCATCTGAACGAGATCCGCAGACCCGAAGAACCTCCGTGCCGTCTGGGCGACCTGCAGGTCACTCCTTTCAGCGACGGGGAATTCCAACCCTGCTTCACCCAGAGTGTCCGCGGCGCAACCGTGTTCATCCTGCAGTCGACTTTCCCTCCGGCAGACAACCTCATGGAACTTCTGCTCACCGTAGATGCCGCCAAAAGGGCTTCCGCCGACAAAGTGATTGCCGTGATTCCCTACTTCGGCTGGGCCCGCCAGGACCGCAAGGACAAGCCCCGCGTGGCGATCGGCGCCAAACTTGCCGCCAACCTTCTCACAGCCGCCGGAGTAGACCGCATCATGACCTGCGACCTCCACGCAGACCAGATCCAGGGCTTCTTCGACATTCCCGTGGACCATATATATGCCAGCAAGGTATTCATCCCTTGCATAAAGTCGCTCGGCCTGAGTGAGCTGGCCATAGCGGCCCCCGACATGGGCGGTGCCAAAAGGGCCAATTCCTACGCCAAATCCCTCACCGGCGAGGGCCAGGAATGCGGCGTCATCATCTGCCACAAGACCCGCGAGAGGGCCAACGTCGTCTCTGAAATCAAAGCCATAGGCGACGTCGAAGGCAAGAACATCATAATCATCGACGACATGATAGACACTGCCGGCACCCTGTGCAAGGCCGCCGACGTGCTCAAAGAGAAGGGCGCTATGAGCGTCCGCTGTTGCGCCACCCACGGCATCCTTTCCGGCAACGCCCTGGAGCGCATCCACGAATCTTCCCTGGACGAGGTGTTCATCACCGACACCATCCCTCATCCCGAGCTGGAAGGGGACAGCAAGATCCGCGTCGTATCCATGTCGCCGGTGTTTGCGAGCATAATCGACAAAGTGTATAACTACGAGCCCATAAGCCCCGGGTTCGTGTATTGATATGGGAGCGACCATCATAGCTGCGGTTCTGGTCCTCGGGATAGGCGTGTTCGGCATGTGCTTCAACATCCTGTTCCGCAAGAAGGACTTCCCGCAGTTTGATGTAGGCTCCAATGAAGAAATGCGCAAGCGCGGCATCCGCTGTTTCAAGGATGTGGATGCCGACTTGCACGGAAAGGTGTGCAGCGGCGACTATTCCGATGCATGCAAAGATTGTAAACTGTATGAGTCTGGTAGCCATAGTAGGACGTCCTAACGTAGGCAAGTCCACCCTTTTCAACCGCCTGGTAGGAGCCAGGCAGGCAATTGTAGATGACACCGCCGGCGTGACCCGCGACCGGCATTACGGCCGCTGCGAGTGGTGCGGACGGGAGTTTTCGGTAGTGGACACCGGAGGCTACACCAGCAACTCGGACGACGTGTTCGAGACCGCCATCCGTTCGCAGGTGCAGATAGCCATCGACGAGGCGGACCTGGTGCTTTTCATGGTGGAGGCCGCCACCGGCATCACCGATTACGACGCCGAGATAGCCGACGTGCTGCGCCGCACGCGCAAGCCTGTGGTGCTGTGCGTCAACAAGGTGGACACCGGCGAAAAGATGTATGACGCCTACCAGTTCTACTCCATGGGCCTGGGCGAGATTTACTCCATCTCCGCCGCCAACGGCTCCGGCACAGGCGACCTTCTGGACGCCGTGGTCGCCGCCCTCCCCGAAGAAACGGTGCAGGAAGACCCGTATGCAGGCCTTCCCAGGCTCACGATTGTAGGCAAGCCCAATGTGGGCAAATCTTCGCTCACCAACGCCCTGCTCGGAGTTGAACGCAACATCGTGACACCCGTGGCGGGCACCACCCGCGACAGCATCGAGGCCCACTACAACAAGTTCGGCCATGAGTTCATGCTGGTGGACACGGCGGGCATACGCCGCAAGGCCAAGGTCAACGAAGACCTGGAGTTCTACTCGGTCATGCGTTCCATCCGCGCCATCGAGCATTCCGACGTCTGCATCATGATGATAGACGCCACCTCCGGCATGGAGGCGCAGGACATGAACATCTTCTCCCTCATCCAGCGCAACCGCAAGGGGTGCGTGCTGGTGGTCAACAAGTGGGACCTTTTCATCAAGGATTCCAACACCATGAAGGAGTACACGCAGGCTCTCCGCAGCAGGATAGCCCCGTTCGACGACGTGCCCATCATATTCACTTCCGTGGTCAACATGCAGCGCATCCAGGATGTCCTGAATGCCGCCGCCGAAGTGTATGCAAACTATTCACAGAAGATTCCCACCGCCCGGCTCAACGAGGTCATGCTTCCCCTGATCGAGGAGACTCCTCCTCCCGCATGGAAGGGCAAGTACGTCAAGATCAAGTATGTGACCCAGCTGCCTACCAAATTCCCGGCATTCGCCTTCTTCTGCAACCTGCCTCAGTATATCAAGGAACCTTACAAGCGTTTCCTCGAGAACAAGCTCCGCGAGAACTTCAACCTCTCCGGCTGCCCAGTGCAGGTTTACTGCCGCCAGAAATAATCTTTCCGGGATATGAAACGAGGATTGGCTATGGTCCTGTCCGGGCTGCTGGGCTCCGTTATCTCGGCGGCGGCAGGGCCGTCGTATCCCGTAGGCAATGCCGGCCCCGGTTTTATCCAGGGGCCGAACGGCAGGTTGTCGGCAGTGCTCCAGTTGCCCCGAGGTTTCGATCCTGATTCTGATCGGTGCGATTTGGTCATACTGATGCACGGGGTGATGTCGCACAAGAATATCATTCCCATACCCAGAATCGCCGGCAAGTTGGTCAAGGCCGGATATGCCGTGCTCAGATTCGACTTCAACGGGCAGGGGAAGAGCGATGGCGATGTGCTCACCTGCACCGTTCCGTCCGAGATCGACGATGCCAGGGCAGTTTACGAATACGCCCGCACTCTTCCGTTCGTCGACAAGATAGCCCTTGCCGGGCACTCGCAGGGCGGTGCCGTGGCCGGAATGCTCGCCGGCCGCCTGGCCTCCGAGGGCTGCGCCCCCGACGCCCTGGTGCTGCTCGCCCCGGGCGGGGCCATCAAGGACTTCGCCCTCCAAGGCAGTTTCCTTGGAGTGCACTGCGACCCCGTGAATCCGCCGGATTATGTCCGGGTGTACTGGTACAAATTCAGCAGGGAATACATCCTTACCGCGCAGAAACTTCAGATTTACGAAGAATCAGCCCCCTATTCCGGTCCGGCACTTGTTCTCCACGGCACCGACGACAAAGTGATCCCCCTCAAGTACAGCGCACTCTACAATGTGATTTATCCCGCCTGTGAGTACGTCGAGATTCCCGGCGAACGCCATCTCCTCACCAACCACCCCCGCCAGGTCGACTCCGCCATAATCTCCTTCCTCTCCCGCGCCCTCTGACCGCGCCTCCTTGCTCACCGGAATTTAATCTCCGGGGTGTACAAGGTAGATTTTTAGGCGGCTGACCTTGTACGGCAATTCGTCACTGTAACGGTGTGAGACAGCGATTCGGTGTACAAGGTCAACGCCGAAAAAACCGACCTTGTACGGCTATGGCAAGTCTCTGTAGAAACGGCACGGGCGTATGGAACTGGATGGGCGGAGCTGTTATCGAAACGGAGGGAAAGGCAAGCTCATTAGGGTAATGGCTGCAGTAATCTAAAAAAATGCTATCTTTGTGAATATGTGGGTGGAGGATTATATCGAGCTGCTGGAATTGCAGCAGATTATCAAGGCCGGGGTGGAAGATTCCTTGCCGGGACCGGTACGGGTGAGGGCAGAAGTGGCTTCTATCCAGCACAAGGCCAACGGACATTGCTATCTGGAACTCTGCCAGAGTGACAATCGCGGCTTGACGGCCAAGGTCCGGGGGATAATCTGGAAGTCCCGCGCCGAAGTCCTGCTCGGCAAATATGCCGAGGCCACCGGCGCACCCTTGCAGCCGGGCATGGCTATAATCATGGAAGTCCAGGTCAACTACAGCGAGCTATATGGAGTGTCGCTGATAATCGAAGACATAGACTGCCAGGCCACTCTGGGAGAAGCGGAACTTCGCCGTCGGCAAACTTTGGAACGTCTTGAAAAAGAAGGACTTCTGGATCTTCAGAAAGAGTTTGCACTGCCGGCTCTGCCTTATAGTCTGGCCGTAATATCGGCAAGGGACGCCGCCGGATACGGAGATTTCCGGCGTCACCTTCTGGAGAATGAGTATGGTTTCGCCTTCGAAGTCACCCTCTTCGAGGCCACGATGCAGGGCGACTCCGCCCCCGCCTCCATCATCTCCGCCCTCCACCGCATTCTAGACGGTAATGGACATAACTCGGAGCGAAGCGACCGGGGGAGTTTCGAGGGGGTCTCCCCTCGTCCCCTGGGGGTGCAGGGGGATGAAGTGCTACTGCGCAGCAGTTTCGAGGGGACCTCACCTCGTCCCCTGGGGGTGCAGGGGGATGAGGAGCGACTGCGGAGCAGTCAGTACGACGCCGTTCTGATTCTGCGGGGCGGAGGCAGCGTGCTGGACCTGGCGTGCTTTGACGACTATGACCTGTGCGCCGCCATCGCCACTTTCCCCGTCCCTGTATGCACTGCGATAGGCCACGACCGTGATTCCCATGCCGCAGACCGGGTGAGCTGCATCTCCGTCAAGACGCCAACGGCGCTCGCCGACCTGTTCATCGACGCCGTAGCCGCCGAAGACGAACGCATCACCAGCCTCCAGACTCGCCTCAGGCTTGCCATAAACGCAAAACTTGCCCGCATGGAGGACGGGATCAATAGCATTGAACACAGAGTGAAATTCGCACTTGTCCACCTGCTTACGGCGGCCGACGCATCCCTTTCCAAACTCGAGACCAGAATCGTGTCCGCCAATCCCAGAATCCTCCTTCAGAGGGGCTACTCTCTTGTCACCGGCCCCACCGGCGCGCTGCTCCGAAGCGCGGACGGCGCCGTTCCGGGCGACAGAATAAACGTCCTCTTTCCGGACGGAACACTCAATTGTACAGTAAATGGAAAAGTTTGACTACACCAAGGCGATGGCCGAACTTGAAAGCATCGCCGCCCGTATCGAGGGCCCTTCAACCGGGCTCGAGGATATAGACAAATACATTGCCCGCAGCCGGGAACTCATCGACGCCTGCCGGGCTTACCTCCGTACCCAAAGGGAGAAAATAGACGCCATCGGCGCCGCAAAGACTGACGACAAATGAAAAAGATATATCAGACCGACCCCTGGCTGCAGCCATACAAGGACGCCATCGATGCCCGCCATTCCCGCATCCTCGAGTGCAAGCGCAAGCTTGCAGGCGAAGGCCCCCTGTCCGACGCCGTGAACAATCATCTATATTACGGCCTCCACAAGGATTCCCAGGGCTGGGTAATAAGGGAATGGGCCCCCAATGCCAGCCGCATCTACCTCATAGGAGACTTCAACAACTGGAAGCGCACCCCCGACTACGCCCTCCAGCCTGTGGGCTCCGGCAACTGGGAACTCCGCCTTCCTGCCCTGTTCCTCACCCATGGAGCCCTTTACAAGCTGTGGATAGAGTGGCCCGGCGGAGGCGGCGAGCGTATTCCTGCCTATGCCACCCGCGTGGTTCAGGACCCAGACACCAAGGTCTTCAGCGCCCAGGTGTGGGACCCTCGGCCCTACGAGTGGAAGCACCGTTCGCCCGGCAAACGCCCCCATCCCTTCATCTATGAGTGCCACATCGGCATGAGCGGCGAGAAGGAAGGCGTATCCACCTTCGAGGAGTTCCGCACCGGCGTGCTGCCCAGGGTCAAGCGCCTGGGCTACGACGTGCTGCAGATAATGGCCCTGCAGGAGCATCCCTACTACGGCTCTTTCGGATACCAGGTGTCGAGCTTCTTTGCCCTGAGCTCCCGCTTCGGCACGCCCGAGGAGTTCAAGCGCCTGGTGGACGAAGCCCACGCCGCCGGCATTGCGGTCATAATGGACATCGTCCATTCCCACGCCGTGGGCAACGAGGCCGAGGGTCTGGGCCGGCTGGACGGCGACGAGTCGCTCTACTTCTACAAAGGTTCCGCCGGATATCATCCCGCATGGGGCACCCGCTGCTTCGACTACGGCAAGGACGAAGTAAAATACTTCCTTCTCTCCAACTGCAAGTACTGGCTGCAGGAGTACCATCTGGACGGTTTCCGCTTCGACGGCGTCACCAGCATGCTGTACTGGAGCCACGGTCTCGGCGTCGACTTCGGAGACTATTCCCTGTATTTCAACGAGGGCGTGGACGAGAATGCCGTCACCTACCTTGGACTTGCCAACATGCTCATCCATGAGCTCAACCCCAAGGCGCTCACCATCGCCGAGGACGTGTCTGGCATGGCGGGACTGGCGGCTCCTTTCGCCGCCGGCGGCGTTGGTTTCGACTTCCGCATGGCCATGGGCATCGCCGACCACTGGATCAAATGGATAAAGGAACTCTCCGACGAGCAGTGGAGCATGGGCGGAATATGGTGGGAACTCACCAACAAGCGCGCCGACGAGAAGACCGTCAGCTACGCCGAGTGCCACGACCAGGCGCTGGTGGGAGACAAGACCATAATCTTCCGCCTTATCGACAAGGAGATGTACTTCAGCATGCGCCGCGACCAGCCGAACCCTATCGTGGACAGGGGAGTGGCCCTTCATAAGCTTATACGCCTCGTGACCGCCGCAACCTGCGGGGGAGGTTACCTTGATTTCATGGGCAACGAGTTCGGTCATCCCGAGTGGATCGACTTCCCGCGCGAGGGCAACGGATGGTCCTACAAACATGCCCGGCGCCAGTGGTCCCTTGCCGACGATCCGGCCCTCCGTTTCCATGGTCTCGAGGAATTCGATGCCGCCATGGTGCATTTCCTCAAAAAATACAAAGTGCTCTCCGGCATGCCCGAGCTGCTGGTGGCCGACGAAGAGAAGAAAATATTGATTTTCAGCAGGGAAAACTGTATCTTTGCGGTGAATTTCAACCCGCAAGGCTCATTCCTGGATTATGGTTTTTCAGCCCCTGCGGGCAAATTCGCCAAAGTGTTCGATTCGGACGAGCCCCGTTTCGGGGGATTCGGACGCCTGGAGCAGGCTGAAACCCATATTGCGGTGCCCCGGCGCTCTCCCAACGGCAATCAGTCCTTCGACCACACGCTTTATCTGTACCTGCCAAGCAGGTGCGCCATTGTATTGAAAAAGATAGATTGATAACATGGCATTCTTGAAGTTCAACAAAAACGAACTGGTCAATCTGGCCTATTCTCTCAAGCGCGAGATTATCTGCGCCAACAAGACGGGGGCCTACAGCAACACGTCCATCGTGGGCTGCAACACCCGCCGTTACCACGGCCTGCTCGCCGTCACGCTGGACCGTTTCGGCGGGGACCATTATCTGCTGCTGTCTGCCCTGGACGAAAGCATCATAGTGCGGGGCAAGCAATTCAATCTTGGAATCCATTGCTACGGCGATATTTATGAGCCTCGCGGACATAAGTACGTGGTGGATTTCTCCGAGGATCCCATGCCCTCCGTCACCTGCAAGGTGGGCGAGGTGCTTTTCCGCAAAAGCCTTATCCTCGCCCCGGACAAGGACCAGGTGCTGGTAAGGTACGAGCTGCTCGAGTCGCCCGTGCCGGTGACGTTGCTCGTCAAGCCTTACCTTGCCTTCCGCAACGCCCATGCGCTTACCTCCCAGAACGACCAGGCCAACACCTCCTACCAGGAAGTCCCCGGCGGAGTGTCGTTCCGGATGTACCCTAATTTCCCCGACCTCAATATTCAGCTGAGCGACTCCAAGGCAGAGTGGAAGTATCTTCCCTGCTGGAACAACCGCATCACCTATTCCGACGAGTATCGCCGCGGATTCGACTGCACCGAAGACCTTTTCACCCCCGGCGTGTTCAGCATGAAGCTTTCCGAGGGCGGCTCGGTGGTGCTGTCCGCCTCGACCACCGAGGTCAATCCCGCACAGATCAAGCGGCAGTTCAACTCCTACCGTTCCAAGCTCCCCGAAATCACCGGATACCGCGACCAGCTCCGCTGCTGCGCCGACTGGCTCATCACTCGCCACAACGGCGTGGCCATGATCAACGCGGGCCTGAGCTGGCTCAAGACCGGCCTCCTGCGCGAAACCCTCATCGCCCTTCCGGGGCTCACTCTCCACGGACTCGGCAGCGCCGCGCTCTTCGAAGAGATACTGGACAACCTCATTTCCGCCGAGCAGGAGCGCCTCACCGTGCGCACCACCCAGGTGGAGTCGCCGCTCTACATGGCGGTCGCCCTGCAGCAATACATCGACTGGGGTGCCGATCCCGCAAAGGTCTGGAAAAAGTACGGAGCCGTGGTCAAGATGATTCTGGACAGCTACCTTCCGGGCCGCCGCAAGGAGGTGGCCATGCATCCCAACGGCCTTTTGTGGGCCCAGGTGGACGGCGTGGCGCTTACCTGGATGAACGCCTACGTGGGCGGAAGGGCCCTGACCGAGAGACCCGGCTACCAGATTGAAACCAACTCCTTCTGGTACAACGCGATTTGCTTCGCCCTCGAGATGGAAACCCGTTTCGGCCTCAAGAACAGCGCCTTCGTATCGCAATGGACTCCTATTCGCGACTTGGCGCAAAGCAGTTTCCGCAGCGTCTTCGTAGACCCTGATACGGGCAGGCTGGCCGATTATGTAGATGCCTCCGGCCGCAACATGGACACCCGTCCCAACCAGATCTACGCCATATGGGTAAAGTATTCTCCGCTGGACGAGGAGATGTTCCCCGAGGTTCTCAGGGTGATAGATAACGAACTGGTGACTTCCCGCGGCATCCGCACCCTCTCTCCCCGCGATCCCAAGTACAAAGGGGTTTATGAGGGTTCCCAGATCGAAAGGGACCTTGCCTATCATCAGGGATGCACCCGTCCGTTCCTTCTGGAGCCCTATGTAGACGTGAGTTTCAAGGTCAAGGGACCGTCTTTCCTGGGGCGTGCCGAGTGGCTGATAGAAGGCTTCTGGACAGACCTCAGCAAGCACGGCGTAGGAGCATTCTCCGAACTTTATGACGGCGACCCGCCCCATGAGCCCCACGGCGTCATCTCGTCGGCGCTCAGCACAGCGGCGCTTTTGTCCGTCAGCGATATGATTGAAAAATACAAGGAGGCACAGCAATGACAGTATTGATGTTCGGTTGGGAGTTTCCTCCCCACATCGCAGGCGGTCTGGGAACTGCCTGCGAGGGCATAGTCAAAGGACTGGCCCACAATGGTGTAAAGACTCTTTTCGTGATGCCGAACGCCTCCGGCGACGAGGATCAGAGCGCCACCACCATACTCAATGCGAGCGACGTGGCGGTGCAGAACGTGAGCACCACGGTGGAAGAATTCATAGGCAAGGTCAAATTCTACTACGTCGACTCCAACATCGTCCCTTATGTCGACCCCGACGAGTACTTTGCCGCCATCGAGAAAATGAAGGCCGAGGGGCGTAGCCAGACCACCGTCGGCTTCGGCCAGAAGTTCAAGTTCTCCGGCAAATACGGCGCCGACCTCATGGAGGAAGTCTCCCGATATGCCCAGGTGGGCGGCACCATCGCCATGCAGCACAAGGACGAATTCGACGTCATCCACGCCCATGACTGGCTTACCTATCTGGCCGGCATCGCCGCCAAGGAACTCACGGGCAAACCCCTCGTGGTCCACGTGCACGCCACTTCCTACGACCGCGGCGACGAGAAGCATATGGACAGCCGCGTCCTCGATATCGAAAAGCGCGGCATGATGGCCGCCGACCGCGTAGTCACCGTGAGCGACCTCACCCGCGGCATCGTCATAAACAAGTACGGCATAGATCCCGCCAAGGTGGTCACTGTACATAACGCCGTGGATTTCAGCGGCCGCGAGAACATAGAAGTCGAGCGCGGCATCAAGGACAAGGTGGTCACCTTCCTCGGACGAATCACCTTCCAGAAAGGCCCCGAGTATTTCATCGATGCCGCGGCCAAGGTGCTCAAGCGCACCAAGGGCGTACGCTTCGTGATGGCCGGCAGCGGCGACATGATGAACCGCGCCATACGTCAGGTTGCCAGACTCGGAATCGCCGACCGCTTCCATTTCACCGGCTTCCTTCGGGGAGCCGACGTGCAGAAGATGTTCGCCCTTTCCGACGTCTACATCATGCCTTCCGTGTCCGAGCCTTTCGGCATATCGCCGCTCGAGGCCATGCGCACGGGAGTGCCTTCGATAATCTCTCATCAGTCAGGTGCGGCCGAGGTGCTCAAGTATGCCCTCAAGGTGGATTTCTGGGATGTCGACGCCCTGGCCGACGACATTTATGCGTTGGTGACCTATCCGGCCCTGGCCAAGTTCGCCTCCAAGCAGGGGTACGACGAGGTCAACGAACTCAAGTGGAACGGCGCAACCGCCAAATTGAAAAAAGTTTACGAATCACTGATATGAAAAAGTCAATCTGCCTGTACTTCCAGGTCCATCAGCCTACCCGGCTCCGCCAGTATCGTTTCTTCGATATAGGCAAGGATTCTCATTACTATGATGATTTTGCCAACCGCACTATCCTCAAGAGAGTGGCGCAGAAGTGCTATCTCCCTATGAACGAGCTCCTTCTGGAGGCCATTCAGGCCAACAAGGGCAAGTTCAAGGTGGCTTTTTCCATTTCCGGCTCCGCGCTTGAGCAGCTGGACCGCTACGCTCCCGAAGTGCTGGATAGTTTCCGTAAGCTGGCAGCCACCGGCAGCGTGGAATTCCTTGCCGAGACCTACTACCATTCCCTGGCCTCGTTGGCCTCGCCCTCTGAATTCCAGCATCAGGTGGAGAAGCACAAGAAGCATGTCCAGGATACTCTTGGCGTCACTCCCACTGCGTTCCGCAATACCGAGCTCATATACTCCGACAGCATTGCCCGCCAGGTCTACGACCTTGGCTTCAAAACCATGCTGACTGAGGGTGCGCGTCACATAATGGGCTGGCAGAGCCCCAATTACATCTATACGGCCGAATCGCAGCCAAAGCTCAAGCTCCTTCTGCGCAACTATGGCATGAGCGACGACCTGGCCTTCCGTTTCTCCGACCGCGGCTGGAACGAATGGCCCCTTACCGCGGAAAAGTTCACCGGCTGGCTCTCCGAGGCGGAGGGTGACATTGTCAATCTTTTCATGGATTACGAAACCTTCGGCGAACACCAGAAGGCCGAGAGCGGCATTTTCGACTTTATGCGCGCCCTCCCTGGCATGGTGCTGGCGGCAGGCATGAGCTTCGTCACTCCTTCCCAGGCGGTGAAGAACATCAAGCCTGTGGCGGACCTGAGCGTGCCCGACGCCATTTCCTGGGCCGACGAGGAAAGGGACCTCAGCGCCTGGCTTGGCAACGAACTCCAGCAGGAGGCCTACAACAAGCTTTACCGCCAGACCGAGAAGCTCGCCCTGATAGGCGACCCGGAACTCTGGGCCGACTTCGGACACCTCCAGGAGAGCGACCACCTGTACTACATGTGCACCAAGTTCTTCTCCGACGGCGAAATACACAAACGCTTCAGCCCCTATGCCACTCCCTATGAGGCATTCATAAACTACATGAATGTGCTCAGCGATTTTATTATCCGGATAAACGGCAGGCAGTAGAAAAAAAATACTATCTTTGCGCCCATTATGCAGAACAATAGATTCGAAGTAGGAGACCCGGCGTGGAAAAGCGTAATGGTTACGCGCCATCTGCCTGAGGAACTCTCGGGGCTTGAGACCCTTTGTAAAAACCTGTGGTGGTGTTGGAACGAAGATGCCAAACTGCTTTTCAGGTCCATAGACGCTGACATCTGGCACACCTCGGGGCACAACCCCATGGCCATATTGGACAAGGTCAGCCTCAAACGATACAACGAGCTGGCCAAGGACGTGAACTTCCTGTCCCGCCTGGGAGCGGTGATGGACGAGTTCAACCGCTACATGGCCCTCAAAAGCAAGCGCACGGAGCCGTCTGTAGGTTACTTCTGTATGGAGTATGGCCTCGAGACCTCGCTCAAGATATATTCCGGAGGCCTCGGCATCCTTGCCGGCGACTACCTCAAGGAATCGTCAGACATGAATGTCAACATGGTTGCGGTGGGCCTGCTTTACCGCTACGGCTATTTCACCCAGCGCATCACCCCCCAGGGCAACCAGGTGGCTGAATACAATGCCCAGGACTTTCTCAAGATTCCTGCCGAGCCGGTGCTCGACGAGAACGGCAACTGGCGTACAGTCCGGATGCAGATGCCCGGACGCGAAATGTCCGCCCGCATCTGGAAGGTCGCGGTGGGCCGTACCGACCTGTACCTGCTCGATACGGACTTCGAAGCCAACGTCCCTGAAGACCGCCAGGTCACTCACCAGCTCTACGGCGGCGACTGGGAGAACCGCCTCAAGCAGGAGATTCTCCTGGGAATCGGCGGCGTGAGGGCCCTGCGCGAGCTCGGACTCAATCCCACGATCTATCATCTCAACGAGGGTCATGCCGCATTCGCCGGCCTGGAGCGCCTGCGCGAGTACATGCAGGATTATCACCTGGACTTCAACGAGTCTCTGGAACTTATCCGCGCCAGCGGCCTGTTCACCACCCATACTCCCGTGCCGGCGGGCCACGACGCTTTTGACGAGGGCCTTCTCGCAAAGTATCTCGGACACTATCCCGGACGTTTCGGCATCAGCTGGGAAACCATGCTCTCGCTTGGCAAGATCCACCCCGAAAGGCCCGAAGAGAAGTTCAGCATGAGCGTTCTTGCCGCCAACATGAGCCAGAACGTCAACGGTGTATCCAAGCTTCACGGCAAGGTGAGCCAGGAGATCTTCCAGGACATGTACAAGGGCTACCTGCCCGAGGAACTGCACATAAGTTACGTCACAAACGGCGTACACTATGCCACATGGGCCGCCCGCGACTGGAAGGCCATACACTATAAGGTGTTCGGTCCCGAATTCCGCACCGGCCATTACGACAAGAACTGCTTCGACCGCATATACAAAGTGCCCGACGACGAGATCTGGCAGGTCCGCAAGATACTCAAGGCGGAACTCGTGAAGACTGTCACCGAGCGCATTTCCGACCCTTCTCTGTGCAGTCACTACACGCCTTCGCAGATGGTCAAGATCAACGAGACCTTCCGCCCGGACGTGCTTACGATCGGCTTTGCCCGTCGTTTTGCCACCTACAAGCGTGCAACCCTGCTGTTCAGCGACCTGGACAGGCTCGACGCCATAGTCAACAATCCCGAGCGCCCCGTGCAGTTCGTGTTCGCCGGCAAGGCGCACCCTGCCGACGGCGCAGGCCAGGAACTCATCAAGCAGATAATCGACATCTCCAAGCAGGACAGGTTCCTGGGCAAGATAGTGTTCGTGCCGGGCTATGACATTCGTCTGGCCAAGCGCCTCGTACAGGGAGTAGACGTGTGGCTGAACAACCCTACCCGTCCGCTCGAAGCCTCCGGAACTTCCGGCGAGAAGGCCGCCATGAACGGCGTCATGCACTTCTCCGTGCTTGACGGCTGGTGGGTTGAAGGCTATCAGGAAGATGCCGGATGGGCCCTTCCCCAGGAGCGCACGTACGACGACCAGAACTACCAGAACGAGCTCGATGCGGCCACGATCTACGCCACGATTGAAAACGAGATCGCCCCTGCCTACTACAATTTCAACGACCGTACCCGTCTGTCAAAGGAGTGGATAGGCTATATCAAGAACACCATCGCGAAGGTGGCGAGCAATTTCACCACCAACCGCATGCTCACGGACTACTGCAACCAGTACTACATCCCCCAGGCCGCCCGTTACGGAAAACTCTCCGAGAACGGCAACGCCGTGGCACGCTATATCTCGGCGTGGAAGCAGAAAGTCCTGTTCGAATGGGACAACATAAGGGTGGTGTCCTGCAGGCAGCCCGACGCCTCCTACGTGGTGTCCAAGCACGATCCGATACGCGGCGAGGTGGAACTGGACCTCGGCCGCCTGAAACCCGAGGATATCGGAATCGAAATGCTCCTGGCCACTTCCGACGCCAAGGGCAAGCTCCATATCCAGGAGACCATTCAGTATGAGGTTGTGGAATATAAGGGAGGCATAGCCAGGTACGCCGTGTCTGTCGAGCCGGACCGCACCGGCATGTACCAGGTGGGCATCCGCATGTATGCCAACAACCCCGAACTGCCTCACCGCCAGGACTTCCCGCTGGTGAAATGGCTGTAATAGCTACAGGCTTCTTTGACGGAGTCCATATCGGTCATCGTCAGGTTATAGATACTCTGCTCTCCGAGGCGCTCGCCAGAGGGGAGCAGAGCATTATTGTTACGTTCTGGCCCCACCCGCGGGCGGTGCTGCAGAACGGCGCGGACTCGCTGCGCTATCTTTCCTCGCGGGAAGACCGTGTGGCCATGCTGCGCTCGCTGGGCGTGGACGAGGTGGTGACGGTCCCCTTCACGAGAAAGTTCGCTTCGTGGAGCGCGCGGGAGTATCTTCAGATGCTTTGCCGTGATTATCAGTGTACTGCGCTGGTACTTGGCTACGACACCCGTTTCGGGCGCGAGCAAGCCGGACCCGTGGAGATTGCCGCCATTGCCGCGGAGATGGGGGTGGCGGCCGTCGTCGCGCCTCCGGTGGAGTTCGGGGGCGGACCCGTCTCTTCGAGCCGCATCCGCGAGGCCCTCTCGCAGGGCGATGTCCGGCTGGCAGGCGACCTTCTGGGACGCCCTTACCGGCTTCATGGAGTCGTGGTGTCCGGCGACCGCATCGGCCGTACGATAGGTTTTCCTACCGCCAACATGAAGCTTTACGAACCGCTTATGCTGGTGCCGCGTTCCGGTGTCTATCACACTAAGGTACAGGTGCTTGGCTCTACATTTGAGGGTATCACCAACATAGGCACCCGGCCTACGGTAAGCGATTGCGGCACCCTCACCATAGAAACTCACATCCTCGACTTCGACGAGATGATTTACGGCCTGGATATGAGTGTGGATTTCATCCGCCGCATCCGTGACGAGCGCCGTTTCCCATCTCTGCAGGAACTCCGTTTACAACTCTCCGCCGACGCCGCCTCAATCCGCTGACGCTCCCGGCTTGTATATCCATTTCATCCCAAGCCGGTCGACCAGTCGGCTGGGCAGGATTGCTATGACCGGCGGGAGCAGGACATTCGTGAGTCCCGGACTCACTGTGCGGCGGCCGCGGAAAAGCGCGCGCAGTGCCCTGCGGACAAGCGACTCCTTCGACCTGATCAGTCCTATTCGCCGTCCGATTCTTCTCAGTCTGTCGCTGATGTTATAAAGGCCGGTGTCTATGGCAGCAGGGCATACGGTCGTCACATACACTCCGAAGGGACGCATTTCGCTCGAAAAACCCTTCCCGAAGATCTTTAGGTAAGCCTTTGATGCAGAATAGATTGCAATTCCGGGGGCCGGGATCCGCGCTGCCATGGATGACATGTTGAGGATGTAGCCCCGTCTCCTTGACTTCATGCGGTTGCCGAAAAGGATGCAGAGTTCCGTGACGGTCTTTACGTGCAGTTCCATCATAGCCCGGGCGCGGGGGAGAACCTCGTCGTCCAGGAACTTCATGAAGAACATCCCAGCATTGTTGACCAGAATATCTATGGTGAGCCCAAGGCTGTCGCAGGTCTCCAGCAGCCTCCCGGCGCACCCCTCCTGCGCCAGATCCATGAAGACGGTCGTGACAGCTGTGGCCTTGAGATTTGATGCGGCCTGCGCCAGCTCATCCCCGCGGTTGCTGACCAGTACCAGCCTGCATCCGAGAGCCGCCAGCTGCCTGGCATACTCCAGCCCTATTCCCGAACTGCCGCCGGTAACCAGGGCCGTCATTCCGCTGATGTCAGTTTTCATGACACAAAAATAGCAATTATCCTCCATTCGCGCCACGTCGCGTATGGCAAAGGTGAAAAAACGCCTATTTTTAGTCTTCGTATGGAGGAAAGGGGCCCGCAAAGGCATGAAGTCTTAAAAATTAGTAGTATCTTTGCAGACTATGTTGACATCTAAAGAAATACGCAGGAAGTTCCTGGACTTCTTTGCTTCCAAAGGACACACGGTTGTGCCCTCTGCACCGATGGTGGTCAAGAATGACCCCACCCTCATGTTTACCAATGCCGGAATGAACCAGTTCAAGGATATCTTCCTCGGCAACAAGACCGCCCCTTACAACCGCGCTACAGACTCCCAGAAGTGTTTGAGAGTAAGCGGAAAACATAATGACCTCGAGGAGGTTGGCCACGACACCTACCACCACACCATGTTCGAGATGCTCGGCAACTGGAGCTTCGGCGACTACTTCAAGACCGAGGCCATCGACTGGGCATGGGAGCTCCTCACCGAGGTCTACAAGATAGACAAGAACCTCCTCTACGCCACCGTGTTCGAGGGCTCCAAGGAGGACGGTACGGAGATGGACCTGGAAGCTAAGCAGGCCTGGCTCAAGCATCTTCCCGAGGACCATATCCTCCTTGGCAACAAGCACGACAATTTCTGGGAAATGGGCGATACGGGCCCCTGCGGCCCTTGCTCCGAGGTGCACATCGACATCCGCACCGCCGAGGAAAAGGCGCAGAGCGGCATCCCCGGCCGTGACCTCGTGAACAAGTCCGACCCCCACGTCATAGAAATCTGGAACCTCGTGTTCATGCAGTTCCAGCGCATGTCCGACGGCCATCTGGAGCCCCTTCCCGCAAAGAACATCGACACCGGCATGGGCTTCGAGCGCCTCTGCGCCGTGCTCCAGGGCAAGAACAGCAACTACGACTCCGACGTCTTCACCGGCATGCTCGCCAAGATAGGCGAACTCTCCGGCCACCGCTACGGCGAGAGCTCCAAGACCGACGTGGCCATGCGCGTCATCGCAGACCACATCCGCGCCATCTCATTCTCGATTGCCGACGGACAGCTCCCTTCCAATGTCAAGGCTGGCTACGTCATCCGCCGCATCCTCAGGCGCGCCGTCCGCTACGGCTACACCTTCCTCGGTCTGTCCGAGCCTTTCCTCTGCCGCCTCGTGCAGCAGCTGGTGGACGACATGGGTGAGGCCTACCCCGAACTGCCCGCCCAGCAGAAGCTCATCGAGTCCGTCATCCGCGAGGAAGAAATGGCCTTCCTGCGCACCCTGGACCGCGGTATCAAGCTTCTGGACGACTGCATGGAGCGTAACGCCGCCGCCAAGCAGATCCCCGGTGCCGACGCCTTCCGCCTGTACGATACCTACGGATTCCCCATCGACCTGACCGAACTCATCGCGGCCGAGCGCGGCTTCACCGTGGACCAGGAAGGCTTCCAGAAGGAGCTTCAGCAGCAGAAAGACCGTGCCCGCAACGCCACCGCCAACTCCTTTGGCGACTGGACGGTCTACCACGAAGGCGAGGATGTGGAATTCACCGGTTACGATACTGCCGAAACCGCAGGCGCACTTCTTCTGAAGAGCCGCACCGTGGTCCAGAAGAACAAGGAAATGCTCCAGCTGGTATTCGACCGCACACCGTTCTACGGCGAGATGGGCGGTGAAATCGGCGATACCGGCACCATCACTTCCGCTGACGGCGAAACCATCAAGATACTCAACACCATCAAGGAGAACGAACTCACGATCCACATCGCCGAGCGTCTTCCCTTGAACCCCGAAGGCGCCTTCACCCTGAGCGTCGACGCCTCCCGCCGCCAGCGCATAGCCAACAACCACAGCTGCACCCACCTCATGCACAGGGCCCTGCGCGAGATACTCGGCACCCATGTGGAGCAGAAGGGATCTTACGTGTCCGACAAGGGCTTCCGCTTCGACTTCTCCCACTTCGAAAAGCTCTCCGACGAGCAGGTCAAGGCCGTCGAGAAGCGTGTCAACGAGCTGATCCGCAGCAACTTCCCTCTGGTAGAGAACCGCAGCGCCACCATGGAGGAGGCCCAGAGTCTGGGCGCCATGGCCCTCTTCGGCGAGAAGTACGGCGACCGCGTGCGCGTGGTGAGCTTCGGCCCCAGCGTCGAGCTTTGCGGCGGCTGCCATACATCTGCTACCGGCAACATCGGCCTGTTCAAGATAGTCTCCGAGTCCGCCATCGCTGCAGGCATCCGCCGCATCGAGGCCGTCACAGGCGAGCAGGCGGAGGAAATGGTCGACGCCATGCAGTCTCTCATCAAAACTGCACGTTCCTTCTTCAACAATGTCCCCGACCTCACCGGAGCCATCCAGAAGATGATAGAAGACAACGCTTCCTTCAAGAAGCAGGCGGAAGAGTTTGCAAAGGCCAAGGCCGCAGAGTTCGCAAAGCATCTTGCCGAAATGGCCGAGGAGCGCAACGGCATCAACATCATAGCCCTGTCCGGGCCTTCCTCCGAGGTGGAGGTAGACCCCGCGATGCTGCGCAATGCCGCCCTCGCTCTGCAGAAAGAACTTAAGAATACTGCACTTGTCGCCGCCTACGAGGCTTCCGGCAAGCCCCAGCTCATGCTTATGTACTCCGATGACCTGGTGGCCGCAGGCCGCCATGCCGGCAAGGAGATCGGCGCTGCCGCCAAGCTTATACAGGGCGGCGGCGGCGGACAGCCCGGCCTGGCAACCGCCGGCGGCAAGGATATTGCAGGACTGAAGGACGCCCTTGAAACCCTCATAGCCACAGCCACACGCTAGCGCCCGTCATGAGAAAACTGGATAAATTCACGCTCAAAGCATTTATCGGACCGTTCGTCGCGATATTGCTCATCGTGGTATTTATCCTCATGATGCAGTTCCTCTGGCTGTACATCGACGAGCTTGTGGGCAAGGGCCTCTCTTTCGGAGTCATCATGGAATTCATGATGTGGGGTGCATGCACCATACTCCCGATGGCCCTTCCGCTCGCGGTGCTGCTCTCGTCCATGATGGTCATCGGCCAGATGGGGGAGAACAAGGAACTGATGGCGATCAAGGCCGCCGGCATTTCGCTCGGCAGGCTCATCGCGCCTTTGATAGTCACCTCCGCGCTCATAAGCGTGGGGGCTTTCTTCATCGGCAACAACCTGGTTCCCAAGGCCTACAACGAAATCTTCACCCTGCGTGACGACATAACCCACACCAAGGGCGAAATCAAGATCCCGCCGGGAACCTTCTACGACGGAATCGAAGGCTATGTGCTTAGAGTCGAGGACCGCAACGACGAGACCGGCATGATGTATCAGGTGCAGGTGTACGACCACACCTCCCGCCGGGGCAACACCTCCATAATCATCGCCGACTCTGCGCTGCTCAAGATTTCCAAGGCGAAGGACTACCTGACGTTCTCTCTCTTCAATGGTTCCAACTATCAGGAGACCAATGAGATGAGCTATAGAGACACATCGCTTGCCCTGAGCCGCGTGGACTTTTCGCGCGAGGAACTCATTATCCCTCTCAAGAATTACCAGTTCGAGAAATCCGACTCCGCGCGCTTCTCCGACCAGGCCAAATCCATGCGCCTGGACCAGCTCGCCGAGCAGAAGGACTCGCTGGACCGCCACAATGCCGAGGCCTTCGAACGCCATTATTCCAGGATGCGTTCCGGAATGGATTTCAAGGAGATGGCCCAGCTCGACACTGCCCGCCGCAATGACGGGCTTCAGCCCTACAGCTCCGACAAGTTGTTCACCTGGCAGAGCCTCGACAAAATCGAGGATGCCTATGACCGGGCCTCCAGTGCTGCGGAGCGTGCCTGCGGCGAGATTCTCACCTACAATCACGATATCTATCAGTCCACATTCTACCTCCGAAGGACGGATATAGAGCTGTTCAAGAAGTTCGCCCAGGCGCTTGCGTGCTTCCTGATGTTCTTTGTGGGAGCACCTATAGGCGCCATGATCAAGAAGGGCGGAATAGGCATGAGCGCCATATTCTCGATGCTCTTCTTCGTGATTTACTGGATTGTCCAGATTACAGGAGAAAAAATGGCCAAGGACGGTGAATGGCTGGCTTTCAACGGAGTGTTCAGCCCTGCCTACGTGCTGGCGCCCATTGGCGCCTTCCTCACCTACAAGGCCGTAAAAGATGCAGAGCTTTTCAATATGGATACAGTGAAGGCTACCTGGCGCAAGATATGGAGCCGTATTACCGGCTTCTTCCGCAAGCCCCGCATAGTATTTATGGGAACCCCTGAATTTGCAGTGGCTTCGCTGGATGCACTGGTGGGCCGCGGTTACAAGATTGTGGGCGTGGTCACGGTGCCGGACAAGCCCAGCGGAAGGGGCCTTAAAGTTAATTCCAGCGCTGTCAAGCAGTACGCCGAGGCCCACGGCCTGCCAGTCCTGCAGCCTGTCAAGCTCAAGGACCCCGAGTTCCTCGGACAGCTTGCCGCCCTCAAGGCCGACTTGTTCGTGGTCGTGGCCTTCAGGATGCTTCCCGAAGAGGTTTGGAGGATGCCCAAACTCGGCACCTTCAACCTGCACGCTTCGCTGCTTCCCCAGTACCGCGGTGCAGCCCCCATCAACTGGGCCATCATCAACGGCGAGAAGCGCACCGGTGTCACCACCTTCATGATAGACAAGAACATAGATACCGGAGGCATCATCCTGCGCGAGGAGTGTCTGATAGAGGATTCCGACAATGCCGGCACCCTCCACGACAAACTGATGTCCATTGGCAGCAATCTGGTGTGCGACACAGTGGAGCTGCTGATCCAGCGCAATGTGGAACTGCGGGTCCAGCGCTCCTTCGTCCAGGGAGCCGAGGAGCTGCATCCGGCGCCCAAGCTCACCCGCGAGCTGTGCCATATCGACTGGAACCGTCCTTCGCACGAGGTGCGCAACCTTATCCGCGGCTTGTCTCCGTATCCCGCCGCATTTACCGGTCTTGTGCAGGAAGGCGGCGAGCCTTTGCAGATGAAGATCTACGATGCCTGCATACTTAAGACGCTTCCCGACGGCAGTCCTGTGCCGGCTCCCGGTTGCATAGCCTCGGACGGCAAGACCTACCTTGCCATCGGTACCGCAGATGGAGCCCTGAGCGTGCTTGACGTCCAGCTCAGCGGCAAAAAGCGTATGGATATCAAGGCATTCCTTCTAGGTTTCCGCAACCCTGCTTCCTGGCGCTGCGATGAAGTCTAAAGACGAACTCCTGTCCAAATTAAGGAGCGGAGAAGCGCTCTCCGGCAGAGACCAGCTGCAGCTCACGCTGCTGCTGTCGGTTCCTGCGATCCTGGCCCAGTTGTCGTCGGTGCTCATGCAGTACATCGACTCGGCCATGGTGGGGCGTCTTGGCTCCAACCAGGCGGCGTCGGTTGGCCTTGTGTCCACCACCACGTGGATCGTTGGCGGCTTTGCCATGGCGGTCATCACCGGATTTTCGGTCCAGGTGGCCCATGCCTGCGGGGCCAAGGATTTCGGCAAGGCGCGCCAGGTGCTGCGCCAGGGGCTTTTCAGCGTTTTCGCCTTCAGCTTGCTGCTGGCCCTTGTGTCGCTGGGCATGGCCGGCCCTCTTCCGGGCTGGCTCGGCGGAGCGGAGCAGATCCGGTCCGATGCAAGCGCATATTTCCGTATCTATTCGGCCTTCCTGCCCATAGGAATGACTGGCTATGCCGCCGCCTCCATGCTGCAATCCAGCGGCAACATGAAGGTGCCAAGCATCATCTATGTGACGATGTGCGCCCTGGACGTAGTCTTCAATTACATATTTATCTATCTGCTCGACATGGGGGTGGCGGGTGCCGCCCTGGGTACCGGATTCTCGGAGGTAATTGCCTCAGTAGCAGGTATTTGGTACGTTTGTGCACGTTCCAAGGAACTGCGCATAGTCGGGGAGAAAGGCTCTTTCCTTCCGCAGCGCAGCACCGTGCGTACCGCCTTTGGCGTGACCGGTCCGCTGTGGCTTCAGAACATAGTGATGCGCGGAGCCCATGTCATGAGCACCATCATCGTTGCTCCGCTGGGTCCGGTGAGCATTGCCGCCAACGCTTTTGCAATAACCGCCGAGAGTTTCTGCTATATGCCGGGCTACGGCCTTGAAGAATCGGCCACCACCCTTGTGGGCCAGAGCCTCGGGGCGCGCAGGAACGACCTTGCCCGCCGTTTCGGGTGGACCACAATAGGCATGGCGATGGCCATCATGTCCGTGCTCGCCGTGGCCATGTATGTCTTTGCTCCGCAGATGATGGGCATCATGAGCAAGGACCCGGAGGTGGTGGCGCTGGGCGCCAGGGTGCTCCGCATCGAAGCCTTTGCAGAGTGCCTGTACGCGGCTTCCATCGTGGGCTTCGGAGTTTGTGCCGGAGCCGGCGAGACGCTCGTGCCCACCGCGCTCAACTTCGGCTCGATATGGCTGGTGCGCATAGTCTTGGCCCTTATTCTTACCCCTCGCCTGGGGCTCACCGGCTACTGGATTGCCATGGCCGTTGAGCTCAGTGTTCGCGGAATTCTTTTCCTCGTCTATGTCCGAAGCAACCGCTGGCTGCGCAAATGGACTTTAGGTGAGGTTGCCTAATTGGCAAATTATTAGTAACTTTGCGCCCAATGCGCCTGATTGTTTACAACCCCCGGACCTTGAATTATGAGGAACGGCAGCTGACCGGCTGGAAGGCTGTGCTGCACTTTGCGGCACTCACCCTGTCGGCCGTTGCCGTGGTTGCCGCATTCTGCTGGCTGTGGTTTGTAAAGCTGGGCAACGACCTTCCAAAGACCGCCATCCTGAAGCGCTCGAACGACGCCTGGCAGGCAAAGATGGGCGTGGCCAGGCACAAGCTGGATGTTTACGAACAGAATCTCGCCGGCATAGAAACCCGCAACAACGAGGTGTACCGCTCCATCTTCGCCCTGGATGCCATCGTCGACACCACTGCGGCCGACAGCTCCGCAACGGCGATGCAGGCCCTGAACTGGCGCCTGGATGTCGTGCAGGGCCGTATCGACCGCCAGATGGAAGCGCTCGGCGAGGTGGCCCTAGTGGCTCGCGAGGCCGGTTCCATGGTGTCGTGCATCCCTGCGGTGCCGCCCATCCTTCCCAAGAAAGGGACGTACACGCTGTCCAGCCCCTTCGGCACGCGCACCGACCCAGTCTACGGCGGACTGGCCCATCATAGCGGGCAGGATTTTGCAAGCAAGGTAGGCAATCCGGTGTATGCCACCGGCGACGGAGTGGTGGAGAAGGTGGATTTCAAGTTCAACGGCTACGGCAACGAGGTGCTCATTAACCACGGTTTCGGCTATCAGACGCGCTACGCCCACCTGAACACCGTCGACGTGGGCGTGGGCCAGCGCCTGCGCCGCGGCGACAAGATAGGCGAGGTGGGCAAATCCGGCAAGGCCACCGGCCCGCATCTCCACTACGAGGTGATCTATCGCGGCAATGCTCTCAACCCCATGTCTTTCATGGACATGTCCATGCCTGTAGACGAGTACAGGGCCATGATAGTGAAGCGCAAGATGGAAAAGGACGGGACCCGTCCCACCACGGCTACGATAGGAGAAAGACAGAAAAGACAAGGAACCAATGGGCGTCAATAAACATTTCATAATCTACTACCTTTGGACGGCACTGAAGTTCGTACTTACGGTGCTGTCTCTCACTGTAGTAGCCTATGCCGTAGTGGCGCTTGTGTACAGTACCGACGAAGAAGAGCGCCTCCAGGAAGAAAACGAGCTCTACGCGTCCCTCTATCCTTCCATTCCGGAAAAGCTTTCCAGAATCGACAGTGAACTCGGCCAACTGTCCAGGAAGGACGACATAATCTATAAGGATATCTTCCACTCCGAGCCGCCGCCCGACGACCCGATGTCTACCCTTGGCATATTCTTCGGCAGCGACTCAATCCCCGACTCCAAGCTGGTGTTCTACACTGCGGCCAAGGCCGACCGGCTGGTGTCCGATGCGGCTGCGGTAGACAGTTTGTTCCGTAAAATCGTCGCTACGATAAAGGACGAGAATCTTGTCATGCCGCCGATGGACCTGCCGCTGGAGCGTATCAGCTACACCCAGACCGGAGCGGGCATAGGCACGAAGATAAATCCCTTCTATACCACCACCGCTCAGCATAACGGCGTGGATTTCATAGTGGCCCAGGATACGCCCGTGCTGGCACCTGCCGACGGCGTGGTGTCGGCCGTCAACCATTCCCTCAAAGGAGAGGGCAACACGGTGACTGTCAAGCACAAAGGTGGATACAGGACGCATTATTCCCACCTCTACGAAATAAAGGTTTCGCAGGGCCAGGCTGTACGCCGCGGCAAGGTGCTGGGCACGGCCGGAATGTCCGGCAACGCCTACGCTCCGCATCTTCATTACGAGGTGTGGCGCGACTCCACGCTCCTGGACCCTCTCAATTACATCTTCGCTTCGGTAACCCCCGAAGAGTATTCGAATATGGTCTACATGGCCAGGTTCACCCAGCAATCAATGGATTAACAAAATATGGAAAAATTATTCTATTCAATCGGCGAGGTCGCCGGCATCCTGGGGGAGTCGGTTTCGCTCGTGCGCTTCTGGACCAACAGTTTCCCCACGCTGCTCAAACCCTCCCGCACCGGCAAGGGCAACCGCCAGTACACCGCTTCCGACATTGAAACTCTCAAGCAGATTCATTACCTGGTGAAAGAAAAAGGCCTGACCCTGGAGGGCGCCGCCAAGAGGATGGCGGCGGACAAGGCGTCGGTGAGCAAGTCCGTCCGCGCCATCGACTCCCTGAAGTCCATAAAGGCCCAACTTGTAGAGATAAAGAATTCATTATAACAAAAAATATTTCTACCTTTGTAGTTCTTGAAAATTAATAAATATGGCTACTGCAAAAAAAACCAAGAAAGTCGTAACCCCCATCGATGAGCGCGAAACTTTTGTATCCCTTCAGAAGAATTTTGCCGATACCGAATCCAACACCGAAGAGAAACTGAAGACGCTCTATGATCTCCAGAACGCCGACAATGACATCGAGAAGCTCATCCAGCTTCGCGGCGAGCTGCCCGCCGAGGTGGCCGCGCTCGAGGAGCAGGTCGGCGCATGCAACGACAAGATTGCCGAGCTGGAGCAGGTTATAGCCCAATACAATGCCAACATCGTCGCCATGAACGATGATATCGTGGGTCTGGACGCCGAAATGGAGAAATACCGCAAGCAGCTGGAGAACATCTCCAACAGCCGCGAATTCGACTCCATCAACAAGGAGATCGAGAACCTCGGCATCCTGCGCAAGATCGACGAAAAGAAAATCGGTGAATCCCGCGACGCAATATCCGAAAACAAAGCTGCGATCCAGCGCATCTGCGACAAGCTCGACGTTCTGAACATCGACCTCGAAGCCAAGCGCGAAGAGCTTTCCAAGATTGTCGAGTCCACCTCCAAAGAGGAGAAAGTGCTTGTCAAAAAGCGCGACGAACTCGCTGCAAAGCTGGACGAGCGTACCCTCAGCGCCTACAACCGCATCCGCGCTAGCGTCCACAACCATCTTGCAGTGGTGACTGTGTACAACGGCGATTCCTGCGGCGGCTGCTTCAACACCGTCACTCCCCAGCGCCTCATCGAAATTGCGTCCGGCAAGAAGCTTGTCATCTGCGAGCACTGCGGACGCATCATCGTGGCTACGCCCCAGAGCGCTGAATAATGGCGGAATCCGCACCCAAATCCCGCAAGAAGGCACAGACCGCGAATCTGGACGCCATAGGGCTTGAGATGGGCAACAAACCCCCTCAGGCTCTTGACGTAGAAGAGGCGGTCCTCGGCGCCATGCTTCTGGAGCAGTCATGCGTGGACCAGGCGATGGAAGAGCTCACTCCCGGCTGCTTCTACGACCAGAAGCACCAGATGATTTTCCGCGCCATGTCCGCGCTGATGAACGACCATACCCCTGTCGACATCATCACCGTAAGCAACCGCCTCAAGGAGCAGGGTGAGCTGGATACAGTGGGAGGCCCCGCCATGCTGGCGGGCCTTTCTGAAAAAGTGGGTGCCGCGGCACATATCGAGTTCTACATCAAGATACTCAAGCAGAAGACCATCCAAAGGGACCTCATCACCGCCTCCTATGATATCCTGCGCGACGCCTACGACGAGTCTGTCGGAGTCGACGACCTCATCGACAAGGCCCAGACCAAAGTCTACGACGCCATACAGAGCAACGTCCGCAAGGAAGTGCAGGACATCGGAAGCATCATCAACGAGGCCATGGGGGACATTCAGGACCAGCAGACCTCCAGCGGCCTGAGCGGCGTGCCTTCCGGTTTCGTGAGCATCGACCGCATCACCAACGGCTGGCAGCGCTCCGACCTGATTATCCTGGCGGCGCGTCCTTCGGTGGGTAAGACTGCCTTCGCGCTCAACCTTGCGCGCAACGCCGCCGTCGACCACCACATGCCCGTGGCTGTCTTCTCCCTTGAAATGTCGGCCAAGCAGCTTGTCAAACGCTTGATGACCAGCGAGTCCGGCCTTCCTGCAGACAAGATCAAAGGCAACCGCAAGCTTGAGCCCCACGAGTGGGAACAGCTCGAATACAAGATCCGCAACCTGTCCAAGGCGCCTTTTTACATTGACGATACGCCCGGCATGCAGATCATGGAGTTCCGCACCAAGGCCAAGAACCTCGTAAAGAACAAGGGCGTGCGGCTCATCGTGGTGGACTACCTCCAGCTGATGCAGGGACCGGTCGAGCTCAAGGCTGTCCGCGAGCAGGAGGTTGCTGCAATCTCCCGTACCCTCAAGGCCACCGCCAAGGAACTGGATATCCCCATCATAGCGCTCTCGCAGCTCTCCCGCCAGGCCGTCACCAGGGCCGGAAGCGCCGGAAAGCCCCTCTTGAGCGACCTTCGTGAGTCCGGTTCCATCGAGCAGGACGCCGACATGGTCATATTCATCCACCGCCCCGACTACGTGGGCCTCAGCGACAATCTGGAAGACCGCGAGAAGACGCAGATCATCATAGCCAAGCACCGTAACGGCGAGACAAAAGACATAGACATGGTCTTCAAGAGCGAGCAGATTCGTTTCATGGAAATGGACGAGGCGCTCGACAGCCTTGCCGCACGTGCGGTTCCGTCCAGCATGAACGACGAGCCCTTCTCTCCCGAACCTTCATACGGGGGCTTTAACCCTAATCCGGAATTCAACTGATGGAGCAGATCACTCACAAGGGCCGGATAGTGGCCATCGACCCGGAGGTCACCACAATAGAGATAGTGGCCGAATCGGCGTGCGCCTCCTGCCATGCCAAGGGCCTCTGCGGCCTTGGCGAGGAGAAAGTCAAGCAGGTTCTGGTCCGCACCAGCGCCTGGGATCCCCACAACGTGGGCGACGAGGTTGAGGTGGTGCTCAAGAAGGCGATGGGCTACAAGGCTGTTTTTATTGCCTACGGAATGCCGCTGGTCGTGCTCTTCGTGGCTCTCATGGTGCTTAATGCGCTGGGAGTAGGGGAGTTGTATGCCGGCCTTGGCGCGCTCGGAGCCGTTGCGCTGTGCTATCTGGTGATATTCCTTTTCCGAAACAAAATTAGTAAAGACTATTCTTTTTTCTTGAAATGACCAATACGATAATCTGGACCGTTGCGATCCTCACTGTCCTTGGCCTTGTTCTTTCGCTGGTGCTCTTCTGGGTTGCCAGAAAGTTCCGGGTGGAGGAAGACCCCAGGATTGACGACATCGAGAAAACCCTTCCCGGCGCAAACTGCGGCGGATGCGGTTTTGCCGGCTGCCGGGCCTTTGCCGATGCAGCCGTGAAGGCCGGCAACCTGGACTCCAACTACTGCCCCGTGGGCGGAAACGAAGTCATGGCCAAAGTGGCGGCCATACTTGGCTGCGAAGTCAAGGAAACCGCACCAATGGTGGCTGTAGTCCGCTGTAACGGCACTTGCCAGGCCCGTCCCAAAGTTAATGTCTACGAGGGCGAGATGTCCTGCAGGGTAAAAGCCAGCCTGTACGGAGGTGACACCCTCTGCTCTTTCGGCTGCCTTGGCTGCGGCGACTGCGTTGCCGCCTGTGCCTTCGGCGCTATCTCCATGGACGCGCAGACAGGCCTTCCCGTAGTGGACCAGGACAAGTGCACTGCCTGTGGCAAGTGCGCCTCCGCCTGTCCCAAGAACATAATCGAGCTGCGCCCCAAGGGCCCTCGCGGCATGCGCGAATACGTGTCCTGCGTCAACAAAGACAAAGGTCCGGCGGCCCGCAAGGCCTGCGCGTCTGCCTGCATCGGATGCGGCATCTGCGCCAAGACCTGTACTCATCAGGCCATTACCGTTACTGACAACGTGGCCTGGATCGATCCTGCCAAGTGCAAGCTTTGCCGCGAGTGCGAGGCCGTGTGTCCCACCGGGGCCATTCACGGCGTCAATTTCCCCAAGCCCCTGGACAAGGACGGCATCAAGCAGCGTATAGAAACCCGCAAGGCCAAGGCTGCCGAAGCCGCCAAGGCCGAAGCTGCAAAAAAGGAGGAGAACAATGGCTAAACTCACATTCTCGATAGGCGGAATCCATCCCGCCGACAGCAAGCTTGCAAGGGATTGCAAGATTGAGACACTGCCCCTGCCGGACAAAGTGTATGTATCTATGTCCCAGCATCTTGGCGCTCCCGCCAAGCCCGTCGTGGCAGTGGGTGACTCCGTCAAGACCGGTCAGATCCTGGCCGAGCCTGGCGGCTTCATTTCGGCCTATGTCCACTCTCCGGTCAGCGGCACAGTCAAATCCATCGGCCCCCGAAAGGACCTCGCAGGCTTCAATCAGACCCACATAGAGATTGATGTGCAGGGAGACGAATGGGCCGAGGGCATAGACCTCACCCCGGAGCTTGTGACTGCCATTCCCGAAGATACTGCCTTCATCCTTGACAGGATCAAGATGAACGGCGTGGTCGGACTTGGCGGCGCCACGTTCCCCACGCATGTCAAGCTGAGCCCGCCCCCCGGCAAGAAGGCCGACTGCCTCATCCTCAACGGTGCGGAGTGCGAGCCCTTCCTCACCAGCGACTTCCGCATACTTCTTGAGCGTACCGATGAAATAGTTGTCGGTGCGGCTATCATGCAGAAGGTTCTGGGCTGCTGCCCTTGCGTCATCGGCATAGAGGAGAACAAGCCTGAGGCCATAGCTGCGGTACGTGCTTCCGTGGCACGTCTGGCTTATCCCGGAATCCGCGTCGAGACTCTGCGCAAGCGCTATCCGCAGGGAGGTGAAAAGCAGCTTATCGATGCAGTGATGCACCGTCAGGTGCGCTCCGGCGGCCTTCCGATAGACGTGGGTGCCGTGGTGCAGAACGTTGCCACATCCCTTGCCGTGTACGAGGCCGTGCAGAAGAATAAGCCTCTGGTAACCAATGTACTTACGGTTACCGGCGACTGCATCTCCCCGGATCGTCAGCACAACTATCTCTTCCGTATCGGCATGCCGCTCTCTTTCATCGCGGAGCAGGCCGGCGAAGTTCCCGAAGGCGCGGTCAAGCTGGTCAGCGGCGGTCCCATGATGGGCAAGGCCATAGCCAACCTCGATGCCGCCACCGTCAAGGGTTCTTCTTCCATCTTGTATCTGGGCGAGTCCACCCGCCGCGGTCAGCAGTGTCCCTGCATCCGCTGCGGACGCTGCGCCGACGCCTGCCCCATGGGGCTGGAGCCTTTCCTGCTCAAGCGGCTCTGGGCTGCCGGCGACGATTCCGGGCTCGAGGCCAATGCCGTGCAGGATTGCATAGAGTGCGGATGCTGCCAGTACAGCTGCCCTGCCAATATTCCTCTTCTTGATAACATTCGAATGGCGAAGGCCCGGGTGATGGGTATCATCCGTGCACGAAACGCCAAAAAATAGTACTATGGACAAGTTGACAGTTTCACCCTCGCCTCATTTGCATTCCAAGGTGTCCACTGCGTCCATCATGCGTGACGTGGTGATAGCCTTGTCTCCGGCGATAGTGGTTTCCATATTGTTCTACGGCTGGTCCGAGATTCTAGTGCTGGCGGTCAGTTCGGTAAGCTGTGTGCTGCTTGAGTGGCTCATAGCCAAGTACTTGATGAAGCGCCCCGAGCTGTTCAGCGGCTGGTCGGCCCTGGTCACGGGCCTGCTGCTGGCCATGAACCTGCCTTCCACCACGCCCTGGTGGATAGCCGTAGTGGGCGCTGTTGTGGCTATAGGCGTGGCCAAGATGTCGTTCGGCGGTCTTGGACAGAACCTTTTCAATCCAGCCATCACCGCCCGCGTGTTCCTGCTCATTTCCTTCCCCGTGCAGATGACCAACTGGACTGTGCCGAACGGCTTCATCGGAGGCGTTGATGCAATATCCGGCGCCACTCCTCTCGGTATAATCAAAGAAGGCCTCAAGGCCGGTGAGTCCATCTCCGAGGTGCTTGCAGCCAACGGCATGAACGCCCACACGCTGCTTCGCGACATCGGCGGCTCCGGCGGAGAGATTTCAGCCCTGGCGCTCATCGCCGGCTTTATCTACCTGCTGGTCCGAAAGGTGGTCAAGCCCTGGATTCCGCTCAGCATACTCGCCACCATAGCGGCGATTGCGGCTATCTTCAACGGCATCGACCCCGAGCACTTCACCGGTCCCAACTTCAACCTCATCACCGGCGGCGTGCTGCTCGGTGCCCTGTTTATGGCAACCGACTACGTGACCTCGCCAATGAGCAAATGGGGAGGAGTTATTTACGGAGTGGGCATTGGCTTGATAGTCATGATGATACGTTATTTCGGCTCATACCCAGAGGGTATGTCCTTCGCGATCCTCATCATGAACTGCTTCGTGCCTCTTATCAACCGTGCGTTCCACCAGAAAAAATATGGGAGGGCTTAGTATGGCAGCTGTATCCAATCTCAAAAACATGGTTCTGAGCCTCACGCTGGTATGTCTGGTGTGCTCGGCTATTCTGGGCGGGGTGTTCGCCATGACCAGCGCTCCCATCAAGGCCGCCGAGGCGGCCAAGACTAATGCTTCCATTGCAAGGGTACTGCCCGATTTCGAGTCGGAGCCTGCCAAGGAAAGTGTTACCGTCGACGGTACCGAGTATGTATATTACAGGGTGCCCGGCACCGGTTATGCCATCATTTCCACCGTTGGGGGATTCGGAGGTCCGCTTACCCTCATGGTTGGAATTGACGAAAAGGGGATAATCTGCAACACTGTAGTCCTCTCTCATTCCGAGACTCCCGGTCTTGGCGCGAAATGCCAGACCGATGCTTCCTTCATCGACCAGTTCAAGGGCTGGGATCCTGCGGCAAAGAAACTGGCCGTGACCAAAGACGGCGGCGAAGTGGATGCTATAACCGCTTCCACCATCACCTCGCGCGCATATTCAGCGGCCATTGCAAATGCTTATTCTGTATATCTTAAATTAGGTGGAAATGAGTAAGTTAGGTCTTATCACCAAGGGGCTCATCAAAGAGAATCCCACCTTCGTCCTGGTGCTCGGCATGTGCCCCACGCTGGCCACCACAACCTCGGCCATGAACGGTCTGGAAATGGGCCTGGCGACAATGTTCGTGCTGATTCTCAGTAATATAGTTATCTCGCTCATAGCTCCTGTAGTGCCCGACAAAGTGCATATTCCCGTGTACATCGTGGTCATTGCCACTTTCGTTACTGTGCTGCAGTTGCTCATGCAGGCTTATGTGCCGCAGGTGTACGAGACTCTCGGCCTGTTCATACCCCTCATCGTTGTCAACTGTATAGTCCTGGGCCGCGCCGAGGCGTTTGCCTGCAAGAACTCAGTAGGCGATTCCGCCCTCGACGGCATCGGAATAGGAATTGGCTTCACACTGTCTCTTACGGTCATCGGCATCGTGAGGGAGATTCTTGGCAGCGGGTCTATCTTCGGCTGGAAGTTCATCGCCGGAGACGGCATCCTGGCTTTTGTCATGGCTCCGGGCGCATTCCTTGTGCTGGGGTATCTTATGGTTCTGTTCAACAAATTGGCTAAGAGGTAGTTATGGCTGAGTATCTGCTTATAATCGTATCTGCGATTTTCGTCAACAATATAGTGTTGGCGCAGTTCCTGGGGGTTTGCCCCTTCATGGGAGTATCGAACAAGCTCTCCACAGCTACCGGCATGAGCGGCGCGGTATGCTTCGTGATAACCCTTGCGACGGTGGTTACTTATCTCATCAACAAGTACTTCCTCGTGCCTCTGGGGCTCACGTTCCTGCAGACCATAGCCTTCATCCTGGTCATCGCCGCGCTGGTGCAGATCGTGGAAATCGTGCTCAAGAAAATCAGCCCTTCGCTCTATCAGGCGCTGGGTATTTTCCTGCCCCTCATCACGACCAACTGCGCCGTGCTCGGTGTGGCTATCAATGTGGTTACCAAAGAGTTCACTTTCGGAGACGCCGCACACATGCTCAATCTTGGCGAGGCTACGGTGTATGCCCTGGCTACTTCGCTGGGCTATGGGCTGGCAATGGTTCTTTTCGCCGGCATGCGCGAGCAGCTTGCGCAGAGCGACGTGCCCGAGTCTTTCAAGGGTCTGCCTATCGCATTCATTACCGTGGGTATCATGGCCATGGCTTTCCTTGGCTTCTCCGGAATAGTATAATATGTTCAGGATAGGACAGGGCTACGATGTGCATCAACTTCGCGAGGGGCTGCCCATGTGGCTCTGCGGAGTGCAGATTGAGTCGCCTGTGGGCTTTGTCGCCCATTCCGACGGCGATGTGGCGATACACGCGCTTTGCGACGCCCTGCTCGGAGCCCTGGCCCTTGGCGACATCGGCCATCTGTTTCCCGATACCTCGGCCGAATTCGCTGGCATCGACAGCAAGATTCTGCTGCGCCGGGTGATGGACCTGGTGCATGATCGGGGCTGGCATCTTGTCAACGCCGACATCACCATCGCCCTCCAGGCTCCCAAGGTCGCCCCTTACATTCTCCCGATGCGCGAGTGCATCGCCTCCGTGTGCGGAGTCGATGCCGACGCCATCAGCGTCAAGGCCACCACCACCGAGCGCCTCGGCTTCGTCGGCCGCAAAGAAGGCTGCGAAGTCTGGGCCATCGCCCTTCTCAGCCACAAAGCCGAGTAAATTTCGCCGGAGCCACTTGGTGGGGAGCGTCTGCGCCCCAAGCGACGGTAAGTGCTCGTTTTCGGCGTTTGAGGTCCATCTGCCCGCACCGCAAGCGACGTTTTTGCCTGTTTCCGTCGTTTGAGGTCCATCTGCCCGCACCCCAGACGACGTTTTCGCCTGTTTCCGTCTTCTGAGGTCTATCTGCTGGCACCCCAAGCGACGGTAAGTGCTGATATTTAGGGTCGGTGGAGGGGGATGCGACGGAAAAAGTCGCTGCGCGACCCCTCCCTGTCTTTGACAGGAAGACTACAATCCCCCTGCACCCCCAAGGAACAAGGGGAAGGTTCCCCTTGAACCCCTCTGTCGCTACGCTCCTATCCGCTTGTTGGCCCCTCCCTCTTATGATGCCGAGGGTGGCACATTTTTCCGTCGCATCCCCCTCCACCGACCAGGCCTTCCCGCCAATCCCTCTAGTCCATCCTCTCCAGAAGCTTTCTCTCCCGCTTTCCGTCTTCTGCGGTCCATCCGCCCGCACCTCAGACGACGTTTTTGCCTGTTTCCGTCGTTTGAGGTCCATCTGCTGGCACCCCAAGCGACGTATTCGCCTGTTTCCGGCGCTTGCGGTCCACCTGCTGACACCCCAAGCGACGGTTTCTCTGTCCGTCCTTAAAAAAGTACCATTTTCAAGGACAAACCTCTCGAAATACATTATTTGTCCTCGCAGAAGGCCATTTTCAAGGACAAACATTCGAAACGACATCGTCTGTCCTTACGGAGGGCGGTTTCTGAGGACAAATTGGCGGAAACACACCATTCGTCCTCACTGGTGGCCATTTTCGAGGACAAACTTACGGGACTGTAGCTGATTAGGGAACTTCCAGGGCTGATTATGATTCTGTGATATTAGACAGAAATCTACTGTTGTTGTCCAAGCGGCTGGAAAAAAGAGGTTTCTGGACAAAAGGAGAGGTCGAAGCCGCCTTGACCGAGCACGACGCGCACAAGAATAGGATGCGCCGCAGCACACCTGTTATTAAGGCCTTGGATTTGACCGATAAATTCGAATTTGATGCTTCTCGTCATTGCCTGGCGTAAAGCGTATGCCCGCCAGTGATAAAGGCAGGGCCTTCCTCTGCGTGGTGATAGTCAGTGATTGAATCAAAGACGGCCAGATACTTCTCGTTCTGATAGACCAGTTTATCCGGATTGTCAGAGTCGAGGCGGGCGACAATCTCGCAGCGGAGCAGTTCCTTCTCCGAATCGTTCTCGTAGAAGACTACCACGGAACTGTCTTCGTAGTAATGATAGGCATCCTCCGGCAGGAGCAGGGTATAGCCATCCAGCGAAACAGGGGTATTCAGCTTGTATGTCTTCACCTTGTCAACTGCTTCGGCGGCAACAGAATCGAAATCAATCATGTACGGGTAATAAGTAAACTCGCCATAGCGTCCGTACATCTCCTCGAAATTATCCGCCCCCAATTCCTTCCGAAGATAGTTTATGGCGCTGGAAGCGCTGTCCCATTTCCGCCGAAGGTCGTAGGAATCGGCAATAGCCGTATAAGGGGCATCCTCGGGGAATTTTCCGTCCACCAGCAGGTCCGGAAGGACCTTCTCCAGCCGCGCACGCTGATCCCGGAGCCCCAGGTCATGAGCCCGGATACCGGGAATGAACGTCAAGATAGCGGCCAGGCCGCCCAAGGCCAGGCTCATCCGGAAGAACGAGCGGGTACGCGGCCATAGCAGAAGAAGTGTAAACAGGGTCAGCAGCAGGGACACGGCCACGAGATACACCCGCATTTCCGTCAGGCCATATTCTCCGATGCGCCGGGCGATTCCAATCCAGAGCAGCACCAGCGGGCCGATGGCCACATACGGGAAGCCCCGGTAGAACCATTCGAAATGTGGCTTCGCCACAAGTGCCTGCAACAGACGGCAGGCCAGCGCCACGCCGACGAAGCCTCCCACAAGATACGCTACCCCACCGTCAGGCAGTCTCCACTGGACGAGGATGCGGAGCATATAGGCATAGAGGATGACGGCATAGATCAGAAGGGCCGGCGTAAGGACATATTCGACAACGACGGTCAGCAGGCGTCGGTCTTTCCACGGCATGGCGGCTTCGGACACAAACGCACAGCAGAGCATCGGGGCGATCACGAGCCAGACCAGCAGCTGAGGATAAACGTACCATTTTTCGGCCAGGGACCTCGACAGGAACAGGAAATCCACCGAGGCGATGATGGCAAGCAGCACCAGTGACAGCACCCCGGCCACAAGGACCGCGGCAACACCTTTTACAAGACAATGGAGAATCGTAGAAGCGTACTGCTCATTGTCCTGCCGCCCGTCGGCCGAAAAAAGGAGGATGAACGAGATGAGATACATCACGACAATACCGGCCTCCCCCAGCTCCGGCTTCCAGAAATAAAGGGGTATCCAGAAAAGCGCCGAAGCGAAATAGCAGGCCTTCCAGACAAGGGTTCCCTTGCGGCCGGAAATCCGGTGCAGGCAGAAGGACAGCACCACGAGCGGGAAAAAGTATACGAGCGGGAACGCCGTCTCTATCACCTTCTCGTTCGAAAGTAGGGTCAGTACAAAGGCCGAGACAGAAATGAACGCTTCCACTGGAAAGTCCCGGAAACTGAGAAGAAGGCCCCTCCAAATGGCGGAGAGTCGTGCCGAAAATGAATTCATAGCCTTAAATAATCGTGAAACTGGAATTTACACGCTATAATTATGGTCAACTATTATATCCAGATGTACTCCAGGCACTAAAGGCTG
>CAMJHF010000009.1 GCA_946405435.1 uncultured Bacteroidales bacterium
CTAACGCTGTAGTTGAGGAGGAAGTTTGGACATTGAAGGTGGAAGCCGGCGAGAAGGGTGATGCAGTAACCAAAGCGCTGTCGTTGAACGACAATGGCACCATCAAGTCTAAATGGGTGCAAGGTGACGAGATCAAGGTTCATAAATATCTGGACAACGGGCAACTCTCGCTTGTTGCCAACATTGGGACGCTCTCAGCTGAGACGGGCGGTGAGCATACTACTTTCTCCGGCTCTTTGACTTCCGTCGAAGGTCTCTCCGTAGGATCGAAGTTGTGTCTGTCATATCCAGATTACAATACTGATTATCGGGGCCAGGATGGCACGCTGCAGTATATCTCCGATCATTGCAACTTCTCTTTTGCCGAGGTGGAAGTAACGGATTTGAATACCGAAACGCACGTGATCTCGACCACCAATGCCGCTTTCAAAAACTGCCAGGCCATCTGGAAAATGAAGTTCAAGGATGCGAATGGCGACATCAACGTGACAAGTGTCACGATTGCCGCAGACTACATTAAGAACTATACAAGCGGTAGCCTGGCTTTTGTAGGGCAGATAACCATTACTCCTGCAACACCTTCTAATGAAATATGGGTGGCCGTCAGTTCTATGAATCGTGATAATAACTATGTAATCAAATGTGTCACTGACAATTCAAGAAAACTGAGTTGCGTAAAGAAAGGAAATCTTCAGGCTGGGAAGTATTATACTTCGACCTTGACGATGACGCCGTTGGATGCAAACTTCATTACGGAAATCAACACGGTATCTGATTTGGTTCAGTTATCCAATGAAGTTAGTATCGGTAAGACCTATGAAGGTCAGACGGTGACGCTAAAGAATGATTTGGACCTTTCCGAAATAGTCAATTTCCAGCCCATTGGCTTAACTGCCTCCCTTCCTTTCAAAGGGAGTTTCAATGGCAATCATAAGACCATCTCCAAACTGAAGATTACTACGGAAAGCAGTTCTGCAAATTACACAGGCCTGTTTGGCTATATATCCGGAACTGCAACTTCTGTCTATGACCTCACGCTGACTGATTGTACAATAACGTCGAGTAATGATAATAAAACAGGCGGAATAGCTGGTTTCTCAGAAGGCACGTTTACGAATTGTCACGTGACCGGGAGCGTCACTGGGCAAACAAGTGTTGGCGGCATCATCGGCAATGCATCAAATAATAATGTTTCAATAAGCGGATGTACTTTTCACGGCTCTGTATCTGCTGAGAAAGCCAATGGAGGCAATGCCGGCGGAATCGTCAGTCTTTGTGGTCCTAAACTAGTGAATTGCACCAATTACGGAACGGTTACTGGAACGGAAAGAGCCGGAGGTATCACATCGCAAACCCAGAACTCCGCCATGGATGCAATCACCTCCTGCATAAACTATGGTGATGTGACAGGAAGAACGCGCGTAGGCGGTATTGTCGGCCAAGCCACCGGAGCAATGGGGATTATCAATTGCACCAATCACGGGAAGGTAAAGAGTAATGGTAAAGGATGGTTTAACCACAACTCTTCAAAGTACGAGGACTTATATGGCAGTTTTACGGGTGGTATAGTCGGATGGAACGATCATCAAGGAAGCGAGACGAACATATCCGGCTGCATTAATAATGGAGCCGTAGAGGCCGTTGACAATTATGTCGGTGGCATCATAGGTTGGGCCTCCTTAACTAATAACTCTACGGACAATCATGATACTTACATAACAATTACCGTATGTGAGAATCACGGCGCGGTGCAATCGGCAAAGAATTGTGTCGGCGGTATCATCGGAGCAACTTCCGTGGGGCATAAGAATGCCATTATCCGGATCCTCTCTTGCGTAAATGAGAGTTCTGTCACCGGAGTCAACTATGTGGGCGGCATCGCCGGACAATTGAATGGAACCACGTATAACTATGCGGAAATCAGCGGTGCAGGACCGTCCAAGAACAATCTTGAGAACAATCTCAATCTGGGGGCTGTTTCCGGTACTTCTTATAAAGGTGGAATCGCAGGAGGACGGCATAACGACACGTATGGCCAGTTCAACTATGTTTCCAATTTTTATACGGCAACCACTTTAATCACAGGTGGAATTAACGGCGTTGACCAGGAGGGTGCCAAGGGTGCTTACAAGATTGTCGGTGCCAGCGGTGTAACCGTGACTCCTTCCACGCCAGAGGACCTGGAGCACAACGGTGTCAAGTACTTTGTCTCCGGAAAGTCCGTCACTGTTACCCTGTCCGGCGGTTCTTCCTACAGCGCTGTCGATGGTGCGAGCAACCCCGTAGCCTTGACAGACAACGGAGGCGGATCCTATACCCTCACCATGCCGGCGTCCGATGTGACCATATCGGCCAACTAATATACGAATACAATGAATATACTGAAGACACTGATTTGCGCGGCACTGCTGGTGGCAGGGCTGTGCGGGTGTGAGAAGATAGATGTGAACAAGTTGGAAGGGACCTGGACTGAGCAATATGACCCCACGGTCTTTGCGATGGATGGTTCCGTGGAGTACACCTTTGACGGGAACAATGGTTATCAGCTTCACGTATATGATGCCTTAAGTGGTGAATCGCACGACTACAGCGGCCACTATGCCATCGACCTGATTGACAAGGGGACCATTACCATTAACCCGGCTATGTCGGACTACAGCAATGTCACCTACAAGCTTGTGAAACTGACGTCAAAGGAGATGGAATGGCAGAAAGAGGGTACGACCTATTCTGTCGGGACCTGGGGCTCTGATTACCGGCATTTTGTGAGGGGGAAGTAGATCCTTCGGCTTCGCTTCAGGATGACATTCCTTAGAATGACAGAACTGCCGTCACGTTGAGGTGGCGGCAGTTGCATATGCTACGGATAGTGGGCTAAAAAGGTGAAAAAAGACGGTTTTTAGCCAGTTATACGAGAAGATCCTGGAGAGTTACGAAGCTGCTGACGGTGTCTGTCCAGGCGTTTTCCTTGACCGGTTTGACGGTGATGAGGGTCACGAGGATGTTCTTGTCGGTGCCGGTTTCCTGCTGGAATGCGCTTACGCGGTTGTCTATCTTCTCGGCCTCGGCTTTGGTGAGCGCGTAATCGCCCTTGGCATACTTGATTTCGCAGAGATTCAGGAAGCCGTCGGCCCGGTCGATGATGAGGTCGATCTGGGCACCCGGGTCAGAGGATTGGCTGCGCCAGGAGTAGTATTCGGTGAGGATGCGGTCCATGCCGATGGCGCGAAGGATTTGCGGGATGTGGGCCATGGCCACCTTTTCGTATGTGAGGCCGTACCAGTTGTTCTGGTTGGTGGTATTGAGCGTGTGCTGCCAGTAGTGGGGGTCGGTATTCTTGCTCTTGATAAAGGATGCGTGGAAGAGCGAGAAGAAGTCCACCAGCTGGTAGAGGCCTCCGCTGGAGCGGACGCTCTTGCCAAGGACGTTATAGTGCCGGATGAAGTCGCAGTTTACGAGGTCTTCCAGCATGTCGCTGAGATGGCCGTTGTTGGGGACCTTCAACTTCTCGGCAATTTCCTTGCGGGTGAGGCCCTTCTTGGTGTCGGACAGGAGTTTGATGATGGCTTTGTAGCGCTCCGGGGTCTTGAAGAGAGACTTGTAGAGGCGCTCGTACTCACCGCGGAGCTGGGCTCCATCGGCAAAGAACAGGGCGTCGATGTTGTCGGAGAGTGACATTCCGGAATCCAGCAGGCCCAGATAGTAAGGGATGCCGCCCAGAATCATATAGGCCTGGAGGACGGTGATGTCGTTCCACTTGAATTTGTTCGCCTGCAGGAATTCCTTGGTTTCTTTGAGGTGGAACGGGAAGAGGTGCATTTCGTGCGTGATCCGGTTATGTAAGCCACCTTTGTTGTCGATGATGTTGCGGACAATCCAGGAGGTGGCGGAGCCGCAGACGATAAGCATCAGTTCTTTCTGGCGGGAGCCCCATTTGTTCCAGAAGTAGTCCAGGGCTTTGACGAGGTCTGATTTGGGCGTGGCCAGGCACGGGAGTTCGTCGATGAAGACCACAGCGCGTTTCCCTTTCACGATCTTCTCTTTCAGCAGGCCTTTCAGGGATTCGAAGGCTTCCATCCACTTCTTGGGCTTGGGGCCGGAATAACCGTACTCGACAAGGGCGGAGTAGAAGGCGTCGAGTTCTTCGGTGCGGGTGCCGCCGATGATGCCTGTGGCGTCAAAGGTGAACTGGTTGTCGAAGAAGGTATTCACCAGGTACGTTTTTCCTACACGGCGTCTGCCGTAAATGGCGATGAATTCGGCTTTGCCGGACTTGTACCAGGACTTGAGTTTTGCGTTTTCTGCGTCGCGACCAATGATTTTCATATAGACGAACTTTACTTGATGCAAATATACTGAAATATATCGGATAATGGGCTAAAAACATCAAAAATCGATGCTTTTAGCCCGTTATACGAATTGGAATCGGCCTTGCAGTGCGCTCTGGATGCGATTGAGGTTACAGAGAGTCAAGATGAGAAATGATGCCATCGACGTGAAGGTCAACAAGGGATTGTTGGCCTTCTGGACTGAGGAGGAAGGCGCAGTCGGCGGGGTTGTCCATGAAGAGGTTTTCGGTGAGGACGGCGGGGCAGCTGGTATGGCGTAGGAGATAGAAGTCTTTCTCGAGGTCGGGGTCGGCGTCGGTGTAGTCGGTGCGGAGGCGATGGCCGGGGAGGTGGGCCTGGGCGGCGGCGTAGAGGGAGCTGGAGAGGGCATCGGCCCGGGGCCTTCACGCCCAATATGATTGACGTACGGGCCTACGACGTGGAGAAGGGCGACAGCCGGGTATTCAAGTTGATGCGTATCCATTCCGTTGAGGCCACCGAGACGCCCTGGGCCTTCGAGGATAAGCACAAGGTCAAAAAACCGGATGTCTTCCGGATGACCGGCTCTCCGGTAGAGAAAGTGGTCCTGCAGCTGAACACTCGCGCCAAGAGCCTCCTGGTGGAAGAATATCCGCTGGCAGAAAGAGACCTGAAGCGCGAGGATGGCACCTGGCTGCTCCGTCCCACTTTCCGTCCCACTTTTTTCTGACGCGAAAATCTCTATTCTTTCCGTCTCGGTCGGGTATCGAAAAAAGGCATTAGAGGGCATTAAAATGGAGTTAAATTTCCCAAAAAGTGTGAACAAAAGTGTGAACAAAAAATAAAACCCGCTCTGTCTGAGCGGGTTCCTGTGGTGCTGGGAAGAATCGAACTGCCGACACAAGGATTTTCAGTCCTTTGCTCTACCATCTGAGCTACAGCACCATTGTTTATTGGGATTGCAAAGGTATAAATATTTTAAGACTTTGCAAATTATTTTTTGCTAAATTTGTAATCGGATGGAGAATGTGTACTACATACAGGTGCTTGTTCCTTTGAGGTTGGAGTGGATTCCGGTTTACAAATGTGCCGAGCCATTGGCGCCGGGGGCCCGTGTGGAGGTGATGTTTGCCCGCAGGAGGTATTCCGGCGTGGTTTATTGTTCCGGAGCAGAACCCGGTATGGATCCGTCCCGAATTCAGGACATCCTTGATGTTCAGACCAGTCTTCCGACGGTATCTCAGGAAGAACTGCGTTTCTGGGAATTCTTGTCTTCGTACTATCTTTGTACCCTTGGAGAGGTGTTCCGGGCGGCCTATCCGCTCGGGAAAGTGAGAAGCGAGCAGAAGGCGGCAAGTATTCTGGAGCGCCTTCGCCAGCGCCTGGCGGTGAGGCAGGAATCCCTGTCCCGCAAGCACAAGGACAACGTGCGCGAGCGCCTCGAGAATGAAGTGCGTGATATCGAGGCCCAGATAACGGCCCTGACCAGGGTCCCCGACCGGAATCCCTCCAAGGCCGACCCGGGCAAGCCTCTGCTGCTGAGCGGCGGCGGTCGTACCGAGGAATACATCAAGTATTGCCGTCAAGTGGTTGACTCCGGTCTGAACGTCCTTATCCTGATACCTGAAATTGCAGCAGGAGAGCAGTTGCAGTCCGTCTTTGAGCAAACTTTTCCCGGACAGGTGCATTGTGTGAACTCCCGCTTGACGGAGGTCCGTCGCAGGCGGATTGCCGATGATATAAGGAATTACGGCGGCCAGATCGTGATCGGAACCCGGAGCTCCCTTTTTCTTCCGTTCAGCCGCCTGGGACTCATAATAGTTGAGAATGAGCACGATGCGCTCTTCAAGCAGACAGAACCCGCCCCCCGTTACAATGCCCGTGATGCAGCCGTTGTCCTGGGCCGTATTCATGGTGCGCGCGTGGTGCTCGGCAGCCCGTTCCCCTCGCTGGAGTCGCTCTACAACACCCAGTGCGGCAAGTATTCTATGACGCGGACCGGCGTTCCGGCTGCATCTCCCGTATTGGTGGACATTAATTCCGAGCGTCGCAAGCGGGGGATGATAGGCCGGATCTCCCGCAAACTCTTGGAGGCTGCCTCTAAGACCGAAGGCCCCGTGGCGCTGGTGCGCGGATGGGAAAAAGCCGATGAACTGCTCGAAGAGGTCAAGTCTCTTTTCCCTGAGCGTCAGGTAGATATCTACACTGTACAGCAAGCTGCCCTGGCCGACTTGCGGCTTTATTCCCTTGTCGCTGTACTCCAGGCGGACGCCTTGTTCCCGGAGGGCGACTTCAGGGCGGACGAAAGGGCGCTGCAGGCGCTGTCGGCAATGGGGGAGCAGTGCTCCGGCGTTTTTCTGGTTCAGACGGCCAAGGCGGACCATCCGGTGTTCAGCTCTCCTGAAGGAATCACCGAAAGGCTGCTCGAAGAACGGAAGCGTTTCGGTCTTCCTCCATATACCAGGTTGATCGACACTGACTTCGGCGGTCATAAAGAACGCCTCACCCTGGCTCCCGACAATACGCTGACCGCGCGCAAGATGGAATTGAAACAAAGGGCGCTGGCTTTCGAGAAGAAAACCGGCGGCCGTGCAAAAGTAATAATTGACGTAGATCCAATATGAGAATCATTATCATTGGCGCCGGCCCCGGCGGATACGAAACGGCGGCCGAAGCCGCATCCCGCGGCATTGAAGTAGTACTGGTACAAGATGGACCGTTGGGCGGAACATGCCTCAATGAAGGGTGTATCCCTACCAAGGCCTTGTGCGCCATGGATGCTCCTGACCAGACCCGCAAAGCGGAGATAATAGCCCAGCTGCAGGGCGGAGTGGCCCAGTTGCTGCGTAACAAGCTGATAACCATAGTGCCCGGCCGTGCCCGTCTTGCCGGTCCTCGGAGCGTGGAGGTGGATGGACAGGTATATGAAGCTGATGCAGTCATAATAGCCACTGGCTCGGTAAGCGCGAGCCTGCCCATCCCTGGAGCCGACCAGACCCTGGATTCGGCCGCAATGCTCAACCTGGACCACGTGCCCGGAAAGCTTTGCGTCATCGGCGGAGGAGTCATCGGGCTTGAGTTTGCTTCAATCTATCGTAAGTTCGGATCCGAAGTTACGGTGCTGGAGTTCTGTCCTAATATCCTTCCCAAGTTTGATGTTGATCTCTCGAAGCGCCTCAAAGCCTCTTTGGCCAAGCGCGGCATTACAATTGAGACCTCGGCAAGGGTTACGGCCGTAGACAATGGCACAGTCCGCTGGACCAAGGCGGAAAAAGACTTCTCCGTGCAGGCCGACTGTGTGCTCATGGCTGTTGGAAGGCGTCCCAACCTGGCCTCATTGAACCTTGACGACCTTGGCATCAGATATACCCCGAGGGGCATAGAAGTGGATTCCGATTTCCAGACCAGCGTGCCGGGTATATATGCCATCGGAGATATAACAGGGGGAATGATGCTTGCCCACGTTGCAACGGCCCAGGGCCGCAGAGCCTTGAATCATATTTGCGGTCAAGGCGACGGCATTGATTTCTCGGTGGTCCCGGCCGCAGTCTTTACCGTCCCGGAAGTGGCGACTGTCGGCAAGACCGAGGAAGAGTGTGCCGGTATGGACATAGCGGTTGGCAAGGCCAACTACAGGGCCAACGGCAAGGCGGTGGCTTCCGGCCAGGCTGACGGCTGGTGCAAAGTCCTGGCCGGCAAGGCTGACGGCCGCATTCTCGGCGTCCATATCATGGGTGCGCATGCTTCGGACATCATCCACGAGGCTGCCGTCCTTGTCGCCTTTGGGGCTACAACAAAGAATGCGCGTGACATAATCCACGCGCATCCTACATTGAGCGAGGTTCTGTACGCCGCTATTCCAAACGTTTGAGAATGTCCTCGGTCTGGGCCTCGTAGCCGGGTTTGCGGAGAAGGGCGAACATGTTCTTCTTGTAGGCCTCCACACCGGGCTGGTTGAAAGGATTTACACCTAACAGATAGGCGCTGATGCCGCAGGCTGCCTCGAAGAAGTAGAAGATTTCTCCGATGCAGAACTCGTCCACTTGTTCTACACAGATTTCGATCTGGGGTACGCCTCCGTCGATATGGGCCAGCTTGGTGCCGAGGGCCGCCATGGCGTTGCAATGCTCTACATGCTGTCCGGCGAGATAGTTCAACTGGTCCAGATTCTGCTCGTCGGAGCCAATGACTACGCTGCGACGCGATTTCTCCACGTTCACGACAGTCTCGAACATGCAGCGGTCGCCGTCCTGGATGAACTGCCCGATCGAGTGAAGGTCTGTGGTGAAGTTGGCGGATGCAGGGTAGATGCCCTTGCCGTCCTTGCCTTCGGACTCGCCGAAAAGCTGCTTCCACCACTCGCCGAGGAACATGAGGCGGGGGTTGTAGGTCACGAGCACTTCCACTTTCTTGCCGAGCTCGAAGTACTGCAGGTTGCGCATTGCGGCGTACTGGATTGCGGGGTTGTCTGCATTGCGTACGCTTACCTGCTGCTTTGCTGCGGCTGCACCGCGCAGCATCTGGCGAATGTCGAATCCTGCTACGCAGATTGGCAGCAGACCGACGGGGGAGAGCACTGAGAAACGTCCTCCTACATTGTTGGGAACCACGAAGCTGCGATATCCTTCCTGGGTGGCAAGTGTTTTGAGGGCGCCCTTGACGGCGTCGGTGATTGCCACGATGCGGTCTGAAGCTTCAGCCTTGCCGTAACGCTTCTCGATGTGCTCCTTGACGATGCGGAATGCCACGGCAGGCTCGGTGGTGGTTCCGGACTTTGATATCACGATGCATGCTACGTTGCTGACTTCTGCAAGGTCCATCATCTCGGCCAGATACTCTTCGGAAAGATTATTGCCGGCGAATACTACGCGGGGGGCGTTCTTGGTGGGAAGGAACTGGTGGCCCAGGGCCTCTACGGCGCAGCGGGCTCCAAGGTATGAGCCACCTATGCCGATGACTATCACGAGGTCTACTCCTTTCTTCTTCCATCCGTCGCGTACGGCCTCGAACTGCTGGATGAGGCTCTCGGGCGTGCCGTCCGGCAGGGTTTTCCACCCGAGGAAATCATTGCCGGCGCCGCTTTCGGAGTCGAGGACGTCGTATGCTGCAAGAGCTTTGTTTACATATTCCTGATACTGTGCGTCCTTTACGAAGGAGTCGCAGCCTTTCAAACTGACTTTAAGCATGGATTCTATTTTTTTTTATACTCTTTGTTTCCAAGCAGCTCCCGCACGAGGAGAGGCTCGTTGGTTGTAATGGCGTCGACGCCAAGGTTTATCATGGCCTTGATGTCATCTTCTTTGTTGACGGTCCAGGCATTGACGGACATGCCTTTCTCGTGGGCTGTCTTTACCCATTCGGGATGGGCCTTGAACATCTTGTAATGGTAGTCTATACCATTGATACCCAGTGCATAGTAGTTGACGGGATTCTCGTTTATCCCGGTAGGGTCGGATGAGAGGAACTGGTTGATGAACTGAGGGTGCTCCTTGGCCAGGCGCTCGCAGATATGCTTGCTGAAGCTGATGAAGAGTATGCGCTCGGGGGTATAGAGGTTGTGGGCCTTCATCGCGGCGATGGTCTTGTCTATAAGCTGGTCTTCACGCTGGTCGGAACCTTGCTTCTTGAATTCTATGACCAGTTTGGTGGTCTTGCACTTGGCTGTCTGCTCAAGATACTCATCGATGGTGGGACGGCGCTCGCCGTTGGGCAGAAGGTCGCCTGCGAAGTCGGCGAAATTGTGCTCACGGATGAGTTTGCCCTCGATGTCGTTGTTGTGGTTCACGATCACGACGCCGTCGGCCGTCAGGTGAATGTCGCATTCGCTGCCCCACAGACCTGCGTCCTGGGCTGCTTTGAGAGCGGCTATCGAGTTCTCGCTCATGCCTCCCTGTTCGGACTTCCAGAATCCGCGGTGTGCCACTATCGCAATCTGGCCGCGCTGGTCGATTACCGGGAATCCTGTTTCGGGGGAGTAAGACATTTTCTTGACGGAAGAACATCCTGCTGCGGCAAGGATGAACGCACTGAGAAGCAATAATCTAAAATGATGATGCATAGTATATGATCTTAAGTCCTGCAAAAATACCAAAAAAGAATTATATTTGCGAAAGACAATTATGAAAAAGTACATACTATCTCTCGATCAGGGAACCAGCAGTTCCCGCGCCATCATCTTCGACCATGACGGCAATCCGCTGGCAGTAAGCCAGAAAGAATTCACGCAATATTTCCCCCGCCCGGGCTGGGTGGAGCATGACCCCGAGGAAATCTGGGCAAGCGAATCCGGCGTCATGCTGGACGTGGTGTCAAAGCTGGGCGCAGACGCCTCGGAAATCGCCGCGCTGGGCATTACCAACCAGCGCGAAACCACCATCGTGTGGGACGCCGAGACCGGCAAGCCGGTGTACAATGCCATAGTCTGGCAGGACCGCCGCACTTCCGAGTACTGCGACTCTCTCAAGGCGCTTGGCCTTACGGAAAGAATCCGCGACAAGACCGGCCTGCTTATAGACGCCTATTTCAGCGGCACCAAAATCCGCTGGATACTGGAGAACGTCGACGGCGCCCGCGACCTCGCACGCCAGGGCCGGCTGCGCTTCGGAACCGTGGACTGCTGGCTGATATGGAAACTCACCGGCGGTCAGGTGCACTGCACGGACGTTACAAATGCCTCCCGCACCATGCTGTTCAACATCCACACCCTCAAGTGGGACGACGAACTGCTCAATCTGCTTGGCATTCCCGCATCCATGATGCCCCAGGTGCGTTCCAGCAGCGAGGTGTACGGCAGCTGCGAGCTTCTGGGCGGCGTGCCTGTGGCCGGTGCCGCAGGAGACCAGCAGGCCGCACTCTTTGGCCAGATGTGCACGGAGCCAGGCGATGTAAAGAATACCTACGGAACCGGCTGCTTCCTGCTCATGAACAGCGGCCCTGACGCCATAACTTCCAAGAACAAGCTCCTTACCACGATCGCATGGAAAATAGGCGACCGCGTAGACTATGCCCTCGAGGGCAGCGTCTTCGTGGCCGGCTCAATCGTACAGTGGCTTCGCGACGGCCTTGGTCTCATAAAGCAATCTTCTGAAATAGAAGCCCTTGCGTCCGAAGTCCCGGACAATGGAGGCGTATACCTTGTGCCGGCGCTCACCGGACTTGGCGCTCCCTATTGGGATCCTTATGCCAAGGGGACGATCACTGGCATTACCCGCGGTACCACAGCGGCTCACATAGCTCGTGCCGCCCTGGAGGGCATAGCGTTCGAGACCATGGACGTAGTGGATGCGATGCGCCGCGACGCAGGCATAGCTCTCCGTTCCCTGAAGGTGGACGGCGGAGCTTCGCGCAATAACCTTATGATGCAGTTCCAGGCCGATATTCTGGGCACGGATGTGGTGCGTCCCGTAGTCACGGAGACCACGGCCCTGGGCGCTGCGTACCTGGCCGGTCTTGCCGTGGGCTTCTGGACGTCCCTGGACGCTCTCAAGGCACAGTGGCAGGCAGAACGCCGGTTCACCCCCGCAGCCACGCAGGAGTCTGTAAATGCCGCAGTGGCCGGCTGGAGGGACGCAATCTCCAGAACACTAGTTAAATAACGATATGGAACTTTTGACCAAATGCCTTTTTGAACTGGTGGGCACTTTTGTGCTCATCCTGCTCGGCGACGGCGTAGTCGCCTGTACAACTCTCAAGAAATCCAAGGGCCTCGGCGGCGGCTGGGTCGTTATCACCCTGGGCTGGGGCCTTGCCGTTATGTGCGGAGTCTTCATTTCAGGACCATACTCAGGAGCTCATCTTAATCCTGCCGTCACGCTGGGACTTGCAGCCGCGGGAAAATTCGCCTGGGCGGAAGTCCTGCCCTATATCCTTGCCCAGATGATCGGCGGATTCCTCGGCGCCGTCGCGGTGTATCTTTTCTATAAGGATCACTTTGACTCCACCGAAGATGCCGACACCAAACTCGGAGTTTTCTGCACTATGCCTGCAGTGCGCAACCTCGGCCGGAACTTCTTCTGCGAGGCGCTTGCTTCATGGCTGCTGGTGTTCGTGATCCTGGTGTTCTCCACCGCGGAAAACACTCCTGTAGTGGGTATGGGCAGCCTGGGAGCATTCCCTGTGACATGCCTCATCATGGCCATCGGTATGTCGCTCGGCGGCGCCACCGGTTATGCCATCAACCCTGCCAGAGACCTTGCTCCCCGTATAGCGCATGCCATCCTGCCCATTAAAGGCAAGCGGGACAGCGGCTGGGGTTATAGCTGGGTGCCTGTTGCCGGACCCCTCGTGGGCGGCGCACTTGCAGCCCTCTGCTTTGTGCTGATGTATTAGAACTGAAGTTTTATTCCTGCGCTCGGGCGTACGTGGAATCCACTGCGTCCGAGCCAGTTGTATGATAGCTCGACCTCTGCTCCCACGCTGAGGTTGGACGCTCCGAAATGCCTTCCCACTGCATACCAGAGCTGCGGGTCGGCCACTATGGTGAGAATGCCGGGGTCGGCCGCCTTTGGATTGGCGTCTGCATACCAATACATAGTAACCTCTCCCCAGCCCCTGACTGTGCCCCTGAAGTCAAGTCCCTGAAGGCCGAACAGGTCGTAGAGGCGCCACATCAGGCTTATCTGCATGGGGAACAGGCTGAAGGCTCCGCCGCTGAAGGTCTTGTAGAGCACGGACAATCTGAGGACGTCCCTTTCAAGGGGTAAAGTGTACGACACTCCTACGAGAGCATTGAAATTGCCGGCATAGGAGCGGCCGTTGAATTCCGTGTGGAGGCTGAAGTCCTTGAGCACGGGGACCTTGTGCCAGAAATTGAAGTTGCGGGCAAAGTCAAGGTAACCGTTGGCAAGCGTCAGGGGAGATGCAAGGACGCCGAAGCCGGTGTTGAGGTAGCTGTCGCCCCAATTGTCGGTGTGCCAGCTTTCTACCGTTGCGGAAACAACGGGAGAGTCCGGCGAAAAATTGTAAACGCAGCGAATATCAGTCTGGGCGGCAGCCGTACGGCATGCTGCAAGCAGAAGCAGTAAAGTCAATAATCGTTTCATCCTGTGCAAATATAGCCAATTAATGAGTATCTTTGCAACACTATGAGCAAGATTATTGACGGGAAAGCTCTTTCCATGAGCATAAAAGAAGATGTCAGGGCCAAGGTCTCTGAGGCAGTGGCCCGGGGGGTCCGCGTTCCATGCCTGGCAGTGGTAATAGTCGGGGACGACCCTGCAAGCAAATCTTATGTCAAGGGCAAGGTGAACGCAGCTTCTTTCACCGGGATTGACAGTCCGCTGATAGAGCTCCCGGAAGAAACCACCACGGAGCAGCTCCTCTCATGCGTACGCAGGCTGAATTCCGACCCTTCCGTTGACGGCATCCTCGTGCAGCTTCCTTTGCCCGCACATATCGATGCGGACGCGGTCCTGGATGCTGTTGATCCGTCCAAGGATGTGGATGGGTTCCATCCTTCCAATGTGGCTGCATTGTGGCTTGGAAGGCCTTGTTTCGTGCCTTGCACACCCCTTGGCATCATCCGGCTCATAGAAAGTACAGGTGTCGATATCAGCGGCAAAAACGCCGTGGTCGTAGGGCGCAGCAACATTGTCGGCAAGCCTGTGGCCAAGCTGCTGCTGGACCGTAACGCTACCGTCACGCTGGCTCATTCACGCACCCGCGACCTCGCTTCCGTCACCCGCGGCGCAGATATTCTCGTGGCGGCTGTAGGCCGCCCACGCATGATAACCGCAGACATGATAAAACCCGGCGCCGTTGTGATAGACGTCGGGATTAACCGTATCGACGGCGGCAGGCTGGTCGGGGATGTGGACTTCGACGGGGCATCTGCCGTGGCCGGTTTCATAACCCCGGTTCCGGGGGGTGCCGGCCCTATGACCATCGCCATGTTGATGGCTAATACCCTCGGCGCATATTACGCCCACACCGGTGCCGCTCAGCAGCCTTTGGAGTAGTTCGGAGCTTTCTTGGTGATGGTGATGTCGTGCGGATGGCTTTCTGCCATGCCGCTTGCGGTGACTCTTGTGAAGCGTGCTTCCTTGAGTGCCTCGATGGTGGCGGCGCCGCAATAGCCCATGCCTGACCTCAGGCCTCCTACAAGCTGATATACAGTATCTTCGAGCGTGCCTTTATAGGCTACTCGGCCTACAATACCCTCGGGGACAAGTTTCTTGGTCTGCGTTTCGCCGCTTTGGAAGTAGCGGTCCTTGGATCCGGCATTCATGGCGTCGATGCTTCCCATTCCACGGTATGCCTTGAACTTTACCCCGTCCACTTCTATTACCTCGCCGGGAGATTCCAGGGTACCGGCGAACATGGAGCCGCACATGACGCAGTCGCCGCCTGCCGCCAGAGCCTTGACGCAGTCTCCGGAGTAACGGAGCCCGCCGTCGGCAATCACCGGGATACCGCTGCCTTTCAGGGTGCTGGCGACCTCGTAGATGGCCGTTACCTGCGGGACGCCGACTCCGGCAACTATGCGCGTTGTGCAGATGGAACCGGGGCCTATGCCAACTTTCACGGCATCCGCTCCTGCATCGGCGAGCATGCGGGCTGCCTCTGCGGTGGCAATGTTGCCAACCACTACGTCAATCTGCGGAAGAGCCTCCTTGACGCGCGCGAGCTGGTCCAGGACGCCTTTGCTGTGGCCGTGGGCGCTGTCAATTACGAGCGCGTCCACTCCTGCCAGCACCAGCTCACGTGCCCGGTCCACAGCGTCAGGGGTGACGCCAATGCCTGCGGCGACTCTGAGGCGCCCGTCTGCATCGGTGCAAGCCAGAGTCTTGTCCTTGGGGATGGCGAAAGACTTAACCTTCTTCACTTCCAAGGCCTGCTTTTCTGCGGTCATGTTCTTGTGGATCACTCCTATTCCACCTTCGAGAGCTATAGCAGTTGCCATAGGCGCCTCGGTTACGGTGTCCATGGCGGCGGAGACAAAGGGAATGTTGAGAGTGATGTTACGGGAGAAGCGCGAGCGCAGGCTGACCTCCCTTGGAAGCACGGCCGAATAGGCCGGAATGAGCAGAACATCGTCGAATGTAAGACCTTCCAGTGCGATTTTTTCTTCTATGAATGACATGGCGTTATTGAATTAACCCGGTTGCTTGGTTCCAGGACAGGGTTTTGTAGAAGTTGTTCAGCTCGTCATTCCCGGGAACGGGGATATACATACTGAGCCCGCTGACGGATTTGAGCTCGAGGTCGAAGAACTTTTCGGTGGCGGCCTTGTAGAGCACGCACTTGTCCAGGGCCGCATCCAGCTTCGAGAGTTCCTGCTCCGTGGCTCCGGCTTTCAGAAGCATGTCGCGTAAGTCGAAGAAGTGGGTAAGTTCGCTGGCCGCTCCTTCGTAGAAATACTTTTGGACGGAGGCCCGGTCGAGGGAGTCGAAGCCCTCGCGGTGGGCTTTGATTATTTCTGCAGTGACGGCAGCCAGTTCTTCGGTCTTTGCGCAGTCGACCAGGGTGATGGTGGCGGACTTCATCAAGCCGCTCTGGGCGTTGTATAGTTCGTAGAAATCCTTGGAAAGACCGAGAAGGTCCGGCGTCGCTATGTTCAGAAGTCTCCTTGGCATGGAATGGTAATCCATGCCGGCGCTGAGGATCTCGGTGGGGGAGAATGCCAGAAGACCGCATTTGTCTTTGAGTTCGTACGCCACTTCCACGCATCCCATCAGGCATGCGTCCATGATTATGAAATCCATGTACATAGGCAAGGCCCCGGAAAGGTCCGTGATGTCTATGCCGGATCCGTCCATTTTCTCTATACAGAGTTCCTTTGTCGGAGGATAATCCTTGCGGGGCTTGCCTGCAGAAAAAAGCGATATGTCTTTTTCCTTGTAGCCTTTGGGAAGCCACCCTTTGGCGTGCGAGGACACCAGCATGCCGTAGCTGCGTGCGGGAAACATCTCTTTTACGTCCGAGAGGACCTTGTGCATGACCTCCGGAGAAGAACTGACATCTGTAGCCGGGTATACGCTCAGCGTGTCTTTCCTGAGCTGGCTGTTGCCGTCTTTGTATGCCCGGTAAAGAACCGGCTCAGTGAGTTCGTATGAGTTGTACCTGCGCGTTGAGTGCATGTAGACAAGCAGGACATCCTCGCTGCCTGCATACGGGAGCTCCCCTTTGCAGAAATCGTCGAAATTCTTGCTTATGTCCGAGGACAAGTTGCTGAATGCGGCACCATACAGGAGCACTACCCGGCGGCTGGGCAGAATGTCCTTTTCCGTCGGAGAACAGGAGAAAAATACTGCTGCGCATGCGAAGACGCAGGCTATTTTGAGCATCCAGTTCTTCATGCAATTCACAAAAATAATAAAAAATTACTAATTTTGTATATGGACCCTTTTTCGTACCATCTTTCCATCGAAAGGCATCTTTCTCCCAACACCGTAGAATCCTATGGCGCGGAAGCTCAGCGTTTCCTTCAGTTCCTCGATGGCAGGGATGCCCGTGAGTGTTCGTCCGATGATGTGGAAGACTATATCCGCAGCCGTTCCGAGGGGCTGTCCAAGCGCAGCCAGGCCCACGTCCTGAGCGCATTGCGGTCTTATTTCGACTTCCTGATCCTGGAAGGGGAGCGCAAAGACAATCCTTGCGACAAAGTGGATGCACCCAAGCTCGGACGCTACCTGCCCGACGTTCTCTCGGTCGAAGAAGTTACCGCTATCATTGAGTCGGTGCCCGGGACCAAGCCGGGAGACCTGCGCGACCGCGCCATCCTGGAGGTCCTGTACGGTTGCGGACTCCGGGTATCGGAGGCCTGCGGTCTTCTGATTTCGCACATTTATCCCGACCGTTCGTTTGTAAGGGTTGTAGGCAAGGGGGACAAGGAACGCCTGGTGCCCATAGGCGCTCCGGCCCTTGATGCCCTGGCGGCATGGTACGAGGTGCGCCCCGAGCCGGCGTCGCCGGAGTACTCCGACTATGTGTTCCTGAACATGAGGGGCGGTCCGCTGAGCCGGGTATCGGTGTTCAACATGGTGAAGCAGAGAGCGATGCTGGCCGGTATACGCAAGAGCATATCTCCCCATACTTTCCGTCACTCATTCGCAACCCATCTGGTAGAAAACGGTGCCGACCTCAGGGTGGTGCAGGAAATGCTCGGCCACGAGAGCATCCTCACGACCGAAATATATACGCATATCGATTCCCGGACTTGGCAGAAGTCGGTGCTTGAACACCACCCCCGGCGCTAAGCCTCCTCGGCCAGGGCCTTAAGATAACACTCCCTGCACAGAGGTTCGTAGATGTCTTTCTCTCCCAGAACCACAAGGTCTTTGCTCTTGCTCAGCCGGTGGGAGTGATTGGCCAGGTTGCCGCACTTTACACAGATTGCGTGCACTTTCTGAACATCCTCGGCGACGGCCATCAGCTGTGGCATGGGGCCGAAGGGCTTGCCGAGATAATCGGTGTCGAGGCCGGCTACGATTACCCTTATGCCCTTGCCGGCCAGCGTCTGGCAGACATCTACCAGGTTGGGGCCGAAGAACTGGGCCTCGTCCACTCCTACCACTTCCACGTCGGCGGGAATCTTGAGCATGTCTGCAGCGTCTCCTATCGGCTTGGAGGAGATTTTGTGGAAGTCGTGCGACACCACTTCCACGTCAGAATAGCGATTGTCGATGGCCGGCTTGAAGATGGCTATTTTCTGGTTGGCAAACTGGGCGCGGCGAAGACGCCTGATGAGTTCCTCGGTCTTGCCCGAGAACATTGAGCCGCAAACTACTTCGATGCAGCCTGTTTTTTTGTGGTTCTCTGAAAACATTTCTTAACTTTGTGAAGACAAATATAAGAAAAACTTGCAATATGGCGAGCGGAATTCTTTACATAGTGCCTACCCCGGTCGGCAATCTTGAAGACATGACCTTGAGGGCCGTAACCGTTCTTCGTGAGGCCGACCTCATCCTTGCCGAAGACACCCGCACAAGCGGACTCCTGCTGCAGCATTTCGGCATCAAGGGGAAGCTTGTATCGCATCATAAATACAATGAGCATCAAACTTTGGGCCTTGTGAAAGAGAAACTTATGGCAGGCCTTTCGGTCGCTCTTGTCAGCGACGCCGGAACTCCCGGCATTTCCGATCCGGGCTTCCTGCTTGCCCGCGAATGTGCCAAGGAGGGCATCGAGGTGCGCACCCTGCCCGGGGCCACGGCATGTATTCCGGCCATCGTGAGTTCGGGGCTCCCATGCGACCGGTTCTGCTTCGAGGGCTTCCTGCCCCAGAAAAAAGGCCGCCGTACACAGTTGGACTTACTTACCAAAGAAACTAGGACTATGATATTCTATGAATCACCGAGGCGTCTGACTTCGACGCTGGAGCAGTTCGTGGAGGTCTTCGGCCCGGAACGCGAGTGTTCCGTGGCCCGGGAGATTTCCAAACTGCATGAAGAGCACTGCCGGGGGAGTCTGGCGCAGGTGCTGGAACATTTCAGGGCCGTTGAGCCCAAAGGCGAAATAGTGATTGTGGTGGCCGGCCTCCCCAGGGAGGAGCACCGCGAGCATCGTAACAAGTACAGGATGGAGGGGACGGACCGTGGAGAAGAGCAGCAAGAGGAAAAACGATAAAGGTACTCCTTCCTCGGTATTAAAGACGGGCGGCATCGCCCTGGCATTCCTTATAATAGGTTATCAGTCGGCGCTTTTTGTCCAGCGTGCGGCCACATTGCATATTGCTGCGCAAAGGGACCATCCTGATACTGTGTACATTACCAGGATCGTGGCGGATAACGTCCAGGAATTTGACACTGTACGCAGGAATGCTCCCCACAGCGTTCCGGTGGAGCATGTGCGCCGGACAGCAAGGCGAAAGGTGGAAAGTTTCCGCTTCAATCCAAACACGGTGAGCCTGGATGAACTGCTGCGCCTGGGCTTCAGCGAGAAGCAGGCCCAGTCCATACTCAGTTACCGGTCCAAGGGAGGCCGGTTCCGGCGGCCTTCCGACTTCGCCCGTTCGTATGTGGTCTCGGACTCTGTATTCCGGCGGCTGGAACCGTTCATCAACATTCCCAAGGTAGATATAAACAAGGCGGATTCCGCGGCTTTTGACGGACTGCCGGGAATAGGGCCTTACTTTGCTGCAAAGATGGTGCAGTACCGGGAAAAGCTCGGAGGCTATTCTTACAAGGAACAGTTGATGGACATCTATCATTTTGACAGGGAAAAATATGACGGACTGTCCGACCTTATAGTGTGTTCGAAGCCCCGGGCTGCATTCCGCCTGTGGACAATGCCGGCAGACAGCCTCAGGCTGCACCCATACATAAAGACTTGGCAGGCAGCGCGTTCCATCGTTCTTTTCAGGGACAATACACCTCGTGCGGAATGGACCGTGCAGGCTCTTAAGGATGCTTCCATCCTTTCAGCGGAGGATGCTGACAGGCTCGCCCGGTGTTGTATTGCCGATCCTTGATATCCGGGACGGTGCCGAGTTGCATATGTCCCTCATTCTTCATATATTTGGGCATGGACGGAAAAATATCTGATTTCTTCAAGTCGCTTGTGAACCTTGGAGATTACGTAGACCTGGACGGAGCCAATGCCTCCATCCGGAAGAATATATATTTCAGGGGGCCTAACGTATTCATCCTGGCCTGCGCGATAATCATAGCTTCCGTTGGCTTGAATGTGAATTCCATCCCGGTAATCATCGGCGCCATGCTCATATCGCCGGTCATGGGCCCCATACTCGGTTTCGGATTCAGTCTGGGAGTGCGGGATGTCCATCTGCTGAAGGACTCTCTCAGGAATTTTGCCGTCATGGTGATTATCAGCATCATGGCGTCGGCCCTTTACTTCCTTTTGAGTCCGCTCAACATGGAGCACCCCACAGAATTGCTGGCCAGGACCAATCCCACCATCTATGATGTGCTCATAGCACTGTTCGGCGGCTTTGCCGGCATCCTGGAGATTTCCCGTTCCGAAAAGGGGACTGTGCTATCCGGAGTGGCCATCGCCACGGCCCTCATGCCCCCTTTGTGTACGGTGGGATATGGGTTGTCAATCCTTAACTGGACCTATGTCCTGGGGGCGCTGTATCTTTTCGTCATCAACAGCATTTTCATTGCTCTGGCAACCTTCGTCATGGTCAAGTATCTCCATTTTCCTGTGGCAGGCGAGGACTCCGGACTGCGCAACCGGCTTACCGGCAGGGCGGTGGCAGTGATCCTGCTGATCATCATCGTTCCCAGCGTACTGTCCGCCGTGCGTATGGTGCAGGAGAGCAATTTCAACCGTAACGTGGCGCAGGTTGTCGAGGAGAACAAGACGCTCGGCCGCGGCTTCATCTACGATTATAATGTTGATCTCACTGCCAAGCCGCACACGGTCGAACTTTTCATGGCAGGTGAGCAGATAAGCCTGCAGGACAAGGAGAAACTTTATTCGGATGCGGAGCGTTACGGCCTCACCCGCAGCCAGATAATATTCCGGGAGGATGCAGTCAACGTGCGCGAGTCCACCTCGGAATCCGATGTGATCAAGAGTATCCTGGAGCACTCCGACAATCAGTTTACCCGCATGAACGAAACGATCAACGCCCTGCGCGACTCCATCGCAGTACTGAATGCGGAACTGGCGAAATACAAGGAATAACTACAGTATTTTGCCGATGCTGAATTCCAGGTAGTCCGCTTGGTTGAATTTGTGTGCGCGAAGGCAGATGCCGGCAAATAGTCCGTGAAGCGAAGGGGGGTAGTACTTCAGCCACACTTTCTGGTACAACCGCCCGTGGTCTTCGTGTACGCCCACTTTCTTGTAAAGATACGCCCCCACTCCCACGCCGGCGGTGAATGAACCGAAGTACAGGTCCTGGATGACCGCGAGCCCGGGTGCGAAAGGGGAGTAGCTTCGTTCTGCCGGGCCGTAGAGGGCATTGTCGCTGCGCACAAGGGCCTCCGTATTGCTGAGGTAGTGGAGCTCGGCCTGAAGTCCGCTGGACGTTACCCTGGAGTAGCGCCAAACGAAGTCTGCGCCTATGCTGCCCTTGAACCAGGGGGTGTATGAAGACTGGCGTTCTTCTGGCGGGAGCAGCTTGTCGGCGTTGAATTCCGCCATGCAGCGGTGTATTCCGCCGCCCGCGAATATGCTGAAGCGGAACTTGCGGTCGAGCGGGTCGTCCTGGGGCCGGTGTTCACCCGGTTTGAGCGTGCCGTTTCCTATCCTGTACCTTGCGCCGAGAGAGCAGCTGACGGCGTTCACGCCTGCGTTCGGAATTATCAGGCGGCAGGAAGAGTTGTGGCGGAAGTCAATGTCGGCTTCCAGCCCCAGGCGCGGCGATACTTGTACCAGGGCGAAAAATCCTCCTTTTACATGTATGGTTATCGGTCCTCCATAAAGCAGGTTGCCCGGATTGTCGTATATGTGGTAAGGGTGGCTCATGAAGGCCGTGCCAAGTTCGATATTGTACCCTGCCAGGAACGGGCCCAGCCTCAGGATGGGATGTTTGATGCTGCCGTAGATGGAGAACGTGTCGCCCAGACGGCTGCCGGGAATGCATCTGCATGATCCCAGATTTGCGTACGAAACGCCCAGACCGAGGCGCGGGGAGCCAAGCAGGCGTGCGGCCTCGGTCTGGGAGGTCCCCCAACTGATAGAGGCGTCGAAGGCCTGGAATGTCCTGGGCTCCTGGACCAGCCGTGCGATAGGCGGCGCGCTTGTGAGGAAATTCTGTGCGGCCGACACCGAAATCTCCTGGCCCCGTACCAGGACTGGAACCAGTATCAACAGCAAGGAAACAATATACCCTCTGACTTTCACGCCCCAAAGATACCATTTTTTTGCATCCCGGCCGCTGGATTCTACTCTGAAGTGCAACGCTTTGAAGTGTGACAGTATAACTTTACTGCCATAACCAGAAAAGCGACAGAGGATGGGATACAAGCATTTGACAAGGGAGCAGCGATATACGATTGAGGCGTTGCTGCAGACACCGATGAGATGCTTGCCGAGATAGAATGGAAACTGAACCACAGGCCCCGTAAGTCGCTAGGTTACAGGACACCGTTGGAATATTGTAAACAATTATTTAAATTTGACTTTTGAAGTGTGTTGCACTTCTAATTAGAATTCACCTGTTATCACTCATATGAAAAAAAACATTTCTGCTGTATGCGCCATCCTTCTGCTGGGAGCCTGCACCGGGAAGGTGCCTTCGAACGGTGCACTGATTCAAGGACAAGCCACCGGTTTGGACCCTAAGGAAATGATCACGGCCGTGTTATTCCAGCACGAAGGCGGTGTTGGGAAAGGTATCCTGACCGATACTCTGAAGAACGGGCATTTCACCTTCCAATTGGATTCCCTGGCCGAAGCGGATCATTATATGATTTCACTGTTTCGCCCCCGTCAGGGCTATGTTGATGTCATTAATTACGGGCCGGAAATATATCTTGAACCGGGAGCCTTTGTCCGAATAAAGGGAGAAGGAAAGCATTTTAGGACCGCCTGCATTGACAGTCCTGTCAAAGACCAGAAGTTGCGTCAGCAATTCTTGAAGAAGATGTCCCGGGAAGACTGGAATGCCCTGGATGATATTCTGGCACATCGAGATCGGGTCGTTAATGAACTCTATTATGGCGAGGGTCTGACCCCGGAACAGAAGGATTCCCTGAGGGTTGTGGCGCAACAGGATCTGGATGTCAGTCATGAGATCGATGACCGGCTTTCAAAGCAGGAGTTGAAAATACTGGAGACGGAAGAAATCGGGATCTTCGCCCTCGATAGGATCCTTTCGCTGGCGCTTCAAGTATCCATGGGGAAAAAGGAGAACCGAGAAGCCGTGATGCGTCTGTACGAACGGCTGTCAGACGAGCAGAAAACCTCCAGGGCCGGAATGGAGGCACTTAACTATCTCAATCCCGTTAAAAAGGTAAGCTCTGGATCACCCTTTCCGTCTTACGAGTATTTGGATAAGAATGGTAAATCTGTTCGTATCTCCGATTTCGCAGGGAAGTGGGTCCTGGTGGATTTCTGGAGCAGTGGCTGCGGCCCCTGTATCGAGTCCGTCCCCGAGCTCGCGGCAGTGAGCAATGAGTTCAAAGAGAAACTTGCCGTCGTCAGCATCAGTCTGGACAGCGAGAATCGCTGGAAAGAAGCTTCAAAAGACCATGGGATCTTCTGGAATGATTGGAATGACCCCCAAGGCATCTCCGGTAGTGTCCGGGCTTTTGGAACCAATGGGATTCCCACCTTTGTCATCGTATCTCCCGACGGTATCATCGTCGATATTATTACCGGCTACGGTGAAGGATTGCTGCGAAACAAAGTGCAAACAGTGATGAATTCCGCAAGCGTCGAACAACATACTTTCACTTCCTTTCGGGACCGTTTGAGCCTTGCATCCGTGCAAGAATAATCAAAGCTTCCGACCTCATTGGCTATCGTACACACCAGGTTTATATTCGTAACTCCATGCACGTCCCATTGAATCCGGATGCCGTGTTAGATGCCATGGAGGCTCTCGGGAATATGATGAAAGAAGAACCCGATTCCTTGGCTCGTGCGATATTGGGACACTTCTTCTTTGTTTATATCCACCCCTATATGGACGGAAACGGACGGACTGCCCGCTTTACAATGAACAGCCAGTTAGTCACCAGTGGTTACCCCTGGGTGGTAGTACCGCTGGAGCGTCGCGAACAATATATGAAGGCATTGGAAAAGGCCAGCGTCGAGGAAGATATTTCCGAGTTCGCGGAATTTGTGCTCTCTCTTATTGCAACGGCCCGTTAAGTTTTGTCGTCGAAGTAGCCATCCACGATATCAATGTAGGGCTTCATGGATGAGTGGTACATTTAAAAAGAAAAACCCCATCTGACGCGTGTCAGACGGGGTTTTCAGTGACTCCTACAGGACTCAAACCTGTAACCTTTTGATCCGTAGTCAAATGCTCTATTCAATTGAGCTAAGGAGCCATTATGCAGGGATGAACCCTGCTGTAGTCCTATTCGGCGGAGGTTTCCTTTACGTTCCTCTTCGCTTCCTTGATACGGGCTTTCTTGCCGGAGAGGTTGCGGAGGTAGAAGATGCGTGCCCTGCGGACTTTACCAACCTTGTTGACTTCAATCTTGTCAATGAAAGGGCTCTCGTAAGGGAAGATCCTTTCGACACCGATGCCGTTGGATACCTTGCGGACGGTAAAGGTCCTTGTGTAAGGGGTAGCACCGCAAATCTGGATGACTACACCGCGGAAATTCTGGAGCCTGTCCTTGTCTCCTTCTTTGATCCTGTAGGTGACGGTGATGGTGTCACCGGCCTTGAATTCAGGATAGGAGGCTGCTTTGTTCTGCGAGAAGGACTCCTCCACCAATTTAATTAAATCCATAACAAAATTTCAATAAAAGTCGCAGCGTCACTGAACCGTTCAACGAGAGGCTGCTTCAAAATGGACTGCAAATGTAGTGACTTTTTTTGAACTCGCCAAACTTTTCTAGAAATATTTGCTTTCTTTTTCGAATAATTCGCGGTCGTCGCGGTTCGGATCCGGCCTGAAGCTGCTGCTGCCCTTCATCGATTCCAAGGTTTCCTTCTCGCTCCGGCTTAGTTTGCGGGGAATCCAGACGAGTATCTTTACGTACAGGTCGCCTTTGCCGTAGCTGTTGACCTCGGGCATTCCTTTGCCGCGCAGGCGCACAACGGTGCCTGACTGGGTTCCGGCGTCGATTTTGAGTTTCTGCCCTCCGTCGAGGGTGGGAATCTGTATCTCGGTGCCGAGCATGGCTTCGGGTACGCTTATCACGCGGGTGTAGAACAGGTCTGTGCCCTGGCGTTTGAGCTGGGCGTGAGGTATCTCTTCCACTATTACCAGAAGGTCGCCGTTGACTCCGCCCCTGGCTGCGGCGTGTCCTTCGCCCCTTACGGTTATCTGCATGCCGTCTTCAACTCCTGCGGGAATCTTGACGGATACGGTTTCGCGCTTGCGCTCAAGTCCGGTGCCCTTGCAATATGGACAGGGGTTGCTGACGATCTTGCCCTCGCCGCCGCACTGCGGGCAGGTAGAATAAGTCATTGTGCGGCCGAACAGGGAGTTGACCACCTGCTGAACCTGGCCGGTGCCGTGGCAGGTGGGACAGGTTTTGACGTCGCTGCTGTTTTTGGTTCCCCGTCCGTTGCACTGAGGGCATGGACGGTTGCGTTCTATGGATACCTCCTTTACGCAGCCCTTGGCTATTTCTTCAAGGCTCAGGCGTACGCGTGTGCGGATATCCCGGCCCCTCATGGTGCGCTGTCCCTGCTGCCCGCCGAATCCGCCGAATCCTCCAAAACCTCCGAAAGCACCTCCGAAGGCGCCGCCGAACAGGTTGTTCAGAATGTCGTTGAGGCTGCCGAATCCCTGGCTCCAGTCCTGTGCACCGGCGCCGTCCACTCCGGCAAAGCCGAACTGGTCGTATTTGGCCTTCTTGTCCGGGTCGCTTAGTACAGAATATGCCTCGGAAGCCTCCTTGAATTTCTCCTCGGCGGTCTTCTTCTCTGCGTCGGTACCGTTTACCCAGCGGTCGGGGTGCCACTTGAGCGCAGCCTTGCGGTACGCAGCCTTGATTTCGTCTGCGGATGCGCTCTTGTTGAGCTCCAGAACCTCGTAGTAATCTCTTTTTTCTGCCATTTTATTATGCTCCCACTACAACCTTGGCATACCGTAAAATCTTGCCGTTCAGAAGGTAGCCTGTCTGAATGACATCGATGACCATGCCCTTCTGCTCTTCGGAGGGAGCGGGGAACTGGGTCACCGCCTCATGGAAATCAGTATCGAACTTCTGGCCGAGAGCCTCGATCGGGGTGAGCCCGCGGCTCTTCAGGTAATCCATCAACTTGTTGTATATCAGGGTTGTACCTTCTTTTGCGGCCTCGTCCGAAGAATTCTCGAGCATCTTGATGGCACGTTCGCAGTCGTCAAGGACGGGGAGCATGCCTTTTATGGTGTCTGCCGCTGCGGAACTGACGATCGCCAGCTTTTCTTCTGCCGTGCGGCGGCGGTATGTTTCGAACTCGGCGTACAGGCGTACATATGAATCGTGCTCGCGGGACAATTTGTCATCGAGCTCCTCGACTTTTTTCTGTAAAGGATTCTCTTTTTTCTTCTTTGAAGTCTTCTCTACCGGCTCCTGGGGAGCCTCTTTTATTTCTTTCTCTTCCATTTTTCTTGGTTTTGCCTGCAAAGGTATCAATTATTTTGCCATTGACACAATGTCACTCTTTAAAAAGAATTGCCTATCTTTACAGTCCCAATTAAAATGCTAAAACAAATGGCTCGTTTTCTGGATCCGCCCAGGCCGAAGGCGCAAATTCCGGCCGAAAAAGTAGACAAAGAATATAAAGCGATGAGGCTCAAGGTCTTCCTTGGGGCTTTCCTGGGATATGCGGCATACTATCTGGTCCGAAAGAACCTTTCTCTCGCCGCTCCAGACATGATAAATGACGGAATATTGGATGCAGGCAAAGTCGGACTCGCCATGTCGGCCGTGTCCATTGCCTATGCGTTCAGCAAATTTGTCATGGGCAGTGTGTCCGACCGTTCCGACGCGCGCAAGTTCCTGTGTGTCGGCCTTGTCCTTTCGGCCATCACCATGATGGCCGTAGGTCTTATACCTTTCGGTCCCAATACTGCCGTCAACACCGCCATCATCTTTGTGCTCATGCTCATCGTAGGGTGGCTGAGCGGCTTTGGATGGCCTCCTTGCGGCCGTATCATGGCGCATTGGTTCAGCCAGAACGAGCGCAGCTTCAAGATGAGCATCTGGAACGTATCCCATACCATCGGTAGTTTCTCCCTTGGCTTTCTTGCAATTGCGGGTGTTTCCCTTGCCGCTGACCTGGGCGTCGTCCAGACCTGGAGGGGCAATTTCGTATTCCCTGCAATCATTGCAATGCTCATAGCCCTTTTTTGCTGGTGGGCCATAAGGGACACGCCCGAGTCCTGCGGACTTCCTTCCGTCGCCGACTGGCGGGGCGACCACAGCGGCATCAAGTCAAAGGGCGCTGCAGGCGAAAAGCTTCCTTTCAAGACGCTGTTCGTGGATTATGTGCTCAAGAACAAGCTGCTCTGGATCGTTGCTATTTCCAACGTGGCCGTGTACATGGTGCGTTACGGCATTGGTGACTGGGCTCCCACCTACCTCCAGACCAAGGGCATCATGACGGCAGCGGAGAGCAAAGTGGCTTTCTCCGTCCATAATATAGTAGGGGCTGTCGGCACCATCACCTGCGGCTGGGCCACATCCAAGATATTCAAGGGCCGCTGCGCTCCGATGAATGTCATCTGCATGTTCCTCTGCGCCATCGGCGTGCTGCTCTACTGGATGGTCGGTGCCGGAATAATCCAGGCCGGTCCTTCCGCACAGAAAGTGCTGGTCTACGTTGCGTTGTGCATGATAGGCTTCTTCATCTACGGCCCCGTGGCCCTCACCGGAGTGCAGGCCCTCAACCTGGTTCCAAAGAATGCTGCCGGTACCGCCGCCGGATTCGTTGGCCTGTTCGGCTACCTCGTGGGAGATGCCGTGTGCTCCAAGATCGTCGTGGGCGGAATCGCCAACGGCAGTTCATGGGACACCGCCATGCTTGCAGTAGCCATAGGAGCGCTGATAGGCGTAGGTCTCTGCGCCATCCTGATTCCAAGCGAAAAGAATCTCGCCAGGTCCTAAACGGTATTGGTGTTTTTCTTTACGGGGTCGCAGGTCAGGCCGACCCCGAGTTTCTTGAAGGTCTTACGGTCCACTTCACTGAGCAATACGGTGGAGTGGACTTGGCATCCTTCGAACTGGGGGAGCGTCTCGAGGGCCTTCCTGCAGTTTTCGTCGCTGCGGCTCAGCATTGACAGGGCCACAAGCACTTCGTCCGTGTGAAGGCGGGGATTGTGTCCATGCAGGAAGTAGGTCTTGGTGCGGGCTATAGGCTCTATCATCTCCTGAGGGATGAGGAGCACTGAATGGTCGATGCCGGCCAGATATTTGACGGCATTGAGAATGAGCGCCGCGCTTGGACCGAGCAGCGGGGAAGTCTTGGCTGTTATGATGGTGCCGTCCTTGAGCTCTATCGCTGCGGAGGCTACCCCTGATTCCAGTTTGCGTTCGTATGCCGCCACGGTGGTCTTGCGCCAGGCTGTCGTTATGCCTGCCTGCCTCATGAGCAGGGCGGTCTTGTTGACCTCGCCTTCGGAGCCGTCGCCTTCGGCAAGCTTCCGGAGGGCCTCATAGTAGCGGCGCACTATTTCGTCGCGCGAGGCGTTGCTGCAGACTTCTTCGTCGCTCAGGCAGAAGCCGACCATGTTGACTCCCATGTCGGTGGGGGACTTGTACGGATTCTCGCCGTAGATGCTTTCGAAGAGCACGTTGAGCACGGGGAATATCTCGATGTCGCGGTTGTAGTTGACCGCGGTCTTGCCGTAGGCCTCAAGGTGGAACGGGTCGATCATGTTGACGTCGTTGAGGTCGGCCGTGGCGGCTTCGTAGGCCAGGTTGACGGGGTGCTTGAGGGGGAGGTTCCACACGGGGAAGGTCTCGAATTTGGCGTATCCTGCCTTGATTCCGCGCTTGTGCTCCTGGTACAACTGGCTGAGGCAGACCGCCATTTTGCCGCTGCCGGGGCCTGGCGCCGTGACCACCACGAGGGGCCGGGTGGTGCGCACATAGTCGTTGCGGCCGAAACCCTCGTCCGAGTCTATGAGGGCGACGTTGTTGGGGTAACCCTCGATGGTGTGGTGGTAGTACACTTTGATGCCCATCCTCTCCAGGCGCTTGCGGTAGGCGTCGGCGCTTGCCTGGCCGTTGTAGTGGGTGATTACCACCGAATTGACGAGCAGCCCGCGCTTTTCGAATTCCTCGCGCAGACGAAGGACGTCCACATCGTAAGTAATGCCCAGGTCGCTCCTCATTTTGTTTTTCTCGATGTCGATGGCGCTGATCACAATCAGGATCTCGGCCTCGGACGAGAGCTGCATAAGCAGACGGAGTTTGTTGTCGGGATGGAAGCCGGGCAGTACGCGGCTGGCATGGTTGTCGTCGAAAAGTTTACCGCCGAACTCAAGGTACAACTTGTCGCCGAATCTGGCGATACGCTCCTTGATGTGTTCCGATTGAATTTTGAGATATTTCTCGCTGTCGAATCCGTATTTCATACGGACTACAAATATACTGAAAAAATGATTAACTTTGTAGCTTTAATACAAAAATTAATGAAAATTGAGAAGAATAAAGTAGTGGCACTGAGCTACGAACTCGAAGTTGAAGGACGCATCGCCGACAAGGCCGGCAATGATGCCCCTCTTGAGTATATTCACGGAACAGGCATGCTCCTGCCCAAATTCGAGGCGGCGGTGCATGGAAAGGAGGAGGGGGATGAATTCGCCTTCACCCTGACTCCCGAAGAAGGATACGGAACCTACAATCCCAATTATCTGGTCCGTCTGCCCCTGCAGGCGTTCGAAGTTGACGGCAAAGTCCGCGAGGAACTGCTTGTGGTGGGACGCACCCTCCCCATGCTCAATTCCGAGGGCCAGGTGGTGCAGGGTACCGTCGCCTCCGTCACGGAAGACTCCGTGACCATGGACTTCAATCATCCCATGGCCGGAAAGACATTGAATTTCAAGGGTAAAGTAGAAGCTGTGCGGGAAGCCTCCGAGAAGGAGCTCCGCGAGGGGCTTCACGGGGAATACCTGCCGCCCCAGGAAGGCTGCGGACACTGCCACGGCAAGCACAAAGGCGAGGGATGCTGCCATGAGAAAGGCGAATGCGATTGTGAGGGCGACTGCAACTGCGAAGGCGGTTGCGATTGCGGGAAATAAAGACCGATGCGGACAGCCGTCGTCATCCTGAACTGGAATACGGAACGCTATCTCAAGGCATTCCTGCCCGGGCTTGTGGCTTCTTGCCCGGCAGACGCCGAAGTGATAGTGGCCGACAACGGTTCTGCCGACAGCTCCCTGGAATGGGTGCGTTCGGAGTATCCCGGCGTCAGGACCATAGCCCTGGATGCAAACTATGGCTTCACGGGAGGCTACAACCGGGCGCTGGCGCAGGTGGAGGCGGAGTATTTCGTCCTCATCAACTCGGATATCCAGGTAGCTCCGGGCTGGCTCGAGCCGCTGGTGGAGTATATGGATTCCCATCCGCAATGCGGTGTCTGCGGCCCCAAACTGCATGCCCTGGAAGTTGCCCCAGACGGGCGATATGTCTGCACAGACCGTTTCGAATATGCCGGGGCGGCCGGCGGGTTGCTGGACCGCTTCGGATTCCCTTTTTGCCGCGGGCGTGTGCTGGATATGGTCGACGAAGACCGCGGCCAGTATGATTCGGCGGCGGACGTCATGTGGGTAAGCGGCGCATGCATGGTCACCCGTTCTTCGCTTTGGAGGGCGCTGGATGGCCTTGACGACCGTTTCTTCGCCCACATGGAAGAGATAGACTATTGCTGGAAGGCCCAGCGTATGGGGTTCTCCGTCACGGTGGTTCCGCAGAGCACGGTGTGGCATCTTGGAGGCGGTACGCTGGCTCCGGAGTCGCCCTTCAAGCTCAAGCTCAACTACCGGAACAATCTGCTGCTGCTGGACAACAATCTTGCCTCTACTGTAGGTCCCGCGAGGGCGCGGCTGCTCGTTTTTGCGCGTCTGCTCCTGGACGGCTGTACGGCTGTCGTCTATCTTCTTACCGGCAGGACCGCCATGACCGGGGCTGTATATCAGGCGCACAAAGAATGGCGGAAACTCCGCAGGCGCGAAGGCCGCCAGATGGCAATAACTCCCAATGTCAAGGGATTTTGGAAAATTTGCATTATATTGCAATACTTTACGAAAAGGAAAGGCGTTTTCAATTATCTGAAGCATTATGAAGATAGTCATTCAGGGAGCAGGTGAAATCGGCTCGCACCTTGCCAAGATGCTGCGGGCGGAAGCCAATGACATTACGGTGATTGACAATGACACCAGGCGGCTTTCGGCGCTGATGGCTTACGCCGACGTGGAAACGGTGCTTGGCAACCCCTTGTCAATCAAGACACTCAGGGATGCCGGAGTGTCCCGGGCAGACCTGTTTATCGCCGTGTACCCCCTGTCTACTCAGGAGGTCAATATAGTGGGCGCCCTTCTGGCTAAGCAGCTTGGTGCGCACAAGGTCATCGCCCGCATCAACGACGAGGACTATCTGGCGGCCGAAAACCGCCTGCTTTTCAAGGAGTTGGGCATCGAACTGATGTTCTACCCCGAAAAGAGCGCCGCCGACGAGATCATAAATTCCCTCAAGCACGTTTCTTCGTCTGATACCATGGATTTCGCGCGCGGCAAGCTTCAGATATCGGTTTTCAAGATCGACGAAGATTCCCCGATGGTGGACCTGCGGCTCGACGAATTCATCAGCATGATGACTCCGGAAGAGACGGCCCTGTTCCGTATCATCGCCATATCCCGTGATACCCAGACCATTATACCAAAGTTCGATACGAAGTTCCAATACGGTGACGTGCTCTTCACCGTGTCGCGCCGCGAGGGCCTCAAGAGTATCATCAAATACTTCGGAAAATCCGAAGAGAGCATATCCAAGGTGATGATTGTCGGAGGTTCACCCATAGCGGAAATGGTGGCCCGAAATATCTCAGCACACGCAGGGACGGTGAAGATTATCGAAAAGGACAAGTCCCGCTGCATTGCCCTTTCGGAGAGGCTGCCCGAGTCCGTGCTGGTCGTTAACGGTGACGGATCCAATTCGGACTTCCTGTTCGAGGAAGGAATCCGGGACTACGACGCCTTCATCGCCCTGACAGAGAGCGACGAGAGCAACGTCCTGCTGTGCGTGGTGGCCAAGAAATTCGGAGTTTCGAGGACGGTTGCCGAGGTGGAGAATATTGAATACATACGTCTGGCCGAGGAGATGGGCGTGGACACAGTGATCAACAAAAAGCTCATAACCGCCGGCAAGATTTTCCGGTTCACCCTTTCCGGCAAGGCCCGTTTCGTCAAGTATATGTCGGGCAGCAACGCGGAAATCATAGAGTATACCGTCGCCCCGGGAAGTGCTATCACCAAAAAGCCCATCAAGGAACTGAACTTCCCGACCAACGCCATCATCGCAGGCGTGGTTCGTGGCAACGACTCCTTCATTGCCGTGGGTGATACTCACATCGAAGACTACGACCGCGTGGCTATCCTTGCCTTGCCGCAGTCCGTCAAGGACATAGACAAATTCTTCAAGGCGTAGCGGCGCTGCATCCGGCCAGATGCCCGGTGCAGAAAGCGAGCTGGAGGTTGTAGCCTCCGGTGTCGGCGTCAACGTCCAGGGCCTCCCCGCAGAAATAGAGCCCTTTTACAAGGCGCGATTCCAATGTCTTGGGCACGATTTCGTCGGTCGAAATGCCTCCGGCAGTGACTACTGCCCTTTCCCAGCCTACGAATCCTTCCAGGTCGAAGCGCCACTCTTTCAGGGCTTTTGCTATGGTTACCAGGTTTACCCACACCTTCGTGTCGGCTCGCCCGCGCCTTTCCAGGGTAATGATTTCCGGATGGGCAGCAGTGAATCCTGGAATGAGTTCCCAGGGCATGAGCTTGCCAAGGAGGACTCGGCAGCGCTCCTTTTCCCTCATTCGGGCGGAGCGCGGGTCCTTGCCTATTTCGTCCCAGAGTTCTTTGACGCGGGTGGTGAGTTCGGTCAGCGTCACTCCCGGCTTGAGGTCGATGAGAAGTGCTGTGCGCGAACCGTTTATCATTGCCTTGACTGTTTTCCTGCTGAGCTGGAAGCCTATGGGACCTTCTATGCCGCCGTCGGTGAAATCAATGTCGCCGAATTCTTCTCCGGCTGCGGTGCCTTGTATCAAGAGGCTGGCGCCTATGTTCTTGAGCGATATGCCGCAGAGGTTACGGCCTGCGGCTGTCAGCGGAGTTTCCCTGGGGATATGGTGAGGGAGGTCGGAGTGTTCCGGCTTTTCTTTGTAGCCGGCCGGAACCAGCGCCGTGAGGGAAGGGAAGAGAGGTGTGACTTTGTGCCCCAGCCCTTCAGCCCAGCGGAAGGCGTCTCCCGTGGAACCGGTGCCAGGGTAGCTCAGCCCGCCGGTGGCAACGATAAGCCTGCTGCACTGGTGGACTGTGCTGTCGGCCATCTTGATGATGAATCTGCTGCCGGCCTCTATGTTTTCGACCTCGGCTTCGTTTTCTATCTTGACGCCCTGCCCAAGGCACTCCCGCACCAGGACGTCCACGACGTCGGAAGCCCTGTGGGACGTTGGGAAGGCCCGGTCGCCGCGTTCTACGACCGTGGACAGCCCTGCGGACTCGAAAAAGTCGATGACGCTCTGGGGAGGGAAACTCCGCCACGCCGGCCGCACTGTCTGGGCACCTGAGCGAATGTGTGACGAGAAGGCGCCCCAGTCCTTGAGGTTGGTAAAATTGCACCGTCCTTTTCCGGTAATCATAATTTTGCGGGCAGGACGCGGCATTTTTTCCAGTACGCAAACCCTTAACGCTTCATCCCTTTTGCGCGCTTCCTCAGCCGCCGAATATGCAGCCATGAGCCCGGAGGCTCCGCCGCCTATTATTATGATGTCGTAGAACATATTTTGTTGAAAAAATGTTTACAAATATAAATATTCTTTTTGGACGGCAGTGGAATTGTAGTTAACTTTGTCGGCTGTGGCAATCAATTATCATCATTATACCATGGTTTCAAAAAACAATCGTTTTGAAGTGCCGGCCTACGTGTCGCCGGAATGTGACGTCTGCAACTTCCTCTCAGGCGTCATAATCTGCCAGAGTGCAACTACTGAGGATTGGACAATTGATCAGGAAGGTAGCTTTTGACGTATGAAAAGGTTATTTACCGTTCTGGGTACGGCGGTGGCAGCCATCGCGGCCCTTGTCAGTTGTCAGGTAAAGGAAGTTGAGTCCGTGTGCGGTCTGATGACCATCACAGCCTCCTCCGAACTCACCAAGACCACCAATAGCGGAGTCAGCACCCTTTGGGCAAGCGGAGACCAGCTCCATGTGTTCTACCAGTCCGGATCCTCCTTCGAGAAGGCCGGCGTTTTCAAGCTCAGCGAAGGTGAGGGCACAACCACCGGAACCTTCACATGCGAGACTGCAACTACACCCTCTTCATCTGCAACCTGGTATGCTGTCTACACCGGTTCGTCCGGCGCAGTGCCTGCAACCCCCGCAGCTTCCGCCGACGGCGACGGCTTTATCTACATAGGCCGCAGCAATGGTATCGACCAGCCTTCATATGATGATATGTCGAAGGTGTCTTCATCCCACTGCCCCATGTACGCAGTGTCCGCTTCCGTACCTGCAGGGGAGGCTCCCGGCTTCACCATGAAGCAGATAGCTTCCGTGATCGAGTTCAACGTGGTCAATGCATCCAAGGCTTCTACGCTGTCTATCAGCTCTCTGCAGCTTAACGAAGTGACCGATCTTGCCGGACAATATTATCTGGATGTCACTTCCGGAAGTCCTGTGCTTACCCCCGTGGCAGGCAGGACCATAACCGATCCCCAGGTCAAGATTACCAAGCCCGCAGACCTCCAGCCTGGCGAGAGTGCCAAGATCTATATGCCCGTCAAGCCTTTTGTCCATGGGACAGAGGCATCCATGAATGTGGAAATTACTGGAACCGTGGACGGGAAAGTCGGCACCAAGACCATCGCCCTGAATCCCTCTACCGAGGCTCAGCGCACTTTTGCCGCAGGCAAGATCAAAACCGTGACCGTAAATGTTGACGGTTTTGACGCTGCCACCCAGACCAATACCGTCGCTGAAGTCCTGAACGGCGAAACCGGTGTCGACTATCTGGTTCAGGGTGCTCTCGTGACCCTGGTATATGGAAAGGGCTTCTTTGTTTCGGACGGAACAGGAACCATCCTTGCCTATGCCGGTTCTGCGCCTTCTGTCAAGAAAGGTGACAAGGTGACGCTCACCGGACAGATCAGCACCTACAGCGGCATGACTCAGTTCAACAGGCCCGTCGTGACTGTTGAATCGTCCAACAACAACGTCTCCCTGAGTGCCGTCGAATGGGCAAAGGAGGAGATTGACGAGGCTTCAACCGACCCTGTGTGCGAGTATGTTTCCATCGCTTCCGCAGAGTTCTCATCCGCCACTTCCGCCATCGTCAAGGGTTCTGACGGAGCTTCGAGCGCCACTATCAGCATGACAGCTGCGACCGATCCCGCCGTGACCCTGGCAGCCGGTACATACAATGTAACCGGTTATATCTACGGCTGCCACAATAGCAAGGTTTATATGTACGTCGACAGCGCCGAAGAGTCCCAGGGAACACCTGCTGTCGAAGAGTTCTCCACTATCAAGGAGGCCCTTGAGGGCGCGGAAGGAGAGTACTCGATCGAAGAAGCGCTCGTCACTCTTGTCTGTGGCAACAATGTGCTGGTGACTGACAATACCGGAACCATTCTCGTCTACAACTCTCAAAATACTCTTGTAGTTGGCGACAAGGTTACAATTAAGGGCAATACTAAGGAATACAATAACTTAAAGGAGTTCAACAAGCCTGCCATTACCAAAATTGGAACTGGTACAGTCTCTCTTACCCCTGCCGTATGGTCTGACAGCCAGATGGCCGCTGCCTACGGAAATGCCCAGATTGCTTATGTGCAGTACGAAGTGACGCTTTCTGCCGCCAGGGTAGGTATTATCCCGCAAAGCGAAGCAGTCCTTTATCTTAACAAGGCGTCCGGCGTATCTACTTCCCAGAATAAGAGATATATCCTCACCGGCTATGTTTATGGGTGGTTCAATCACGAGGATACTGAATCTGGAGTCGTCACCAAAGAAGTGATAATGTTCGTGGACAGCGCTTCAGAAGTGTTCTCGGAAAGCACGCTGCAGTTGAGTTCCCTTACCGTGGCATTTGATGCCGAACCTACCGGAAGTCAAGAGATTAAAGTCACTTGTGACAACTCTGACTGGACAGTGTCCGGAGCTCCTTCGTGGCTTACTGTAACAGCAGATAAGGACAATTCCAAAATTATCCTTTCTGCTGCTGCCAATACCTCAGCAGAAACCCGTTCAGCCGAGCTGACCGTTGCCCATTCCAATGGGGAACTTACAAAGACGCTCACCGTCAATCAGGCAGGCAAGACTTCCGGCGGCGGTGGATCCAAAACCGTCAAGCTGACAAATGAGGATATCGTCAATGCTGGAGATCCAGCTGATGCATATCAAGAGTGGACAATCACTGCTGCTGCAGGTCAGACTTATCACGCTTTCGCGATAAAGAAATCCCATAGCAAAGCAACAAGTGACAAACATTTTCTTCAGTTAAAGAAGTATAAGTCCGGAGTCGCTTCATATATCCAGATTCCAGCTATAGGATCTAAAATCATGAGTATTAAGATGACAGTTTCCAGTGCCAATGCTCCTATGACAGGTGGCGGAAATACTGCCACTCTGTTCTTCAGCGCGTCCAATTCAACTGCTGCTGAAGGTGAAGGCGTTGCCAGCGGCATGGGCGCATCGAGTGTCACTATTGATGCATCGGCTCTAAACTTGAATTCCGGCTATATTACAACAAGTGCCGGTGTGCGAATCTGGGAAATGGAAATTTCTTACAACTAAGTATACGCCTGTTTTATTCTGGCAGCCTCCGTAACGGGGGCTGCCTTTTTTTTGTTGCCCGGAAATGATTATTTATCAAAAAGATTCTTATATTTGTGAAACTTGCGCAACTCCAATTCTTAATCCTTTAATATTATGGCCTATCAAAAAGTAACGACAACATCCTACGGCGGCCGTCTCAAGAACGCGCTCTCCGGAGTAGGGATGGGTTTTGTAATGCTCATCGCCGGTACCGTGCTCCTCTTCTGGAACGAGGGCCGCACGGTCAAGACCACCAAGATGCTCAAAGAAGCGCAGGGAGTCTGCGTCGAACTGGGCGACATCCAGCAGGTGAATCCTGAGCTGAACGGCAAAATGATTCATGCCCAGGGTTTTGCAAACACCGAAGAGATCCTCACCGACGGCACGTTCGACCTCTCCGTCAACGCCATCAAGTTCAGTCGTCGCACTGAGTACTATCAGTGGGTGGAGCATCAGCACTCCGAGACCAAAGACAAGGTCGGCGGAGGACAGGAGACAATAACCACCTATACTTACAGCAAGGAATGGGTGAGCAGTCCGGTCAACTCCTCCAGTTTTGAGGATCCCCAGTACCGTGGAATCTCCAACGAGGTCCTTCTCAAAGTCGAGCCCCAGACTCTTTCCGCCAAGAATGTTACATTCGGTGCATACAAGTTCCCCGAGGGCCTCATCTCCCAGATGAACAACAGCCAGCCTTACGAGGTCGAGCTCAAGCCCGAAGTCAAAGAGTATTATGAGAAAGAATTCCACAGGGTCTACGATGTAGCGGCCGGCACCGAGTTCATCCATACCAACGGAAATGTGCTCTACATCGGCGCAAATTCCAACAACCCTACGGTCGGTGATGTCCGCGTCACCTTCACCAAGGTCCTTCCCGGCGACGTTTCCATCCTCGCGGTGGTAAATGGCGATACCTTCGAGAAATTCACTGCCAAGAACGGCTACAGCATGATGACACTTGAGGACGGCAGCGTGAGCATGGACGAAATGTTCGCAAACGAGCACTCCGCCAACAAGACCATGTCGTGGATTCTCCGCCTCCTCGGCATCCTGCTTGTCTTCTTCGGATTCAAGAACATTTTCAACATCATCACCCAGCTTCTCAAGGTGCTTCCGTTCCTGGCCAATATCGCCGACCTCGGCATCAACCTGGTGGCAGGCGTCCTTGCATTCGCATGGTCTCTGGTGGTCATCGCTATTGCATGGCTGTTCTACAGGCCTGTGCTGGGAATAATCCTGCTCATCATTGCCGGCGGCCTCATCTGGTTCCTCGGTAAGAAGAGCAAGGAGAAGAAGGCCCAGATAGATGCAAAGTTGGCAGCCGCTTCAGCCGCGGCAGCACCCGCAGCCGCTCCCGTTCCTCCGGCCGCTCCTGCAGCACCCGTACCTCCGGCAGCTGCTCCGGCCCCGGAATATCCCGAGCCTCCGGCACCCGACTTTTCGGACGCTCCCGCTCCTCCGCCGGAATTCCCCGAAGGTGAGTAGAAATGTATGAAGTTTAAGGATAGAGGCTGCACTGCAGCCTCTATTTTTTGTATCTTTGCCGCGATGGACAAGTTCGGCTTTGTGATATTGCACTATCTGGCTCCGGAGATGACGCGCCGCTGCGTGGATTCCCTGCTGGAGATGCCGTGGAACCTGTCGGTGGCAATAGTGGACAACGCTTCGCCCGACGGGAGCGGGGCGCTGCTCAAGAGCCTCTATGCCGGTCGCGAAGACGTGACCGTGATCAGCAACCCTTCCAATCTTGGTTTTGCCCGCGGCAACAACGCCGGCTACGATTATCTTGCCGGCAGGGGAGACTGCCGCTTCATAGTGGTCATGAACAACGATGTGATCATCCGGGACGCATCGTTCCCGGAGAAAGTTGCAGCGGCCTATTCCGACACCGGCTTTGCCGTACTAGGCCCTGATATCGTCAATCCGGGCACGGGCGTGCATCAGAGTCCTTCCCACTTCAAAGCCTTTACCGTCCCGGAGCTTGAGGCTCTGAAAGCCAGATATGCCGGGTATCTCGACCACTTTTACTGGAAGCGGTTCAAGTGGAATGTCAAGAAAGTCTTGTTCCCCCGTGCCGCCGGGGAGTCGGCACTACAGGAGAAATGCCTGGGCCGCCAAGAAGGTGCCGTCCTTCACGGGGCGTGCTATGTGTTCTCGGACGTTTTTATCTCGAAGAGGGAGTATTGCTTCAACCCTTCCACCTTCATGTACTTTGAAGAGGATATACTGCACTTTGAATGTATGCGTGACGGCTTGAAAATGATTTACGAGCCCGGTATACAGGTGCTCCACCTCGAAGACGTGTCCACCGGCGCCGCCTTCAGGACAGAAAGCAGAAAGGACCGGTTCAAATTTAATGAGATGCTGAAATCCATCGATGTCCTGCTAGGGCTGATGGAATAAAAAAAGAGCAGGATAAGGGAGTCGAACCCTCCTCCTTGGCTTGGGAAGCCAATGCACTACCGATGTGCTAATCCTGCAAAAGTTCACAAAGATACGAATTTTTTGTATCTTCGCAAGGTAATGCCCGAGATTTCTGAAAACAGCAGCCGGATTGCGAGGAACACTGTCCTGTTATACTTCAGGATGCTGCTCCTGATGCTGATAGGTCTGTTTACTTCCAGTCTGGTGCTCAATACTTTGGGCATCGATGACTATGGAATCTACGGCGCGGTCGGCGGTGTCATAATGCTTTTTACCGTGGTCACCAACTCCGTGTCCACGTCGATAAGCCGTTTCCTGTCCTGGCATCTGGGCCATGACGGGGGGAGCCCGGTGCTTCACAGGGTATTCTCGACGGCAGTCATAATGCAGATCATTCTGTGCGTTTTGCTGATGGTCCTTACGGAGACTGCCGGCCTTTGGTGGCTGAACAACAAGATGAACATCCCTCCCGACCGCTTCGGCGCTGCCAACTGGGTGCTCCAGTGTTCGATGGGTGTGCTGATGATAAATCTTGTCAGCGTCCCTTTCAATGCAGTCATCATTTCGCATGAAAGGATGGACGTTTTTGCCTGGGTGAGCATAGGCGAGGCTGTCCTGAAGCTGGGCGTGGCGCTTCTGTTGTTTTTCTCGGGAACGGACAAGCTCAAGTTGTATGCAGTCCTTATGCTTCTGGTGGCACTGCTGGTCCGTATGACATATGGCATAGTGTGCCGGCGGCTTTTCCCGGAGACCAGGGGAAAGATTGTGTTCGACGCCGGACTGCTGCGCCGCATGGCCGGTTTTTCAGGATGGTCGGTCCTTGGAAGCAGCACTCAGGTAGTCAATACCCAGGGCGTGACGCAGCTTGTAAACATCTTCTTCGGAGTCGCCGTCAATGCCGCACGGAGCGTGGCGATGCAGATAGAGAATATTTTCAAGCAGTTCATCAACAACTTCCTTACGGCAATCAATCCCCAGATCACCAAGACATGGGCTCTGTCGGAAAGGAACTACTGCTTCCAGCTGGTCGGCAAGGGCATAAAATACAGCGGGCTGATATTCCTTGTCCTGGCAATTCCTGTCTTTCTGGAAACCCCGGAACTGCTGCGTCTCTGGCTTAGAAAGTTCCCGGACGGGGCAGTCATTTTCACGAGGCTTACGCTGCTGTGTATATTGGCAGATACCATTTTCAACCCCCTTATGGTGCTTATCCAGGCCGAGGGGCGCATAAAGCATTACTATATAGTAACATCCGTGATTTCGCTCCTGTGCTTTTCCGGATCGTGGGCGGCGTATGCAAGCGGACTGCCGGCATTCGTTTCCTATTTGTTTTATGCTTTTGTGTATGTGCTGATAGATATTGTCAGGCTGTACTGCGCCCGCAGATATACGGGCATCCCGCTGTGGACCATGGCCAAAGAGTCACTGCTGCCTGTTGCCTTGTCGGCTGTCCTTGGGTCGGCGCTTCCGGTATTCGTGCACTTTGCCATGGCCCCTGGAATATGGCGCGTGCTGCTGGTAGTGCTGGCCGAACTGCTTTGCCTGCCGCTTGTGTGCTGGCATGTCGCACTCACTCCCGGAGAGAAGTTTTTCCTGCATTCCAGGGCCGGACGTTTCCTTCCTGCTTTTTTGTTCCCGTTGCCAGAAGATGAAGGATAGAGTTGTTTATACTGCGATAATAGGGGACATTGATTCTCTGGTGCAGCCCCGGGAGACCGACCCTCGCTACGATTTTTTATGCTATGTCCGCAGTGGGACGCGTAGAAGGGAGACGGAAGGGGCGTGGCAGATAAGGGAACTCCCCGAGATGGCTTTGGACGACCGCATGCTTGCCAGATATGTGAAAACGCACCCCGAGGACCTTCTGCAGGGATATTCATGGTGCGTTTGGGTGGATGGCAACATAGCCGTCAAGTCAGCTTCTTTTTACGGTCTTGTGGAATCGAAAATCGCCGGGGGAGCTCAGGTTGCGATAGGTGCGCACCCATACCGGGACTGCGCTTACGACGAGGCGCTGGCCGTGCTGTCTGCAGGCAAGGCACATCTTGCGGAGATGTCGCGTGCCGTGGATTTCCTGGCCGCCGAAGGTTTCCCCCGCCACGCGGGCCTGTTCGAAACAAATGTAGTCCTGCGTGCCATCGGACCGCAGAGCGTGAGGCGTATGGACGAGCTGTGGTGGAAATGCATCAGCGAGGTGTCGCGCCGGGACCAGCTGTCCCTTGTCCGGTGTGCCCGCAAAGCTGATGTTACTATAGATACGCTGTTTCCTGCCGGCACGAATGTAAGAGATTGTGAATGGGTGTCCTATGAGTATCACGACCGCACGCCGGCGCGCAGTTTCCTGGGCAAAAAATGGAACGGCCTGCGGCAGTTTGTATCCAAGATACTTCTGAGATTGAAGATAGCCGCCAAGTCAAGAAATCTACGCGGCAGCCGCTAAATCCGTTTTCTTTTGTCGGGGAACAGGAACGCTCCTTTCTTGCGGCTTTTTCTACGGTAACGAAGCAATGTCGGGCAGCGTTTGAGGAACGTCCCGATGAATCTGAACGGAGTGCCGCTGAAGTGCAGGCACCCTATGCCCGCCAGGCGCAAAGGCTCCCATAGGATGCGGAAGAAAACGCCCTTCGCAGGATTGCTGACGTGGATGATGGAGGCGTTGCACTTGAGGAACATGCGCCGCTCCGGCGAGTCCGGGCGGTCGGCCCTGTCGTGGATGGCGCGCGCGGCGGGCACCACTCCGGCCTTGAGGCCGAACCAGCGGACCCTGTCCAGGTAGTTGTCGTCCTCGCCGTACATGACGAACGCATGGGAGAAACCGCCGACCTGCAGTATGCACGAACGGCTAATCATCCAGTGTGCCGCCATGACGAAGGGGACCTCCACAACTCCGGCGTCTTTGTCTTTTGCGATGTAACGTTTGCAGCGCCGTGCGAACTGGCGGTCCATCTTTTTGCCGCCGCCGTCGTACTGCACAGGGCTCAGTACGCCGTAGCTGTCGTCTTTGAAAGCATCGAGCAGCAGACGGAACGTGTCGGGCTCCACCCAGGCGTCCTGGTTGAGAAGGTATGCGTAGCCGTACCCTTCTTCGAGCACCCGCCTCAGACCGATGTTGTTCGCTGCGCCGAAACCCATATTGGAGGTATTGCAGATTACTTCCACGGACTTCTTCTGGAGCCTTTCCACGGTGCCGTCGGTGGAACCGTTGTCTATGACGAGGATGTCGGCCTGGGTGTCCGATTTGCGTACCGAGTCGATGCAGCGGTCTATCCAGCGCATCCCGTTGAAGGTCACTATGATGACGAGAATCTCAGATTTCATTGAAGTAGCGTGCGAATATTTCTTTGGGCGTCAGGCGTGTAAATATGCTGCGGGTATTGTGCTTGTAGGTGATGTAGTCAGTCTTGTTGCCGGAAAACCGTGCCTTTATGCGTTTGGCCATCTCTGCCGCCCATACTCCCAGTCCGAGACAAAAGTAGCGTAGCGGGCTTCCGTCTGCGAAGAATATCAGGCTGCCCCTGATGGCGCAGGGGCGGACTGCCGGAGCGAGCGGCGAAGATGTGGTGCGCCACTTGTGTATCACGGAGGCGTCGGCGTCGCACCATACTGAATAGCCTCTGCGGCGTGCCAGGGTGGTAAGCGCTATGTCTTCCGGGGTGAAAAAGTACCGCTCGTCGAACCACCCCAGTTCTTTGAAAATGCTGGTCTTGATAAGGAAAGCCGCACCGCTTGCATTGAAGGTGCGGAACAGCCCGCTGCCGTTGTCCGTGGTCTCGGAATAAAGGTGCCACTGCTGCAGGACATACTTGAAAGCAGGGTAGTCGGGACGGCCGCAGAGCTGCAGGGAGCCGTCTGCATTCAGCAGTTTCGGCGCCACGATTGCGGCATAGGAGGGGAGGCTGCCGAAGTCTCCGAGCAGTTTGTCGATGGCGGGACCGGGCAGCTCGGTGTCGTCGTTGAGGATGAAACAGTAAGAGCCGCGGGCGCGGCGGAGCGCAAGGTTGTTGTTTTCCGAAAAGCCGCTGAGGGCGTTGTTCACTATGAACGTAACCCAGGGATAATCAGCCTGTACTGCTGACAGATTGTCAGGAGAAAAGCGGTATGCGACCACAAGTACCTCATAATCTGCCTTGGTATGCAGTTTGATGCTGTCCAGGCACGGCCTGAGGTTGTCGGGCCGGTTCATGCAAACTATTATTATACTCACGGTGGGCATGGATTACAAATGTACAATATTTTTTACTAAATTTGCCCGATTTAGATATTTATAGAATGGCACTAGCTGACGTTATCAAAAAAATCTTCGGCTCCAAGGCGGACCGCGACTACAAAGCCGTCAAGCCGACCCTCCAGAAAATACTTGCAGTTTACCCGGAAATAGATGCTCTCTCAAACGATGACCTAAGGGCCCGCAGTGCTGCGCTCAAGCAGCGCCTTCGCGAAGTCGAGGCTCCGTTTGAGGACCGCATGGCCCAGATCCGCGAAGAACTGGGCAAGGACATTCCGGTGTCCGAGAAGGAAAAACTCGCCACCGAATCCGACAAGCTGGTCAAGGATGAAGACGAGGCGATAGAAAAATGCCTCACCGAAATCCTTCCCGATGCCTTTGCAATAATGAAGAGCACTGCCCGCAGGCTCAAGGAAAATGAATTTATCGAAGTAACGGCCAACCAGTTCGACCGCGACATAAGCGTCAACCACGACTTCGTGCGTATCGAGGGCGACAAGGCCATTTACTGCAATCACTGGGTGGCCGGCGGCAACGAGGTCACCTGGGACATGGTCCACTACGACGTGCAGCTTATCGGCGGTATCGCCCTGCATCAGGGCAAGATAGCCGAAATGGCGACAGGTGAGGGCAAAACCCTCGTGGCAACCCTGCCTGTATTCCTTAACGCCCTTGCAGGCAAAGGTGTGCACGTGGTTACCGTCAACGATTACCTGTCAAAGCGTGACTCCGAGTGGATGGGCCCTCTGTACATGTTCCACGGTCTGAGCGTCGACTGCATAGACAAGCACCAGCCCAATTCCGACGCCCGCAAGCGTGCGTACGACTGCGATATCACTTTCGGTACCAACAACGAATTCGGCTTCGACTACCTGCGTGACAACATGGCGGTCAGCAAGGAGGACCTGGTGCAGCGCAAGCATCACTTCGCCATCGTGGACGAGGTCGACTCCGTCTTGATAGACGACGCCCGTACGCCGTTGATTATATCCGGTCCGGTCCAGAAGACCACTGACGACGACGCCCAGTACAGCGAGTTCAAGCCTTATGTGGAGCGCCTTTATTTGGCTCAGCGCCAGCTGGTCAACCAGTGTCTCAACGAGGCAAAGAAACTCATCGCCGCCGGCGATGAACGCGAGGGCGGCAAGCTGCTCCTCCGCGCCCACAAGGGACTTCCCAAGTATCAGCCTCTGATCAAATATCTCTCCGAGCCCGGCATCAAGGTCATCCTCCAGAAAACCGAGAATTATTATATCCAGGACAACGAGAAGGAGATGCCGGTCATTACCGACCCTCTGTATTTCGTTATCAACGAGCAGCTTAATTCCGTAGTAAAGACCGATAAGGGCGACGCCATGCTGGCCCAGGCCGTAGGCACCGAAGACTTCTTCGTCCTTCCCGACGTGGGAGCCCGTACCGCTGAAATCATGCAGGGCGAGGGAACCGCCGTGCAGAAGCAGGAGCGCAAGGACGCACTCATGGAAGAATTCTCCCTCAAGAGCGAGCGCGTGCATGTGGTGGAACAGCTGCTCAAGGCCTACGCCATGTTCGAGAAGGATGTGGACTATATCATTTCCGAAGACGGCAAGGTCAAGATAGTGGACGAGAGCACCGGCCGTATCATGGAAGGACGCCGTTGGAGCGACGGTCTGCACCAGGCTGTGGAAGCCAAGGAAAACGTCAAGGTGGAGGCCGCAACCCAGACCTTCGCGACCATCACCCTGCAGAACTACTTCCGTATGTATCACAAACTTGCGGGTATGACCGGTACGGCAGAAACCGAGGCCGGTGAGTTCTGGAGCATCTACAAGCTGGACGTTATGGTCATTCCTACCAACCGTCCCGTCATACGTGACGACCAGGATGACCGCATATACAAGACAAAGAAGGCCAAGTACGCCGCAGTCATAGACCGTGTGGCTGAACTCTCAAAAGCCGGGCGCCCCGTCCTGGTGGGTACCACCGACGTGGAGACTTCGGAACTGCTGTCCAGGATGCTCCGCATGCGCGGCATCCGGCACAATGTCCTCAATGCCAAGGAGCATGCACGCGAAGCTGAAATCGTGGCCCAGGCCGGACAGAGTTCAACGGTCACCATCGCCACCAACATGGCAGGTCGTGGTACCGATATCAAACTCTCCGACGAAGTCAAGAAGGCCGGAGGTCTCGCCATCATCGGCACCGAGCGCCATGACTCCCGCCGCGTCGACCGTCAGCTCCGCGGACGTGCCGGACGTCAGGGAGACCCGGGATCGTCCACCTTCTATATCTCGCTGGAAGATAAGTTGATGCGCCTTTTCGGCTCGGAACGTATCGCCGGCATGGTGGACAAAATGGGCATGCGTGACGACGAGGCCCTTGTGAGCTCCATGCTTTCCGGTGCAATCGAGAATGCCCAGAAGAAGGTAGAGGAAAACAACTTCGGTATCCGTAAGCGCCTGCTGGAATACGACGATGTCATGAACTATCAGCGCGAGGCCATCTATTCCCGCCGCCGCAATGCTATAAGCGGCGAGAAGGTGGAAATCGACCTTCGCAACATGATGGTCGACACCGCCACGCTCTTCGTGGAAAAATCCCGCGGGCTTACTTGCGAAGACTTTCGCGAAAGCCTTATGGCACGTTTCTCCATCGACCTTGAGATTACGCCTGCTGAATACGACAAGATCAAGGACCGCGAACTTGTGGACAGCATCTGCCGCGTCATGGAAGAGACCTATTCCAGAAGGATGGATGCCCTGGACGAAAAGCTCTATCCTATTATCAAGGAAGTCTATGAGAAGCAGGGATCGATGTACCAGAACATCGCTATCCCCGTGTCCGATGGCCGCAAGGTCCTGAATCTCTCGGTAAACCTCCAGAAGGCATACGAAACCGAGGGCAAGGAAGTGTCCAAGACTCTGAGCAAGAACATCATACTCTATCAGATCGACGAGCACTGGAAGGAACATCTCCGCGATATGGACGACCTCAAGCAAAGCGTCCAGAACGCCACATACGAGCAGAAAGACCCTATCGTGGTGTACAAGCTGGAGAGCTACAATCTTTTCTCCGAGATGCTTGAATCTCTCAATCAGGATGTGTTGTCGTTCCTCTTCAGGGCGTTTATTCCCCTTACCGACCGTAACCAGCAGCCCCAAAGGGCAGCGCAGCGCAAGCCTGACATGTCGCAGATGCAGACCAGGCGTACAGACCTCAGCACCAACGGCGAGCCCAAGTCCAACGCTCCCGTCAAGGTGGAGAAGAGAGTAGGACGTAACGACCCCTGTCCTTGCGGCAGCGGTAAAAAATACAAGAATTGCCATGGACAAGGGCTTGTTTAATAAAATCAAAGGTATGACAAGAATAGCAGAATCCGTAGAGGCCAACGCCGTGAGCCGAATCTCCGAAGGGACCACTGTAAATGGCCGTATCAACTGCAGCGGTGATATCCGCGTGGATGGTTGTGTCGAGGGCCGCCTGTATTCGGAGGGCCGTGTGGTTGTGGGGGAGAAAGCTTCCATCGAAGGCACTGTGTTGTGCAACGACCTTGACCTTTGGGGATCTGTGAAGGGCGAGATATTCGTCCGCAACCTCCTTTCTCTCAAGGGCACTTCATCCGTCCAGGGCGATATTCATGTCCGCAGGCTTCAGGTGGAGATGGGTGCCGAAGTCAACGGCACATGCAAGATGATAAGCGAGGATGATTTTGATTCCAGCGTCGGCGATGCCGGTTCATCCCTCCCGGCCGAGCCCGGTCAGGAAGCCTGAGCTTATAGAGTAAGATATGTCAAAGCACCTGTATTCCAGGTGCTTTCCTTTTTTTGTAACCCTGGTCACGAATTCTTTTCTGAACCCCATTGCCTCCAGCATGGCGATGGGGCAGCGCTTGCTTTGCAGCGGAAGCAGCTGCTGGAGCACAGAGTAGTTTTTCAGCAGTGCATCCATTTCTCCTGATATGAGCTGCTGCCTGCCATAGCTTATGTGCCTGTGGTACTTGCTTCTGCACTGTCCGCTGCAAAAGCGTTTGTCGGTCCTTCCGTACAGGGGTTCTCCGCACTCAAGGCAATGTATGGTACTGTCCTCGTTTATTTTGTACATGGCCCAAATATCGCGCTCCTGTTGCACATTTCCTATGAATTATAAAAATCGTAAATCATTATTTGCTGATTTTTATAAACCGTCATGATTGCGGCCTCTGAAAAAAATCCATTTGACAGAAAGAAACAGAAGCACGATTCTTTAAATCTGAAGCCGAGTCTTTAAGAATCGTAAATAATTGATATACTGCGCTCTGCTTTTGATTGCAGTGTGCGCGGATTGTTGTTCCTTTGCACTCGGGCCGATGGCGAACCCTAGCGCCGGGGAGCCCGGAGTTCAATTAAATTATGAAGAACAAATGGAGCAAATCAACAAGATCGAATTACTCGGAATTGTCGGGAGCGTGCGTTTCCAGCACATCAACGACAAACCGATGGCCAAATTCACGGTAGTCACGAACCGGGCGTACAAAAACAAGGAAGGTGCGCCCATAATTGAAACCCAGTGGCACAATGTTACAGCCTTCGAAGGCAAGAATGTGCAGGACCTTGACAAGATAGAAAAAGGCCGGCCAATACGCCTGTTCGGCCGTTTGCAGGTTCAGCGCTACACAGGTATGGACGGTGTGGAGCGGACATCGGTGGACATAATCTGCAACCGCCTGATTCACCTGCCTGAAAATACGGAAGTTCAATATGAAATGTAATACTTATGAATATGAAAAAGATCAACACCTTCTTTACGGCGTCGGCATTGGCCGCCATTGCGCTTACATCATGCACCAAAGACGTAGAAAGAGTCTTTCCAGAGCCTCAAGCTGTCCGTCTGACAGTTAAGGTAGGTGCCGTATCCACGCGTGCGTCAGTCCATGGGAATGAGGATATGACGCTGAACAATTTCCAGGTCCTGGTCTATAACGATGCCGGCAAGCTGGAGAAATCCTCGAATCTGGTCACCGGTCAGACGCAGCTGACGCTGGACGTCCTTCCCGGAGAGAAAACTGTCTGGGCTGTAGCCAACATACCTGCAATTATCAGCGACGCCTCCGTGCCCACGCCGGCGGATCTGAGCGCCAGGATTACCGATCTGAGCGACAATACCATAAACAAACTGACCATGAGCGGCTCTGCTTCCAAGACCGTTTCAATCGACGACTCCGTGGTGGAGCTGGAGCTCAAACACCTTGCCTGCAAGGTTGTCATCGACGGCATCAAACGCGAGTTCGACAATCGGAGCTATGCTGCCATTCCGCTGACTGTCAAGAAAATATATATGAGCAATGTGGCCGGCAAATGCAGTATCGGATGTGAAGGTGAAGTCCCGGGCCTGTGGTACAATAAACTGGGTGTCATCCCCGTGGACCTGCCGGCCCCGGTCAAGGCCCTTACTGTCGATGACGGCCTCGACGTCAGCCTTCCCGATGGTGGAAGCTATAACGTGCAGCATACTTTCTATGTGTATCCTAATCCGTCCACGGAGAAGGTTTATGGAGGCAGCTGGTCGCCGCGCCGCACACGCCTGGTGCTGGAGTGTGACTATGGCGGACGCACCTGCTATTATCCGGTTACCCTTCCGGCAGGCGAGAATGGAACCCTCCAGCGCAACAAAGTCTATCGCATAAGCCTGCTTACTCTCACCAAGCCCGGAACCACTTCTCCCGACGACCCTAACCAGGAAGTATCATCCACCATCGGCTTCAAGGTGATAATCAAAGTCTCCGACTGGGAGGGCGACAATTCATACACAGAAGAATACTAGGCTATGCGCAAGACTCTCTGCTTCATTGCCATCCTGCTCACCTACGCGTGTTCCGTAAAAGAGGATCGTTCGGCATGCCCCTGCGAGCTTGTCGTCCGTAGTGAGGAAGCCCTCAAGACGGAAGGCAGCGTGCTGGTCAGCGTCGTTCAGGACAATGCGGTGGTGAAGCAGGGTATGATGAGCCGCGAGGACTTCGAGGCGGGACTGTGCCGTATGACAGTCCCGCGGAAGCCCTCTACGGTTACGGTGTTTTCCGGAATCAAGGACATGAACGCCCTGGAAGGCCGTTGGCTCGACATTATGTTCGAACATGAATGCGACGAACTATACAGTTGTATGGAGTATGCACAGCTGGCGGGAGAGTCCTATGAGTGTGTAGTCACCACACATAAGAACTTCGTCCGTCTGTTCCTTACCATCATCGGCATGCCCAGTGATGCTGCCGCATCAGTAAGGGGGACAGTCCGCGGCTATGACCTCAAGGAACATACGCCTTTCCGCGGCAATTTCTCATGTCCCGTGCCGGCTGCAGGACTGGGTGAAGAAAGTTGTGTGCGCTTGCCTCGCCAGACCGACGCCGGACTCATGCTGGATATACTGCAGCCCGGAAAGCCGGCCAGACAGATTCCCATAGGAGACATGATTTCCGAGTCGGGGTACAGTTATGATGATCCTGACCTCCTGGATATTGCCATTACTGTGGACCTTTCCAAGTCGAATGTGGCGGTAACAGTGTCAGACTGGACCATCGAGGGATACAAAATGATAGAATACTGAAAAATGAAGACTAATATTGCTGTCATAATGGCCGCGTTCTGCATTGCAGCCTGCAGCGGACGCTATGAAATTCCGGAACCTCCGGGCGGGCCTTTGAAGAAGGAAGTGAACATTGTAATCTCCGGAGGAAGTCTTCCGGCAGTAGACACAAGGAGCAGCGTCACAGCGGCGGAGGATGGAATCCGTTCCGCTACCGTACTGTTCTTCAAGGATGGAGTCCTTCAGGAGCAGTTGGGCAAACAGGTCTCCTTTTCGGGACGCGGCGTTAGCAGCTGCACCATCACGGTTGAACTGTTGTCAGGGTGCAGCTATGACATTCTTGCCATCGCCAATGCGAATCCTGGCAATGTCCCCGCACGGCTTTCAGAAGCCTTGGCGGGCCTGGCTTGCTGCGTTTCAGATATAAAGTCTTGGAGTTCAGATGGTTTGCCTATGGCGGGAAGGGCAGTGTGCCGGGTCCCGGCCTCCGGATCAAGTGTGGAGATACCTCTGGTGCGCCTTGTGTCCAAGGTGAATTTTACCGTGAAGACATCCGGCATAAAGCATGGAACCCTTAAACTGACGTCGATACGCGTCCGTCAAATGAATAGCGTGTGCCCCTTTTTTGCACCGGGACGCGCAGCCGCGCAAGTGTGCGACGGCGACCTGGCCTCGGCCGCAGAACTCTCGGGCGCCAACGCCAGCCCCGGCGGCTATACATGCAGCTTCTATGTCCTGGAAAACCTGCAGGGGAACATATTGGCGGGCAACAGCGACCCAAGGGCAAAAGTCCCGGACAGGGTAAGGGCGGCGGGTCATAATCCTGATCTGTGCACTTATCTGGAACTGCTTGGAACCTATAGCGGCAGCTCCGGCCAGCTGCGCGGTGAACCTCTTACCGCCCGGCTGTTCCTCGGCTCCGATGCGAGTTCGAACTTCGACCTGCTTCGCAACAGCCAGTACAACATAGAGCTTTCCATTACCGATGAAGGGTGCCTTGGGACCGATTGGAAGATAGACGGCAACCTGTTGGACAGCAGGGAGATGTATTTCAGCCCGGCAAGCAGTTCCCTCCAGCCCGGCTCCATCGGCAGCGCCCGGCTCGTGACCAATCTGAGCTATGCGGCAGGAGATTATTCCTACTCGGTGGGCGGAGACCTTATGTACTTTGACGTGCAAGCCGCAGATGGGGCGCGGCAGTTTACGGTAACATGCCTTCCCGGCGCTCCTGCCGGTGCGCATGTCGAAATCACTGCTTCTACCTGGGACGGCAGGGTGACTGCCGTCCACAGGGCCTCGGCGGCTGCGGCCCAATCTGCAGAGTATACAGCCGTCTGGCAGGAAGGCGGAAGCGTTCTTTACCTGGCGCAGCGAGGAGTGCTGTATATCAAGGACGCCTCGACCGGAAACATCCCCGGAGGAAAACTTACGGCGTCAAGTACGACAGGGGTGACGGATATCACCAAATCCGGCTCGGGATGGCTTGTAGATGCGGTGCAGACTGGCGAAGATACCATCGTGATAAAAGCGGACGGCGAAGTGATAGCGCGAATCCCTTTCTCCTGCGTGGCGCCGGTGCTCAAGTTCTCATCCGACAGAATATTCCTCCCCCTGGACGGGAACGTAGTCACCTGCGGTCCATCTTATCGGAAAGTTGATGGCAGCGTATTGAATTACAGTGACTTCGTGCCCGAGTTGTATGAGGAGCTGCTGGACGTTTCGGTAGAGCGCGATGCTTCAGTCCAGAAGTTCGGGCGAAGCTGGCAGCGCGGGTCCGGTTACGGTAATCCGGCGGTAAGGAGCAGGATGATGGCTTCGACCCACAGCGTTTTCGGCTTCTACCTGGACAAGTTGGAAGTGGGCGGAGTTGCCATAAGCGACAATTATGATTTTTCCGCCGGTCCGGTCATGCTTGAACGCGTGACGGGGTATCCCAACGACAGGGATTGCGGAGTGGCGCCGGCAACTGCTGAACTATATACTTCCGATCCTTTTTCCGGTTCAGTGTATCTCGGAGAGAGGAGCAGCTGGGCGCTTGCCCGCTGGAACGACCTTTCAGACCGCAACGAAACCTTTACATTCACATTTGGAGACCTTGTGCTCCCGGGCAACGATGCTAGCGCGGCTTCCGTGGTATATCCTTTCTCGGAAGAAGGGAAGTACGAATTCACCAAGCCCGACAGGAACACCGTCAAGATGACTATCTTGTACAACGATTATGTGGAGACGGCAATGCCGGAGCACGACTTTACCCTCGCTCCGGTCATGCGCAACAGGAACTCGGGGCATACTTATATTTCGCATAACAGGCTCTCCGCCGCGTTTACGGTCAATCTTGCCGTGGGAGGCGCAGTTGAAGAAAATGGCGCGGGAGGATGTGACGTACGGGTGGAATGGGCGTTCCCTCGTCGCGACGAAGGACGGCTTTCCTATATCGAGAAGAATGCTGTTGCCGCTTATTCGGATGCCGGCAGATGGAACAAAGGCATGTACGAAAGGCTCTACATAGTCCACGGCTATACTCCTGACTATGTGCTGGAAACGGAATCACCAGCCTACAGCTTCGCGGATTTGAGCGTGGCGCATTCCGTCATAAGTCCCTTGTCAGGATCAAGCTATCATGTCCCGGAAGAATATGGGGGAGGTTACGACCTGGTGCTGTGGAAGTATGAAGAACTCTATCCCGACACAGGAGGGTGGCTCCCGAAATAGGAGGCAAGTATGTTGCGCGTGCGAACATTTACTGCAAGGTCGGCGGCGCCGGCACCCTGGGCTATGGTGAGGCCTCCGCAGATATCTACACCTGCGATCCGGTGGCTGCGGCTTATTGTTTCGACAGATTCTATAAGCTCGTCCGGCGTCATCGCGCCCTGGCTCCAGTCGGTCCGCGCCCAGTCGGGAGAAAGAACATCCAGGTCGATGGACAGGTAGACGGGCAGCTCGCCGGGGATGTCGGCAGTGTTTAGGTAATCAGCTTTCATTGCCGGAATGTCCTTTCTGGCCGAGTCTACCCAGTTGCCGCAGCTCAGGAGGCCTGCTCCCAGCGAATCTTGTTCGTCATCGGGATGATTGTCGAACAGTGCCAGGACAAAGGGCGAACTCATTTTTTCCAGCCATAGTTTGCTGATGTAGTGGAAATCTCCGGTATCTATCCAATGGATATCAGAGATTTGTTCTGCTCCAATTGCTTGGCGTAGAGCGCACAAGGCCTCTTCGCTGCAGTAGCAGAAACACCCTTCGAGAGCGCGGAGGTCAAGGAGTTTCGAACCCTCTGGAAGCCATCCTTCATCGTCGTAGACGCCGCTTAAATTCAGAATTGTGTGCATAACTTGTTCAAATCTAAAAAAAAATTCTTAAATTTGCCCCAATCACGTGCTTGTAATAGAGTTTTTTTGATGACCTCTGAACAACTGTTCCCCCTGGATCCGGAGAAAGTCTACTATTCGATGGATGAGCTTACACTCGAGACCGATAACGGCCCCGTGACTCTCAAATTGGGGGCGTGGCTCAACGCAGATCCTGTCCGCATCCATCGTATGATAGTGAAAGACAAGGTTTTGCAGGTTGATAACTTTGAGGTCCTCAATCCTCTCGTCAGTAAACTCCGCAGGGCGGACCCCGAGTATTACAAGCGTTTCATGGGCCTTCAGCTCATCATAGACTATCCTGGTTACAGTTCCGGAATCGTCGCCAAGATACCTTATGAGAACGATCCGGTGGGATTTTACAAATGGTGGCGCAAGGGCAAGCACGAAGACAAAGTCTACCTGTCTCTGCGCAACCGCATCCTCCTTTTCGAGAAAGTGTCGATGATGGATCCCAAGATGATCCTGAAAAAAGACCTGAAGGAAATCCAGTAACCGATGGACTTTATCCTTCTTCCTGACCGGGCCCACAAGCCCCTGTCGTTCTACCTGGCCATGGAAGAATATGTAGCTGCGGCCATAGGCTGCGGTTTTTTTGTATGGCAGGTCGACCCTACCGTAATAATAGGCAGGAACCAGGATCTCCGGTCGGAGGTTGACCTTGAGTATTGCAACGCAAAAGGCATCAATATCGTGCGCCGTAAAAGCGGCGGCGGATGCGTGTATGCCGACCGGGGCAACCTGATGATTTCCTATATCACTCCGCGCAAAGGTGTAGATGATGTTTTCCCCTTCTTCATGAACCGCCTTGCCGGCGTTCTCCGTGACTGTGGAGTCAATGCCATGGTCACAGGGCGCAACGATATCCTTGTCGGTGGACGCAAAGTGTCGGGCAGTGCCTTCTTTGTGCATCCTGGCGCCAGCATAGTACATTCCACGCTGATGTTCAACGTGGATCTGGATGTCCTCGAGCGTGCCATTACGCCGTCGGCCGAAAAGCTTTCGAGGCATGCCGTTCGCTCGGTCAGGCAGCGCGTAGCCAATCTTGCCGAGTTCGCTCCGGACCTTTCCGTCGAGGCTGTTACCGAAGCGCTCAAGGCCACTTTCTGCGACTCGGAAAGAGTCTTGACCGGGCTGGAAATTGACTCGGTGCGGCAATTGGAAAAAAGCTATCACAAAGAGTCGTTTATTCTTGGAAAAGCGCCTTAAAACACGTATATTTGACACTACTATGGACCAATCTCTGAAAGTTACCTGCCTGCACGACAGCCACATATCGTTGGGGGCCAAGATGAGCCCCTTCGCAGGCTTTGACATGCCGATACAATACAGCGGCATAATCCAGGAACATAATGCGGTGCGCAATGCCGCGGGTATGTTCGACGTTTCCCACATGGGCGAGATAGTCGTCGACGGACCGGACGCCGAAGCTTTTGTAAATCATGTATTTACCAATGACGTGCGGCCACTGGCGGCCGGCGGCATCCTCTATGGTATGATGTGCTACCCCGACGGCGGAGTCGTAGACGACCTGCTCGTCTACAAGGAATTCGAATCGGGATTCCTGCTGGTGGTAAACGCCGCCAACATAGAGAAGGATTACGAGTGGCTGCAGCAGCAGTCGGAAGGTTTTGAGGTGGAAATCTTCAACGACTCCGACTCCTGGGGCCAGATTGCCCTCCAGGGTCCCGCATCCGAGGACGCCCTGGTAAAGGCCTTCGGCCTTGAGGAACTGCGCGACCTGGAATTCTACACCTTCTTCGACCTCGAAGATGAAGACGGCGGCCGCGTTATCGTGAGCCGTACCGGCTATACCGGCGAGGACGGATTCGAGATTTACGCTTCTCCGGACAATATTGTCGACCTTTGGAATCTTTTCCTCGAAGATGGCATTACGCCCTGCGGCCTTGGCTGCCGCGACACCCTTCGGTTCGAGGCCGGCCTTCCCCTGTACGGCGATGAACTGAGTCCCGAAATCAGCCCCGTCATGGCCGGCCTGTCCATGTTCTGCAAACTGGACAAGCCCGAATTCATAGGTAAGGAAGCCATAGAAAAACAGAAGGCGGAGGGCGTGGCCCGCAAGATAGTGGGAATCGAACTCCACGACAATGCCATCCCCCGTGCCGGTTATCCAGTGGAACTCGAAGACGGAACGCAGGTAGGAGTAGTGACCACCGGCTACCATTCCATCAGTCTGGACAAGAGCATCTGTTTCGCCCTGGTGGATTCCCGGTATTCGGCGCTCGGCACCCCTCTGTATATCAGGATCCGCAAGCGCGTCTTCCCTGGAGAAGTTATCAAAAAGAGGTTTTATAAGACAAACTATAAAAAATGAGCAGAATAATCGAAGGACTCCTTTACAGCAAGTCACATGAATGGGTGAAGGTCGAGGACGGCCTCGCCGTCATCGGTGTATCCGACTTTGCACAATCCGAAATGGGTGATATCACTTATGTGGATCTCCCTTCTGAAGGCGATGAAATCCAGGCCGGTGAGGAATTCGGCGCCCTCGAAAGCGTCAAGGCCTCCAGTGACCTTTACAGCCCCGTGAGCGGCACTGTCGAGGCCGTCAACGAAGAGCTCGAATCGGCTCCCGAACTGGTCAACCAAGATGCCTACGCCGCATGGATCATCAAGGTCCGCATGAGCGACGCTTCCGAACTTGAATCCCTGCTGGATGCAGCGGCATACGCCAAGATAGCAGAGTAAATATGGGAACATTCGCCTATTTCCCCCACACAGAGGAGGATATTCGGGTGATGTTGGAACGTATAGGCGCACCCTCTCTGGATGCGCTCTATTCTGATGTGCCCGAAGAGTTCATCCGCAAGGAAGAGTACGACCTTCCTTCCGCCATGACCGAGGACCAGGTCCGCGCCTGGTTTGAGTCCATGGCCGCCCGTAACACACGCCTGAAGGTTTTCGCCGGCGCAGGAGCTTATGATCATTACACTCCATCTGTAATCCCGTACATCACCTCCCGTTCGGAATTCCTTACCGCCTACACGCCCTACCAGTGCGAGATATCGCAGGGAACGCTGCGCTACATATTCGAGTGGCAGACCATGATCTGCGCCCTCACGGGACTGGATGTAGCCAATGCATCCATGTACGACGGCCCTACGGCGGCAGCCGAGGCCATGCGCATGTGCGTCGCCAGCACCCGCAAGCGCAATACGGTAGTGGCCTCGTCCGGGCTGTTGCCCAATGTGCTGGAAGTGCTGCGTACCTATGCGCATTATTCCGGCATCAACCTGGTGGAAACCTGGGATGTGGCCGAGGCCGTGGCTGAAGGCACGCTGGACCTGGCGGGAGTGATCGTCCCTTCCATCAACCGTTATGGACTGATAGAGAGCCATCTCGGCCTGTCGGACCTGGTGCACGGCATGGGCGGACTCCTTGTCGAGTACTGCGACCCTTCCGCGCTCGCCGTTGTCAAGACGCCCGCCGAATGGGGCGCCGACATTGCCGTGGGCGACGGCCAGACCCTGGGCATACCCCTTTGCTACGGAGGCCCATACGTTGGATTCATGGCTTGCCGCACCGACCTCATGCGCAAACTGCCCGGCCGTATAGTGGGGCAGACCCATGATGCGCAGGGGCGCAGGGCATTCGTGCTCACCCTCCAGGCCCGCGAGCAGCACATCCGCCGCGAAAAGGCCACGTCGAACATCTGTTCCAACGAGTCTCTCATGGCCCTCTGGTGTACGGTTTACCTCTCCCTCATGGGCCCCGAAGGGATGCGCCGGCTCAATGCCCTGTGCTACGAGGGCTCGCATTACCTCAAGGAAGAACTGCTCGCCACGGGACTTTTCTCCGATCCTTTCCCCGACCGCGAGTTCCTCAAGGAATTTGTGCTGACTCCCCGGTGCGACGTTCCCAAACTGCAGCAGGCCCTTCTGGATGCAGGCATCTTCGGCGCCCTTGCCACCGAAGAAGGATATGTGAGCTTCTGCGTAACCGAGCGCCGTACGCGCGAGGAAATTGACAATCTCGTTAAAGTTATAATGGAGGCTGGGTTATGAGATACTACGACAAACTCATCTTCGAACTTTCCCGTCCCGGCCGCAGCGCTTTCTCGCTGCCTCGGCCGGAGAAGGACATCCCCGCATGCGGCAATATATGGCGTGAGTCCGCGCTGGACCTTCCGGAGGTCAGCGAGCCGGATGTCGTCCGCCACTATACCAACTTGAGCCAGATGAATTTCGGCGTCGATACCGGATTCTATCCGCTTGGGTCCTGTACCATGAAGTACAATCCCAAGATCAACGAAGAAATCGTCTCCATGTTCGGCGGTCTGCATCCGCTGCAGCCGGCATCCACCACCCAGGGCGTCCGTGACATCTATTCATTCATGGACAAGGCCCTCGCCGAGATAACCGGCATGAAGCATTTCACCTTCCTCCCGTGTGCCGGAGCGCACGGCGAGCTCACAGGCCTCATGCTCATAAGGGAATACCACATGAGCAGGGGAGACTCCGCCCGCACCAAGATAATAGTCCCGGACAGCGCGCACGGCACCAATCCTGCGAGCGCGGCGGTCTGCGGACTCGATGTGGTGGTGGTCAAGTCCCGTCCCGACGGCCTTGTGGACATAGAGGCGCTCAAGCCCCTTCTCGGCCCCGACATTGCCGGCATCATGCTCACCAACCCCAACACGCTCGGCCTCTTCGAAAAGGACATCAAGCAAATAGCGGAACTGGTGCACGGCTGCGGAGGTCTCCTCTACTACGACGGAGCCAACATGAACCCGCTCATGGGCGTCGTTCGCCCCGGAGACATGGGCTTCGACGTGATGCACCTCAATCTGCACAAGACCTTCTCCACCCCTCATGGCGGCGGCGGTCCCGGCAGCGGCCCGGTGGGCGTGTGCGAGCGCCTGGTGCCGTTCCTGGAAAAGCCCCGGGTGAGCGGATTCCACGGCAACTTCGGCGTCATCCTCCGTGCCTGTGCTTATATACTGAGTCTCGGGCGTGAGAATGTGAAGCTGGCGGGCCGTCTGTCGACTCTGGCGGCCAACTATATCAAGGAGTCCCTGAAGGACTGCTTCAAACTGCCGATAGAATCTGTCTGCAAGCATGAGTTCGTGTTCGATGGCCTGCTGGAGCCCAACGGCGTGACCACCCTCGATGTGGCCAAACGCTTGCTCGACTACGGCTTCCACGCCCCTACGATCTACTTCCCCCTGCTGTTCCATGAGGCCCTGATGATAGAGCCCACGGAGACGGAGTCGCTGCAGACGCTGGACGCCTTCATCGAAGTGATGCACAAGATTGCCGCCGAGGCGGCCGGCGACCCGGAATTGCTCAAGAGCGCCCCTCACGACACTCCGATTTCGCGCCCGGATGAAACCACCGCCGCCCGACAGCCGATTCTAAAATACAGCAAGGTATGAAAAAGTATGTTTTGATAGCCGCGCTCCTTCTCCTCCCGCTGTGTGCGGGGGCAGGAGTCGTGAAGGGTAAAGTCACTGCCGGCGGCAAGCCCGTTGCCGGCGTTCAGGTTTCCGACGGCCGCCAGATCGTGCTCACGGACGCCAAGGGACGTTATTCCATGCGTACGGACAAGGCCGACAGCGTGGTGTTCATCACCACCCCTTCGGGTTATACGGCCAGGAAGATCGACCCTCTGCGTCCGGGATTCTGGCACCTGCTCACCGCCCCAGCCGGCAAGAAAGAAGTTCATGACTTCGTCCTTGAGCCTCAGGACCAGAGCAAGTACAGCGTGATTTTCATCACCGATACCCACTTTGCCGCCGACCCGTCCAGAAACGACCTCAAACGCTTCAAGTGCACTGTCATGCCGGTGATACGCCGCGAGTACAGCCGTGCCGCCGCCAAAGGCGCAGTGTTTTCCGTGAACCTCGGCGACTTCGCCCACGACCGTTACTGGTATGATTTCGGTCTCAACGAAGAGGGGGCCGAACGCTTCCTGTCCATGGCCGGATATCCCATGACTTTGTATTCAGTTTCAGGCAACCACGACAATGACGGCGCCGTCGCCGGTCTTGGCGGGCGTACTGATTTTGTGTCCGCATGGAACTACCGCCACACTTGGGGCCCTTCATGTTATTCCGTAAATATAGGGGGAGACCATTGGGTGTTCATGGATTCTGTAGAGTACATCAACGACGGCGCTCCCGATGCCAAGCACAAGAACATCAACGGCAGGCGCAACTACACTTGCCGCTTCCTGGACAAGGATATAGAGTGGCTGCGCAAGGATCTGGAGTTCGTCACCCCTGGCACGCGCATTTTCCTCTGCTGCCATGTGCCGCTCCTGAATGATTCGAGTACGAGCGAGGTTCTTGCCCCCGGACAGGCCGCCATTATGGATGACGTGTTCAAAGACTTCCCGACAGTCTATGTCTTCTCCGGCCACACGCACAAGTACATAAATACAAGTTCTGGAGATTTTCCCCGATTCAAGCAGTTTATATTCGGCGCCACTTCGGCGAGCATGTGGCAGCATCCTGCTGGATATCAGGCCATTGGAACGGACGCCAGCGAGCAGGCGATCAACGTCCTCGACTGCACCGAACCCGATCCACGGCCCCGCTATGTCGCCGTGAGCGGCAATCCCTCCATGATGCGCATCTACGACCTTAATGCCGTCGGAGATTTCTACCGCAACGATGAAGGGTGCCGCATCTTCCACCGTCTTTATCCCGACCGTACATGGTATGCCGACCCGGCCTACACCAATATGATATATGTGAATTACTGGGGCTATATCCCCGGGCAGACAGTGGAGATTCTTGAAGATGGCAAGCCCCTTGAGGTGAGCCAAACATTAAGGGATGACCCTCTGTATGTCATCACTTACATAACTCCCAAGCTTGACGAGGGCAGCAAGCCCTCCAAATCCAATCTCAAGGACAGGAAGAATTCCCACAGTTTCGTGGCCACGGCTACAACAGCCACGGCCCCTGTCTGTGTCAGGGTCAAAGATCCTGAAGGAAAGGTCGTTTACGAGCAGAATCTGTTCCGTCCGAAACCATTTAATAAAAATGCTAAATAACTAACGTACATGAAGAATTATTTTGACCTTACCGGACGCGTCGCCGTGGTAACGGGCGCCTCCACCGGCCTTGGATTGCAGATGGCCAAGGCGTTCGCCAGCCAGGGTGCCAATCTTGTGCTGCTTGCCCGCCGGTTCAATCTCCTGGAAGAAAATGCCAAGGCCATTATGGAAGAATTCGGTGTCGAGGTGCTTCCTTTTGCCTGCGACATTACCGATACGGAAAAAGTCAAAGCTGCGGTAGCCGCTACCATGGCCAGGTTCGGCCGTGTGGACATCCTCATGAACAATGCCGGCACCGGAGCCGTGGATGATGCAGAGAACATTACGGACGAGCAGTTCAAGAAGGAACTGGATATCGACCTCTTCGGAACTTTTGTATGCTCACGTGAGTTCGGCAAGGAAATGATCAAGGCCGGGTTCGGCCGTATCATCAATATCGCCTCCATGTATGGCCTGGTGGGCAACCTCATCTGCGGCAGTGCGCCTTATCATGCTGCCAAGGGCGGCGTTGTCAACCTTACACGTGCACTTGCAGCCGAGTGGGGCAAACACGGCATTACCGTCAACAGTATCTGCCCCGGTTATTTCTATACCGACCTTACCACCGCAACCCTGGATTCCGATTACTTCCAGGCCATTGCCAAGCAGAGCATCCCTCTGGGACGTTACGGCAAGAGCGGCGAGCTGGACACCTGCGCCCTTTTCCTCGCATCTCCAGCCAGCACCTATGTCAACGGCCAGAACATCGCCGTCGACGGCGGCTACACTTGCATCTGATCCATCGTCACATAAGCGCGAAAGGCCGGGGCGTCAGCTCCGGCCTTTTTTGAATACGGAGCGGATCCAGGGGGTACGGTAGGTGTAGGGGATGCGGGTGAGGGTCCAGCCGGGGCGGGTGAGTATCAGGTCGGCACGTTTGCCCGGGGTGATGGAGCCGGTCTGGTCGCTCAAGCCCATGGCGTAGGCGGAATTGAGCGTCACCGCGTTGAGGGCCTGTACCGGCGTGAGGCGCATCTTGATGCATGCGAGCGCCATCACGAAGCGCATGTCGCCCATAGGGGAGGAGCCGGGATTGTAGTCCGAGGCGAGGGCGAGTCCGAGGCCGGTGGAAATGAATTCTTTTGCCCTGCCGAAAGGAATGCCGAGGAAGAAGGACGAGCCGGGAAGCATGGTGGGCATTGTGCCGCTGCCTTTGAGAGCCTCTATCTCAGCATTGGTGGTCTGCTCCAGATGGTCCACAGACAGGGCGCCGTGGGCCACGCCCACCTGCACTCCGCCGCTGACTCCCAGTTCGTTGGCGTGTATCTTTGGCCTGAGTCCATAGCGGGCGCCGGCCTCAAGGATGCGGTCTGTGTCTTCGGGGGAGAAGAACCCCGTGTCGCAGAATACGTCCACGAAATCTGCATACTCCGCTGCTCTGGGCATCATGTCCAGGATTTCCTGAACGTATGCCTCGTGGGTATAGCCCCGCCCCACGGCGTGCGCTCCGAGGAAGGTGGAACGTATGAGGGCCGGAACGCTTTCGCTTATGCGCCGGATGACGCGCAGCATCTTGAGTTCGCCTTCCGGGCAGAGACCGTAGCCGCTTTTGATTTCAATTGAGGTTGTGCCGGCCGCCATCATTTCTTGGACGCGCTCCATGGACTGGTGGTAGAGTTCGTCTTCCGGGGTGGCGTTCAGCAGGTCGGCGGAATTGAGTATTCCGCCTCCGCGGGCTGCTATCTGCTCGTAGCTCAGGCCGTTGATCTTGTCTATGAATTCGCCTTCGCGGCTGCCGGCGTATACGATGTGGGTATGGCTGTCGCAGAAACCCGGCATTACCATTCCGCCTTCGGCATCAATTACTTCTTCATCTTTATCATCATCGGGATAGAGTGCTCCGGTGCTGCCGAAGCCGGCGATGGTGCCGTCGGGGGCGATGCGGAGCCAGGCGTCGTGCAGGATGCCGGTTTCGTTCATCTCGGAGCCTTGCTTCCGCAGGACTCCCTGCGGAACGATACCAACCAGTTCGCCTATGTTCTTCAGAAGCATAAGTATTGCTCGTTGCGGATGAATTGGACGGACTTTTCTATCAGCGGATGCATGTAGCAGTCGGTGTCTACGAAGGGCACCTCCTTGCGGAAGTCGGCGAAGATCCTTTCAAGTATAGGAGATGACTTGGCCGGGCGGCGGAACTCAAGGGCCTGCGCCGCATTGAACAGTTCTATGCCTAATACTGTCTCTACATTGTCCACGATGCGCACAAGTTTGGTCGCGGAGTTGGAGCCCATGCTCACATGGTCTTCCTGGCCCTGCGAAGAGGGGATTGAGTCGCATGAGGCGGGCCAGCAGAAGCCTTTGTTCTGGCTCACTATGGATGCGGCCGTGTACTGCGGAATCATGAAACCGCTGTTGAGGCCGGGATTGGCCACGAGGTACTTTGGCAGGCCGCGCAAGCCGTGGATCAGCTGATAGGTGCGCCTCTCCGATATGCTTGCAAGTTCCGACATCGCTATGCTCAGGGCGTCCATCGGTATGGCGATGGGCTCCCCGTGGAAATTTCCGGCGGATATGATCATGTCTTCGTCGGGGAAGATGTTCGGATTGTCCGTGGCTGAATTTATCTCGTTCTCAATCACCGACTTAACATATAGGATATTGTCTTTTACGGCGCCGTGGACCTGCGGGATGCAGCGGAAGCTGTAGGGGTCCTGGACATGTTCCTTCGGCCTGTTTATCAGCTCGCTTCCGTCGAGTATCTGCATGAAACGCCTGCCTGTGCATATCTGGCCTTTGTGGGGACGCAGCTGATGTGTGAGGGGAAGGAAAGGCTCGATGCGCCCGTCGAAAGCATCCAGGGACATGGCTCCTATGAGGTCGGCCCATCGGGACAGCCGCATGCTCTTGAGCAGCGACCATACGGCGTGGGCGCTCATGAACTGCGTTCCGTTGAGCAGGGCAAGTCCTTCCTTGGACTGGAGCTTGATAGGCTCCCAGCCTTTTTCGGCCCAGACCTCGGCCGCGGGACGTATCCGCCCCTTATAGAGGACCTCGCTCATCCCTATGATCGGAAGGCTCAGGTGTGCCAGGGGAGCCAGGTCGCCGGAGGCTCCCAGGGACCCCTGCTGGTATACGACGGGCAGAATGTCCTCGTTGAACATGTCGATAAGACGCTGAACGGTCTGGAGCTGGACTCCCGAGTGCCCGTAAGAGAGGCTCTGGGCCTTCAGGAAGAGCATCAGTTTGACTATTTTCGGCCTTACTGTTTCGCCTGAACCGCATGCGTGGGACATCACCAGGTTGTGCTGGAGCTGCGAAAGTTCGTCTGCGGGAATCGTCACGTTGTACAGGGAGCCGAAGCCTGTGGTTATGCCGTAGATCGGCCTTTCGATGTCCTGCATCTTGTCGTCAAGGTATTTGCGGCATTTAAGGATCGCCTCTTTTGCCTTTTCCGACAGGGCGAGGGTGTAGTTCTCGTCTATGATTTGTTTGAGCTCTTCAAGCGTTATCGGTTCGGTTGAGATGTAGTGTGTCATTTCTGTTTAAGTGCATTGATTATCAGTTGGTCGTCTGCTGCATTGGGAAGGGTGACCTTGAGGCCGGGGGTGCGGGACATTTCCCTTTCGATGGCAAAGCGTGCGGCGGGGTTCCGGGCCCAGCTGCGCCGGGCGATGCCGTTGTTGACATCCCAGAAGAGCATTTCCTTGATATGCCTGTCCGAATCTTCGCTGCCGTCTATGACCATTCCGAATCCACCGTTGATCACTTCGCCCCAGCCCACGCCTCCGCCGTTGTGGATGGACACCCAGGTGGCGCCGCGGAAGGAGTCGCCTATGACGTTCTGGACCGCCATGTCTGCGGTGAACTGCGAACCGTCGTATATGTTTGAAGTTTCGCGGAACGGAGAATCGGTGCCGGATACGTCGTGATGGTCGCGGCCCAACACAATGGGAGCGGAGATTTCTCCTTTGCGGATGGCTTCATTGAAGGCGAGGGCGATCTTGGTGCGGCCCTCGCAGTCGGCGTAGAGTATGCGGGCTTGGGAGCCCACTACCAGGCGGTTGCGCCCGGCCTCGCGTATCCAGCGGATGTTGTCGCGCATCTGCCCGGCGATCTCTTCGGGGGCGGTGGCTGCGATTTCGCCGAGTACTTTCATGGCTATGTTGTCGGATTTCTCGAGGTCGGCGGGGTCTTCGCTCATGCAAACCCAGCGGAAGGGCCCGAAACCGTAGTCGAAGTACAGGGGTCCCATGATGTCCTGGACATATGACGGGTAGCGGAAGCGGCCGTCGGAAAGCAGCACGTCGGCTCCGGCGCGGGAACTCTCCAGGAGGAAGGCGTTGCCGTAGTCGAAGAAGTACATGCCCCTGGATGCCAGTTTGTTGATGGCTGCAACCTGACGCCTCAAGGATTCCCGGACGGCCTCCTTGAAGCGCTCGGGCTCTTCGGCCATCATGCGTTTCGATTCCTCGAGGGTAAGTCCTGCCGGGTAGTAGCCTCCAGCCCATGGATTGTGCAGGGAGGTCTGATCCGACCCCAGGTCGACTTGTATTCCGTCGGCGGCAAGTCTTTCCCAGAGGTCCACCACGTTGCCGACATAGGCAAGGGATACTGTCTCTTTGGCCTGTACGGCATCTTTTATTCTCGGAATGAGCTCGTCCAGACTGTCGTGGAGTTCGTCCACCCATCCCTGCTCGAAGCGCTTCTGCGCGGCTTTGGGATTGATCTCTGCCGTTACGCTTACCACGCCTGCGATGTTGCCTGCCTTGGGCTGGGCGCCGGACATGCCTCCAAGGCCCGCGGTGACGAACAGCATGCCGCTGCGGTCGTCGCTGTCCAGACCTCTGGCCTTCAGCTGTTTGCGTGCTGCGTTCATAACTGTGATGGTGGTGCCGTGCACGATGCCCTGGGGACCTATGTACATGTATGATCCGGCGGTCATCTGCCCGTACTGGCTTACGCCCAGCGCGTTGAATTTCTCCCAGTGGTCGGGCTTGGAGTAATTTGGAATGACCATGCCGTTGGTGACGATTACCCTGGGAGCGTCTTTGTGGCTGGGGAAGAGTCCGAGGGGATGACCGGAGTACATGACGAGCGTCTGCTCTTCGGTCATGGTGGCAAGGTACTGCATCGCGAGCCTGTACTGCGCCCAGTTCTGGAAAATGGCGCCGTTGCCTCCGTAGATGATAAGCTCATGGGGATGCTGGGCTACCCGCGGGTCCAGATTGTTCTGTATCATGGCCATTATGGCCGCGGCCTGGGGGCATCTGGCGGGGTATTCTCCGATGGGTCTTGCGTACATGTCGTACGACGGGCGGTAGCGGTACATGTAGATGCGTCCGTACTTGCGCAGTTCTTCGGCGAATTCGGGCGCGAGAGCCTCGTGAAGGCTGGATGGGAAATAGCGCAGGGCGTTCTTGAGGGCCAGGGCTTTCTCCTGCGGGCCGAGGGAATCCTTGCGGCGCGGGGCATGGTTTACGGAATTGTCGTAGGGCTTTGCGGCAGGCAGTTCCGAGGTGATTCCGGCCAATATTTCAGATTGGAAATCAGTCATTTAAATCTCTATGTTGGTTTCGACGGCTTCGATTATCTGCTTTTCGAGCTCCAGGGCTTCGGCCTGTATGGCATCGGCCCTGTCGAGAAGCGGCCGGGCCTGGGCCTTGTCGGACAGGCCGGCGGAGTTGATGCGCACGTTGAGGCGGGCGCCGCGTATGCCGGCCACTGCGGCCAGTGCGGCGACGCCTGCGTCGGACGCGCTGGCGGGATTGCCGCTGCGGGCCATCTGAAGTGCGAGAGGGAGAGCCTTGAGCGATGCCTCCATGGTTTTGAGTGGGACGGATGCAGCATAGAGAGTGGCCTCCTGTATAGCCGCGTCGCGGGCAGCTTTTTCTTCGGGCGTACCTTTTGGCAGGCCGAATGCGTCCATTATCCGGTTGAAAGCCGCCGTGTCTTCATCTACCAGGGCCAGAAGCTCGTCTATGAGGGCCTGTCCCTGCACTGCGACGTCCGAGAACTCTTTCCACCGATCATCCCAGCCCCTCTTGTGGGAAGACAGGTTCGCCACCATGGTGGCCAGGGCTGCGCCAAGGGCTCCCATCGCGGCCGATACCGAACCGCCGCCCGGGGCGGGGGATTCGGAGGCTGTTTCGCGCGTGAAGTCCTTGAGGCTCATGCGTATGAGACGCTCCCTGGCAGCGACGGCCTGCTCGTCCTCCATAAGGTACTCGATGACCTTTTCGCGGGGATTGAAAGGCCCCAGGTCGTCCAGGGACATGGACTTGACGGCTATCTTGATTATCTCTTCCTCGCTGATGCCGAGTGAACGCTGCTGCTTTTCGAGGTAGAACTTGCCTGCGTCCAGGAGCACTTTCCTGGGCACCAGGCCGACTATCTCCGCTCCGGTGACCCTGAGACCGCGGGCTGCCGCCGCACGGCTGACTTCTTCGTATGCTATGTGCAGGGGAGTGGCTTCGATGTCGGTGATGTTCATTGAGACCTGTGCTATACCGTATTCATCTATGTACCAGCCTATGGCTTTGCAGCCCTTGAGAGTGCCGGGGATCCAAATCTGCCGTCCTTCTTCGTCCTTGAGCAGCTTGCCGGTGAGCGAGCCGCCTTCGCGGGCCTTGCGGCCCTTCTCCCTGACGTCGAAGGCTACGGCCATTGCGCGCCTTGTGGACGTGGTGTTGAGGTTGAAGTTGACTGCGATAAGGAAATTGCGGGCGCCTACGTTGGTGGCTCCTGTTCCGGCGACGGTGTCGTTCCATCCGCCGCCGAAGTCCGGCTTTCGTGCAGGATCGGCCATCTTTTCGGGGAGGGCTTCGTATTCGCCGGCCCTGCAGACGGCAAGGTTGCGGCGCTCAGGCGTAAATGCTGCGGCTTCATAGCAGTAGCACGGAATGCCGAGTTCTTTGTAGAGACGCACCGCCAGGGTGCGGGCCAGTGCGGCGCATTCTTCCAGTGTGATGCCCTGCACAGGTATCAGGGGAAGTACGTCAGTGGCGCCGCTGCGCGGATGGGCTCCGTGGTGAGAGCGCATGTCTATCAATTCCTTGGCCATAGCCGCACCACGGAAGGCTGCCTCCATGACAGGCTCGGGTTCGCCGACAAAGGTCACAACCGTGCGGTTGGTGGCCTCGCCGGGATCTACATCCAGTACCTTGACTCCTTGAACTTGTGCTATGGCCGCCACTATGCGGTCTATTACCTGACGGTTTCGGCCCTCGCTGAAATTGGGGACGCATTCAATGATTCTCTTCATTTATGGTTATCAGTTTTATTCCCAAAAATAGCTATTTTTTTACAATTAAGTGCTATATTTGAAGTGTAAACTAGCCACAAAATGAAAGACATACTCCGTTATCTGACCACCTTCAAATTCTGGAAGGAACTGTTCATTATGACGATTGGTATGATGATAGCCGCAGCCGCCGTGTATTATTTCATGATACCCAGCAAGTTGGTGCTCGGCTCCATCTCCGGATTGTCCATAGTTGTCTCGAATGTGCTCGGAATGGCAGGCATCCACGTAAGGGTATCGGTGGTCGTGACGGTCATCAATGCTATACTGCTGCTGCTCGCCTGGCTTCTTATAGGCAAAGAATTCGGGGCCAAGACAGTCTACACTGCCATGATACTCGGTCCCATGATAGACCTGTGGGATAAGATCCTTCCGTACCAGAAGCTCATAGAGCCGGGGATGAGTTCCGTAATGGGCGAACCCCTGCTTGACCTGGTGTGCTTCGTTCTTGTGGTAAGCATCTCGCAGACAATACTTTTTAGTATCAACGCCTCCACCGGTGGCCTCGATATCCTGGCAAAAATCGTGAACAAGTATCTCCACTTCGACATCGGTCTTTCGGTGACCGTGGCAGGAGCCATCATCTGCTGCACGGCCTTTGCCATCAACCCGTTCCGCATGGTCGTCACCGGCCTTGTGGGCACCTGGATGAACGGAGTGGCAATAGACTATTTCACCGCCAGCCTCAACAGGCGCAAAAGGGTATGCATCATCTCCGACTATCACGAGGAGATACGGAAATTCATAGTGGAGGAGCTCCACCGCGGCTGCAGCCTCTACAAAGTATATGGCGGCTTCACGGGGAATGAACGTTTTGAAATCCAGGTACTTCTCACCCAGGATGACTTCAGCAAGCTTATGGACATGATGCGGAAGCGGGATATCCACGGATTCATCACGGCCGGAAATGTAAGCGAGATTTACGGCCTGTGGAATAAGCAGAAGCACCACAAGACCCGCAAGGTCCGCGTCAAGAAAGACCTTCCCGATTAAAGGATGACACGAAAGGAAAGATATCAGGGCATAGTAGGGTGGTTTCTCGAGAATGTGCCAGTGGCGCAGAGCGAGCTGGTCTTTGCCGACCCCTACCAGCTCATAGTTTCCGTAGTGCTATCGGCGCAGTGTACGGATAAAAGGGTAAATATGGTTACTCCGGAACTGTTCCGCCGTTACCCTACGCCCCGAATGCTCGGTGATGCGCCCGTAGAAGACATCCTCGAGGTTATTCACAGCGTCTCTTATCCTAACAGCAAGGCCCGTCATCTGCAGGCCCTGGGCCGCAAGTTGTGCGAGGATTTCGGCGGCGAGGTGCCGGGCTCCGTGGAACAGCTGATGACCCTGCCCGGCGTGGGGCGGAAAACAGCCAACGTGGTGGCGTCGATAGTCTACGACGAGCCGGTCATAGCCGTGGATACCCATGTCTACCGGGTCAGTCACCGCCTGGGCCTGTCCAGGGGGAAGACTCCTTACGATGTGGAAAAGGACCTTGAGAAGAATATTCCCGAAGAGTACAGGGCGACTTCCCATCACTGGCTCATCCTTCACGGCCGCTATACGTGCACAGCCCGCGCACCAAAGTGCACGGGCTGCGGTCTGCGTCCATGGTGTGCATGGTACGCGGCTAAGTCGGACTAGCTTATTTCTTGAACTTTACCTGCGCGGTAGTTTCCTTGCCGTTGCGGTCTACGGCCTTGATGGTGAACACGTTGGTAGATGCTCCCATGTCAAAGGCCCTGTCGTACATGAATCCGAAGTCCATGAGCAGTTCGGTTTTGCCTGACACTGCTGCGCCGGCGGGGAAGTACTCGGCGAAAGACTGTGCGACTTTCTCGTCGTTCACAAGGTCGAGCACGGTGTTCCCTCCAGAAGTGCGGTTCTTGATGTAGGATACCAGGGAGTTGTCGGCTCCGTTCTCAAGGGTGACGGTGAGCGTCTCCACCTTTCCGGGGGCGGTTATCTTGACCTTGCAGGAGATCTTGGCCGCATTCAGGTCGACTGTATTGAATGCCGCATTTGCATCCCATGTGAACGTGGGAGCGGAGGTGAAGTGGAACTTGGCGGTAGCGGTCTTGCTGTTGCCTGCCTGGTCCTTGAGGTCGATCCTCATGGTAAAGCTGGTGTTGTTCTGCACCGGCTGGCCCTCGATGAGGGTTTCCAGGATCTCTACCAGGTCGAAATTGGCAGCGGACTTGCCGCGGAGGCCGGGACCTGCGCTCATGCCGAGTTTCTGAAGGAAAGATGCTACAGTAGAGTCGTCGATTACATCAAAAACGGGGCTGTTCTTGCCGGAGCCCTTGTTGGAAGATACTCCGATGTAAGGATTGGCGAGTATGGCGTAGTCTCCAAGACCCATAGTGATGGTGAGCACGTCCAGCTTGCCGGGCGCTGATATGGTTATCGCTCCGTCCACTCCTGGAGCAAGCTCCAGCTGTGAGAAATTGGCGTTGGAAGGCCAGTCGATTGTGGGAAGGTCGGGATTAACGGGCTTCTTGCAGGAAAATACGCATGCAGCAAGCACCGCAGCGAACATAATTTTGAATACTCTTTTCATTTTCTGTCTATAAAAATATCCTTCAAAATTACATCTTTTCTATGCAAAAAGCAAAGTTATTTCCGGAACCAGCCCAGTGACTTGGCGCAGAGCTCCGAGACGGAGGCCCAGTCACCGGAGGCGATTACGTCCTTGGGGAAGAGTTTGCTTCCCATGCCGACTGCGGTTACTCCGCTCTTGGCCCAGGCCGTAAGGTTCTCCTCGGTGGGTTCCACGGCGCCCGTGCACATGATCATGGCCCAGGGCAGGGGACCAAGGATATTCTTCACGAAAGCGGGACCTCCGACTGTTCCGGCAGGGAACACCTTCACAAGGTCGCAGCCCAGCTCCTGGGCTTTGACTATCTCGGACACGGTGCCGCATCCCGGAGAATAGGGGACTCCGCGCCTGTTGCACAGCGGCGCGACTTCCTCTACCAGGCAGGGTGATACGATAAAGTCCGCGCCCATCTGCATATACAGGGCGGCAGTGGGAGCATCGAGTATGGTCCCGGCTCCAAGAGCCATCTGGGGGCACTCCGTGCGCACGAAGTCGATCAGCGCCTCGAAAACCTTGTGGGCTCCGTCGCCGCGGTTCGTGAACTCGAAAGCGCGGATTCCTCCGTCGTAGCAGGCCTTGACCACCTTCTTAGTGAGCTCGATGTCTTTGTTGTAGAACACGGGAACTATTCCCGTGGAACGTATGATACTGATTGTATCTATTTTCCTGAATTTTGCCATAGATTCTTCACTTTGTCCAGATTGACTATTCGTTAGCGTGACACGCGGCCGGAGCCGCCTCCGTTCATGAGGCCTTCGACTTCGGCCACAGTGACGCGGTTGTAGTCGCCGATGATCGTGTGCTTGAGAGCCGAAGCTGCGGCTGCGAATTCAATGGCCTCCTGGTCGGTGGGGTAGGTGAGGAGACCATAGAGCAGTCCGCCCATGAAGGAATCGCCTCCTCCAACGCGGTCCACGATATGGGTGATGTCGTAGCGGCGGCTCTGCCAGAGAGTCTTGCCGTCGTAGAGCACTCCGCCCCAGGTATTGTGGTTGGCGTTGATGGAACCGCGGAGCGTCACGGCCACTTTCTTGCAGCGAGGGAACCTTGCCATAAGCTGCTGTCCGACGCTGATGAATATGTTCTGGTCGATATCGCCGCCTGTCTTCTCGGCGTCGAAGCCTTCGGGCTTTATGCCGAATTCCTTCTCGGCATCCTCTTCGTTGCCGAGGATAAGGTCGCATCCCTCCACCAGGGCGGGCATTACCTCAGAGGCGCTCTTGCCGTATTTCCAGAGCTTCTTGCGGTAGTTCAGGTCGCAGCTGACCTTGACTCCCATCTCATTGGCAACTTTGATGGCCTCCAGGCAGGCGTCCGCTGCACCCTGGCTCAGGGCCGGGGTGATGCCTGTCCAGTGGAACCAGTCGGCTCCCTGAAGCACTTTGTGCCAGTCTACCATACCGGGCTGGATTTCGGAAATCGCCGAATGGGCGCGGTCATAGACTACCTTGCTTCCGCGGGCCACGGCACCGGTTTCGAGATAATAGATTCCTACACGGTCGCCGCCGTATACGATATCGTCCACTCCCACGCCGAGGCCGCGGAGTTCTGCGATGCACATGTCCGCGATGTCATTCTTGGGGAGGCGGGTAACGAACTGAGCGTCCACTCCGTAGTTGGCAAGCGATACGGCCACGTTGGCCTCGCCGCCGCCGAAGGTGGCGTCAAACTGACGGGCCTGGCCGAAGCGCAGGTACCCGGGGGTTGAAAGGCGAAGCATGACCTCGCCGAATGTAACTACTTTTGCCATATTATTTTAAATCTTTAGTTGCACACCAGTCCATGTCGTTGTAATCGTCGTTCTCGCCGCACATGCCCCAAATAAAAGTGTAATTTCGGGTGGCGCAGGCGCTGTGTATGCTCCACTGGGGGGAGATGACGGCCTGCTCGTTGTGCATCCAGATGTGACGGGTTTCCTGAGGCTCGCCGCAGAAGTGGCACACGGCCGCATCCTCGGGGAGTTCGAAATAGAAGTATACCTCCATGCGGCGGTCGTGTGTGTGGGCGGGCATGGTGTTCCAGGTGCTGCCCGGAGCCAGCTCGGTCATGCCCATCTGCAGTTGGCAGCATGGAACTACCTCCTTGACCAGCAGGCGGTTGATCGTCCGCTCATTGCTCTCTTCAAGGCTTCCGAGGTGCATCACGACGGCGTCTTTCTTGCTTACCTGCTTGATGCCTGTCTCGCGGTGTGCGGTGGCGGAGCAGAAGTAGAAATGTGCGGGATGCTCAGGGTCCACGCTCTTGAAGGTGACGTGGCGGTTGCCCCGGCCCACATACAGTGCCTCCTTGAAAGGAATGGTGAACTCTTCGTCTCCCACCTGCACCTTGCCGGTGCCGCCGACGTTGATGATGCCCAGTTCGCGCCGCTGCGTGAAGAAGTCGGCCCTGAGCACGTCCGGTGCGCTCAGCAGCAGGTCCTCATGCACGGGGACCGCCCCGCCCGCGATGATGCGGTCGAACATCGAGTACACCATGTTTATCTCATCGGCCACCATGAGGTTCTCTACCAGATACTCATTGCGCAGCCGCTGCGTGTCGTAGTGTTTTGCATCCACGTTGCTGGATGCTTGTCTTACCTGACAATTAATTTTCATGATTCTATGGTTGTTTTCCTATATATGCAAGTATTCCTCCGTCCACATACAGGATGTGGCCGTTCACGGCGTCCGATGCGTGCGAGGCAAGGAAGACGGCGGGCCCTGCGAGCTCGTCGGGATCCAGCCATCGTCCGGCAGGCGTCTTGGCGCAGATGAAGCTGTCGAAGGGATGGCGGCTTCCGTCGGCCTGGGGCTGCCGCAGAGGTGCGGTCTGAGGGGTGGCTATGTAGCCGGGGCCCAGACCGTTGCACTGGATGTTGTATTCTCCGTATTCGGAGCAAATGTTGCGGGTGAGCATCTTGAGCCCGCCCTTGGCTGCGGCGTAGGCGCTCACGGTCTCGCGCCCCAGCTCTGACATCATCGAACAGATGTTGATGATCTTGCCCTCGCGGCGTTCCATCATCTCCGGAACTACAGCGGCGGAGCAGATGTACGGGCCCACCAGGTCGACGTCTATTACTCTCTGGAACTCCTCGCGCTTCATCTCGTGCATGGGAATACGCTTGATGATTCCGGCGTTGTTGACCAGGATGTGGATGGGGCCGACCTCGGCATGGATGCGTTCTACAAGGGCCTTTACTGCGTTCTCGTCGGTGACGTCGCACACATACCCGCGGACGTTCGTTATACCCGCCTCGCGGTATGCTTCGAGCCCCTTGAGCATGGATGCCTCGTTGGAGGTGTTGAAGATTATGTTGTCTATTCCGGCATCCACGAAAGCCTTGGCAATCGCGAAGCCTATACCATAGGCAGCGCCCGTGATCCAGGCGTTGCGTCCTTTAAGCGAAAAGAGATCGTTCATTGTTTCTTGACTGTTTCGAACCACTCTTCGCAGTTCTTTATATTGCCCTTGGACCAGCATGAACCGAAGCTGTAGGCAACGGGTTCGCCGCTTCGTATCTGTTTGGTACACAGGCCATGTCCGCCGTCCGTGGAAGCTCCGGCCCAGTGTGCGCCCTTCATGACCACGGCCACTCCAAGAAAGCCGCTCTCGGGCTCGATGCTCTGGTCGGAGGCCTTCTCCCAGATGGCGTAGCGGTCGGTTCCGCACATTTCATTCTCTATGGTCTGCTGTGCGGGGTGCCTGTTGATGCCGGCCGCGATGGTGAGGGTTTCGGGGCCGCTGAAAGTGTAGGTGTCCTCTACGTCGCAGAAATAGCTGCCGGGCTTCACCGTGACCTTCTTGTCCAGGGAGACCGACGTTCCGGGTACCGCTTCCCATTCGGGATAGTGAAGCACGAACACCACTTTGCCGGGCTCCTGCTCCAGGATCTCGTATGAACGGTAGTTGGTGGCCGGGTAGCGGAGCGTGTCGCAGATCAGAGGTGCGGAAGCGCCGCCTCCCAGAGATACGGCAACCTTGTAGCAATCCTTTCCGCCATGGTTATGGTGGTAGTAGTCAGGATCTTCCATGGCGCCTTTATACCATTCGTCGGCCACCAGCCTGCCGGGCAGCTTGACCCAGATGTCGATGCCTGGCGAGGTGGGATTGCCCTCGAGGGCCTGGCCGTAGAAGCGTCCAGCCACGAGGTCGTTCTCGAACACGAAGTCGTCCGCCCTTTCCGGGACGGCGCGGGCCATTACCTCACCCTTGGGCGCCTGGTTGCAGGCGCCTAGGGTAAGGACGGCTAAAATAGGTATGATGAATTTTTTCATCTTTTACAGTTCGATTGGTTTATACTTGGGCACAAGTCCCTTCATGATGCTCCATGCAATCAGGTACGCCAGACCGCAGAAGCAGAACATGATGAAGTATCCTGCAGGCTTGCCCTCGAATCCCAGGAAAGTGAAGGCTGCGCCCTGAGTCTCGGCATAGGTGAACAGGTTGCCGGCAACTTTCTGGATGATCATGGAGCCGATGCCGCCTGCCATTGCGCCTATTCCGGTGATGGTGGCGATGGTGCTCTTGGGGAACATGTCGCCTATAGTGGAAAAGAGGTTGGCGCTCCATGCCTGATGTCCGGCTCCTGCAAGGCCTATGAGTATTGCGGGCCACCAGGGAGAATCAAAATGAATTCCGAGAGGCTGAGCGAACAGGGCCGCCAGAGGGAAGAAGGCGAAGATCAGCATCGCCAGCATGCGTCCTGCATAGGGATTCATGCCCTTCTTGTCCACGAAGATCTTGGGCAGGTAGCCTCCTCCGATGGAAATCACCGTCACTATGAGATAGAGCGTGAAGATGAGCCATTGGCCCAGGGGCGAAGTGGCCGGGGCGTGGAACTGGTTGCTGAAGTACGAAGGAGCCCAGAACAGGAAGAACCACCATACGCCGTCGGTGAAGAACTTGCCGGCGATGAAGCTCCAGGTCTGCTTGTACTTGAAGCACTGGATGAAGGGTATGCTCTTTTCGTTTGCGGCCTGCTCTGCTGCCTTGGCCTTTTCCACGGCCTCAGCGGCATCGTCCTGATGGATATACTCCAGTTCGGCTTCGTTCACCCTCTTGCTCTTCTCGGGCTTTTCGTACATGAAGGCCCAGAAGAACATCCAGATGAAGCCAAGTCCGCCGATGATGATGAAAGCCATCTCCCAGCCGAACTTGACGGCCAGCGGCGGTATGAGCAGCGGGGCTGCAAGTGCTCCCACGGATGCTCCGGCATTGAAGATGGAGGTCGCGAAAGCGCGGTCCTTCTTGGGGAAGTACTCAGCCGTAACCTTGATGGCGGCGGGGAAGTTTCCGGCCTCGCCCAGGGCCAGGATGCCCCGGCACAGCAGGAACAGGTAGACCGATGTGGTGGATACAGCCAGAGCCACGTTGGAACCGGCTTCGACGGCGCGCATGGCGGCCACGGAATCAAGACCTACGATATGGGTGGTGGCCCATCCGCAGGCGGCATGCAGGCAAGCGCCCAGAGACCATACGCCTATGGCGATGAGGTAGCCTTTCTTGGTGCCCATCCAATCTACGAACTTGCCGGCGAACAGACAGCAGATTGCGTAGAAGATGGAGAAGAAGCTGGTTATGGTGCCGTAGTTGGCATCGGTCCAGTGGAATTCAGGCTTGATGAATTCCTCGTAGGTCAGCGACAGTACCTGACGGTCCAGGTAGTTGACGGTGGTGGCCACGAACAGCAGGCTGCATATCCACCAGCGCCAGTTGGTCATTAATTTCTGTTGTGTCGACATAGGCTTTTACACTATTGCTTTTACGGCTGCGCGCATGCCTTCCATCTGGATGAGGGCAAGTGCCTTGCCGAGGATGCGGGTGAGCCCGGGGATGGCGTTGAGGTCCTCGCCCCAGATGAACTCGGCGCCGAGTACGCCCTGGGCGACTTCATTGACATTTCCATTGGCCCAGAGGTTCTGGAGGAGTTCGATGATCTTGGGATCGTCGTTGGGTACGATCTCGTCTTCGCCCCTCTTTCCGCCCTTGTAGTAGGTGATGATGCCGGCCAGGCCGAGCACCAGGCCCATGGGCAGCTCGCCCTTGCGCTCAAGGTAGGTCTTGAGGCCGGGAAGGTCGCGGGTCTTGAACTTGGGGAAGGAGTTGAGCATGATGGAGGTCACGAAATGCTTGACGAACGGGTTGCGGAAGCGCTCCATGACGTCGGAAGCGAACTTCTCCAGCTCCTCCTTGGGCAGGTTGAGGGTGGGAAGGAGCTCCTCGAACATGACTTTGTGCACGTATTTGCCGATCTCGGGGTCCTCGCAGCATTCCTTCACGGTGTCGAGTCCGCTGAGGTAGCCGACAGGGGAGAGGACGGTGTGAGGGCCGTTCAGGAGGGTGACCTTGCGCTCGTGGTATGGAGCCTCCGAAGGGACAAAGAGAACATTAAGGCCAGCCTTGTCTGCAGGGAACTCGGCAGCGACTTCCTTGGGAGCCTCGATCACCCAGAGGTGGAAGATCTCGGCCTTGTCCAGCAGGTTGTCCTGATAGCCGACGCGCTCGCACAGCTGGGCGGCGTTGTCTCTGGGGTAGCCGGGGACGATGCGGTCCACAAGCGTGCTGTACACGCCGCAGCTCTCCTCGAACCATGTGCGGAAGCCCTCGGGGAGTTTCCACAGGTCGATATACTGGCGAATGCATTCCTTGAGGTGCTTGCCGTTTTCGAAGATAAGCTCGCATGGGAAGATGATGAAGCCCTTGGAAGGATCACCCTTGAAGTGCTCCCAGCGGTGATAGAGCAGCTGGGTGAGCTTGCCGGGATAAGAGGCGCAGGGAGCGTCGTCGAGCTTGCAGGCAGGATCGAATGCGATTCCGGCTTCCGTGGTGTTGGAGATGACGAAACGCATCTCGGGCTGCTCGGCCAGCTTGAGGTAGGCCTGGAAGTCCTCGTAGGGGTTGATGCCGCGGGAGATGACGTCGATAAGGTCTACGCTGTCCACGGGCTCGCCGTTCTGCAGGCCCTGGAGGTTGAGGTGATACAAGCCGTCCTGCTCATTGAGCCAGCTGACCATGCCTTTCTCGATGGGCTGGACTACTACCACGCTGCCATTGAAGTCGGTCTTCTGGTTTGTCTTCCAGATGATCCACTCGATGAATGCTCGGAGGAAATTACCCTCGCCGAACTGGATTACCTTCTCGGTGTAGGTCTTCGCCTGGGGGGCGGATGTGCGGTTTAATCTTTCCATATTATTCAGTGTTGTTAAAATGCTATGGTTGTGTTGTTTATGGTGAAATCTCCAAATACTGCGGTGCTTTGTTTGCTGCTGTCGCCGCTGTTTACTCCGAGACCGACGTGGATGGTTTCGGAGAGGGAAGTGAATTCCTTGGAAGACGCATCGCCAAAGGTTTGACCTCCGTCGAGCGAATAGCTGAACTTGAGGATATTGCCTTCACGCTTCATCCTGATTACCACATCGGTTCCGCTGGTGGCGGGGGCCTTGAGCGTGAAACCGGACCTGTCGGAGCCGGCAGCGGGACGGTAGTTCCCGTAGTAGTTGCCGCCTCCTATTCCGTAAACCAGGTTTGCAGCCGTGGCGGAAACGTCTCCGTCAATGGCCATCAGGCCCGCAACGGCCTGGTTGCTGCCGGCTTTCTGGGGGGTGAAAGATACCAGCTTGACAGTAGCGGTGAAGTCTCCGCTAACCTCGCGGTATACAAAACCGAAGCCCTGGGCCTTGCTCTCCCACTTGCCGGTGGAGGCTATGCTCAGCTTGCCGTCGGCAACTGCGTAATTGGCTGTAGCGTTGTTGTTTACCCAGCTCCATCCTTCGGCGAGGCCGGCTGCGGGGGTGTCAGGGGTGTCGGGAGTTTCAGGGTTGTCGGGAGTATCACCTCCGCCGCTTATGCCTCCGTTGTTGACTTCGATGGGTGCCGTGGCAAAGCCGGAGAGCTTACCGTAGCCGGCATTGGCCGTCACAACGGAAGGAATTTCCTCAACAGGAGTGACAGTGTACTCGTAGTCGGGCTTGAAGTCCTCGTAGGTGAGGGGAGTGACGGTGGCGCCGTGATAGGTGGTGTATTTTACGTTGCACAGCGGATAAGGATCCTTGGCCTTGGCGGGCTTGTTGTAATAAACGTTCTGCGTGGGATAAAGGAAGCCTGCAGTACCGTCCGTCAGGTTGGAATTGCCGTTTTCCTTGGCCGGATATGTGGCTATGTCGGTAGGCAGCTGTACTGCGTCGAAGTAGTTGTACTCCACGAGCACCTTTGCGCTGCTGGCCGAGCCGGCTCCGTAGGTGGTGCAGCCATCGTAGAAATTGTTGTAGGCGTGGGCGGTGCCGAACCGCACGCGCGGATGGCGCGAGCTGGACTTTGCGAACCAGTTGTGGTGGAAGGTTATGGTGATGTCGGGGTCGTTGGCTGTGTCGCTGTTGACCTTGTCGGAGTGGCCTACAAGGCAGCTCTTCTGGGTCTTGTCGAAGACGCACCAGCTTACAGTGATGTTCTTGCTGCCGTGGGTGGCGTCGCAGCTGCCGTCCTCGGCATCCTTGGTCTGGTCAAGGGACGTGAAGGTGCAGTGGTCCACCCAGACCTTGTTGCATTCCTGCATCGATATTGCATCCACGGGGTACTTGGGCTGGTTGAAGTGGATGTTGCGGATCACGATGTTTTCTGCCTCCACAAGGAACATTCCAACCTTGTCCATCACAAAGTCGTCGGTGCCGAAGAAACTGAGGTTGGAAACCCTCTTCACGTCAAAGGCGCCGCTGCGGCCGTCCTCGGGTCCGAAAGAGCCGCTGAGCCAGATTATTACGGGGCTCTTGTCTCCGCTCTTCTCGGCCTTTTCACGGGCCAGGAGCCAGGTCTGGAGAGCTGCTCCGTCGTTGAAGTGGAAGGTATGCAGGGCGTCTGCGCCTTCTCCTCCCTTTACTCCTGCGACCTCGGCATAACCGTACATGCGTTCAGGGTCAACTGTTCCGGTGGGTGGAGGCGTGGTGCACTCCTGTTCGCCGCCATCCTCGGGACCGGGCTCCGGAGTGGGCTCGGCCTCCTTGACTTCACCGGTGAACTCGAGTTTGTAGAAGCGGAGTCCGTTTCCGGAAGAATAAACTTTGACTTCACCTGCAGGGACGTCCTTGAAAGTGCACTCGGTGGGAGCATTGTTGGTTGAAGTACCGGCGGCAAAGGTGCCGCTGTAGCTGCCAGCCCTAACTTCAACCTTGCGGCCGGGGTCTTCACCGGAGCCGGTGTTGGACGCCCACACGGTGAGTTTGCCGGCCGTGGTTGCGGTGAAGGTCATATACCTGTCGTCGGTGCCGCCGGCGCCGCCCCACTGGAAGAAGGTAGTATTGTACTTGCTCTTCTTGGTGGAAACTATAGTCAGGTTGTTGAGGGTAAGGTTCCAGCCGGTGATGTCGGAGTTGATGGTGCCGATTTTCGCAAATGCGGTCTGCCAGGCCTCCTCGGAGAAGTCCCAGGTAGTGGGCTCTATGCCGGTATCTTCTTCGATGTCGCTGTCCTTGATGCTGAATGTCAGCGTGTTCACCTTGCCGCTCTCGAAGGCGAGAGCCTCGGAGAGCTTGACGCTGCGCTCGATGTTGATGCCCGCATCATCCGTCTCTACCACTGCCGTTATGGTGTTTCCGGCGGCAAATGTGGCCGGGTTGATGACGATGAATGCACCGGTGGAGCCGTCGGCCTTCCAGTCGCTGCCGGAGTAGGAGGCGGTTACGTAGTTGTAACTGCTTTTGCCTTCCCAGGCTGTGAACTGTGCCGTGGTTATATCCACTGAGGCGCGGCCGGTCAGGGTGCCGGAGGCTACCTTCAAGGTAACGCTCTTGATGGCTTTGCCTGCAAGTTTACCGCCGGTGGTGCCGTCTGCGATGACCAGCTTGGCGACTGCAAAGATTCGGTTGAAGTGCAGTTTCTGGGCGGATTTGAGCGCGCCGCCCTCAATCACGACCTCGGCGCCGTCGCTGACCAGAAGGTCGGCAGCGGGGTCGAAGGTGGTGAGGCTGGGGATGGTCTGCACGGGAGGCAGGGCGAACTTGAAGGTCTTTTCGCTGCGCCCGTCCTTCATGCCGGCGGGGTAGTAGGCGTAGATGGTATGGGTGCCGTCGGCGAGTTCAAGAGTGCCGCTGAATGTGCCTGTGAGGCCGTCCTCGGCGCTGTTCGTAAATTCCTTCTGCGCTGTGTAGTCTCCGTCCTGGAGATAGGTTACGGTAAGAAGGTCGCCTTTGTGCCACTTGGGAGTCCAGCCGTTGGGGGTGGCCTCTATGAAAGTGCGGGTGGAGGGGAGTTCGGCCGTAAGGGTGGCCGGGACCTCGCGTACGAGGCCGGAGTCGCTGTCCGCCAGCTCCTTGGGCTGGCAAGCCGCAGCCACTGCTGCGAGTGCCGCGAGGGCAAATAATGTCTTTTTCATCGCTGCAGTGTCTTAGAAAGTGTAATCAGATCCCGGAATCAGGCTGTCGCCGGCTCCGTCGTCGGTAAGGTCTGCGCTCTGCGCCAGCAGAGTGCAAAGCTCGTATTTTTCATATTCGCACACAGGCGGTGCGTAGGGGAGGGTTTTCATTCGCATCATAAATTAGTCCTGTTCGAAATGAATGCTGTAGATACGGACATTATCGTCTTTTGAGTACAGAAGAACCGTTCCTTTTGCCACAGAAGAAAACGTTACTGTTTTAAGATCAGTGGTGGAAGCCGATACGTTTTTGGAGTCTGTCGTTTCGCTGCCACCCGCATTGACGGTAAGTGCTCTGTCAGCATTGCCGCCGGAAGTGTAAAGTACGGTAAGAGTACCCACAGAATCGGTAATGAAGCTGAAATACTTCTGGTTGCTGCCGTATTTTCCTCCGGTTGCAACCCACTTGTATTGAACGCCGTCGATGGTCTGGTTGTTCCATTTAGAAGAACTGTTTGTAACCATGGTGAGGCCGTCGCCGAAATTCCATGTTTGGCCGGCAGTAGCTTTAGCATCTGCTGCCAAACCTGTAATTGTTTGCATTTCTTCATCCGTAAAAGAGGAGAAATCCCATTCGTGAGTTTCTTTGACGGCTACGCTTTCTGTGCCGAGCTGGTTGACGGTTATAGCCTCTGTTTCGTTTTCACCGAGTTTGAGATAGATATATCCTTCTCTTGACTCTGCATCTGTGTTGGCGCTGGCAGAGAAGGTGATTGTGCCTTCGCTGATAGTCGCAGCTGTTATGACGTTGCCGTCAGTTGTAACTGTTATATCGCTGTCAGCGCAGTACTTAAGACTGTAGGCATTTTCTGCTGTAAGGTCGTTTCCTCCTTTTGCAGGAACATTGTTGATGGAATTCTTTATTATAGTCAATTCAGGTGTTCTGTCCGCCCAAGGGGTGCCCAAGTCGAAGATTTCTCCATTTACGATGGATTTTGACACGGAACCGGTGAATGATTCTTCGGCCCCGTTAATGGTATAAGAGACGGTAATGTTACCAAAATTAGTATCGCGGGCAGGAGCAAGGAGATAGTAACTGGAGCCTTTGACAAAGCTGCCGGTTGCGCTGACCTCGGAAGTTCCGCTGTTGGCTTTGTTAAATGTGCCGTCTGGATTGTATTCAGGCCTTTTGCAAGTCCATGATTTGTCGCTGGAAATGGAAACGGCTGTAACATTGTCCACAGGGATGGTAATCTTTATGAATCCGACGCCATACTTGAAAACAAGCTGTTTGTCGCTGTTCGCCTGAGCAAGCATCAGGGCGAATGAAGGATCGAATCCGTTCTCTACAGCAGCCTGTCCAGTAAGGTTGAATGCGGATTTGATGGAAAGCTTACCGGGAAGTGCCTCAGGGGCAAGAGCAAACTTGTCCTCTGCGGGGTAGACTGCGAAGTATTGATCAAATTCGCCGATTGGATCTTCTGTGTTCTCGAACACAGCGCTACGACTTCCGGCTCCTGATTGTAAAGTGTAAGTCTTGCTGTCGGTTCCTGTGGAAGAATAACCGTAAATACGGATCTGATCTCCTTCGGCCCATTTTACTAATGTGCCGTCAAGAGTGGTTTTTGTCTCAGCAAGAGAGACAGAAAATGTTGTGTTGGCGGAACTTGGAACTGTCAGATCCTCATTGAGTTCCTTTTTGCATGACACGAAAGCGACGGATGCAAGTGCGGCAAGTGAAATAATTATCTTTTTCATACTGCAATATCTTTTAGCCCCATATTATTTCACTGTGGGAAGTTGTACCTAATTCCTCGAGTTCATTGGGCTGCGATACACTTTGAGGGAAGCTGCCCATAAGAACGCCTGATACGTTTACTTTGATAATCCTTGTGCTTGGTGCGGCGTAGGCTTCGGGGCGAGCCGCGGGTGTGGTTGTATTCATGAATGTTGATTTGGGGGTCAAACCTAAGGTGTTGATTATGAAACGTTTAATAGCTTCAGGGTGCCCGAAAAAGGGGTATGGTGTTTATGCTAATCGGTTAGTATTCAACACTTTAGGTTTGACGTACGTTAATTAGTTTTTTGCTTAAAACTCTTCTACTACCTCTATATAGAACACTCCGACCTCGCCGGACTTGCTGAACTTGTATTCGGTTCCCTTGTCGAGGTTCACCACGCCGGAGTCGTAGAGTACCTTGTAAGTCATGGCGGCGTTGACGATGTTGGAACTGCCTTTCTGCAGCTTGATTGTTCCGTCCTTGTCTGTCTGGCGGCGGGCTGCATAGAAGCGTATGGTTGTAGTTGCGGTGGAACTGGTGGTGAAAGCAACGTTGTTGCTACCGTCTATCTTCTTGGCGTGGGAGTAGTTTGTGCCGTTGATGGTAAATCCGGCAACGCCGAAGTAGCCGTCTGCCGCACACTCGAGAATGGAGGTTCCGGAGACCGTGAAGTAGTCGCCGTCAGCTCCGTCGGTGAGATTCTTGACCGCTCCCTCCGAATCGACGTAGAAGAGATGGGTGCGGGAAACCTCTGTAGAGCCCTGGGCTGCCTGGCTGACGACAATCTCCTTGGTGACGGTTTCGGTGCCGTTGTAGGTATAGGTGAGAACCACCGTGGCGCTGCGCACCGCGCCGGTATTGGCGCTAAGGGAGAAGTACACTGCATCCTCTGCGATTTCACCGATGGTGAGCCAGTCGGCGGCTTCTTTGAGGGCTGCCGTCAGGACGCCGTCTGCGGTGGCGTTGGTGATCTCGAAAGGAATGGATCCGGAGAGGATGTCGGCGGCTATGGCCACGTCGTCAGCCTCGATGACGGGCTTGAAAGAAACTGCCGGGGCTCCAAGGTCGTAAATCTTGCCGGAAGTGAGCTTTACCTTCTCCAGGGATGCTGTCTTGATGCTCGTTACCTTGGCTCCATCGCCGTTGAAAGTGAGGGTGAGAGCGCCGCAGTCGGACTGCTTGGTGAGGACAGGCAGATAATAGGTAGAGCCTTTCTTGAAGCCTCCCTCGCAGGTAAAGTCCATGAAGTTCTTGGCTCCGTTGACCTGGAACGTGGCTCCGGTGGACATGGTATAGATAGGACGTCCGCCCAGGCGGGCTCCGCCGCCTACCTCGAAGTGGATGGACTTGATGCCTTCGGTGGTAATCTGAATCTTGAAATAGGCTGCACCATGGCGGAAGGCCAGGTTGCCGTCCGCGTCACTCACTGCGGTTAGGAATGCTCCGGCGGTCGGGAAACCAGCCTCAATGGCTTCCTGGGTGGTGACGGGCGAGTCAATTACCAGCTGGCCAAGGTCTAGGGCCCAGCGCTCGCCTTTGCTGTTGGTCTCTTCAGAGCGTATGGCCACGTTGGGATAAAGGGCATAGAATTGAGCCTCGGAGGCATCGGCCTCGGCGATGCTGCCGCTGAACTTGGCGGTGGCGGTGCCTGCTCCCTCGGTGAGCGTGAAGGTATACTGGTTGCCGCTGGTGGGAGCGACCACGTTGATCTGGTCGCCTGCTGACCACAGGACATTCAGTCCGCTGAGTTCGGTCCTGGTGCCCTGGGGGGCAGATACCGTAAAGGTCTTTTCGATGGTGGCGGAAGGAGCCGCAGCATTGTCTGCGGGCTCTGCTTTGGTGCAGGAGGCTGCAGCAAGCGTGAGGGCTGCAAGAGCCAGGATGTAAATCTTCTTCATGCTTCTGTCCTCCTGATTACCAAGTTATTACTACTCCGCTGTCGTCCAGCGCAGGGATATCGCCTGAAGGGCTCTCCTGAAGGAAGCAGCAGGCGAAGTCTGCTTTGAGCCATTCTGCCTGTGGGGCAGAGTAATGTTTTTTGTTCATAATATTGAGTATTATTTGATTACAATGTGACTCCTGATTTGAATATCGCTATCTCCCGGTAGCCGTTCTTCTCGTTGTTCACGCTCTCGCCGCTTGCTGCAGCCAGCACGGCTTCGATAAAGCGCGGCGCAACGGATGACATTGGTTCGTCCTGGGCCAGTACTCCGGCGTTGAAATCAATCCAGCGGGGCTTTGCCTCGAACAGGGGAGTGTTGGTGCTTATCTTCATGGTGGGCACGAAGCTTCCGAAAGGAGTTCCACGGCCGGTGGTGAAGAGCACGATCTGGCAGCCTGAGGCAGCGAGGGCGGTGCTGGCGACCAGGTCGTTCCCGGGGGCGGACAGGAGGTTCAATCCTTTTACTTTCAGGCATTCGCCGTATTTGAGAACGCCGCGCACGATGCTCTTGCCGCACTTCTGGGTGCAGCCGAGGCTCTTTTCTTCCAGCGTGCTGATGCCGCCGGCCTTGTTGCCCGGCGATGGATTCTCGTATACGGGCATGCCTTGCTTGATGAAGTAGTCTTTGAAATCGTTTATGAGCGATACTGTCTTGTCAAATGTCTCCTTGTCCTGGCAGCGGTTCATGAGGATGGTCTCGGCGCCGAACATTTCGGGCACTTCGGTCAGGACAGTCGTGCCGCCCTGGGCCACGATCCAGTCGGAGAAGACGCCCAGCAGGGGATTTGCGGTGATGCCGCTCAGACCGTCGGAGCCGCCGCACTTTAGCCCTACGCGAAGTTCGCTCACGGGCACGTCCTCACGTTTGTCCTGAGAGCACACAGCGTAAATCTCGCGAAGCTGCTGAAGGCCGTATTCCACTTCGTCGCTGACTTTCTGCGTCGCGAACATGCGTACCCGGCTTTCATCCACGGGGCCTACCAGCTCGCGGAATGCGTCCAGCTGGTTGTTTTCGCAGCCAAGGCTCACCACCAGCACACCTCCGGCATTGGGATGATGCACCATGTCGGCGAGTACGGTGCGGGTGTTTTCGTGGTCGCCGCCGAGCTGTGAACAGCCGTAGTTGTGGGGGAAGGCCACTATGGCGTCAACGGAAGATTCTTCGCTGCGCTCAGAATGACAGAGCTCGGCCTTGAAACGGGAGACGATCTCTTCGCAGATGCCGTTGACGCAGCCGACGGTGGGAATTACCCAGATCTGGTTGCGAATGCCCACCTGGCCGTCCGCTCTTCTGAAACCCTTGAAAGTGCGTTTCAGGGAGGCTTCGGGTATCTCCACAAGGGCGGGGGAGTAGCTGTACTCCAGAAGTCCTTCCAGATTTGTCTTGATGCAGCTGTGGTCCACCATGGTTCCCGCTGCAGCTGGCCGTGTGACGTGACCTATGGGGAAGCCGTATTTGATGACATTCTCGCCCTCGGCAAGATTGTGCAGTACAATCTTATGCCCGCGGGGTATATCAGTAGAGAGGGTAATGCCCTCCACCACCTCGCCTGCCTGCAGGTCCTGGAGCGCCACTGCCACGTTGTCGGCCGGATTGATCTTGATATATCTCATCAGAAGTTAAAATAATTCTTGGCGTTGTTGTAGCTGATGTCTTCGACCATCTTGCCGATGAAGCCGATTTCGGAGGCGGGGAGTTTGCCCTGCTCGATGTCGTTGCCGAGTACGTCGCAGAGTATGCGGCGGAAGTACTCGTGGCGGGGATAACTGATGAACGAGCGGCTGTCGGTGAGCATGCCTACGAAGCGGCTGAAGAGCCCCAGGACGCTGAGGGCGTCCATCTGGCGGCGCATGCCGACCTCCTGGTCCAGGAACCACCAGCCGGAGCCGAACTGCATCTTGCCGGGAACCGTGCCGTCGTTGAAAGTATAGAGCATGGTCATCATGACCTCGTTGTCCTTGGGATTGAGGCAGTAGAGGATGGTCTTTGCAAGTTTGTCCTCGCTGGCGAGCCTGTCGAAGAAGCGGTGGCCGGCGGCGGCGATTTCCTGGTCGTGGATGGCGTCGAATCCTGTGTCGGGACCCACCTTGGCGAACATTGCGCTGTTGTTGTTGCGGATGGCGCCGATGTGGAACTGCTGGGCCCAGCCGGCCTCGGCGTCCATGACAGCCTGGTCGTGGAGGAAAGCGCTGCGGAACTTCTCGAGCTCCTTGGGTCCGGGGGCTATGCCCATGAGCACCTTTTTGAATATCAGTTCGATTTCCAGTTCCTTGTAGTCGCAGGCGTAGAAATTCTCCAGCCCGTGGTCCGAGAGCTTGCAGCCGTTGGCGGCAAAGTAGTCGTGGCGCTTCTGGAGGGCTTCCTGCAGGTCGGCGTAGGAGTCGATTTCCATGCCGGCGGCCTCGCCGAGCTGCTTGATGTACGCCTTATATGCAGCGGGATTCTCTATGGCCATGGCCTTGTCGGGACGCCATGCGGGAATTACCTTGGTGCCGAAGGGCTCGGCGGCTATCTTCTTATGCCAGCGGAGGTCATCGGCGGGGTCGTCGGTGGTGCAGACAGTCTCTACGTTGAACCTGCGGATAAGGGCCTGGCCGCGGAACTCCGGGGTGGCGAGCTTGGCGTTGCACTCTTCGAAAATCTCGCGGGCGGTGGCGGGGCAGAGGAGCTTGTCGATTCCGAATACCCGGCTGAGCTCCAGGTGCGTCCAGTGATACAGAGGGTTGCGCATGGTGTAAGGCACTGTCTCCGCCCACTTCTTGAAGGTCTCCCAGGAGTCGTACTTGCCTCCGGTGAGGTAGTCCTCGCTCACGCCGTTGGCCCTCATGGCGCGCCATTTATAGTGGTCGCCGTAGTGGCCGTCCACGAGCCACAGCTGGGTGATGTCGCGGAACTGGATGTTCTCCGCTATCTGCTGCGGCACGAGGTGGCAGTGGTAATCGATGATGGGCATTTTCTCCGCGTGCTCATGGTAGAGTTTGCGGGCGGTCTCCGTCTGGAGCATGAAGTCTGGGTTGATATAGCTCATTTTATTTGTGTTTTTAGATTTTGGGAGGGAACCGGGCGGTCAGGCCCGATTCCCCAATAAGATTATTGGTTGGTGTAGCTGATCTGGTAGAAACGGAGGCCGTTGCCAGTGGTGGTGATCGTCACTTCACCTGCCTTGATGCTGAATTCCAGCACCTGCGCGGAGGTTGAAGGGTATCCGCCGGGAAGGCTCTGCACGTCGTCGCCAACGCTTACCTGCACCATGCGGGTGAGGTCCTCGCTGCTGCCGGTGTTGGATGCAGTGATCTTGAGCGTACCATTGTCAGGGGCCGTGAACCTGAAGCAGCGGTCGACGCCGCCCTCCTTGTTGACTCCTGCGCCACCGAACTGGATATAGTTGCTTCCGTATTTGGACTTGGTCTTGGAATAGAACTGAAGTCCGTCGTAGGTTCTGTCTATGTCGGTAATATCGGTACCGGACGCTCCAAGCCTGCCCAGTTCGAGCTGCCACTCTTCAGAACTGAAGTTCCAGTCATATTCGACCGGGGTCTTGCCGCCGGATGATTCCATATAGGTGAACTCTATCTTATAAAAACGGAGTCCGTTGCTTGCACTGGAAACGTAAACCTCTCCGGCAGGGACCTCAAACTCTATGGCCTGGGCGCCTGTGGAGGGGTATCCTCCGGCAAGCTGCTGCACGTTGTCGCCGACCTTTACATAGACCATGCGGGTAAGGTCCTCGGAACTGCCGGTATTGGAGGCAGTGACCTTGAGGGTTCCGCCGGCAGGAGCAGTAAACGAGAAGTAACGGTCCAGTTCTCCGGAGGTCTTGTTAAGGCCTGCGCCGCCGAACTGCATGTAGTTGGAGCCATACTTAGACTTGCTTCCCGAGATGAAGGTAAGGCCGTCGTAGGTAAGGTTCCAGCCTGTGATATCGGTGCCGGAGGCTCCGACCTTGGCGAATTCAGCCTGCCATTCTGTTGTGCTGAAGTCCCAGGTGAGGGTCTTCTCCACCTGTTCCGGCTCGTCGCCGCCGGCTGCGAGCACTGCAAATGCTGCTATGCCGGCCTCGGATTCGGTGTTGTAGATATCGGATTCGGCGGGATTGGCAACGACGGACACGGTGTAGCTGCCTGCCTCCAGGGCCGCCGCGGTCTCGGCGTCAATGACGAACGATGTCTCTTCCGTGGTGGTCTTTGCCCTGTTGAAGGTAACTGTATAGTTTGCGGCGTTGGGAACAGCCTCCCATCTTACCACAATCTCGGTGGCGTCGCCCTTAGTAATGGACTCTACGGAGATTTCGGGCTTGGGAGCCTCGAGGGATGTGTTCACGCCTGCGGTGTCGGGGGACCATGCAAGTGCGCTGATCTTTGCGACACCGGTGACGTACAGATATACCAGAGTCTCTCCGCTTATGCGGTCAAGGACTATCTTCTGCAGGGAACCGTCGCTCTTTGCCACTGCTCCGCCCTTGATGGATGCTGCTGCTCCGTCAACGTCACCTGTGGCCACGACTACCTGGCTGCCCAGGGCGTCGGGATCCTCCACTTTGATGATGACTGAACCGGGAGCGTTAACCTTGAAAGCGATGTAGCCGTCGGTAGGTACGCCCTTCCTGCTCTTGGCGGAAGCTGCGTTGAAGGTGATGGCTCCGTCGAGGTTCATGGGACATGCCTCCGATGCAACCAGGAGCAGACCGTCGCGTACCTTCGATTTGGTGAGGTCGCCTGCGAAGAGGGTGGCGTCGGTCAGATTCCAGGTATGAGGGGCCTCGGTAAGTCCGAGGGTGAGGTCCTCGATGGGCTCCACATAGGCGTTGAGCCATTTGGCGGCACCTACCTTCTTGTCCTGCAGTTCCTCGTTGGCAAGGTTGAAGAAGTTGCCCTTTGAGTTGAAGCAAGGGTCGGCGGCCAGAGCCTTGGCGCTTATCTGGGCTGCGGTGAAATTCTTGGACTCGCCGAAGAACTTCTCGCCCACGTTGTAATAGTAGTTGTCCGCAGCGATGATGTCGGAAGGAACGTTGTCGACATTGTTGGTGGTGGCGAGGACGGCCTTCTCTCCGGTCTGGAACATGAAGAGGTTCTTGTTGATGGTGAACTTCTTCCAGGGGGCGCGGATGTAGAAGATGCCCTTGTCGTTGACAGCGATGTTCTTGACAGTGTTGTTCTCGAAGACCATCTCTTCCAGCGACGTACTCTTGTCGTCGATACGGAAGAAGGACCGGAAGCCGTCGAATACGGTGTTGTTGCGGAAGGTGATCTTGCCGATGGCCGAGGCGTTGCGGACGTCGAAGCCGTCGCCGCCGGACCCGAGGATGCCATGGATGTCGCAGCCTTCGATCAAGAATTCTCCGAGATCGAGCTGGTCGCCGGAGTTGTCGTAGTAGATTCCGGCGTTGTAGCCTGCAATCACGCAGTTGACGATGCTGATCTTGCTGATCTGCATGGCTCCGCCCTTGTGGTTGATGATGCGGTCGCGGCCGGTACCGTCAAAGTTGATGTTCTCGAAGTGGAGGTCGCCGGTGAACCCTGCGTCAAGGACAACGTCCGTGCTGACCACGGGAGCGTTGCCGGAGGCATCGGGCTCGCCGAGCATGCGGAATCCCTTGGCGGGAGTGACGCTGCCGACCGAATAGGGAGAACCTTCCGCGCCTACGTACACGTCGTCACCGGCGGTCATGGCAGCCTTGAGGGCGTCGGAAGTGGTGACTTTGGTCAGTGTTCCGGGAGCGGGGCTCGTCCATACGGTCAGGGCTCCGCGGCTGGCGCTCTTGAAGTAAAGGGTGATGTTGTACTCGGTAGAAGGCTGAAGGCCTGTGACAGTGGCTGCTGCCGCTGATTTGACTGCCTCGTTGTCCTCTATGTCGAGGGTAACGGTCTTGCCGCCGGAGACAGGCTTGGCCTCGATGTGGGAGACATCCATGTAGTCCGCCACTTCGCTGGACCAGCTCAGGGACACCGACTCGGATGTCTTGCCGGTGAGGGCCAGGTAGAGGTTGTCCTTGATGGCGTAGGTCTTGAATGTTTCGCCGTATTCCGCCAGATTTGAGTCATCCAGCTTGGATGAGATTCCCTGGACGGTGAAGGTGTATACGCCGTCGGCCTCGAGTTCTGTCACGAAGGGGACCTGACCGGGAGCCAGGGTGTCGTAGAGCACCCTCTGGCCTTCTTCGGTGAGGACTTCAAGGATATACTGTTCCGCATCCGAAGTCACATCCCACTTGAAAGTGGTCTGTACGCCGGAATTGGCGTCCACCTTGGCTGACAGGTTCATAGGCTCCAGACAGCGCTTGAGGGGCATTGTGGTGATCTCTTCGAACTCCTTGTTGACACAGGAGACTGCGACCAGAGCTGCCAGGCCCAGTATTGCGAATCTGAACTTATTCATAATAGTAGTCGTTTACAAGATATTTCTGACTGCTTGATATCTGGGTGGCGAAGATGGGCCAGTACATGTACCATTCCATCTGGTCCCCGTTGGAGTAAATGCCGTCTATGCGGCCGTCGTAGAGTCCGGTGTCTTTGCCTTTGTTGTCAACAACTTTGGAGAAGTAGCTGCCGTCCTTTTCCCAGGCTCCTGCGGGGCGGGTTGTCTCACCCACCTTGAATCCGTAGATCTTGAGCGTCTGGGTGTCCTCGTCGTACTGATGGTAAACATCGTCGCCAAGGCCGGCATACTCGCCGGTGTGGTCACGAAGGGCCCTGAGTTCGGTCTTTGCCTCGTCGAGCTTGGTCTTGAGGAGGTTCCAGCGGATGAGGTCGGCCTTGCGGAGCATCTCGCCGCAGAACTCGAATGCACGCTCGTCAACTATGGCGTTGAAGAATGCATCCTTGCCGGACAGGCCGTTGACATAGGCCTCGGCTGCATCTACGTCGCCTCCGAATGCGCGGCTGCGGACCTGGAGGAACCAGTTCCTTGCGTCAGAGGTGGGGCCGTTGAGCTCGTTCTCAATTTCGGCTGCCATGAGAAGGATGTCGGAATAGCGCATCACAACCGGCTTCACGCCGTCGTCGGCGTTGCTGGCAGGATTCTTGGCCCAGTCAAAACGGTATTTGCCGAAGTACCAGCTGGCAATGCCTGCGGGCACCAGTTCGTCGGTTTCGCCGTCCCATTTGTAATTGACGCAGGTGATGTCGCGGCGGATGTCTTTCTCGTCGAACTTCCACCAGAAGTAAGGAACGGGGCCGGTCGAGCCGCCACGCGATCCTGTGTAGGTGTTGTAGCGAGACCCCGCCTCGACGCGCACTGCGTAATAGTTGTTCCACTGTCCGCGGTTCTCGCCGAAGGGAATGACATACAGGGTTTCACCGTCGAAAGAGAGGTTCTCCTTGGCGTTCATGCGCTTCCAGTATGCCTCGTAGCTAGGGTCAAGGCTGCATCCGCCATTGGCGATAGCATCTTTCAGATAACCCAGGGCCTTGGGATACAGGACGCTCTTCTGGAGCTCGGGATCGCTGGAGAGGCGTATGCTGCCAAGGTCGTGCGTGCCGACCTGTCCCTCGTCGGGACGCAGGGCGTAGCCGGAAGCCATGAGGGCGATACGGGCGTACAGACCTTCCGCGAATACCTTGTTGATGCGGTCAGTCCTCTGGGTGTTCGCCGTGGCGCCAGGGTAGGGCAGGTAGGCGAAAGCCTCTTCGAGGTCGGTGAGTATGTGCTTGAAAATCTCGTCGCGGCTGGACCTTGCGAGGTAAATTGTTTCGGAAGTCACCGGCTCGAAGCGGGCGGGTACATCTCCCCATGCCTTGCAGAGGTCGTAGTAAATCATGGCGCGAAGGGTAAGGGCCTCGCCAAGGAGGTAGGCCATGTCTGCGTTCTGCTCCACATTGCCGAACTTGCGCAGGCCTTCGATTGCCAGGTTGGCACGTTCTATGGCCGTGTACATCAATGTGTAGCAGCCTTCGGCCTCGTTGAGCTGGGAGTTGCCCGGCAGGCAGTTGTATGTGCCTATGTCGGACTTGGAGTCGCCGGGGGTGTAGGTGTTGTACCACTCAATGTCGGTGTTGTATCCGTACCAGGGCAGGAAACGGTTCCTGTAGGACTTGTCGATGCCGAAGGTGTGGATGATACCGAAGATGGAACTCTCGGCGAGATTGTAGTTGGAGTACACGGTCTCCTCTTCAAACGATGAAGGAGACACGGGCTTGAGCAGATTGTCGCAGGAAGATGCAAGGGCAGCGGTTACTGCGACACAAAGGATAAGTTTGAATATCTTTTTCATCTTCACAGGCAATTAAAAAGTGAGGTTCAGACCTGCCACGAAGCCGATGCTCTTGGGATAAGCGGAATAGTCCACGCCAGGAGTAAGGGGAGTGGTGCGGCGGGTGTCAACTTCGGGGTCATAGCCGGAGTATTTGGTAAGGCAGAACAGGTTCGTGCCTGTTACGTAGATACGGGCTTTCTTGAGTTTGACCTTCTGTGTGAGGGTCTCGGGAAGGGTGTAGCCGATAGTGGCGCTCTGCAGACGGAGGAAAGAAGCATCTTCCACTGCCCAGTTGGTGAAGACAGCCTTGTTGACAAGGGGACTCCACATGGTCTTGCCGGAATTCTGGGCGCGGAGCGTTTCGGGATCGGTGATAAGTTCGCCGGTGCTCCAGTCAACCACGGTCCAGCGGTTGTCGACGTTCATCATGTTGATGAGGTTGCGGTTGATGTAGCTGTCCTTGCGGGAAGAGGTGAACTCGATCTTATTGGCGTTGTACACCTGGTTGCCGATCATGAAGTTGAAGTTGGCGCTGAAATCGAAGCCCTTGAAGAAACCGCTCAGGGAGAAACCACCGGTGAAGTCGGGCAGTGCGTTGCCGATCTTGGTGATGTCGCCTGCGGTAATCATGTTGTCCTCGGAGCCGTCAACGTTCTTGAGCTTGAGGGCGCCGGGCATGAGGTACCTTTCTCCAATGATGTCCTTGTCGTTGGCAACGCCTTCCTTGAGAACCCATTTGCCTCCGATGTAACCTTCGAAATCATCGACGGTGTAGAAGCCGTCGCTGACGTAGCCGTACATGTTGCCGAGGGGCTCGTCCTTCTTGACAAGGTAGTCGCCGCTGATCTCGGAAGAGGCCCAGCCGGAGTCGGAGGAAATCTCATCCAGTCCGCCCAGGTCGGTAACGACGTTGATGTTGTATGCGATGTTGCCGCTGATTTTGAGGGAGAAGTCCTTCTTGGTGACTATAGGGGCGTTGAGGGTGAGCTCTATACCGCGGTTGCGGGTGGAACCAGCGTTGCGGTACTGCCTTTGGTAACCTGCACCCGAGATGGGGAAGTTGATGAGAAGGTCCTTGGTGTCGTTCTGGTAAACTTCCAGGCTACCGTTGAGTTTGGACTGCCAGAAGCTGAAGTCTACACCGATGTTGTGGGTGTAGGTGGTCTCCCACTTCAGATCGGGGTTGTTCATTACGAGCTTGCCGTCGGTGATCTTGGTGGACATGTAGGATCCGCCCGGGCTGATGTAGGAGCTGGCATGGGACTCATATTCCCGCAACAGCTGGCCCGAAGGGATGTTGTTGTTGCCGGCGGTACCGAAGCTGTAACGGAGTTTGAGCTGGTCGAGCCAGCCCCGGCTTCCGTCCATCCAGGGTTCGTTGGAGATATTCCATGAAACGGCGGCCGAAGGGAAGAATCCCCAGGGATTGCTGAATTTGGAGGAACCGTCCACGCGCAGGGTGGCGCCGATGGAATATTTGTGCTTGTAGTCGTAGTTCACGCGTCCGAAGAAAGAGAGCAGGGCGTCGTGGGCTGCGAATTTGTTGCTGACTTCGGTGTTGTTGGCCACGACGTCGCCGCTGAGGTTGCCGGCGGCGGATGACATGAAGTACCAGGCGAGCTGGGAATCAAAGAACGTGGGGAAGCCGTCCACCAGCATGTCGATGGTGTTGGCGTTGGTGATGGTGAGCTCTTCGCCGATCAGGGCCGTGAGCTGATGGTCGTCGTTCTTGAAGATGTCCTTGAAATCGTAATTCAAGGTGTTGGTGTTGCGGTACTTGGTGCGGAAAGCCTCTTTGTGGTTGCTGGAAGGGGTGCCGGGTACCTTGCTGTCCTGGGCGCTGAGCTTGGTGGACAGACCGTAGAAGCGGTCGTCGCTCTGGCGCCAGTCTTCCATGCCGCCCTCTATCTTGAGACGGAGGTTGTCGATGATTTTCCAGTTGAAAGCGGCGTTTGCATTGAGCACGGTACGGAGACGCTTGCTGTCGTTGTCGGCGACGCTGCGCAGGGGCTGTACGTTGTCGCCGTAGAGCTCGGCTTCTTCATCCTCTATGCTCATGGTGTTGACAGGGATGGGAGCGAACTGCACTGCGTGCTTGAGACGTCCGTTTCCGGAGGTCGAGCCTTTGTCGTTGAGGCTGTTGGCTCCCGCTCCGCGGACATTCACGCGGGCGTAACGGATGCTGGCGTCGATGCTGGTGGTCTTTGAGGTCTTGAAATTGGTCTTGAGGTTGAGGTTGTCCCTGACATAGTTGGAACCGTACATGATGGCGTTGTCGCCCATGTGCGCGTAACCTATGGTCCAGTTGACGCCCTCGTTGCTTCCGGACACTGCAAAGTCGGCGGAGAAGGATGAACCGGTGTTGCCGAACACTGCGTCGATCCAGTCGTTGCTGGCCATGCCGGCATACTGGTCGAGTTCGGAGAATTTGCCGTAGTAGGGCATGAAATCATTGCTCACGCGGTTCAGGACAAGTGCCTTTTCGTACTGGAACTTGACGAAATTCTCTACGTCCAAGGGCTGGATGGCCTTTCTGTTGGCCATGGTCTTGAGGCCGTAGTAGGCGTTGAACTTGACGGAAACCTTCTCGCCTTTCTCGGCGCTCTTGGTAGTGACGATGACGACACCGTTGGCACCGCGGCTTCCGTAGATGGCGGTTGAGAAGGCGTCTTTGAGAACATCTATGGACGCAATCTCAGATGCGGAGATATCGTTGATGGATTCGGCGGGGAATCCGTCCACGATATACAGCGGGGAGTTGTCCTGGGTGATGGAGCCGCCTCCGCGGACGCGGATCTTGATGTCGGCGTCGGGATCACCTTCCGTGGTGGTTACAGACACGCCGGCCATTTTTCCGGCGAGTGCCTGACTGACTGATGTGACCGGCTGCTCGGTGAGTTTGTCGGAGCTCACGGATGAGACGGAGCCGAGCAGGTCGCGACGCTTGACTGTGGCGTAACCCACCACGACAACCTCGTCGAGAACGGTGTTGTTGGCTGCCAGGACCACGTCAATCTTGGAACGTCCGTCGATGGGAACCACCTGTTCGGTGAGCCCTATGAACGAAAACACCAGATTGACTGCACCTTCGGGAACGACGATCATGTAGTCGCCGTCCATTCCGGTGATGGTTCCGTTGGTCGTTCCCTCAATGAGAACGCCGGCCCCGATGAGGGGCTCGCCGCTCTCGTCGGTCACGATACCCGTTATGGTATTCTGGGCCGAGAGAGAGAAGGCCATGGCCATTCCAAGCAGAGTAAGAATGAGTTTCTTTGCTTGATTCTTCATGGATTTTTGATGTTAATAATTAAATGTTAGTGTTAGTATATATTATCTTGAATATTGCGCTGCCACTATGTTCCTGACGAGATAGTGAAGGTACATTTCCAAGTTGGTATAGCGTTTCTTGGGGTCCAGGCCGTAGGCCGCTCCGTCGGCAGGATTGCTTTTGCCCAGGCCGGCTTCTTCCTCGAACCAGTCGGGAATCCCGTCGCCGTCGGAGTCGGTGGAAGCTTTGGAGATCTGCTCGTCGGTGGCATTGTAGGGTGGCCAGCCACCGGCCTGCGTCTGGGAGTCGATTATGCCGCGCGTGCCGTTGGGCGCAGTGCCGGAGCGCACTTCGCCGACTATCCTTTCGTCCACGCTGTCGCGGCTCAGGCTTGCTCCGGCGACGGAAAGAACGGTTTCATAGGCGTCGGCTGCGCTGTGCTCGTGAATGATGCTGCCGCCGGAAGTGATGTCGAAGCGGGATGCGGAAGTGATGGACGCCGGGGGCGTGCCGTTCGGCTGCAGGCCTGCGTAATTGTCGGCGTTTACCTTTGCGCACAGGGCTGTCTGGTCCGCCTTGAGGGAAGGACAGCCGCTGTCAAAATAGTTGCCGTCCAGAAAGAAAGTGCCCCACAGGCCCTTTGCATTCTTGTTGGAGCCGTCGTCTGCGTTAGGGGAGAATATACGGTTCACAAGGGAATTCTTGGTGGCGGTGGAGGGACCTGGCTTGTAGTAATTGGAGATGAAATTGAACGAGCCGCCCTCGCCGGCATACCCTCCGTTGGTGGGGCCCCAGTTGTAGAAGACGTTGTTGATGATTTCCGTCTTTTCATCCTCGGGCTTGCCGGTATAGCGGCTGCCGCACAGTCGGGGAGTACGTGAGGTATGGTGGGCTATCAGGTTGTGGGAGAAGGTGGCTCCGTGGCCGCCCCAGATGCCTCCGTATCCGTGGGCCCCCTTGGGGTGGAAGGACTTGTTCATGCTCTCCGCCATGATGCAGTACTGCATGGTGAAGTTCTCGTTGTCATAGAAGGAAGAGCATTCGTCGATGCACCAGCTCATGGAGCAGTGGTCCAGGATTATGTTCTTCTGTTCACGGCCCCAGATGCAGTCTTCCATAGGGATGGAGCCGAGCTTGGACCATTGCTCGTCGGTCATGGTGGCCTTGTAGGCTTTGGCTCCCTCATCTCCCATACGGAAGCGTATGAATCTGATAATCAGGTTGTCTGCACTTGTCTGAGTGGACCAGCCGCTGATGCATATACCGTCGCCGGGAGCAGTCTGCCCGGCTATTGTCACGTCGCCGCGTTTTATGACCAGGTTGGACTGCAGCTCGATGCGGCCGGCTACGTCGAATACGATTGTGCGGGTTCCGCTTTCGCTGAGTGCGGCCCGGAGGGTGCCTGCGCCGCTGTCGGCAAGGCTGGTCACGTGGATGACCTTGCCGCCGCGACCGCCGGTTGTGAACATGCCGCAGCCTTCGGCTCCGGGGAATGCACGGACGGCGCCGTCTTCATCTTCAAGGGCAGGTATTTTGAAATCTTCGTATTTGAGTTTTGCGTCTGTGGACGGCCCCGGTTCGTAGGGATCGACAGGCTTGGTGTTGTCCAGGGTGGAAGCCTCCACGGCGGCCGACCATTCAGACGCTGCGGAACCGGCTACGCTGCGGACGGAGAACTTGTAGGGAGTGGCGGGGGACAGGTCAGGGATGTTGACGTTGCGTTTGACTTCAGTGCCGCTTGCCGTGTTCTGTGCCCCTTGCATGAGCCGCCATTCGTACGATTCGGCACCCTCCACCGGGTTCCATTTGAATGTGAGCGAGGTCTCCGTGGCGCTGTGCAGGCTTATGCCGGAGGGTACTGCGGGCGCTTGGCTCTCGGTCGAATTCTCTTTTTGGCCGCATGCACCTAGGCAAAGCGCCAGGGCCGCTGCCAGTATGATGTACTTTAATCTCATAATCTTTCGTATTCTATTGATGCCCAGATGATGGGACCTATTCCTTTGGGATCGTTCGCGCGCACGCGCTCGTGTATGTAATAGTCGTAGTCGCCGCTGCGCATCTGCTTGCCTCCGAGGCCTGCGACTTCGCAGCACTGCTCAAGGTTCACAAGGCCGTCCTCGCCTGTCGTGACAAACTGACGGACCGTGGCCTTGTATAACTTCCGGGCCGCCCTGCGGTCTTTGGAAATGCCGAGATTGACAGCCTTGGAGAGGGAATAGCTGAACATGGCGTTGCAGGTGGCCTCGAGGTAGTTGCCATCGGCACCGGGACGGTCGAGAACCTGGTACCAAAGGCCTGTGGAAGGGTCTGCGTTGGCTTTGAGGGCCTTGAAGACGGAGTTCAGGATGCCAGCCAACTCGGGGCAGTCATCCTTGCCGAGCACGTCGATTACATCCACAAGCGCCATGCAGTACCAGCCCAGGGCCCTGCCCCATGCGTGGGCCGACTGACCGGTGGAAGGGTCGCACCAGAACATGGAGTGCGATGAGTCCCATGCGTGGCGGAGAAGCCCGGTGGCGGGGTCGTAGCAATGTTCGTATGCAAGGCTGAACTGCCTGGTGATGTCGGCTATGTTCTGTGCGCGGTTTTCTTCCGGAACATAGCGCATGGTGTACTGTGCGTAGAAGGGCTGGGCCATGTAGAGGCCGTCGAGCCACATCTGGCCGGGATAGATTTTCTTGTGCCAGAATCCACCCTGGGGCGTGCGCGGCTGCTCTTTCAGCTGCTGGTACAGGCTGTCCATGGCGCTGCGGTATTCAGGTTTGCCGGTGATGTCGTAGAGCGAGAACAGGGTGTTTCCGGGGCAGATGTGGTCAAGGGAATAATTGCCCTTTTTGTATTTCCCGCCTATTGCTCCTGTGGAGTCGATGACGTCGTCATACCAGGCGTCGACGTAGCGGATGGGGGACTCATTGCCTTCCATGATGGCGGCATCGAGGAAAGCCTTGAGTTCCAGGCCGGTAGTGTAGTTCCACTTCAGATTGCCCTGCTGGCCGTCGATGTAGGAGGCTTCGGGGTTTCGGGCTATTTCGGAACGGACCACATCTGAATACAACGGAGCCTTGGCCGTACATGCGGTCAAGGCCAGGGCCGTTATTATGAGTATTCGTTTCATCGGTTGTCGTAGGGGTTCCAAACTATACCGTCCTCTTTCTGGAACATTACTCTCTCGAAACTATAGTCGGCCAGTTTGCGTCTGCTTATCTTGTGCGCCCATTTTACGCGAGGCCCTGCTGCTCCCGGCCCGTGGCTGCCGTATTCTGCATAGAAGGAGTTCTTCTTGGTGTCGGGCTTGCCTTCCTTCTCCCAGTCGTGCCATCCTTCCGGAAGGATGTGAGAGCCAAGTTCGCAGTCAATGAACACGGTCTTGGCGTAGGCTCCCCAGGGACGTCCCAGGTAGACCTTGTCTATGCCCGGTGCTGCAGTGAGCGTGCAGTTCTTGAAAACATAACCGTATTTCTGGCCCTTGAGAGTGGAGGCTGCAGTGACGTAACTGTTTTTCTTTGAGTGGATCGTGCAGTTCTCGAAGTAAGCTATGGAAGGACCGAAGATAAAATCTGTGGTGCCTTCTATGTAGCAGTCCAGAAAGTAGTTGCGCTTGATTCCGCCCTCTTTGCCGAAGCGCCCGTAGGTGTAGAGCGTGTCCTGGTTGCCGAGGAAACGGCAGTTCTTGAAGAAGAGGAAGTCGCCGTCCGTGAATACTGCCACTGCCTGCGCTATGTCTTTGCCCTCGCCGGCTGAGTTCTCGAACGTAAGGTTCTCGAAGGTCAGGTAGCTGGAGTGGATATATATCGTGGCGCTGCCCGATGTCCCGACGGGAAAGTCCCTGCCGGGCCAGAGTTTCTTGGCGTAGTTGTCGTTTGTGATGACGGTGGTTTGGGCTTCCTCGCCTATGAAGTGTACGCGGAATTTGCTGTGGGGGATGATGACACACTCCTTGTACACGCCCTTGCGGATGTAGACGGTGGTGATTTCGGAGTGGCTGTAGTTGGGTATCGCGTCCACGGCTTCCTGGACCGTCATGTAGTCGCCGTGGCCGTCGGCGGAAACGGTAATGTCGTAGTGTACAAGATGTTCCGCTATCCGGGGAATCTGATTCCTGATCAGGGAGCACACGATTTCGGTCACCTTGCGGGCGCCTGATGCAACTGTATGCGTGTTGTCGTTCTTGCCGGTGGAAATCATGAAGTAGGCCTTTGAAGCCTCGTCTCCCAGGCCCTCAAGCCAGTCGAGCGTTACGGTGGTGACATCCAGAAGGGGAGTGCCGGTCTGTTCGGCGACCTGCTTCATGGCGGCGGGGTAGTCGCCGTGGCATCCGCGGTCGAGCCCGTTCTCCTTGAACCAGCGGCGCGCTACCGGGGTGAGCAGTACGGGGATTCCGCCCTTGCTGCGCGTTCCGTCTATGAAAGTGCGCAGGTTGTCCTGGTAGGCCCCCCAGGCTGCGGCATAGCGCTCTGGATCGGATTCCTTGGAGTCGTTGTGGCCGAATTCGATGAAGACATAATCGCCGGGCTGGATGGCGTTGTAGACCTTGTCCCAGAGACCCTTGTCGATGAAACTCTTGGTGCTGCGGCCGTTCTGGGCATAGTTGACGACCTTCACGCCGCCGTCCAGGAAGTTCTGGAACATCATGCCCCAGCCGCGCTCGGGATTGCCGCCCGAAAGGTCTTTTTCGGCCATGGTGCTGTCTCCCATGAGGTGTATGGTGAATGAACTCAGTACGAGCCAGGCGGCGATGGCTGCAAGGGGAAAGAATCGTTTCATAAGGTCTGTCCGTTAACGGTGACGTCGGTGAATGTTACGTTCTCGGCATAGTTCACTTCCGCATTCTTGCCGGATGTGAATGTGCATGAGCTGAAGTCGATGTTCCTGACGGGCATCTCCGGCAGGCCGTTGATGTAGATGGCCTGATCGGCCCCGGAGCAGACGATTCCGCTGAAGTGGCAGTCCCTGAATTCGGGAGTTGTCTCGTCCACCGGAGGAATGTAAGGCTCGAAAACTCCGTTGGTCATTTCCGTTGCAGCGACGCCCGCGTAGTAGAGGTTGAAGATGACGCCGTTAGTTACGATGTCCTTCATGTATACGCGTTCGCACCAGATGTTTTTGACCAGGCCGCCGCGGCCGCGGGTGCTCTTGAACCTCAGACCCACGTCGGTGCCCAGGAAGCGGCAGTCCCTCACGAGGATGTTCTCCACTCCGCCGGACATTTCGCTGCCCACCACGAATCCGCCGTGACCGTGATACACGGTGCAGTCGGTGATGACGAGGTTGCGGCAGGCCTTGCCGTGGCGGCGGCCGTCGGCGTCCTTGCCGGACTTGATGCAGATGGCGTCGTCTCCCACGTCGAAGGTGGAGCCGGACAGGAGCACATTCTCGCAGGCGTCGATGTCAATGCCGTCGCCGTTGGCGGAGTAGTGCGGGTTTCGGACGTTTATGTTTTTGATTATAAGATTATTGCAATACAGGGGATGGATGTTCCAGCAGGGCGAGTTCTGGAAGGTGCAGCCCTCCAGGAGCACCCTTTCGCAGTTTCTCAGCGACACCATGACGGGGCGGAGGAAGGTTTTGATTTCCTGCTCGTCGAGCGAAGGGTCGGGGTAATTGAGGCTGCCGGCGGTGAGGCGGGCTTTGTAGTAGCCCTCGTCGGGATACCAGGCCTTGCCGTCTTCGGGCACGTAGCCGCCGCGGGCGACGATGCGCTTCCACTGGTCGTCGGACACCTTGCGGCGCTTGACCTCGCGCCAGGCATCTCCGCTGCCGTCTATGACGCCGCCGCCGGTGATGGCGATGTCATGGACTCCGTCGGCGTTGATGGGGGAGAGGCAGCGACGTACGTCGAGCCCCTCGAAATTGGTGTCGATTATGGGGTAGAGCGACTGGTCGGGATCGAAAACTATGATGGCGTTACCGGAGAGATTGAGTTCGATGTTGCTCCGGAGGGTGATGGGGCCGGTTTTCCATATTCCGTCGGGGACCGTTACGCGGCCGCCGCCTTTGTCGGCGAGGGTGCTGATGGCTTGCTCGAAGGCGGAGGTGCAGACGGTCCGGCCGTCGCCTTTGGCGCCGAAGTCGCAGATGCTGACTGTCCGCTCCGGAATGGACGGGGCGGGGACGTCGGGCATGTCGAACGGGATGGCCTCAGACGTGGATTCTGAAACGCCGGAACAGCACCACAGTGTGGCCGTGGCGAGCATCAAAGAAAGGAAAACGCTGGTTTTCATTAGTTATTATAATAGTGTTACGGTCGCAAATATAGTATATTTTTTTGATTCCGTGCACGGTAACGGAAAAAATTTCGTGCGCGGTAACGGAAAATGTGAAAAATAGTTAAATTTGCACTTGTTATGATTCAGTCCGAAAAGCCAACGATAATGGATATCGCCCGTATGTCCGGCCTTTCCAAGGGCACGGTGGACCGGGTGCTGCACAACCGCGGCGAAGTCTCCAAGAAGAGCTACGACAAGGTGATGGCGGTAATCAAGGAACTGGGATACGAACCCAACGTCTTCGCCTCCGCCCTTGCCAGGGGAGTGTCTCCCAGAATTGCGGTACTCATTCCGCTTCACGGCCCGGGATCGTTCTGGGAACTAGCCCTCAAGGGAATCAGCAAGGCCTCGGGAACCGTGGGGCCGCTGGGCGTCGAAACGGAGCTGTTCGAATACAATCCCAGCGATGCCGCATCCTTCCAGGACGCCTGCAACAGGCTGATTGACAGCTCCCCGTCGGGCGTAGTCGTGGCGCCGATGTTCGGCCCGGGCACCCAGATGCTCACCGCCGAGCTCCGGTCCCGTTCCATCCCGTACGTTTTCTTCGACACCAAGCAGGATGAGGATGGATACCTGGCCTACTATGGCCTGCCCGAGTACAAGAGCGGATATCTTTGCGCCGACCAGCTTACCGTCGACCGGAGTGCCTCGGAGGTGCTCGTGGTCCGTGTCAAGCGCGACCCTTTCCGGCAGTCGGACCCCACGGTCATCCGCCGTGCCGGCTTCTTGGACTACATGAACGAACACTACCCGGACTGTATCGTGAGGAGTCTTTTCATAGACCCGGACGACCCGGTGCGCACCGACCAGGAGCTCGATTACTTCTTCGAGGCCTTTCCCGGCACCACGCACGTGGCTATGTTCAACTCCCGAATCTATTTGATAGTCCCTTGGCTGGAGCGCCATCCGGCGCAGATCCGCAGGGTGGTTGGATTCGACAATCTCACCGCCAACATGAACGCCCTGGCAAGGGGGACTGTGTCGGCGCTGATCGCACAGCATCCCGACGAGCAGGTGGCCATGGGCATACAGGCGCTGTTCGACTACATCGTCCTTGGCAAGAAGCCGGCCCGCAGGGACAACTTCATGCATATGGACATCCTCACCCGCTACAATATCGAGTATTATTGAGTCCTGACCTCAAGGTCCTCGACGTCCAGCCAGCCGCCGTCGTTGCAGGCTGCGGTCCTATTGCAGAAGAAGCCCCATTTTGCTCCTGTCCACCGGCCGGGAACGGCCGTAAAGGGCTGACCGGCAGGAATGTACCTTTTGCCGTTCAAGCTGTAGCTGAATCGGCATATGGCATCGGGGACATTGCCTTTGACAGCCCTCGGCTCAACTTCCAGCTTTACGAATACTGTGGTTTCGAGTTTGTCGGGATACTTGACGGAAGGCACGGAACGGGACTCGAGCGGAAATCTCTGTGGGGACCTGGTCCACTTGAGCGCAGCCAGCTTCGAGCACTGCTCGGAACTCCCTTTGCCGGCATCGATGCAGAGTATCCATTCCAGCGTTGCGCCGTTTTCGGACGCCGTGAGCCTTAGCCCGGCGTAATCCTCGCCGGATACCGTGAAGCCGGCCGTTTCCGAAGTGCGCGGGTTGTGGCGGAAGGTCAGTTTAGCCGTTATGGAGGACCTTTCTGCGGGGAATTTCTGCTGAAGCAGATTGGGACAGTCCCAAAGGTTCCGGCTGTCGGGGCTTTGAAGCACGCTGTAGAGTCTTACTCCTCCGTCGGGCAGGGCATAATGCCAGAAGGGGAGAGGCACGGCAGGATACTGCCATTCATGCGGGAGTCCATAAGGTGTTGCACTCCAGTCGCAGCCGTAGACTTTGTCCGGGTTTGACGGGCTGGCGGCGGCTGGACTGCCGGAGGTGGAAGGATTGACGATGGTGGATGGACTGCTGGCGGTTGTCGGATTGCCGATGGCGGCTGGACTGCCGGAGGTGTAGGCAGGCGCGGTATGCTGGCTGACCGGTTTGCCGTAGCCCTTGCCGGTGTCTTCTCCTATCACGGGCCACCCGTCGGCGGTCCATTTCATCGGCTGCAGGTGGACGATGCGTCCGTAAGCGCCCTTGTCCTGAAAATGGATGAACCAGTCTTCGTCCGCGGCGGTATGCACCCATGCACCCTGATGAGGACCGTTGATTTCTGTTCCTGCTTCAGCGAGGACGATCCTTTCTTCCCACGGACCGTCGGGGCGGCTGCTTCGCAGTACTGTCTGCCAGCCGGTAGCGACACCTCCGGCAGGGGCGAAGATGTAGTACATACCGTCCCGCTTGTAGAACTTGGTGCCCTCTATGGTGGGCTGGGTGTCGTGGCCGTCGTAGATTATGCGTGAAGGCCCTGTGAGCGAGGTGCCATCGGGGGACATGGGGGCCAGCAGTATGACGCTCTTGAGCCCTGCGCGCGAGCCGGCCAGGGCATGGGAGAGCCAGGCCCTGCCATCATCGTCCCAAAGGGGGCACGGGTCGATGAAGCCCTTGCCGCGGACAAGCCATACGGGGGCTTCCCAGCGCCCGCGCGGATCCTTGGTGCGGACCATGAAGATGCCGCGGTCCGGGTCGCCGACAAAGATGTAGAACCAGCCGTCGAGATATCGAATGGCCGGCGCCCACACGCCTTCGCCCGGCTTCAGGGGAGCTTCGTAGTCTATCAGGGCACTGCCGACTAACGTCCAGTGTACCAGGTCGTTAGAGTGCAGTATCGGCAGCCCCGGAAAGCAGTTGAACGACGACGCAGTCATCCAAAACCCGTCCGGCGCCGTGCACACATCCGGATCACTGTAATCCATGTGTAAAACAGGATTGGTATATCGCTCCTGCTCCTGCGCCCTCCCGGCAAACGAAGAAACCAGAAGAAAAATAACTATGAAAAACCGCCTCATCAGCAATAGTTTAATATCTTGCCAAATATACATCATTATTCCGAAATATCTCCCATTTCCCCCTCCGGGATCGGTGTGCCCGTATCCACTTTCATTTTTACTTTTACTCTCACTCTCATTCCCACTTCCGCTTCCGCTTCCACTTCAGCTTCCATTTCCGCTTCCATTTCCTCTTCCTCTTCCTCTTCCTCTTCCTCTTCCTCTTCCTCTTCCTCTTCCTCTTCCTCT